>JAADJJ010000001.1:1994755-2659674 GCA_010092695.1 Enterobacteriaceae bacterium 4M9 | reverse complement strand
GTCACATCACCGCTATTGCCATTCGTTGTGACTTTAATTGAGCGGAAGTTATCACCCGCGATGGTGCCTGCGTTATTAATGGTGTGGCGCCCTCCGGCTTGTGCAATATAAACCCCGGCACCTTTGTTACCATAGCCGCCATAAAGTTCGGAGCTGGCACCCAGGTTTATCGTGGTATTACCATTGGTGATATTCGCCGTACTGCTATAGATGGTACGGTAATCAATTAATAGCGCGCTTGCATCTTCACCGTAGACATAAATCCCGCCGTCGTTAGCGATATTGCTGTTCTGAAAGCCCATCACTTCCACGCCATGAGAATAGTTTCCCAGCGTCTGGATAAATCCGGTATTGGTCACGGTTGCGGTATTACCAATCTGGTTTTTCCAGTTATTCATATAGGCACCTTTAGACCAGGTCCCTTCGGTGGTTACCATTGCGGCATTATTAATTGTCGCGTTATAGCCGCCCGTGCCAATGGCGGCGTTTAATCCATGCGCCCGGTCACCGTGGGTAGTGACCACCACGTTTTCTCCCACATTAAGCTCGGCGTTACCGTTTGTCAGCGATGTGACCCGGATTGCCACAGAATCCCAACCTTCATCGCCGGAATCACAGCTTGCGCCATATGCGCAGGCCCGGCTGATGTTGACAGTCGTGTTACCCAGTACGTTCATGGTGCTGTTTTTGTTATTGCCTTCGTTTTCCTGAAAAAGGCCAAACACCCGGGTTGAAATCAGGTGTGAATATTGAGTGGGATCTATCGCCGCGACGCGGGTATTCGCCACATCGACATTCACGTCCACAATATTGGCGGTATCAGTGTGAGAACTCGGCGCACTGAGCGAGTTGTAGTGCAAAATCCCCGCAATTTGCGAGTCGGAACTGCTGCCTTTAATGGTGGTGTTTTTGACGTAAAGCCCGGAGTAGCCGTCATACAATGAGGTCCAGTCTGACGGGGCGCTCATATGCCCATAAACGCCGATACCCATTGTCCAGGCGCCGCCCCAGCCGCTGGAATCTGTACCGGCAACAGCGCGTTTAGGCACCAGGTAATCAAAGTTTTTCACAATCAGGCCATAGCTGGACGAGCCCATAAGAAGGGCATCCTGCGCCTGACCGGTGGTAGTAAGTGTGCCTCCGATACAGGTTGTGACCCACGGAACGCTGCAGCGACTATCCAGCGCCTGCGCAGTTTGCGGAGCAATTAATGCCACACCTATTGCGAGAGATAACGACGATATTTTATATACGGGAAAGGTATTGTTAGCCATTATATTATATATCCTTATAATAACCACATAAATACTATTATGTTTTGGGCGTCATCATGACAATGACATAATTAGATGCGCACGCAAGAATAACAGGGGTAACACTGTCTGTTTGTGTGCGCAAAAATTATTCTCCCGCACCAAAGAAAAAGCAATAAAATAAAAGGTGATTGCGTTCACAGCGTGTAAATAAAATTAACCATGAATTTAATTTATGATAAATGTCGTCTTTCATTATTATTAATGTTTTTTCTATCAAGAAAAAAACATATTGAAGCAATGGGTGAGTTTATAGATGTGTATGGATTAAAAAGGTGAGGGAGATAATTAAAAAAGGGTGGAAAGCCTATTCCACCCTTAGCCGGAGGGGTTAACGGCGCGAGCGCACCAACTGGTAGCGGCGGGTGAAATATTCAAATGGCGCACTCCAGACGTGCACCAGGCGCGTGAACGGGAACAGCAGAAAAATCGTCATCCCCAACACCAGATGCACGCGGAACACATATGCCACGCCGTCGAGATGGGCTGAGGCGCCGCCCTGGAAGGTAACAATCGACTGTGCCCAGCCCACCAGTTTCAGCATTTCGCTGCCATCGGTATGTTGCGCGGAGAAAGGAATGGTCAGCAGCCCCAGCGCGCACTGAATCATCAAAATTGACAAAATCAGGATATCGGCCGTGCTTGAGCTTGCGCGCACACGGTGATTAAACAGCCTGCGCCACAGCAACATCAACCCACCGGTTAGCGTGAGTACACCGCAGATGCCGCCCAGCCACATTGCCATCTGCTGCTTCACGGCAACGGGTAAAAACGCCTCATACATCCAGTGCGGTGTTAACATGCCGAAGAAGTGGCCGAAGAAAATACCGAGAATGCCAATGTGAAACAGGTTCGAGGCCAGCCGGAACCCTTTTTTACTCAGCATCTGGCTTGACTCGGCGCGCCAGGTGTACTGACCGTAGTCATAGCGTAGCCAGCTGCCGAGCAAAAATACCGTGCCGCACAGGTACGGATAAATGTCGTAAAAAAACACATTCAGGAAGTGCATCATTTTTGGCCTCCGACTGAGAGATCCAGATACTGGGGCACCGTCTCCTGGCTAAAGCGCCGCTGGTGCTGTTGCAGGGGCGAGGAGCTGCATGACTGGCCGCTGTCCTCAATGAATTTGACCTGTTCTTCTTCCCACACGGCGTCGAGCGCTTTCGGCGTGTCGTCCCGCGCTTCGCCGCTGACCTGCTTTGTGACACTGTCACTTCTTAATTTACTGCCAGCAATGCGCAGCAGGGCGTCGAACAGCACGTTGTAGGGCGCATCGCGCTGCTTAAGCCGCCCGCCAATCAGCGCCAGAATAGGGGCCACATCCTGCAAACCCTGGCGTGCTTCGGTTGGTTCTCGGGTGCTGAGGTATTCCAGATACAGCGGCAGGTAATCCGGCAGTTCACGACAGTCAATGGCAAGCCCGGCGCGCTCGTATTGCGCCATTAAGTCCACCATTGCCTGGCCGCGATCGCGGGACTCGGCGTGCACATGTTCAAACAGCAGCAGCGAGGTTGAGCGCCCGCGCTCAAATATCTCGCCCCATTCGGCCTGGCGGTCGAGCAGGTTGCCGCTTAGCTGGCGCTTAACAAACGCCAGCAATTCCGGCGCCTCCTGCGACACCAGTGCGTTTAGCTCCTCGCCGCTTTGCCACACCTGCTCGTCGGGGTACTCCAGCAGCAGGGCAATCACCTTGAGAATTTGCATTACTCGCCCTCCGCTTTGTCGGTCACTTCCGTGATGTTAATGGCGTCAATGCGGCTGCTGTTGAACAGGTTGAATTTGGTGTCGGAGCCGTGGCAGCCGTCGCCAAAGCTAAAGCCGCAGCCGTTTCGCTCCGGGAACGCATCGCTCGCCATTTCGCGGTGGCTGGTTGGGATAACAAAGCGGTCTTCGTAGTTAGCGATAGCGAGATAGCGGTACATCTCTTCCACCTGGGCCACGCTTAAGCCCACTTCCTCCAGGGCGCGCGTGTCGGTCACGCCTTCCACCGTCTGCGAGCGCATATAATGACGCATGGCCATCATGCGCTTGAGCGCACGCAGCACCGGGCCGGTATCGCCCGCGCTCATCATATTGGCCAGGTACTGCACCGGGATACGCAGGTTTTCTACCGCAGGTAGCACGCTGCCGTTGTGCGGCAGGCCACCTGCATCAGCCACTGACTGAATCGGTGACAGCGGCGGCACGTACCAGACCATGGGTAACGTGCGGTATTCCGGGTGCAGTGGCAGCGCCAGCTTCCAGTCCATCGCCATTTTGTAGACCGGCGATTTCTGCGCCGCGTCAATCACGTTCTGCGGCACGCCGTCTTTGAGCGCCTGCTCAATCACTGCCGGGTCGTGCGGGTCCATGAACACCCCAAGCTGGCGTTCGTAAAGGTCTTGCTCATTTTCGGTGCTGGCGGCTTCTTCAATGGCGTCTGCGTCATACAGCAGCACGCCGAGATAGCGGATGCGCCCGACGCAGGTTTCAGAGCACACGGTCGGCTGGCCGGACTCAATGCGCGGGTAGCAGAAGATGCACTTCTCGGACTTGCCGCTTTTCCAGTTGAAGTAGATTTTTTTATACGGACAGCCGCTAATGCACATGCGCCAGCCGCGGCACTTGTCCTGGTCAATCAGCACAATGCCGTCTTCCTCACGCTTGTAGATGGCGCCGCTCGGGCAGGTGGCCACACAGCTTGGGTTGAGGCAGTGCTCGCACAGGCGCGGCAGGTACATCATGAAGGTGTTTTCAAACTGGCCGTACATCTCCTTTTGCATGGCCTCAAAGTTACGGTCGCGGGCGCGTTTTTCAAACTCGCCGCCAAGTAACTCCTCCCAGTTAGGGCCGTTTTCGATTTTCTCCATACGCCGCCCGGTCAGCAGCGAGCGCGGGCGAGCGGTGGGCAGGTGTTTGCCTTCTGGCGCGTTGTGCAGAGTTTTATAGTCGAAGGTGAACGGCTCGTAATAGTCGTCTATCTCCGGCAACACCGGGTTGGCGAAGATGTTCGCCAGCACGCCGACTTTGCTTCCAAGACGCGGCTGTAGTTTGCCGTTGATTTTACGGATCCAGCCACCTTGCCATTTGTCCTGGTCTTCCCACGCGGCCGGGTAGCCAATGCCGGGTTTGGTTTCAACGTTATTGAACCAGGCGTATTCCATGCCTTCGCGCCCGGTCCAGACGTTTTTACAGGTAACGGAGCAGGTGTGACAGCCAATGCATTTGTCGAGGTTGAGCACCATGCCAACCTGAGAGCGAATTTTCATTTTGTGTTCTCCTGTACCTGATCCAGACCTTCGTCATCCAGCCAGTTAATATTTTTCATTTTGCGGATGATGATGAACTCATCGCGGTTTGAGCCGACGGTGCCGTAGTAGTTAAAGCTGTAGGCAAGCTGGGCGTAGCCGCCAATCATGTGGGTCGGTTTCGGGCAGATGCGGGTGACGGAGTTATGGATACCGCCGCGCAGCCCGGTAATTTCAGAGCCAGGGATGTTCATCAGGCGCTCCTGGGCGTGGTACATCATGGTCATGCCCGACGGCACGCGCTGGCTGACCACCGCACGCGCGGTGAGGGCGCCGTTGGCGTTAAAGGCCTCAATCCAGTCGTTGTCAGCAATGCCCAGTTCGCGGGCGTCGATTTCGCTTATCCAGACAATTGGCCCGCCGCGCGACATGGTGAGCATCAGCAGGTTTTCGCTGTAGGTAGAGTGGATGCCCCATTTCTGGTGCGGCGTGAGGAAGTTCAGCGCCTTCTCCGGGAAGCCGTTGGGCTTTTTGTCCTTCATATTCACAATGCTGCGGGTGTCCACCGGCGGTCGCCAGGTGACGAGGCTTTCGCCAAAGGCGCGCATCCAGGTATGATCCTGATACAGCTGCTGGCGACCAGAAAGCGTGCGCCAGGGAATAAGCTCATGCACGTTGGTGTAACCGGCGTTATAGGAGACGTGTTCATCTTCAAGCCCGGACCAGGTGGGGCTTGAGATGATTTTGCGTGGCTGGGCCTGAATGTCGCGAAAACGGATTTTCTCGTCTTCTTTGGGCATGGCAAGGTGAGTGTGGTCACGCCCGGTCAGTTCACCCAGTGCTTCCCAGGCGCGCACGGCCACCTGGCCGTTGGTTTCGGGGGCCAGCGTCAGAATCACCTCAGAGGCATCAATGGCCGAATCAATAATCGGGCGACCTTTGGCCGGGCCATCGGCCTTGCGGTAATTCAGGCGGCCCAGCAAATCCACCTCTTTATCAGTGTTCCAACTAATGCCTTTGCCACCGTTGCCGAGCTTGTCCATCAGCGGCCCAAGCGCAGTGAAACGTTCGTATGTCGCCGGATAATCGCGGGTGACGGTGGCAATAACGGGTGCCGTTTTACCCGGCACCAGGTCGCATTCGCCTTTACGCCAGTCCTGAATATCAAACGGCTGCGCCAGTTCGGCGGGGGAGTCGTGCTGAAGCGGTTGCAGCACCACGTCGGTTTCTTCGCCCAGATGTCCCACACAGGTTTCGGAAAAGGCTTTAGCGATGCCTTTGTAGATTTCCCAGTCGCTGCGTGATTCCCATGCAGGGTCAACGGCGGCGGACAACGGGTGAATAAACGGATGCATATCCGAAGTATTCATGTCGTCTTTTTCATACCAGGTGGCGGTCGGCAGCACAATGTCGGAGAACAGGCAGGTGCTCGACATACGGAAATCGAGCGTCACTAACAGGTCGAGCTTGCCTTCGATAGCGGCGGTCTGCCATTCCACTTCTTCAGGTTTCACGCCGTCGGTACTGCCAAGGTCTTCGCCCTGGATACCGCTCTGGGTGCCGAGCAGGTATTTGAGCATGTACTCGTGGCCTTTACCGGAAGAGCCAAGCAGGTTAGAGCGCCAGACGAACAGGTTACGCGGGTGATTCACACCGCTGTCAGGCTGCTCACAGGCAAAGCGGATATCGCCCGCTTTCAGCGCCTGCACGGTGTAATCGGCAGCCGATTGACCGGCCTGTTCCGCTTTAGCGGCCAGGGTCAGCGGGTTAACGTTAAGCTGTGGGGCAGACGGCAGCCAGCCCATACGTTCGGCGCGCACGTTAAAGTCAATCATGTGGCCGGTAAAGCGACTGGCGTCTGCAAGCGGAGACAGCAGTTCCTGGGCAGTAAGCTTTTCATAGCGCCACTGGCTGGCATGATTGTAGAAAAAGGAAGTACTGTTCATCTGGCGCGGCGGGCGGTTCCAGTCCAGTGCGAACGCCAGCGGCAGCCAGCCGGTCTGAGGACGCAGCTTTTCCTGGCCCACGTAATGCGCCCAGCCACCGCCGCTCTGGCCCACACAGCCGCAGAAGATGAGCATATTGATCATCCCACGGTAGTTCATGTCCATGTGGTACCAGTGGTTGACACCAGCACCGAGGATAATCATGGAACGGCCATGCGTTTTGTTGGCCGTATCCGCAAACTCCCTGGCAATCTGTTCAATATGGCGGCGCGGCACGCCGGTGATTTGCTCAGCCCAGGCCGGGGTATAGGCTTTCATATCGCCGTAATCACGTGCGCAGTTATCGTCATCCAGCCCACGCTCAATGCCATAGCTCGCCAGCACCAGGTCGTAGACGCTCACGACAAGCCCTTCGCCACCGCTGGCAAGTGCCAGGCGCTTAACCGGCAGGGTGTGCAGCGTAATCGGGTCCATGTCCACGCGTTTGAAGTGCGGGTTGTCATAGCCGCCAAACCACGGGAAGCCGACCGTGACGCGCTCGTCAGCATCTTCAATCAGGCTCAGGCGCAGGGCGGTTTCAATTACCGCTGGCCAGCGACTCCAGGTTCCATTTACCTTTCTCGCCCCAGCGAAAACCGATAGAGCCGTTGGGTGCCACTAATTCGCCTGCATCGTTAAAGGCCACCGTTTTCCATTGCGGGTTATTGGCTTCACCCAGACCGTCAACCAGGTCGCTGGCGCGCAGCATGCGGCCCGGCGCATAAAAGCCCTCTTCACGCGGCTCCAGCAGCACCAGCATTGGCATATCGGTGTAGCGCTTCACGTAATTAATAAAATATTCGCTGGGGTTTTTAACGTGGAATTCGTTCAGGATCACATGGCCCATCGCCAGTGCCAGCGCGCTGTCGGTGCCTTGTTTTGGCGCCAGCCACTGGTCACACAGTTTGGCCACTTCCGAGTAGTCCGGGGTGATGGCAATAGTTTTGGTGCCTTTGTAGCGTACCTCGGTAAAGAAGTGGGCGTCTGGGGTGCGGGTCTGCGGCACGTTAGAACCCCAGGCGATGATGTAGCTGGAGTTATACCAGTCTGCGGATTCCGGTACGTCGGTCTGTTCCCCCCAGGTCATCGGTGAGGCGGGCGGCAGGTCGCAATACCAGTCGTAAAAGCTCAGGCAGGTGCCCCCCAGTAACGACAGGTAGCGCGTACCGGCGGCATAAGACACCATCGACATCGCCGGAATGGGCGAAAAGCCCGCAACGCGGTCCGGGCCAAAGGTTTTGATAGTCCAGACGTTGGCAGCGGCAATCAGCTGGTTCATCTCTTTCCAGTTCGACCGTACAAAGCCGCCGCGCCCGCGCACTTCTTTATAACTTTTGGCTTTCACAGGGTCTTCAACAATAGACGCCCAGGCGTCAACCGGGTCGCTGTGCACGGTGAGTGCCTCACGCCACAACTCAATAAGACGTTTACGTACCAGCGGATATTTCAGGCGATTGGCGCTGTACAGATACCAGGAGTAGCTGGCGCCACGCGGGCAGCCGCGCGGTTCATGGTTGGGTAAGTCAGGGCGGGTACGCGGGTAATCGGTTTGCTGGGTTTCCCAGGTTACGAGGCCGTTTTTTACATAGATTTTCCAGCTACAGGAACCAGTACAGTTTACGCCGTGGGTGGAGCGTACAATTTTGTCAAACTGCCAGCGCTGGCGGTAGCTGTCTTCCCAGTCGCGGTTGCTGTTCATCACCTGACCGTGATCGCCGGAAAAGGTATCGCCTTTTTGCTTAAAGTAGCGAAACCGGTCGAGAAGTTTACTCATGACATATCTCCTGCCAGGGCGCGGGGCGCCCTGTGGGTTACATTGCTCATGCATGTGCCCGCTGAGCGGGTCGACGTGAAATAAGGATTACTGCGTGCTCTGCGTGCGGCGGCCATAAACGAGCCAGGTCACCAGCACACAGACGATGTAAAACACCAGAAATACTTTCATGGCGCCGGCCGGTGAGCCGGTCATGGCAAGCGAGGTGCCAAACGCTTTGGGAATAAAGAAACCGCCGATAGCGCCAATAGCGGAGATAAAACCGAGGGCCGCAGCCGTATCGGTCACCGCCTCGTGCTGGGCCTGTTCGTCGCTGCCGCCACGCTTTTTCACGCGAGCGATAGTGATTTGGCGGAAAATAACCGCGATCATCTGGAAGGTGGAGCCGCTACCCAGACCTGCGGTTAAAAACAGGCCCATGAACACAGCATAAAACGCACCGAAGCTGCCGGAACCGCTGCCGGGCAGCGTCAGGAACAGCAGGGCGCTGAAGACGGCCATCAGGATGAAGTTCACCAGCGTCACGCGCACACCGCCGAGCTTGTCGGAAATCACGCCCCCCGCCGAACGCGCCAGCGCGCCGATGAACGGCCCAAAAAACGCAAGAGTGAGGATGTCGACCTCGGGGAACTGGGTTTTTGCCAGCATCGCAAAACCAGCAGAAAAACCGATAAACGAGCCAAAGGTGGCGAGATAAAGCAGACTGAGCAGCCACAGGTGCAGGCGTTTGAGCACCGGCAGTTGGCTTGCAATTGAGGCTTTGGAGCTGGCGATATCATTCATGCCAAACCAGGCTGCAACGGTGGCCAACAACAGGAGTGGTGCCCATACCCAGGCGGCGTTAGCCAGCCATAGCGATGAACCGTCTTCCTGCGACACACCTTGTACACCCAGGAAAACAAACAGGGGCACGGAGATAACGAGCGGCGCAATAAGCTGCATCACGCTCACGCCCAGGTTACCCAGCCCACCATTTACGCCCAGTGCGCTGCCCTGGCGCTCCTTCGGGAAAAAGAAGCTGATGTTGCCCATACTGGAGGCGAAGTTAGCCCCGGCAAAACCGCACAGTAGCGCAATAACAATAAAAACGCCGTAAGGCGTGGACGGGTTTTGTACCGCAAAACCGAGCCAGATACAGGGAACAATCAGAATTACGGTGCTTAAAACGGTCCAGTAACGGCCACCGAAGATAGGCACCATAAATGAGTAAGGTACACGCAGAATTGCCCCGGAAAGGGCAGGCAGTGCGGTGAGTAAAAAAAGCTGATCGGTGGTGAAATTAAAGCCGACCTTATTAAGATTTACTGCTACGGCGCTAAATAACATCCAGACGCAAAATGCCAGCAATAAAGCGGCGACTGAAATCCATAAATTGCGCCGGGCAATCGCCTTTCCTTTGTGCTCCCAGAATGCCGGGTCTTCCGGGCGCCAGTCGCTGAGCAGATAGCGACTGCTTTTTTCATCTCGCCGTGACATTGTTGCCCCCAATTGCCTGTAAAAATAATAAAATCATTAAGTTATAAAAATACAAACATCATATATCCGTAACAATGGTTATGTGCTTCAGTTGTAATAACGTTTCAAAGAATAGATAAAAAATGCCAGGCAGGAGGGAAAGTCACTGAAGGTTCAGGGGGTTAATTGTTACTTTTTGTAACATGAAAGGTAAAAAGGTAAATTATATTGGTAGCAACGCAATGGAAATATAATTTTTTATATATCGATTATTTTACGAGGCTGTAAAATAATAAAGCCCGCCTTGTTTTAATAAAGACGGGCCGTAGAGTTAACCTTATTTTTTTATTCGAAGCGGTAGCTTACTGTTGCACCTATGCCGTAATTTCGCCCCGGCGCCGGTTCGTAATAGCGTCCATTACCTTCATTCACAATTACTGAGCCTGCGTAGTCGCGGTCAAACAGATTATCGACGCGGCCAAATACGTCGAGCGTCCAGTTGCGGTATGGCAGTTTATAGCCCGTATTCAGACCCACAAGGGTATAGGAGGGCGCGTTGGCGCTGTTGGCGTCGTTTGCTGCAATATTCCCCATATAGCGCACGTCTGCGCCCGCATACCAGCCCGTTTCCGGCACCCAACCCAGCGAGGCAAAGCCCATATTGCGGGCAATGCCGGGAATACGGTTACCGTTACAGTCGCCGGTGCGGCAGACATTGCTGCGGTAGGTGGCATCAAGATAGGTCCAGGCCATCTTCAGTTGCCAGTTTTCAGCAAAGCGCTGGTCGAGACCAAGTTCCATGCCGCGACGGCGGGTCTCACCGGCGTTTTTATAAGTGCTGCGCCCACCGCTACTTTCGCTGACCACAATTTCGTTATCGGTATCTGTCTGAAACAGCGCCACAGTGAACAGGCCGTTGCCCACGCGGTTTTTACTACCCACTTCCCAGGTTGTATTGGTTGAGGGTTTAAGGTTGAAGTTAAGGCCATTGATGCCGCCGTCACGATAGGACAGCTCGTTAATGGTCGGCGTTTCAAAACCGCGCCCGCCGGTGACATACAGATTCCATGCCTCATTGACGGCGTATTTCAGTGCGCCTGCGGGCAGCCATTTGTGATAGCTGGTCTCGCCGCTGTCATCACCGTTACCTGCCGTGACGTAGCGGTCGTTGGAATCAAACCACACCGAGCTATAGCGTATGCCCGCATCCAGTGTTAACGACGGCGTTAACTGCCAGGACGTTTGCAGATAAGGGTCAAGGTTCCACATCAAGTTGCGCTCATTACGACGCAAATCACCTTTTTGCCCAAACTGCGTGCCGCCGCTGCTGGTCACAAAGTTCTCAAAGCCTTTGCGTTTTTCATTGAGCGTTTCGTAGTCCAGCCCGCCGGTAATGCTCACAGGCACCAGCAGTTCGCCGCGATGGGTCCAGCGCGCATCAATGCCCTGGTAATGGCGGGTAAGGTCAATCACGCCGCCGGGATGGCTGGGGTTTTGCTGCGGTGCCTGCGGAATCGACTGGTACTGCACCGTTTCGCGAATACCGGCCCAGGCCATCAGGCTAATGTCATCTTTCTCACTCATCTGGCGGTCATAACGCAGCCCGGCCTGCGTCTGTTTGATGGTTTTACGCGTGTTGTATTGCTCTGCTCGCGGTGCCTGGCGCGGGTTGGCGCGCCACTCGTCATAGCTCAGTCCACCGGGATCGTCTGCATCGGTATCAACACTGTTGAACATGAGCGTCAGTTTACTGACATCATCGAGCTTTACACCCAGCTTTGCATTGCCGAGATTCTTCTGTGTATTGCTGTGGTCGCGAAAACCGTGGGTGGTGAAGCGGCTGGCTGAGACCGTGTAATCCACATCGCCCGCCTGGGTACCATCACCGCTTGCGCCGCTGGCTTTAATCTCATTGCGCCAGGAGCCGAAGCTGCCGTACCAGGTACCGGCTTCAAGCGTGGTGGGTTGGCGACCGGTCTGGGTATTGACGTTAATCACACCACCGGAGGAGTTGCCATACAGCGCAGAGAAAGGGCCGCGCAAGACTTCAACGCTATCGACGCTGTTGATATCAATATTAGAGGTTTGTCCCTGGCCGTCAGGCATGGTAGCCGGAATGCCGTCCACATACAGACGAATGCCACGTACACCGTAAGTGGAGCGCGAACCAAAACCGCGAATCGACAACTGAAGATCCTGAGCGTAGTTCTGTCGATTTTGCACCTGTAAACCCGGCACGCTGGTCAGGCTTTCTGAAAGGTTAACCCGCGTTGTGGCGCGACGCATATCGTCGCCATACACCACATTAACAGCCGCTGGGGTATCCAGTTCGGACAGGGTTATGCCTGGGGTTGCGCTGACAAGCATTGTCTCTTCTGCGCCTGCGGTGAAGGGAAAGAGCAGGGGGGGCAGCATGCCAGCCAGTATGGTACGGCGCAGTATGGTTTGTTTTGTCATGTTGGCTTGTATTTCAGAGTAGCTGGTTGATTGAACCAAATGGAACACATCTGTAATAGTAAATCTTTTGTTAAAAAAAGGAAATTTTTTGTTTAATCCAGGCACGATTCCTGCATCGCATCGCCTGTTTATACATGCTGGGCGAACGTTATTATTTCATTCGTATTTTTTTGATTATTAGGTCGTACTGTAGACAGCACAATTTGTCTGTGTAACATATACCTCGGCCAGAATGTGTTTTTCAGAAATATTTTCTGGCTTCTTTATTTAATCTAACGTTAAAGGAAATAACGAAATGAGAGAATTAAACTCTGTAGAAGTAAACGCTGTATCTGGTGCTGGCATCATCACTGATATCGGTGCATCTCTGGGTCAGAGCATTGGCGCAATCGTTGAAGCTGGCGGTAAAGCTGGCGCGACCAACATTGGCCTGCAGATGGGCGCTAGCATCGGTGCTATCGTTGAAACCTCTATCGCTGCATTTGCTAACTTCTTCAGCGGCCTGTTCGGTCGTAAGTAAGATTTTTCAGAGAATATAATCTCCTGTCGGACATTGCGGGTGTATAAGATTTTTGTCTGAGGTTATATTTAAATATTTCCTTAGAGTAAGAATATTGTCATCTACAACGTTATTGCAGCCTGGCAGACGGAGTTCTGTGTCAGTTTCAACATTAATGTGAATACTGATTGGCGGTAATTAAACATTCGGCAGCTAATAGGCGCTACATTTATGTAGCGCCTTTTTTATTTTCCACGTTACAGGTTTTCCGTTAGATCAGACATTCCTGACGAATTTTCTTATTTAATGATGAAGCATTCACATTTGTTGTCATCGTGTTCAGCATGTCACTGCGTTTTTCCGTTTCCAGCCATCCTGAGTGCGACGAAAGGGAAATAAAACGCTTCCAATAAGAAAAATAATGATTATGATTCTCAATCAAGATAGCGCGACGGCAATGTACCGGCGGGCTGACAGAATGCAATGTGAAACGGCCTCAATCTTGTTCTGAAAGGGATTAATCATGGAATTACGTTCTTTGTCTGCGACATTCAAGCCTGGCGCGTTACTGATGGGCGCGCTGTTCTTAACGTCCTCCTTTACTGCGTTTAGCGCGCAGGCAGCAGAAGAAATGCTGCGTAAGCCAGTAGGTAAAGGCGCCTATGAGATGGTGTGGAACCCGGCAGAACCCGGCCTGTTCATTGCCACCTCCCAGAGCCGTTCTCTGGATAAAGGCGGCATTGTCTATCGCCTCGATCCGCAAACACTCGATGTGACCCAGATTATCCATAATGACATCAAACCATTTGGTGCGGCGGTCAACAGCAAAACGGGCATGCTCTATTTCGGCAACACTACCAGCAGCGCGGTTACGGCCATTGACGCCAAAACCGGCGAGGTGAAAGGGCGCCTGGTGCTCGACGATCGCAAGCGCAGTGAAGAGGTGCGCCCGCTGGCGCCGCGTGAACTGGTGGTCGATGAAGCGACCAATACCGTCTACATCGGCGGTCTTGGCAATCCGAGTGTGCTGTGGGTGGTGGATGGTGCGACAATGACGCTGCGCACCACGATTACCGGGTTAGGTAAAATGAATACCGGGCTTGCCATTGACAGTGAGGCGAAGCGCATTTACACCACCAACGCCGACGGTGAGTTCATTACTATCGATACCGCCACCAACAATGTGCTGTCGCGTAAAAAACTGCAGGAAGGCGATGCTGCGCACATGTATCTGAACCTCAGCCTCGATAAAGCAGGACACCGTGCGTTCGTGACAGATTCTAAATCAGCCGCGCTGTTAGTGGTCGATACGCAAAAAGGTGAAGTCATCAAGACGGTTGAGGTGCCGGAATCGCTGGCCGTGCTGTTTAACCCGGTGCGCAATGAAGTGTACGTCACCCACCGCCAGGCAGGCACAGTAAGCGTGATTGACGGTAAAACCTACGCGGTGACCAAAACCTTCCAGACACCGACCCACCCGAACAGCCTGCTGCTGTCGGCAGACGGTCAGACGCTGTATGTGAGCGTTAAGCAGGCCGCGAGCCGCCAGAAAGAAGCAACCGCGCCTGACGACGTGGTGCGCATTGCTCTGCAGTAACCTTTTACGGAGGCGCATTCGCGCCTCCACTTCCTGCCTTTAGCGGGCGCGGCGAGACAGCGCCGCAAGCACCGTTCTTTGTGATAAATCCAGATATGCCGACAGGGCCTGTGCAGCCTGTTCGTTTTGCCCGGCATTGAGCAGCGCCAGAATGGCTCCATTTTTCTCAACGTAAGGCGCGTGCAGCAGTTCTGCATCATTAAGATGGCCAAACGCCAGACGTAATTCAGCTGAAATATTGCGGTAAATGCGATTAAGTCGCTCGCTATCGGCAAGATCAACAATTGCGCTGTGAAACTGCATATTGGCCGTGCCGACGCCAGTCCAGTCCTGCTGCAGGCTGAGCGCCCGCGCCTGGTTGACCGCCTCGGTCATGCGTTCTACGGCAGGGTGCAGCGGGTAGGCATTGCGAAGTGCGCTGCACTCAATTAACTGGCGCAGGCGGTAAATATCGATAATGGCCGCCATGTCCGGCTCTGCAACGTAAACGCCGCGATTGGGTTCATAGCGCAGCAATCCCTCCTGGGTCAGCAGACGAAACACTTCGCGCAGCGTATTGCGTGAGATAGCCAGTTGTTCACTCAATGCCGCTTCGGATAACCGGGAGCCTGGGGCCAGTTCACCGCTGACAATCTTATGACGGATTGTGTCGGTGGTTTTCTCGGTGAGCAGGGCTGGCTCGGCTTTTTTCATGGCAAACAACTCCAGAATTGACGAAGCGGCAATAGTTACACACTTCTTTTACATGCAGCAACCGTCGCGCTATGCACCATTATGGTCAGCGCGCGCATTGTTATGCACCATATTAGTGCGTTTACGCACGTGAGTTGGTGAAAATGCGATCAACCTCGCGGTTTCGTATCCTGCTGCCGGGTTCCTGTTGCCACTGTGCTTACGCCTGGCATAGCTTATTGTTCAACAATAAAAATACATTAGTTTAACAACAACGACGCATGACACAACAATGGCCTGAATATTGCTAATGCTTATGTCGCTAAAGATAAAGGGCAAAATGTTACGGGGCTAAAACAACAACAGGAGTGACAGCTATGTCCGCTCAGGAAGCTAACAGCAAAAAGGCGTTTGTACGCAATCGCCAGTCGTCGCTGATTGCGGCAATCTTTTTAATGGCCACCTCGGCCATTGGTCCAGGATTTATCACTCAGACAGCAACCTTCACGGCCACAATGGGGGCAGCGTTTGCCTTCGGCATTCTGGCATCTATCGTGATTGACTACTTTGTGCAGCAAAACATCTGGCGCGTGGTGACACTCACCCGCATGCGCGCTGCGGAGCTTGCTAATACGGCGCTACCGGGCAGCGGTTATCTGCTTTCTGTGCTGGTTATCTTCGGTGGGCTGGTGTTTAACATCGGTAATATCGCCGGGGCTGGACTGGGTCTTAACGCCTTGTTTGGTCTTGATCCTAAATGGGGCGGCCTGTTGAGTGCCATGCTGGCTATCTATATTTTCTCCTCGCGCCGCGCTGGTGTGGCTATCGACAGAATGATGATCGTGCTGGGTCTGGTGATGATCGCGCTTACGTTGTATGTCGCCATTGTCTCGCAGCCGCCGCTGGGCGAAGCGCTGCGCCAAAGCGTACTGCCCGATCATATTAATTTTGCCACGATCACAACGATTGTCGGCGGCACCGTAGGGGGCTACATCAGTTACGCCGGGGCGCACCGCTTGCTTGATAAAGGAACTGTTGGGCCGGATCATATTCATGAAGTGTCATCTGCGGCGACCAAAGGGATTATTGTTGTCGGTGTCATGCGCTATATCCTGTTTCTTGCCATTCTCGGTGTGGTGGCAAGCGGCGCGACCATTGATTTATCCGGGTACAACGCCAACCCGGCTTCGCAGGCCTTCCAGTACGCCGCAGGTGAGTTTGGTCTGCGTATCTTCGGCTTTATTCTCTGGGCTGCGGCCATCACCAGCGTTATCGGTGCGGCGTATACCTCCGTCTCCTTTATGACCGTGTTTCGCAAATCCTTTACTGAGCGCCAGCGCAGCATTGCCACCATTGTGTTTATCGCGGTGTCACTGGTGGTTTACCTGCTGATGGGTACGGCGCCTGCGGCGTTGCTGGTGTTTGCCGGTGGTTTTAACGGCCTGGTGTTGCCGGTGGGCATGAGCCTGTTCCTGTATGTGGGCTGGCGGCGCGCAGACCTGATGGCCGGATATCATTATCCACGCTGGCTGCTGTGGTCTGGTCTGGTGATTTGTCTGCTGACCTGGTACATGGGTGCGATGTCAGTGGGCGCGATTTTTAACTTCCTGAAAGTGGTGTAATGCCAATGAAACATATCGATTTAAACAGCGATTTAGGGGAAAGCTACGGTCAGTGGCGCATGGGCGATGACGCCGCCATTTTGCCGGTGGTCAGCAGTGCCAACGTGGCCTGCGGCTTTCACGCAGGCGATCCGGCCGGTATTTTTAGCACCCTCAAATCCGCACAGGCCAACGGCGTGGCGGTCGGTGCGCACGTGGCGTATCCCGACCTGGTTGGGTTTGGCCGTCGCAATATGGATATCGCTAGTGATGAACTCACGGCAGACGTCATCTACCAGATAGGTGCCTTGCAGGCACTGGCGCGGGCGGCAGGTAGCGCCGTGCGCTACGTCAAACCGCATGGCGCGCTTTATAACACCATTGCGCATGATAAACGCCAGGCGCTGGCCGTCATTGCGGCCATCAAAGCCGTTGACCCTGCGCTGCCGCTGGTGGTGCTGGCCGGCTCGCCGCTGGTGCAACTGGCACAAGAGGAAGGGCTAACGGTGATTGCCGAAGCCTTTGCCGACCGTGCCTATCACGCCGACGGCACGCTGGTGTCACGCCGTGAAGCGGGCGCCGTACTGCATGACCCACAGCAGGTGGCAGAGCGCATGCTGCAACTCATTACCGAAGGCGGGCTTGCGTCCATAGAAGGCACGTTTACCCGCATCAATGCCGATTCCATCTGCGTGCACGGCGACAGTCCCGGTGCTATTGAGATGGCGCGCCAGCTGCGCGCACTGCTGGAACAAAACGGTATTGCGATTCGTTCTTTTACCGACAGGGAGCAGCCATGAATCCGTATATCAAAGCAAGTTCACAGGCCATTGCTGGTGCACGTGAGGCCCGCGACCTGATTCGCCGTGGTTTTGACAAACCTACCGCCGGGATGGCACCCGGCATGACCCAGTGCAATATGATTTCGCTTCCCCGCGACTGGGCATTTGATTTCCTGCTTTACGCGCAGCGCAACCCGCAAAGCTGCCCGGTGCTGGATGTCAGTGACGCGGGGAGTTTTACCACCGTGCTGGCCGAAGGTGCGGACCTGCGCACCGACATCCCGCGCTACCGGGTGTGGGAGCACGGAGAGCTGGCCGATGAAATTACCGATGCCACGGCGCTGTGGGCGAAACACACGGACCTGGTGACATTCCTTATCGGCTGTAGCTTTACCTTTGAAACGCCAATGCGTGAGGCGGGCATTGATATCCGCCACATTACTGATAACTGCAACGTACCCATGTACAAAACGAACCGCCTGTGCCGCCCGGCCGGGCGCTTGCAGGGCGAACTGGTGGTTTCCATGCGCCCAATTGCCGCAGAACGCGTGGCGGATGCCGTCACCATCACCGGGCGCTTCCCGGCGGTGCACGGTGCGCCGGTGCATGTGGGCGACCCGGCACGCCTTGGCATTGCCGACATCATGCGCCCGGACTTTGGCGATGCGGTGCGCATCGAACCTGGCGAAATTCCGGTGTTCTGGGCCTGCGGCGTCACACCACAGGCGGCGGTAATGCGCTCCGGTGTGCCGTTTGCCATCAGCCACGCACCAGGTCACATGTTTATCACCGACGTACCCGACAGCGCCTGGCAGGGAGGTTGAGTGCGTTTTCTACCGGTCAATACCCGCAGCGTTATGGTGGAACTGCCCGACCTTGAACAGACGCTGGCGCTGCTGGCGGCACTGCAGGCCGAGCCGCTGGCGGGCATCGAAGAACTTATTCCGGCGGCCCGCACGTTACTGGTGCACTTTTGCCCGTATACCACCAGTGCCCCGGAGCTTGCACTCGCTATT
This sequence comes from Enterobacteriaceae bacterium 4M9, assembly GCA_010092695.1. GTDB lineage: Bacteria > Pseudomonadota > Gammaproteobacteria > Enterobacterales > Enterobacteriaceae > Tenebrionibacter. The sequence goes on along the minus strand of JAADJJ010000001.1, from coordinate 2,641,296 downwards.
GCGCACCGTGAGTTAACGGCAGCGGCCTTGCAGTCCGGCCCGGAGATTATCGTGCCGGTACGCTATTGCGGCGAGGATCTGCCGGAGGTCGCGGAGCATCTGGGCCTCAGCGTGGCTGAAACCATACGCCGCCACACAGAACATGTCTGGCAGGTGGCCTTTACCGGTTTTGCGCCAGGTTTTGCCTACATGGTGTCGCAAGCGGGAATCCACGTACCGCGACGCAGTACGCCGCGTACACGCATTCCGCCCGGTGCGGTGGCGCTGGCGGGGGAGTTCAGCGGGATTTACCCGCGAGAAAGCCCCGGCGGCTGGCAGTTGATTGGCGAAACACCGCTCAAAATGTGGGATTTACAGCGCGAAACCCCTGCCTTGCTGACGCCTGGCGCGCGGGTGCGTTTTGTGGATGAGGCCAGGCAAAGCACCTGCGTCAGTGTGGCACTCAAACCTGACGCGCTGTGTGAGGAGGAGCCTGTACAGGCTCCCGCAATGACCGTTATTGCACCGGGTTTACTGACGCTGTTTCAGGACGATGGTCGCGCAGGCCAGGCAGCGCTCGGGGTGTCGCCCTCAGGTGCAATGGACAGTGCTGCACTACACCGTGCTAATCGCATCGTTGGCAACGCGCCCGCCAGTGCGTGTCTGGAAATCACCTGCGGTGGCCTGCGCGCCCGCGTGCATCAGCAGCTTGTTGTTGCCGTTACCGGCGCGCCATGCTTGCTGGAGATATGCAACGCCAACGGTCAGCGCATAAGTGCTGAAAGTGAGCAGCCGGTTGCGCTGGAGCCTGGCGATGAAATAAGCCTGCGCGCAGGTCAACACGGCGTTCGCAGCTATCTGGCACTGCGCGGTGGCTTTGTCACCAAACCGGTTCTGGGCAGCAGCGCCTTCGATACGCTGGCACAACTCGGCCCCGCGCCCCTTAAGGCCGGAGATAAGCTTTACGCCGCCGCAAACCCTGCGCAGGCGGTTCAACCGGGAGAAAAAAGCGCGCCGTGGCTACCGGGAGAAGGTGACGTTGTCACGCTTGACGTGGTGCCAGGGCCTCGTACTGACTGGTTTGATGCACAGGCGCTGACACTTCTGGCCTCGCAGCCGTGGCGCGTTACACCACAGTCAAACCGCATTGGGCTGCGGCTTTCAGGGGAACAACCTCTGGTGCGCAGCCTAAGCGCAGAGTTGCCCAGCGAAGGCACCTGCACCGGTGCCATTCAGGTGCCCGCAAGCGGCCAGCCGGTGCTTTTTCTCAAAGACCGGCCGCTCACCGGCGGCTACCCGGTGATTGGCGCGGTCGCCGATTACCATCTTGATCTTGCCGGGCAAATCCCGCCCGGTGCCGTGATTCGTTTTCGTATTCTGGCGCCGTTTGGCGAGATTACGTGCTGATATTGAGGGAAATATGAACCATTCAAGCTCACAGCAGCACAAGGTGCTGATTGCCAACCGTGGCGAAATTGCCGTGCGTATTATCCGCGCCTGTCGCGATTACGGCTTCTCAAGCGTAGCGGTCTATGCCGACCCGGATGTTGACAGTCTGCATGTGCGTATGGCCGACGAAGCCTGGGCGCTCCCAGGCAGCGCACCGTCCGATACCTACCTGAATATTGAAACGCTGCTCGATGTCGCAAAACGCAGTGGCGCAACAATGGTGCATCCAGGCTATGGCTTTTTGTCTGAGCGCGCCGAATTTGCCCGTGCGGTTACCGCGGCTGGGCTTATCTGGATTGGGCCGAGTGCGGACACCATCGACCAGCTTGGTGACAAAGTGCAGGCCCGCAAAATCGCGCTGGAAGCGGGGGCGCCACTGGTAAAAGGCACCGCCGAGCCAGTCACGAACGCCGCTGAAGTGGTGGCCTTTGCCCGTGAGCACGGCCTGCCGGTTGCCATTAAAGCGGCGTTTGGCGGCGGCGGACGCGGGTTGAAGGTGGCCTGGAAACTTGATGAGGTAGAAGAACTCTGGCACTCGGCGGTACGAGAAGCGCAAGCGGCGTTTGGTCGTGGCGAATGTTTTCTTGAACAGTACCTTGACCGCCCGCGCCATATTGAGGCGCAGGTGATTGCCGATAACCACGGCAATGTAGTCGTACTTGGCACCCGCGACTGCTCGTTACAGCGACGCAACCAGAAACTGGTAGAAGAAGCGCCTGCACCGTTTATTAGCGAGGCACAGCGTGAGCGTTTTCACCAGGCCGCGCGCGATATTTGCCTGCGGGCGGGCTATACCAGTGCGGGAACGGTGGAGTTTCTGCTCAGTGCCGATGGTCGACTGTCGTTTCTTGAGGTCAACACGCGCTTACAGGTCGAACACCCGGTTACCGAAGAAACCACCGGCGTTGATATTGTGATTGAGCAGCTACGCGTGGCGCAGGGGCTGCCGCTCAGTGTTCGCGAAACGCCGCCCGCGCGTGGCCATGCCCTCGAATTTCGTATTAACGCAGAAGATCCGGGTAAAGGCTTTCTGCCCGTACCGGGTACCATTACTCGCTTTGCGCCGCCGTCCGGCCCGGGCGTGCGCCTGGACAGTGGTGTTGAAAGCGGCTCAACCATTCCGGGCCATTACGACTCATTAATGGCAAAACTCATCGTTACGGGGGCAACCCGTGAGCAGGCTATTGCCCGCGCGCGCCGGGCGCTGGCGGAGTTTGAGATTGATGGCGTCGCATCCGTACTGCCGTTTCACCGCGCAGTGCTTTGCGAAGCGGATTTTGTGGAGCGTTTTGCGGTACACACTCGCTGGATTGAAACCGACTTTAGCGTGCAGCTAGCACCAGCGGTGCGCACGTTGGCACCGGAACAGACCGTCACGCAGACCTGGATAGAAATTGACGGTAAACGTCACCGTCTCGGCTTGCCCGCTCAGCTTTTCAGTACCGCCACACCGTCGCCAGTGGGGGCGACAGCCAGTGCTCAACCGCAGGCTGATGAAGGTAACGTGACATCACCTATTTCCGGTACGTTGCACCAGTGGATTGCGGCCGATGGCCAGGCGGTTGAAGAGGGCGAACTGATTGCTGTCATGGAGGCGATGAAGATGGAGGTACAGGTCGTGGCTACGCGCAGCGGCACCCTGACACGTCTTGCGGGAGTACGCGACGTGCTGGAGGCACAAATGCCGCTGGCGCGCATTGAATAAGAAAAGCGCTACGTATGAAGAAACGGCCAGTTGGTGTAAAAGCTAACTGGCTGGTTCGGGTACCTGATGCAAATATCAGACTCTGCACGACATTAAGACTCAACGTTGTACTGCACAGGCGAATAGATAATGAAAGAGCTGGAAGCCTCTTTGAACCGATTTTTTCATCATCTTTGTATCATGGAAGGATTAATAGAAGAAACTGAGTCAGTGATTCTTAAATCACTTCATGATTTTGACAGGAAGGGCCCCAGAATATGTTCGTTTGACCATGATTTTGGCAGCGATGAATATTACAGCTTCAGGGGACATACGAGCTATGATTTTGAGGAAGTGATGATAAGTTATAAGACACTGATGCCAGGCAGGATGAGAGCATCCACTTTTCTGACAATATTTGGCATGTTTGAATGTGAAATGGATGCGCTCACCGTGGCTGTTTTAAAGTTTAAAGATCAAATCTGGGGGCTTAAAGACTTTAAACAACAAGGCCTGGAGCGATGCAATCACATCCTCAAAAAATTGCTGTCTATAAAACATTCGGCAACAAGAGACAAGGTGATGCAAATTAGTAAATTAAGGAATATATGCACGCACAGCAACAGGTGTGTTGAAAATAAAGACGAACACTTTCTTAAAGCTCTCGGTGGGGACGAGTGTTTCGATTTGATAGAATCCGGTGAAAATTACGAGATTGCATTCAAAGATAAAGCTCTTGAATATATACTTTCATGTTTTAATGTGTATTACTATGACATAGTCAACGCTATAAAGGCCCCTGGCAATAACTCTCGATAGACATATCTCTGGCTCGGTTCTGGCTGAATGCGAGAATAAAGCGGTTTGTTGTTGTGCCTCAGCGTCGCTGTAGGCATCGGTGAAATATTCCTCAAAGTAAAAGCCCCATCTTACATTACCGCGACATCCATCATCCGCAGTGTAGCTAAACTTGCAGGCAATCTGTATGTCGTGCAGTCTACAGCCCCTTATGATTCTGAGTGTGAGCCACAGAGGCAATTATTTCTGCGCTACTGTATTGTCTGGGGCTATGAGAAGCATTGTCACGTTAATTTTTATATTGTGAAAATCGCAATCTATGTATGCATAATGTAAAAAAATAACGAAATTTAAACTCAATGTGTTGTGTTATCTCAGTAGTATGCAACATATTTTTATAGATGGATGAGCATTAGCCTAAGAGAGGAGTGAACATTCTGGTGAACAGATTGCTCATTACATAAGCGCGTACGGGGCCCACCAGTCAAAATTAACGTGTTCCTCTGCCAAAAAGTGCGTTTTACCAAAACATCGTGACTTTAGTCGCAGAAGAGGATTGTTTAGAAGAATGCATTTAAGTTTTTTTTACTTCTGCCTATAGTAATAGTAATGCCTGGATTTTAAACGATGCACGCTTGAGTCCGATTAATGGCACTTCACTTTGCCAGGCTGGCATTATTTTGAGTTGCGGCTAATTGCCTGTTTTTCATAATTTTACGCCATAATTACATTAACGGTAAACAGCCAGGCATAAAGTTGATAAATTATGTGGCACGCATTTATAATCGCCTCTTTTTTTAAGCCCAGGGGCGCCGGAGATGAGTAGTGAGTAATTCGAGAAAGCGACAGATCAGTTTTAGCCGAACGTTGAATTTAAGCTTTTTGTTAATATTTTTGATGTTTATTGTTTTCTGTTTTTTTATCGCTCAGAAACAAATGGATGACATCCGAAAATCTTATCACAAAGTTAACAATGCCTCTGTCTATAACGTTGCACGTGGTCAGACTGAAAAATCGCTGAGAATGATGGAACACTCACTCACGTCGCTCTCAAAGGTACTCACAAAAGATGGCAGCCTTGAATCTCTTCAGAGCGTTAACGATGAAATGTTTAAGGATTATATGCTGCGCGCATTGTCGCTGCTGTCCGGTATTGCCAATATTTCGATTATCGATAGAAACGATGAAATTCTGACGATACCGTCTCACTTCTCCAGCCATGAGGGGCAGGGCGTGGCGCTGCGCGAGCTTCCCTGGTACTTAAAAGATGCCTCCTCGTTTTCATCGGTTACCTACAGCGAACCTTATCTCGATGAGTATGCTGGTTACCGTAAAGTCAATATCTCAAGCCCGATTTACGACAAGAAAGCCACGATGTCCGCGATTTTGTCGTTCGAAATTGACATCAAGCAATTAGGGCACGCTTTGCGCCAGAAAGTCACGCCTCTGGAAGGTGAGTCTTTTGTGGTCACTCGCAAAGGTCATGTTGTGATTCATCCCGATCCGTCGCTGAAAAATGAGATTCTACTCCCTGAAGATGTTGTCTCGAAAATGCGCAATGCTGCTGGCATGATTTATGACGAGGAGCAGAACAATTATTACTACTACTATTCCTACACCAATCCGGACTGGCTATTTATATATAAAGTAGAGGAAGCCACCCTCGACGCTATTGTATGGGAAGAAAGCGCGAAAGTTATTTACGCCCTGGCTATTTCTGTTGGCATGATCATTATTTGCTGGTTCCTGGTGCACTCGGTCATGAAAAACATGTTTATGCGCGTTATCTCCAGCATCAACTCCGGCATGCCATTTAACGCAACTGAAGAGGTCATGGCGCAGGAACTTATCAACAATAGCCAAAAAGTAGAGACTTTCCGTAAACAATCAACCACGGATGAACTCACGGGCTTACTTAACCGCCGCGCATTTGATGAAAAGCTGGCGCAGAACGTCATATCGAAAAAACCTTTCTGCCTCGCAATGATTGATATTGATAACTTCAAATCTCTCAACGATACCTACGGTCATATTTTTGGCGATATTGTACTGCGCAAAGTGGCAGAAGAAGGGATGAAGGTTGTTGAGTTTAGCGGTGCGCTTCTGTTCCGCTATGGCGGCGAAGAAATGGCCATTATTTTTGAAAGTGACGATCCTGAGTGGGCTGAAGAACAGCTTAACGAGTGGCGCGTTGCGGTTGAAGAACATACCTGGCGCGAGAAGGGCCTACAGGTCACGTTCAGTGCCGGTATGGGCAGCTGGGAACGTGAGGATCCGGAAGCCTTTATCGCCCGTATCGATGGCCTGTTATATGAAGCAAAACATCAGGGTAAGAACCGGGTGATTTGCGCGCCGCGCGAAAACGATGAAGCCACCAGTGAGAGCGTATAATCCCGAAAGGCGCGGTTAATGCCGCGCCTTACCTGAATGCATGTTGTTCTGATGTGAACTGACACCCTTCCTGCTTATCTTTCTGGATTTATCCGGCCAGTCTCACCCGCAACAGTCAACCTCGTGTAACCCGAGGTTGAGTTGCGCCAGACTTTCACCGCCTGAACAGACATATACTCTGGCACCGCACCATCAGCTTTTGAGGGCTTCCTGGGGAACATTACGGAAACTGATAGCCAGGCGGTTATAGGCATTAATCAGGCCAATGGCCATCGTCAGGTCGGCAAGCTCTTTTTGCGTGAACACGCAAGAGGCCGCTTCAAAAGCCTCATCAGGCACATGCGTGTCCGCAACCCGGGTCACTACTTCAGCCCAGGCCAGCGCCGCTTTTTCGCGCGGGCTGAACACATCCGACGCTTCTTCCCACACCTGAACCAACGCCAGTTTTACCGGGCTGAATCCCTGCTTGATTAAATCGCGGGTGTGCATATCAAGGCAGAAGGCGCAGCCATTAATCTGACTGACCCGCAAATTGACAAGCTCAACCAGAGCGTGTTCCAGACCGCACTGACCAATATAGGCATAAACGCCACCATACGCTTTCACGCCCGCTGGCGAGGTTTTAGTGTAATCAATACGCTGAGTCATTTATTGCTTTCCTGTTTGCTGAAGTCAGAGTCAAGGGTAGCAGTTGCATGTTCAAAAAAAAGAACCAAAAATGACGAATTAACCTGTACCAGGACACTCTCATCCCGGCTGACCAAAAGGCTCCTCCTACATGTCCTTAAACTCTCTGAAGATTAATCTCAATCGTTCTGCGCGCATGTCGTTATCAGAACAGATACGCACCACGATAGCTCAGGCTATCACCAGCGGCGTGCTTGCACCTGGCGCGCGGCTTCCTTCGTGGATAGATCTTGCGGTTCAGTTGGGGGTATCACGTGGTACGGTGAAAACGGCGTATGAACGTCTTGCTGATGCACAACTGGTCACCTCATCGCGCGCTAAAGGCACCTGCGTGGCGCAGTTTTTGCCTGCGCGTCATAACGTTTCAAAGCAACCAGAGCCTGTTCCTGACTCTTCCTTGTATCAGAACTTCTTCCTGCCTACCGGTGACTTTCAGATGGGGATCCCGGCCAGCGATGCCTTTCCGGCGACTATTTTTTCCCGTTTGTTTTCCGCCGCTGTCCGTAAACGGATGTCTGCACGACAACATTACACCGACCCCAGAGGCGAAGCGGAGCTTAAGCGCGAGATAGCCGCCCAGCTGGTACTCGCCAGGGGGATTAAATGCCATCCGTCACAGCTATTTATTACCACCGGCTTCACCGGGGCACTGGGTACCATGCTACATGCGCTCAATTTACAAGGGCGAAAGGCTTGGGTGGAAAATCCCGGTTTTCCTCCGGCACGCAAAGCGCTGGAGATTGCGCAGCTCTCGCTTGTTTCTGTGCCGGTGGACGAAGAAGGTATTAATGTTAGTTACGCAGTACAGCATGCGGAAAAGGCTGCGCTGGCTCTGGTGACTCCCGGCCAGCAGGCTCCGCTGGGTATGACTTTGTCTCTGGAGCGCCGTGGGCAGCTTCTGGCCTGGGCGGCAAAAAACCAAAGCTGGATAATTGAAGATGATTATCTTGGCGAGTTGCAGCTCAACCGCCGCGCTGCACCGGCGTTGTTTTCGATGGATGATGCCGGGCGGGTCATTTATGTGGGAACATTTAGCAAGACAATAAGCCCCGTTTTGCGCCTTGGTTTTATGGTGGTTCCCATGGCACTGGTGGATACCGTAGCCGATGTGGTCGCCAGCCTTTCACCTGCTCCGGACCCGGCGCTGCAAATGGCGGTACAGGCATTTCTGCATGAAGGCCATTTCCTGCGCCACTTGCGGAGAATGAAACGTACCTACAGCGCTCGAAGCGCTGGGTTGGTAGAGCAGCTAAGTGCGTTGGGTTATGAGGCCAGTGTTAATGGACTTTCTGTGCTCCTGCGTCTTAAAGACGGTACGCCGGACTGCGCAATTGCCCACAACGCCTGCCATTGCGGACTGGCGCCGTCGCCGCTTTCGGCCTGGTACAGTCCAGGTGTGCCGGTACAGGCTGGACTGTTGCTGGGGTTGGCGACCGCTGAGGGCGAGCAAACCCGGCAAGCCTGTCAGAGACTGGACACGCTTATCCGACGATTTTCCCCAATAGCAAAGCAGGGCGTCCGCTTTCCTGGTATTTAATTATCTACCTTAAGAAATAATCAGCAGTGAGTGTCATGGCCCACTAAAATCCAAAGGTGGTTGTTTTTACGGGCAGCCATTTCCGCAAGACGAACGCATTATTATTCATTATCTTCCTGACTGAGGTTTTTTTATGAATAAAGCTAAGCTATTACTGATTACCGCTGGTTTAATGGCTGCCTCTGCGAATGTATTTGCCGTGTCACCTGCTAATGACTCCCCAACGTCTCAAAATCCATTTCTCGACAAAGATGTAAAGAAATTCATGGATGAAGTGGCGGCATCCACGAAAAAGCCTTTATATGAACTGAGTTACAGCGATGCAAGAAAAGTACTGGCAGATGCTCAGGCGAAGCCGGTAAATAAGCCTGATGTTGACACCCAGGATATTAGTCTGGCGCTTGGTAATGACCTTGGCGATGTGAAAGTGCGTATTACGCGCCCTAAAGGCGCAGAAGGCGAGCTCCCGGTTCTTTTTTATGTTCACGGAGGAGGATGGGTGCTGGGGGATGAAAATACCCACGACAGACTGCTGAGGGAATTTACTGCAGGCGCACACATTGCGGTTGCCAGTATCATTTACACGCCTTCTCCTGAGGCAAAATACCCTAAGCCACTCAACCAAATTTATGCTTCTATTCAATCACTTATAAAAGATGCCGATAAATACAAGTTCTCCACGGATAAATATGCTATTGCCGGTGATAGCGTTGGGGGGAATATGGCCACCGCTGTTGCCATAATGAGTAAGGATAAGAAAGAGCCTAAGATTGGTTTGCAGGTTTTATTGTATCCAGTGACGAATGCTAACTTTGATGATGGTTCTTACAAGAGCTTTGCCGATGGCCCCTGGTTGACGAAGAAAGCAATGGAATGGTTCTGGGATGCCTATGCGCCAGATAAAAGTAAACGTAGTGAGAAATTGGCCTCACCGCTGCAGGCAAGTCTGGAAGAACTTTCAGGTCTTCCTGAAGCCTTCATTATTACCGACCAGAACGATGTGTTGCGTGATGAAGGTGAAGCCTACGCTCAAAAACTTATTGATGCGGGCGTGAAAGTCACGGCAGTTCGCTATAACGGCACAACGCATGATTTTATGATGCTAAATGGTTTGACAGATACTGCACCAACACGCGCTGCGGTAGCACAAACTATTGACGTGCTTAAAACGTATTACGCAAAAAAATAACCGATTAGCTGTCTCTGGCTATTATTGGTTAACCCCCCGGCGATAAAGCCGGGGGAGTGTGACATCCCCCGTAGCGCAGCGTTACACGCAGGCCATCTCCTGAGTTTGCCCACCTGTTTATGATTCAGCGTCCTGACAAAACGCTTCAGCGCCCACAATTCTTACAAAATGCCGGTGTGTTTTTATTGACCGCACAACGTTAACGGAGTGTAATGCTATTGTTGTTATTGTCATACAAATAGCGTAAGGACAGCCTGTGAACTCACTTGCCAACATTACCTGTATCGAGGACATGCGTGAGGTCTATCGCCGCCGCGTACCGCGTATGTTTGTGGATTACTGCGACTCCGGTGCCTGGACCGAATCCACTTACCGCAGCAATTGTGATGATTTTGCTAAGATAAAGTTTCGCCAGAAGGTACTGGTTGATATAGCCGGGCGCTCGCTGACAACACAAATGGTGGGTGAGCAGGTGACGATGCCCGTGGCACTTGCACCCACCGGGCTAATTGGCATGCAACATGCCGACGGGGAAATTCTTGCCGCCAGAGCCGCGGAGAAGTTCGGCATACCGTACATCATGTCCACCATGAGCATCTGCTCCATTGAAGACGTGGCAGCGGTAACCTCGCGGCCGTTCTGGTTCCAGCTATATATGATGAGGGACCGTGATTTTATGGCGCGCCTCATTGAGCGGGCCAAAGCCGCACGCATTAGCGCGCTGGTGCTGACAGCAGATTTACAGGTTATGGGCCAGCGCAATAAAGACATTAAGAACGGTCTGTCGGCACCGCCGCGCCTGACCATCCCCAATATGCTTAACATGATGACCAAGCCGACCTGGGGGCTGAACATGCTGAAAACCCAACGCCGCAGCTTTGGCAACATCGTCGGACATGTGAAGAACATCAGCGATACCTCATCACTTGCCGCCTGGACTACGGAACAGTTTGACCCGCAGTTAAGCTGGCAGGATGTGGCGTGGGTGAAAGAGCGCTGGGACGGCAAACTGATAATCAAAGGTATTATGGAAGTGGCAGACGCGCTGCGGGCAGTCGAAGCGGGGGCTGATGCTATTGTGGTATCCAACCACGGTGGCCGCCAGCTTGACGGCGCACCATCGACCATCTCCGTGCTGGCAGAGATTGTGCAGGCAGTGGGTGATAAAACCGAGGTGTTCATCGACAGCGGTATTCGCAGCGGCCAGGATGTGCTGCGTGCTATTGCTCTGGGGGCAAAAGGGACGTTGATTGGCCGTGCGTTTATCTATGGCTTAGGCGCTTACGGTGAGCAGGGTGTCTCCAGAGTGCTGGAGATTCTGTATAAAGAACTGGATGTCACGATGGCATTTTGCGGCCACACCCGTTTGCAGGATGTGGACAGTTCGATACTGCGCTAACGTAAATGACATTCTGACGCATAAAAAAGCGCCCCCAGGGGCGCTTTTACGGCATAACGAATTAGATTCATTCCTTCGTTGAAGGAACCACGCCATCCTGTGGTGCAGTCTGCGCCACTTCATGTACCCGCTTACGCACGCCAAACCAACCCAGGAACAGCAGCAGCGCCAGTACCGGAATAGCCGCGATGGTGTAAGTACCGTTAGGGTAGTCAAACGCCATCAGCACCAGTACCGACAGCAGGAACAGCAGCGTCAACCAGGAAGTGAAAGGCGCACCAGGCAGTTTAAAAGGCACGTCTGCTGCGTTGCCCTTTTTAATCTCCTGACGCAGGCGCAGCTGGCACACCATAATAAACGCCCAGGCCGAGATAATACCCAGTGCCGCAAGGTTAAGCACAATCTCGAACACGCGCGACGGTACCAGATAGTTCAGGAACACGCCCACTACGTAGATGCCGATGGTGGCGAGGATCCCGGCGTAAGGCACGTGGTTGCTGCTCATCTTCGACATAAACTTAGGCGCTGAGCCACCCATCGACATCGAACGCAGGATACGCCCGGTGGAATACAGCCCGGAGTTCAGGCTTGAGAGTGCCGCCGTCAGTACCACAATATTCATAATACTGCCTACGTAAGGCACACCAAGCTTAGAGAAGAAGGTTACAAACGGGCTTTGGCCCGGCTGATAGGCATTCCACGGCAGCAGCAGAACCAGCAGCAGCACGGAGCCAACGTAGAACAGGCCAATACGCCAGATAACGCTGTTAATCGCCTTCGGTACGTTCTTCTCTGGATCCTTACATTCGCCCGCAGCCGTTCCCACCAGTTCGATAGAAGCAAAGGCGAAGACCACGCCCTGTATTAACACCAGCGCAGGCAGCAGACCATGCGGGAACAGGCCACCGTTATCGGTTATCAGGTGAAAACCCGTGGCGTTGCCATCGATAGGCTTGCCTGTCCCCAGGTACACCGTACCCACCACCAGGAAGATAACAATAGCCAGCACTTTGATAAGCGCAAACCAGAACTCCATCTCAGCAAACCACTTCACGCCAATCATGTTCATGGCGCCCACAATCACCAGCGCACCGAGAGCGAAGACCCACTGAGGAACGTCGCCAAACGTACCCCAGTAATGCATATAGAGAGCTACCGCGGTGATGTCGACAATGCCGGTCATGGCCCAGTTAAGGAAGTACATCCAGCCTGCCACGTAAGAGGCTTTTTCACCGAGAAATTCACGGGCGTAAGAGACGAAGCTGCCGCTGGAAGGGCGGTGCAAAACCAGCTCGCCGAGCGCACGTAGAATAAAGAAGGAAAAAATACCGCAAACCAGATAAATCAGCGCCAGTGCCGGTCCTGCTGCCTGCAGGCGGGCACCAGCGCCCAGGAACAGACCTGTACCAATAGCACCACCGATGGCTATCATTTGCACATGGCGGTTGCCCATCGCTCGGTTGTAGCCGGAGTCCTGGGCGTTAAGCCAGCGCCGTTTCGCGGCGTGACTATCGACCGTGTTTTCTTGTTTTGATTTCATTGAGTTTCCTTGAGTTCCTGTCCGAACCGGTGGCGCTTTGGCACATCCCTGGCATTCACGCACCCACCATGGTAGCAGCCGTAAGCGCAGGGGAAGCCCCCTGAGACATTATGCTTTGCGAATGAAGCAAAATCTGGCGTTGAATCCTACCCGTAAACCGCAACTGACGCAAAACCTGCGGCGGCTAACCTGGCATAAAGCTCGACTTTTTTCGGGAAATGTGCGCTTGATTGGTTAAAAACACTGCTTTTAATGATGATGTTAGGGTAATGGTGTGGGGGTATGGGAAATAATCAGAACAACAGCCAAGGGAGCGGGGCGCCGCAATGGCTCACCCCGCGACAACATTACAGCAGCGTAATCACTTTACCGCGCTCAAGGCGCGATTTTGGCAAGCGCGCATTAAAATCCTCCTCACTACGATGACCAATTGCGGCCACCACAACGCTTTGCAGCCCCAGAGCCGGTAGGTTCAAAATCTCGTCCATTGACTGTGGCGTGAAGCCTTCAATCGGCGTGGCGTCAAGGCCCATCGCCGCAGCGCCAAACAACAGGAAGCCTAACGACAGATAGGCCTGGCGCGCCATCCAGTTACGCTGTTGTTCAACCGAGTGGCTGTTGAGGTTCACAAAATAACGGCGGCCTGCATCCTGGCCGGCTTTGGCATCGTCACTGTTAAAACGCCCGTCCTGTTGTTCCTGTGAGAGCAACGTGTGCAGGTGCTCTTCACTCATTTCGGTATGAGTAGTAAAGACGACTACCAGAGCCGCATTCTGTACTTTTGCAGCGTTAGCCTCTCCAAACGCAGGCAAAATGCGAGCTTTGGCTTCTGCGCTCTCAACGGCGAAGAAATGCCACGGCTGTGAGTTAACGGAAGACGGGCTAAGGCGCAGCAGCTCCAACAGCTGTTCACGCTGCTCATCGGTCAGCCCGCGGCTCGCGTCATAAGCCTTGCTGGTATAGCGGGTGCGAATAATGTCGGTGATATTCATTAAAACATCCTTGCATGGCGGTAGATTAGGTAACAGTAAAACACTAAGAAATTTTATTACGCCTCGTTTCCCGGACTGTGCCGTTGTAGCCAGTCTGTACCACGCTGCTCAATCAGCTGCGTCAGTGGTAAAAACAAGGGGGCAGGCAGAGCCTGCGGGTCGAACCATTGCCAGCCATCGCATTTGTGCGGCTCCATGCGCTGCGGTTCGCCGTGCGGCGCGTCGGCCAGCATAAAAATCGTAATGTAGTGCTTGCGCTCTTGCTCAAAAACGCTATTGACCCACGGACCGTCGTTGACTAACGAAAGATGAAGTCCGGTTTCTTCAAGTACTTCACGGCATGCGCATGCCTGTGGTGTTTCACCAAACTCCAGGTGGCCGCCTGGGAGCGACCAGCAGCCTGCACCGTGGCTACCGCGACGCCGACCAAGCAGAATTTTTCCATGGCGATGGACCACAACGCCCACGCCAACTAAGGGTTGATTCATGGTTACTCCGCAACAGGGCGGGCAGTAATTTCGCCGCCGGTAGTAAGGAATGTACCAGCGCCGAGGTGGTGCAGTGAGCGCAGTTCAGGCGCGATGTCCGTGCGCCAACGGCCATTAATAAAAGCGCGTTCATCGGCTGCTGCACTGACAACTTCGCCAAACAACGTATCGTATTTTTGCTGTGCGCCAGGCTCATCGAGAAGACGGCACTCCAGCCATGCGCTGCAACCATCTTCAATCAGCGGCAGGCCGAGCGCCGGACCGGTGATGGTACGAATACCGTAGCGGGAAAACTTATCGCCATCGCGACCGCAATGGCTGCCAACCGCCCAGGTCTGGTCTGCAAACACAGCACCCGGAACCACAATGCCAAACTGGCCGCTGCGTTCAATAAGCTCGCGGCTCCAGGTGCTTTTATCTACCACAATGGCAATGCGCGGCGGGGTAAACTCTACCGGCGTGGACCAGGCTGCCGCCATGACGTTAGCGCGCCCGCTTTGCGGGTCAAGGCTGGTAATCAGAATAGTAGGGCCGTGATTGAGCAGACGGCTGGCGTGCGCCAGGGCAACAGGTGTAAAGCGCGACATCGTGTATTCCTCTTAACGAGACGTATGACACGCATTCTGACATAAGGAAGGGGGCGTTATCTAATACAGCATACGCCGTCGCAGACGTGGGCGTCACCCTGAGATTTTCGCTCTATGATCCTCTGCACATTTTGCCATTTTTGTATATGACAGGATTTTGCGGAAGTGTTAACCCTGTTGGTAGCAAGGATTTTTAAGCACAAGGAGCGAAATGATGTTTCCGGAATACCGTCAACTGATCACTGAACTGAAAGAGAGCAATCCCCGTTTCCGTTCGCTGTTTGAGAAGCATAATCAGCTGGATCACGACATTGCACAGCTGGAGCACCCGGACGGCAGCGGTTACTGTGAGAAAGTGGCCTCAATGAAAAAGGAGAAGCTCAAATTAAAAGAATCACTTTGGGAAATATTAAAAAGCGCCGATAAAGCCACTTCCTGATATTCGCTGTACTCCATAAGGCCCGCCAACTGCGGGCCTTGTTGTTTCTGGCTACCGCCGCCGCTCCTGCCTTCAAATATATTCATATTATGAATATTCAAGCCCGTTCAGGAACTTTTAAATCATAATCTGGCACTATTGGTCAGAGTAAAAAACTAACGCCCAGCGGATATGCCAGAGTTCTTCTTTTCGCTATGCCGTTTTAATTCATTTTATGTGGAATAATTATTGGGTGATTTATTTTTATTTTCACTCAGGCATAATTTACTGGCTCAGGAAAAGAGCCATATTTCAATACGCTACAGGGATGAGCTTTATCACATGACCTATAAAAATAAACGTCTGCTAAAGGCGTACTTTGTCGTGACGTTAATACCGTTGCCCGTTCTGGCTGCACCCGGTGTCGACCAGTTTAATTACCAGCAAGAACAGCAAAAAGCGCTGGAGCAGCGCCTTGCCCCCGAAACGCCGGATGTCCGCCTGTCTGGCCCGCAAGAAATCAGCGGCAGGCTGCAATTTCCTGAAGAATCCCCTTGTTATCCTATTACGCATGTCGCGCTGACCGGCACGCAAATGCTGCCTGGCTGGCTGCCGCTGCACCGTATTGCAAGCCAGGGCGAAGGCAAATGCCTCGGCACCACGGGCATCAATATGCTAATGAGCGCGTTACAAAACCGCCTGATGGCGAGCGGCTACGTGACAACGCGCGTTCTGGCACCTGCGCAGGATTTAAAGAGCGGCACGTTACAACTTACCGTATTACCCGGCACCACCCGCAACGTTACGTTAACACCGGATAGCGGCCGCTGGCTGTGGCTTTACAGCGCGTTTCCGGCACACGAAGGTGATGTTCTGGACTTGCGTGATATCGAACAGGGGCTGGAAAACTTGCAGCGCCTGCCTACGGTACAGGCGTCTATGGAAATCATACCTGGGGAGCGGCCTGGTGAAAGCGATATCGCGCTTAACTGGCAGCAGGCGCGCATGTGGCGTTTGGGAGCATCCCTTGATGACTCCGGCACCGCCAGTACCGGGCGCTGGCAGGGTGGACTGACGTTTTACCTCGATAACCCCTTTGCGCTAAGCGACATGTTCTACGTCTCGGGTAATCACGATCTCAACGGCAGCGGCGATAAGGGCAATAAGAACCTGACGCTGCATTACTCGGTGCCGTTCGACTACTGGTTATTCAGCGTCACCGCTAACGACTATGGCTACCATCAGGTGGTTGCCGGGCTTGACGGCGACTACCGCTATAGCGGTAAAAGTAAAAACGTGACAGGCCAGTTAAGCCGTGTACTGCACCGCAGCGGTACACAGAAAACCACATTGTCATTTGATGTGATGGCGCGTGAGTCGCGTAACTACATTAACGATACCGAAGTAGAGGTGCAGCGTAGGCGCACTGCAGCCTGGAAAGCCGGTTTACAGCACCGCCATTACATCGGCCAGGCGACACTGGATGCAGGCATTAGCTGGCAGCGCGGTACGCGCTGGTTCGGTGCGGAAAAAGCACCGGAGGAATATACCGGCGAGGCGACAGCGCTGAGCAAAATTCTGCGTGTTGATGCCAACCTGAACCTGCCGTTCACGCTCTTTGGGCAGAACTTTCGCTATAGCGTGCAGTACGCCCGCCAGCTTAATAATACGCCGCTGACGCCGCAGGAAGAGTTTTCCATTGGCAACCGCTGGACGGTGCGTGGTTTTGACGGCGAGCGCTCGTTGAGCGCAGGCCGAGGCTGGTTTGTCCGTAACGATTTAGGCTGGAGCACCCCCGTACCGGGTATGGAATTTTATCTTGGTGCGGACTACGGCGAAGTAGGTGGCAGCGGTGCAACAATGCGCATAGGCAATCACCTGGCAGGCGGCGTGGCGGGCCTGCGCGGCGGGGCTTTCGGCGTGGGATATGATTTCTTTGCCGGCGTGCCGTTCTCCAGGCCTGACGGGTTCCAGACCAGCCCGGTCACACTGGGGATGAGTCTAAACTGGAATTATTAAACAGCACGCAGCGGCGCGTTTGCGCCAGATAAAAAAAGATAAGAAAAACATTCAGGGATGAAGCTAAATGAATAAGAACCTGTGGCGTATTATTTTTAACCGCTCACGCGGCATGCTGATGGTGGTCGCTGAGATAGCTGGCTCCGGCCAGGGCGGCGGCGGGGCATCAGGCCTGGGTGCCACGCTGATGCGTATCACCGGCAAACTGCGCCCGCTTAGCGTTGCGCTGTGGCTTTCCATTGGCGCGATTGTGCCCGTGCAGGCGGCTATCCAGGCCGATAAATCTGCCCCTGGTAACCAGCAGCCCACCATTATCAGCAGCGCCAACGGCACGCCTCAGGTCAATATCCAGACGCCGAGCGCAGGGGGCGTTTCGCGCAACGTCTACAGCCAGTTCGATGTAGATAAAAAAGGCGTCATCCTTAATAACTCCCACAAAAATGTGCAGACCGAAACCGGCGGTATGGTGGCGGCCAACCCGTGGCTGGCACGCGGCTCTGCCAGCGTTATCCTTAACGAAGTCAACGCCCGCGATCCCAGCAAACTCGGTGGCTATATCGAAGTGGCGGGGCAAAAGGCGCAGGTGGTTATTGCTAACCCGGCGGGGATTACCTGTGAAGGTTGTGGGTTTATCAACGCCAGCCGCGCCACGCTCACCACCGGCCAGACGCAGCTTAACAATGGCGTTATTACCGGCTATGACGTCAGCCGTGGCGAAATTGTGGTGCAGGGGGCCGGGCTGGACAGCTCGCGCCAGGACTACACCGATATTATCGCCCGTTCGGTCAAAGTGAATGCTGGCGTGTGGGCCAACAGTCTGGCGGTAACCACCGGGACCAATCGGGTGGATGCAGCCCACAACACTGTCCAGGCAAAAAATACGGCTGACGCAAAACCGGCCTTTGCGCTGGACGTGGCGGCCGTGGGCGGGATGTATGCCGGAAAGATTCGCCTGACCGGTACCGAAAAAGGTGTGGGTGTGCACAACGCCGGGCAAATCGGTGCCAGCGCCGGTAGCGTCACAATTAACGCCGACGGCACCATTGGTAACACCGGCAGCATCACCGCCAGTGAGAGCCTTACGCTTGCCACTCAGGGCAGCATCAGTAACAGCGGCACGCTGTATGCCCACAACACAACCGCAACAGCCGCAGGTGCACTCAGCAACCGCGGCGTGATTGCGGCGGCGAAAAACACGGTGCTGAACGCGGCCTCGGTCAGCAGCACGGATGCCAGCGCGCTTGCTGCGGGCATCAGCAGCGACGGGAAACTCACTGGCAGCGGCAATCTCACCGTCAATGCCCGAAGCGGCGTGCAGGCAAACGGCCAGCTACTGGCGGCGGAGTCGGTGGCCATAAGTGGAAGCGTGCTTGAACTCAGCCATGCACAGAGCTATGCCACAGAGGCTATCAACCTGCGCGCCACCTCCGGGGATGTCACCCTGTCGCAGGGCAAAACCCAGGCTGGCCGCGTGACAATCAACGCCGCAGGCAGCCTCCATAACGATAACGCCTCACTCCAGGCCCAGGCGCTGACGGTCAATTCCAGCGCCATCAGCAACCGCCAGGGTACGCTTCAGGCAGAAAAACTGACCCTGAACGCAACATCGCTGGATAACCAGCAGGGTACGCTGTACCACACCGGCAGCGATGACTTAATGCTCAGTATGGCGCAAGGCATTAACAACGCTGGCGGGCTGATTGCCAGCCACGCCAACAACCTGAGCGTTGTAACCCCGAGGCTCAACAATGAAAACGGTGCCGTACAGCACCTGGGTAACGGTGTATTCCGCACAGAAACCGGGATGCTGCTGGGTAGCAACGGTACGCTTACCAGCAGCGGCACGTTTAGCCTGAGCGGCGGTAAACTGGGGCTTGATAACGCCCGGATCAGTGCCGGTCACATCACGCTGGCAGGCGAGTCGCTGTCAAATCGCGGTGGTAAACTGGTGCAAACCGGTCGTGATGCGCTGAGTGTGAGCGTCAGCGGGGTGCTGGATAATACCGAGGGCTACATGGCAAGTCAGGGTGGCGTGGCGCTAAGCGCAGGCTCCGTGGACAACACCCTTGGTAACATCACCGCCGTGGAAGGCCCGCTGAGTATCACCTCACAGGGCGCACTGCTTAACCGCAACGGCACGTTGCAGGCGGGCGGCCCGGTCACGCTGACGGCAAGCCTGCTTGATAACCTGCGCGGCAACGTGAGCGGCGCAAGCGATGTGACGCTTAAGACCACAGGTGCCATCAGTAACATTAATGGACTGCTGGGTGCGGGCAAAACGCTGAAACTGCTCTCTGCGAGCGTTGATAACAGTAACGGGCAGATTGCGGGTGAGGCGGTAGCGGTAGATACCGGCACGGGTGCTTTCAACAACAGCAACGGGCAGCTTCTGAGCAATGGCGCGCTGACCCTCAACAGCGGTGAGCTGAAAAATAAGGGTGGCGTAGTGCAGGCCGCCAGCGCGCTCACTCTCGACACCCATGGTCAGCAGCTTGATAACAGCGCCAGTACGATTTACAGCGGCGGGGCGATGGTGCTACGCACCGGGGCGCTGACGAACACCACTGGCAGCATTACCACGGCCAGTACGCTGACACTCAACAGCGCAGCGGTGAATAACACCGGAGGGACACTTGCCAGTGTCGGTGCAGCCTCGCTGACCACCGGGGCGTTCAATAACAGCAACGGCGCCCGGGTGCGTGCCGACAGCCTGACGCTTAACACCAACGGTCAGTTGCTCAATAACAGCAACAGCGGTGCAGAAGGTGGGCTGATTGCCAGCATCTCGCTTGAGGTCAGCAGCGGTGAGCTTAACAACACCAACGGTTACGTCCAGGGCCAGAACGTCGGCCTTACCAGCAACGGGCGAGCTTTCAGTAATGCCGGCGGTGAGGTTATCGCTGCCAGCGCGCTTGATATCGACACCCGTGGCGGCAACCTGAACAATGCACTGGGCAGCCTGCTGTCGGGTGGCACACTCAGACTTGCCAGCGGCACGCTCGACAACAGCACGGGGTTAATTCAGTCAACGGCTGCACTGAGCCTGGACACAGCGGCGCTGATTAACCGCAATACCCTGGAAACCGGGGGCATCCTCAGTGCCAGCACGCTGACGCTCAGTTCCGCAGAGCTTGATAACCAGAGCGGGCTGATTGTGGCGAACAACGACCTTGTCATAAACACCGGCAACCTCGACAACCGCAGCGGCAGCATTGGCAGCCAGCAGGGGGCGCTGTCACTTGAAAGCCAGCGCGTGGACAACAGCGCGGGGCTGATTCAGGCCGCTGACCGCGTGGCTATCAACACCCACGGTCAGGCACTGCTCAACCGCAACAGCGGCGAGCGCGGCGGTATATTCAGCGGTGATGAACTCCGGCTACAAACCGGCGCACTGGATAACGCCGCAGGCGTGATATCTGGTGCCTCACTTAACCTGTTGAGCCAGACGCTCGACAACCGCAACGGCCTGTTGTTGTCTTCCGGCGATATGGCTATTGATACCCAGGGCGCAGAGCTTAACAACAGCGAGACCGGCAGTGCGGGCATCCGTGCGCAGGGCGCACTGACACTCAACACCGGTGAGCTAAACAACGCTGGCGGTTTTATCGCCGCTCGCGACGCGACGCTAAATACGGCTTCACTTAACAACCAGTCAGGCACGCTGAGTGGCAATGACAGGCTGGCGATTACTGCCACTTCAGTGAATAACCACCTGGGCGTACTGCAAAGTGCTGGCGATATTACACTGGCGAGCAACGGGCTGGATAATACCCAGGGCCGGGTGTTGGCTGACGGCACGCTTGGCATCGCTACCCGCAACATCAGTAACCAGCAGGGGCTATTGCAGGGCGGTAGCGGCATCACGCTGGTACAGACAGGTAAGCTTGATAACCAGGGCGGTAACGTACTCTCCGGGGGCAACCTCTCCCTTGGCACCACGCAACTGGACAACCGTGGCGGGGAGGTGTTTGCCGCAGGTGACGCCACGTTCAACGTGCAGGGCATAACCGACAACCGCGACGGCTTCATCAAAGCCAACGACACGCTAAGCCTGAGCACTGCCAGCCTGAATAACAGTGGCACAGGTAGCGGCGCAAAAGGCGTGGAAGCGAACGATATCGTGCTGACGACCAGCCGCGTGGATAACAGCAGCGGGCGCATTCAGAGCGCCAAATCCCTGACGGCTCGTATTGCCGATGAACTTAATAACAACGCCGGTTTACTGGTGAGCGGCAGTTCGCTTGATATTGCCGGCAACGCGCTGAGTGTGGAAAACCGCAGCGGCACGCTGTATGCCGACGAACGACTTCAACTCACCGCGCTGCTACTCGGCGGTGACGGCAAGGTGAAATCCGGCGGCGATATGTCGCTGGCGCTGCAACAGGATTTGCATAACACCGGCGAGATTGCCGCAGGGGGCAACCTAGACCTCACCACTCCAGGTCAGGTGGTGAACGAGGGCATCATCGGTGCAGGTAACATGCTTACCCTTACGGCAAACGGACTTGATAACCGTGAAAACGGTGAACTCAGCGCCACCGAAACCCTGTTGCGTATTGCAGGTGTGGTGCACAACACCGGGCTTATCGACGGTGGACTGACGCACATTGATGCCGCCACGCTTGAAAACATCGGTACCGGGCGCATTTACGGCGACCATATCGCGCTGGATGTGAACAAACTCGTTAACGATAAAGATGCCAACAGTGGTAAAGCGGCGGTTATTGCCGCCCGCGAACGGCTGGATATTGCTGCGGGCAGCATTCTCAACCGCGACCATGCGCTGATTTACAGCGCTGGCGACATAAGCATTGGCGGCGTGCTGGACAATAACCTTAACGCCAGCGGCCAGGGCGGCACGCTGCAAAACCACAGTGCGCAGATTGAAGCGGCAGGTAACCTTAGTCTGAGCATGAATGTCATTGATAACCGCGACATTCACCTGCAACTGAGTGAAGATCTGGTTGAGATCTCACGCGAAGCGTATGAAGAGTGGCAGTGGTGTGAAAACGATGAGGAAGGCTATCTTTGCACCGGCGGTGACGGGAAGCGCTATGTGCTGGGACCGGTGACCGAGAACGGCTGGCGCTTCGGCCTGAACGAAGACGGCAGCACCAACTACGACGTCATTTTGCAACTGCATGAGAACGGCAAATACCGTATGCGCTTTGCCGTGCCGGGGTTCAGCTACAGCAAGCATTTCCAGGAATTTAACTACGAAAAAATCACGTCACAGACCCAGATAGTAAGCCAGGACGCGGCCAGTATTACCAGCGGCGGCGATATGACGATTAACGGCGGCACGCTCACCAACCAGGACAGCCGCATTGTGGCCGGTGGAGACCTGGTGAACCGGGGCGCTGTACTCAACAATCTGGAAACCAAAGGCACTGAAACCATTGTGGACGTAGGCGTGCGCCGCTCGTACTTCAAGAAGGGCGACTGGAGCACCTACGTAGGTGAAGAAGAATACAAAACGGGTGAAAACATCAGCCGCGATATCTCACTGGGGCTACTGCGTTTTGAAGGCAATACCGGTGAAAGTGGCGACGGCTACAGCGTGAACGGGCGCGATTCAGTTAGCGTTGATGGTGCGGGCAACAGTCTTATTCGTCGCGATGCGCTTGGCGCAGGCGGTAGCCTTACCTGGGATAAAGCCATCACCATGCCGGACCTGCTCACCGGCGGTCCGGTAAAAGGCATTACTGACGTGCCGCTCATTGTACCGCCGGGCCAGAGCATTGCACTGCCGCTCGCCCCGGAAGAGGTGAACGGCCAGCAGACTACCTGGGAAATCCGTCTTTCACCGCCCTCAACCCGATTGCCGGACAACAGCCTGTACCGCACTCACCCGGGGCCGTCGGCAGCTTATCTGGTGGAAACCGATCCGCGTTTCACCCAGGAGAAACAATGGCTGGGCACGGACTATATGCAGCGCCAGCTTGCCAACAACCCGGACAACCTGCTCAAACGCCTGGGCGATGGCTACTATGAGCAGACACTCATTCGTGAGCAGATTATTCGTGGCACCGGCCAGCGTTACCTCGATGGTCAGAGCAACGACGAAGACCAGTTCCGTATGCTGATGGATAACGGCCTGGCCTTTGCGCAGCAGTACGGCCTGACGGCAGGCGTGGCGCTCACCGCCGAGCAGATGTCACACCTCACCACCTCTATTGTCTGGCTGGTGACACAGACCGTGACGCTGCCGGACGGCAGCACCGAAAACGTGCTGGTGCCGCAGGTGTACCTGAAGGTGAACCAGAGCCAGGTGAGCGGTAACGGTACCCTGATTGCCGGCAACCGTGTGCTGTCTGAAACCACTGGCGAGGTGAACAACAGTGGCACCATTGCCGGGCGTGAAGTGACGCGTATTGACGCCGCTAACCTGAGCAACACCGGCTTCATCCAGGGCGGGGCGGTGGACATCACCGCCGGGATGGACATCCGCAACAGCGGCGGTACCATTCTGGGTGATAACAGCGTCAGCCTGCGTGCCGGACGTGATATTGTGAGCGAAAGCCTGACCCGCAGTCAGGATAGCAACAGCTGGATATCGGCTCCGGCCACGATATGGGTGCAAAACCCAGGCGGTAGCCTGCGCCTTGAAGGCGTGCGTGACGTGACACTCACCGCCAGCCAGACCGGCAGTGCGGGTAAAGACAGCAGCACCACGATAATCGCAGGCAACAACCTGACGCTGAACACCGTGACCACCGCGCAGCAGGAAAATCAGTACGTCGATGCGCTGCACTACAGCCTGAAATCACAGACGCAGGAAGTGGGCAGCACCGTCAGCAGCGGTGGCAACCTGACCCTTGCAGCCGGGAACAACCTGAGCGCCCGTGCGGCAGATGTGGCAGCCGGTGGTGTGCTCACGGCCAGCGCCGGGAACGACCTCACTGTCGAAAGCGGCGAAAGCACGCTTGACCGCGAGAGCCACAACAAATGGAAAACAAAGGGCTTCCTGTCGAAAACCACGCACGAAACCCATAATGAAACCCACGAGCGGCTGGCACTGGGCAGCAGTTTCAGTGGCGACACCGTGGCCCTTTCAGCCGGAAATGACCTGACGGTACGCGGCTCCACTGTAGCCGGGACCGGTGACGTCACACTCTCGGCAGGTAACGACCTCAGCATCACCACCGCTGAGGAAGCCATGCACACAGACAGCATGTACGCGAAGAAGAAGTCCGGGCTGATGAGTAGCGGCGGGCTGGGCTTCACGGTGGGTAAGGCCAGTCAGAAGACCACGCAGAACGACGACAGCAATGTGCAGAAAGGCAGCCTTGTCGGCAGCAGTCAGGGCAACCTGACGCTTACAGCCGGCAACCAGCTTAACGTGCACGGCAGTGAACTGATAGCCGGTCAGGATATGGCGTTGTCGGGCAGCGATGTGAACGTGACGGCCGCTGAAAACGTCCACACGTCGCAGATAGTGACCGAGCAGAAGAGCAGTGGTTTCACGCTGGCGCTCTCCGGCACTGCGGGCAGTGCGCTTAACAGCGCGGTCACCACGGCGCGGGAAGTGAAGCACGCGGGCAGCGACCGTGAAAGCGCGCTACTGGGTACAAAGGCGGTGCTCAGTGGGGTGCAGGCTTCCCAGGCTGTACGACTGGACGATACAAAAGTCCCGGACGAGAAAGGCAACCTGATTGGCCTGAGCCTGACTTACGGCAGCCAGAAATCCCGCTCGCAGTCGAATCTGGAAGAGCACACCCATCAGGGCAGCACGCTCACCGCCGGGAATAACCTCAGCGTGACGGCGACCGGGGCGAAAGGCAACGGGGATATCAGTATACAGGGCAGCGCGCTTCAGGCCGGTAAGGATGTGCGGCTTGATGCCGCCCGTGACCTTAACCTGGTGTCGTCCACCGATACCCGCCAGACCAGCGGCAGCAGCAGCGGCGGTAGCGTGGGGATGAGCATGACCGCGGGCAAGGGCGGTGGGCTGAGCGTGTCAGGCAGCGTCAACAGCAGCAAAGGGAAAGAGAGCGGCAATGGCGTTACCCATAATGAAACGCTGGTCACGGCGGGTAACAACGTCACGCTGACCAGCGGTCGCGACACGCTGCTCCAGGGCGCACAGGTCAGCGGTGAGTTCATTAAAGCTGACGTGGGCCGTAACCTGACGCTCAGGAGCGAGCAGGACTCAGACCGCTACGACATGAAGCAGACCAGCAGCAGCGCAGGCGTGAGTGTGCCGGTTGGTGGTGGTGTGGCAGGCTCGGCGAGCATCAGTGCCACCCGCGACAGGATGCACAGCAACTACGACTCGGTGCAGGAGCAGACCGGGCTGTTTGCAGGCAAGGGCGGTTTTGACGTGACGGTGGGTGAACACACCCAGCTGGACGGCGCGGTGATAGCCTCAACGGCAACCGCAGACAAAAACCGTCTCGACACCGGCACACTGGGCTGGAGTAATATTGAGAACAAAGCGGAATACGACGTGGAGCACCAGGGCGGTGGCTTCAGCACTGGTGGCAGTATAGCGGGTGCGCTTGAAAGCAATCTGGCAAGTACGCTGCTGGTCGGTATGAATGGCAGCGGTGATGCCAGCTCCACCACCCAGGCGGCGGTGAGTGACGGCAGCATTACCATTCGTGACAAGGACAAGCAGCAGCAGGACGTGAGTACGCTCAGTCGTGATGCCGAACATGCCAATCAGACCCTGTCAGCGATATTTGATAAGGAGAAGGAGCAGCAGCGGATCAAGGAAGCGCAGCTTATCGGGGAAATCGGCAGTCAGATGAGCGATATCCTGCGCACTGAAGGGAAAATCGCGGGTGAGAAGGCGAAGACCGACCCGGCTGCGCTGGCCGCTGCCCGTAAAGAGCTTGACGCCGCAGGCAAGCCGTACACAGAAGAGGATGTCAGAACGCAGGCTTACATCAACGCGATGAAGCCCTGGGGTACCGGTAGCACAATGCAGCAGGCGGTGCAGGCCGCGACGGCCGCGGTGCAGGGACTGGCGGGCGGCAATATCGGCCAGGCCATCAGTGGGGCAGCCGCGCCGTATCTGGCGAAAGTCATCCACGATATGACCACCACGAAGGACGCGAACGGTAAAGACGTGGTGAATACCGAAGCCAACCTGATGGCGCACGCGGTACTGGGCGCGGTGGTGGCTGCGGCGCAGGGTAACTCCGCGCTGGCAGGTGCCAGTGGTGCGGCGTTGGGTGAGTACATCGCCCAACAGATGTATCCGGGCGTACCGAAAGATAAGCTGACGGAAGAGCAGAAGCAGACCATCAGCGCGCTGGGTACGCTGGCGGCGGGGCTGGTCGGTGGCATTGCCGGTGACAGTACCGCAGATGCAGTGGCCGGGGCGCAGGCCGGGAAAATCGCTGTTGAGAATAATGCGCTGAGTTCAACGCAGTCTCTGGCTTTTGATAAAGAGCTGTCAGATTGCCGGAAATCGGGTGGTGACTGTCAGGCTGTTATCGATAAGTGGAAACAAATCAACGATAAGCAAAGTGCGGAAACTGATCAGAAGCTGAAAGATAATCCGCTGGAAGCTGTCGTTGTTGATAAAGAAAGTGCTCAGGGCGGTATTGATATGACAGAACGTCCGGGATGGCTGGGCAATATTCCCGGCGTGGACGTAATGACCAGTGATGAGGCAAAAGCCTACGTTCAGCAATGGAATGGACAGGATCTGGTTAATATCGATGTAAACAGCGCTGCCTGGATGAGTTTTGCATCATATGCATCGGACCCAGAGAATCAGGCAGCACTAGCGTCTTTGGGAATGTTGGGTAAAGATCTAATTGCGATAGCAAAAAATAGCTTAACAACCAAGTCATTATTTAATGAAATGGCAACGCAGGGTATTAAATTTACACCTGAGAATGTTGTCAGTGCAGCAAAGGATAATAGTGGAAAAATCATTTTCCTTGAGAAAGGTAATTCAAAAGCAGGTTTGCAACATATAGTAGAAGAACATGGTAGCCAGTTTGCACAAATCGGTGTGTCAGAAGCACGTATCCCCGATGTGGTCATGAAAGCTGTTACTGATAATAAAATCGTTGGTTATCAGGGGTCTGGCGTTGGCCGGCCAATATATGAAACCATAATAGATGGCAAAAAATATAACATAGCTATTACTGTAGGAAATAATGGTTACATAGTTGGTGCCAATTTAAGAGGTTCAGTAAAATGAAAGAAATAAAGTTAATGGCTGATTACTATTGCCACCCATTATGGGGAACGGAGCCAGATAATTTGGGGGATATATCTCCCGAAGAACTACCTATATCATTTGAGCTAAAGAACGATCTTGATGCTTGGGCTAAGCGATACGATGCCATACTGAATATGGATGATCCAACATTATCTGGTTTTAGTAGCGCGGAAGAAGAAAATATATTTATTGCAGATGGTTATAAATTAGCTGAGCGTCTTCAAGAGGAATTAGGAAGTACATATAAAATTATATATTACTCGGATTACTAAATCAGGTTCAATGATCAGTCAGATGTCAGTTCGACATTGATATTAACATACGGATCCCAGCTAACGAGCTGGGATCTTTTTATCTGCTTTACCCCTCAGCAGCCAGCCGGACAATAAGTTGCCCCGGCCCGGCCAACACCTCAATCTTCTGTCCCGTCTCAAACCCTGCCGCCTTCATCCAGTTGCCCTTAAGCGTAATGGACGGGAAGGGCGTAAAGGTTCGCGAGTCCCGGATATAACCGACTGTATAGCAGTCGAATCTGGAAGAGCACACCCATCAGGGCAGTACGCTCACCGCCGGGAATAACCTCAGCGTGACAGCGACCGGGGCGAAAGGTAACGGAGATATTACTCTCCAGGGCAGCGCGCTTCAGGCCGGTAAGGATGTGCGGCTTGATGCCGCCCGTGACCTTAACCTGGTGTCGTCCGCCGATACCCGCCAGACCAGCGGCAGCAACAGCAGCAGCGGCGGTAGCGTGGGGATGAGCATGACCGCGGGCAAAGGCGGTGGACTGAGCGTGTCAGGCAGCGTCAACAGCAGCAAAGGCAAAGAGAGCGGCAATGGCGTCACCCATAATGAAACGCTGGTCACGGCGGGTAACAACGTCACGCTGACCAGCGGTCGCGACACGTTGCTCCAGGGCGCACAGGTCAGCGGTGAGTCCATTAAAGCTGACGTGGGCCGTAACCTGACGCTCAGGAGTGAGCAGGACTCAGACCGCTACGACATGAAGCAGACCAGCATGAACGCCGGAGGTAGCGCGACGCTGGGCGCAGGCGGCTCGGCGAGCATCAGTGCCACCCGCGACAGGATGCACAGCAACTACGACTCGGTGCAGGAGCAGACCGGGCTGTTTGCAGGCAAGGGCGGTTTTGACGTGACGGTGGATGAACACACCCAGCTTGACGGCGCGGTGATAGCCTCAACGGCAACCGCAGACAAAAACCGTCTCGACACCGGCACACTGGGCTGGAAGAATATTGAGAACAAAGCGGAATACGACGTAGAGCACCAGGGCGGTGGCTTCAGCACTGGTGGCAGTATTGCGGGTGCGCTTGAAAGCAATCTGGCAAGTACGCTGCTGGTCGGTATGAATGGTAGCGGTGATGCCAGCTCCACCACCCAGGCGGCGGTGAGTGACGGCAGCATTACCATTCGTGACAAGGACAAGCAGCAGCAGGACGTGAGTACGCTCAGTCGTGATGCCGAACATGCCAATCAGACCCTGTCACCGATATTTGATAAGGAGAAGGAGCAGCAGCGTATTAAGGAAGCGCAGCTGATTGGTGAGATAGGGATGCAGGTCAGCGATATCGTGCACACGGAAGGACAGATAGCGGCGACGAAAGCGGCAAATGACAGAATGGCCAGTGCCAACGCTGATGACTATGCGAAAGCAAAAGCGGACTGGGAGAAGGCTCATCCTGATAAAACCGCGACGGCTGACGATATCAGCAAGCAGGTTTACCAGAACTTCTATAATGAAGCGTTTGAGAACACCGGACTGGGAACCAGCGGTACGGTACAGCGGGCAATCCAGGCCGCGACGGCAGCGGTGCAGGGGCTGGCGGGTGGCAATATCGGTCAGGCCATCAGCGGTGCCGCCGCGCCATATCTGGCTCAGGTCATCAAGAAAAGCACCGGTGATAACCAGGAAGCCAATGTCATGGCGCATGCCGTGCTGGGCGCGGTGACGTCATGGGCCAGTGGCAACAGTGCACTGGCAGGCGCGGCAGGTGCAGCGACGGCAGAACTGATGGCCCCGCTGATTATCGCGTCGCTGGGCTGGGGTAAAGAGAACTTGTCGGAAACGCAGAAGCAGACGGTGAGCGCGCTGGCAACGCTGGCGGCGGGACTGTCGGGCGGCGTGGCCGGAGACAGCACCGCAGATACGGTTGCTGGAGCCCAGGCCGGGAAGAATGCGGTTGAGAATAACTCTCTGAGTGGTGACCAGGCGCGTGAATCAGCGAAACAGATAGCGGAATCCCTGAAAAATCAGGTCAGGGATAAGCTGGGTGAAGGTACAACCTCTTCTATCGCAAACGCCATCATCAATGGCCTTGCTGATAGCGGGGATGCGCTCCTGGGTGGCGGCGATTACGCTCTTGATTTTGTGATGGCGCTGGCGTCATGCGCGACCGGGGATAGTTACTGTAGTAAGGCACTGAGTGACCTGTCAGGGAAAAATCAGGCAGCGGCAGACACTGCCAAAGCACTAATGCAGAGTGAAACCTGGTCAGCCATCGCCGACTTGGGCACAAAGGCATATGATGGCGATCAAATGGCGCTGGAAGCCACAGGTGGGATGATCGCAGGGATTTTGCTGCCGGGTAAGAAAGTACCGAATGCCGTTAAAGCGGTTGATCCAAATATCAAGATTGCTACAGGTGTAACCGTTGGTGAGTTCGAGGCAAGTCTATTTAAATATGCTCCAGGAGAGCGAGTTGCTGTAGTCAAACAAGCAGCAGCTAAAGTTGTTGCTGAGCAAGGAATGGTTAAAGACAACAGGTTAACCAAACTGAATAACCGTGATGTTTACCGTGGAACCGATGGAAATTTATATGCACTTGATTCACAACATGGGCGATTTGAGAAGGTTACTCCACAGGGAAAACATATCACAGAAGTTAACTTCGCCTTGAAAGACATACCTGATAGTAAAGATAAATCTGGCGGACATGATTTGAGGGTTAAATGATGGAGTATATTAAATTATTAAATTATCCTGAAAAGTCCATAAGACGGGGGAGAGTGTTTAGATTACCAGCAGTGTGGCCATATGAAGATATTGTAGATTTTATGGTAATAGACTTAGCTCACACACATGGTTTAGTTGTGTCATCAGGATTTAAAGCAGGTTCAATATTAATTGAATTACCTTTAGAAAGTGCTTCTTCAGAAGGTCACGCTTTAAGTACAGAATGGGTAATCAAAAACTGGTCGAAGTGGATCTATCCAGAATGTGCTGTCGAGGATGTTTATATTATCGAGCAGTACACAGCAACAGCCATTGATTAAAACGTATCTTTTAGCTTGTATGTAATCCCGGCCAATGTGCCGGGATCTTTATATCTGCCTTATCCCTCAGCCGCCATCCGGACTATCAGTTGTCCCGGTTCGGCCTGCACCTCGATCTTCTGTCCCGTCTCAAACCCCAGCGTTTTCATCCAGTTGCCCTTAAGGGTGATGGACGGAAACGACGTAAACGTTCGCGAGTCCCGGATATAACCGACTGTATAGCAGTCGAATCTGGAAGAGCACACCCATCAGGGCAGTACGCTCACCGCCGGGAGTAACCTCAGCGTGACAGCGACCGGGGCGAAAGGTAACGGAGATATTACTCTCCAGGGCAGCGCGCTTCAGGCCGGTAAGTATGTGCGGCTTGATGCCGCCCGTGACCTTAACCTGGTGTCGTCCACCGACACCCGCCAGACCAGCGGCAGCAACAGCAGCAAGGGCGGCAGCCTGGGCGTGGGTGTTGGTGTGGGTGCTGGGACCGGCTTCGGGCTGAGTGCCTCCGCGAGCGTCAACAGCAATAAAGGAAACGAGCGTGGCGACGGCGTCAGCCATAATGAAACGCTGGTTACGGCGGGGAACAACGTCACGCTGACAGTGGTCGCGACACGTTGCTCCAGGGCGCACAGGTCAGCGGTGAGTCCATCAAAGCTGACGTGGGCCGTAACCTGACGCTCAGGAGTGAGCAGGACTCAGACCGCTACGACATGAAGCAGACCAGCATGAACGCCGGAGGTAGCGCGACGCTGGGCGCAGGCGGCTCGGCGAGCATCAGTGCCACCCGCGACAGGATGCACAGTAACTACAACTCGGTGCAGGAGCAGACCGGGCTGTTTGCAGGCAAGGGCGGTTTTGACGTGACGGTGGGTGAACACACCCAGCTTGACGGCGCGGTAATAGCCTCAACGGCAACCGCAGACAAAAACCGTCTCGACACCGGCACGCTGGGCTGGAAGAATATTGAGAACAAAGCGGAATATGACGTGGAGCACCTGGGCGGAAGTTTTAGCACGGGTGGCGGTAGCGTGGACGACCGGTTTGTTAACAACATGGCAAACAGCCTGCTGGTCGGTATGAATGGCAGCGGCGATGCCAGCTCCACCACCCAGGCGGCGGTGAGTGACGGCAGCATCACCATTCGTGACAAGGACAAGCAGCAACAGGACGTGAACACGCTCAGTCGCGATGCCGAACATGCCAATCAGACCCTGTCACCGATATTTGATAAGGAGAAGGAGCAGCAACGGATTAAGGAAGCACAGCTGATAGGCGAAATCGGCAGCCAGATGAGCGATATCCTGCGCACCGAAGGGAAAATCGCGGGTGAGAAGGCGAAGACCGACCCGGCTGCGCTGGCCGCTGCCCGTAAAGAGCTTGACGCTGCAGGTGAACCGTACACGGAAGATGATGTTAAGCAGCAGGCTTATATCAACGCGATGAAGCCCTGGGGCACCGGCAGCACGATGCAGCAGGCGGTCCAGGCTGCGACGGCCGCGGTGCAGGGACTGGCGGGCGGCAATATCGGCCAGGCCATCAGCGGGGCCGCCGCGCCGTATCTGGCGGAAGTGATTCATAACCTGACCACCACGAAGGACGCGAACGGCAAAGACGTGGTGAACACCCAGGCAAACCTGATGGCGCACGCGGTACTGGGCGCGGTGGTGGCGGCAGCGCAGGGTAACTCCGCACTGGCGGGTGCCAGCGGTGCAGCGCTGGGTGAGTACATCGCGCAGCAGATGTATCCGGGCGTACCGAAAGATAAGCTGAAGAAAGAGCAGAAGCAGACCATCAGCGCGCTGGGTACGCTCGCGGCCGGGCTGGTCGATGGGATTGCAGGCGACAGCACGGCAGACGCGATAGCGGGGGCGCAGGCAGGGAAAAATTCTCTCGAAAACAATAACCTTCTTGTTGTAGCAAGAACAGGAGCACAGGCCTGCTCTAAAGTTGCGGCATGCCGGGATGCGATAGTTGAAAAAGGCCTTGGTGCACTTCTGGGAATTGGGGCGGCAAACACTGTTCTGGACAATCTTTCTGCCTCAGAGAAGGAATATGTCTTTAACGTTGCGATGACAGGGAAGGCAGATCTGATAGAGCAACTGACACCTGAGCAGCGTGAAGCTTACGATTACATGGTGGGCCAGGACCAGAAAGGCTTAATCACTATCTTCCCTCAACCGGACCGGGATCTGACGGGCGGTAAGCTGGTTAATCCGGCACAGGATGAGAGCAAAGGAACCACGCTCACAACGCCAGACCAGTCAGGGCAACAGGGTGCAAGCAATACCGGTAATGTGGACGGTGCACCGGATACTGGCGGAAACATTTTAGTTAATCCAGGGGCAGATCCATTCACTAAAAAGATGTAGTGTATCTTTCAGAAAACTCTAACAGTAAAATTGACGGCGTTATTAATGAAACCTTATCAGGTAAGAAAAATTTCACTAGCTCGACAACCTTAACTTCCGATGAAGCACTAGCTGCTGGATTGAAGTTTTTGGGAGCAGGCTATAAAGAGATCGGCAAGCCAGGATCAGGCGTTTATCATAGTGCAGATGGAACAAAAGAATTTAGGATCGACTCAGGTTCAATTGGTGGTGCTCATGCACCAGGTGTTCCACATGTTCATTTTGGTGTGAAAAATCCTGAGACTGGCAAATACATCTCGAACAATCACGTTCCTTATGAGGATTAAGGAAACAAAATGATTTTGAAAAAGGGAATAGTTATTAACGGTGAGTATGCAGGATGGGAAATCCAAATCGTTGATGATACTCAAGGTGACACTGGAGGCTTCTATCTAATTTTACGTAGTGAAGAAGCCCAAGTTTTTGATTATTGGTTTGAGAAAAAAGAATTCCTTAACAATCAGTTAACTGATTTTACTGTTAACTGGAACTCTTAAAAGAGTCCCGGCTACCGAGCCGGGATTTTTTTTACCTGTCATCTGCCCAGCCCGGGCATCTTCAAAATTCGCTGCCCAGTTGATCACTGGCGGGCCGGAAGATGCGGAAAAAATCATTGTGTGTGCAGAAACTTTCCCGGAAGGGCAGTGAGAAATCCCACAAAATTAATTGTGGTGCCTCGTACGTTTTATGTTGGGAACAACCTGACAAATGGCCATCCGGCCTGGCATGGTTGTGAAGCAATACTGGACATTGAGAGGGTGAAACTTAACATTGAATTCAACATCCGGGAAAGTGGTATCCGGGAGAAAGGAAGCTGCCATCTGTTTCGCCACACAATGTCCACGCAGATGCTGGAGCATGGCGCAGAGTTACGCTGGATACAGGCCATACTCGGGCATACGGATATCAGCACCACGCAGGTATATACACGGGTAAGCATCCGGATGCTGCGCGAGATCCACCGGGCAACCCATCCGGCAGAGAAGGCGAGTGTTCCCGATGAAAAATAGCGCAGTATACTAACAGTTATTAACTGATAGTAATCATGGGATGGAAACGACGATGCCAACCAGTGTTGCCCTGAGTCCTTATTTCGGAGCATTCATCCGCGAGCAAATAGAAAGCGGTCGTTACAACAATACCAGCGAAGTTATCCGTGCCGGTCTGCGTGCTCTGGAAGAGCGGGAGCAGCAGATGAAAATGGATGCGCTACGTGAGGCGGTCCACGCAGGTATCAACAGTGGTGAAAGCCGCAGTGCCGAAGAGGTATTCGGGCGTCTGTCACGTAAATATCGCCACATGGCAGAAGGTGAACAGGGTAAATGAAGCTGGGAATATCGCCGCTGGCAGAAGCAGATCTTGAAAGCATTGGTGACTGGATAGCACAGGATAATACGGCGCGGGCAGTGAGTTTCACGGAGGAACTTTACCAGAAGTGCCTGTTGATAGCAGAGTCACCGGTTATCTACAGGGAAAGACCGGAGCTGGGCCAGAGTGTCAGAAGCTGCGCTTACGGTCGCTATCATCACAAATACTCAAAAATTATGGGCCTCATGAGGTAGGACCATTAGGTAACCCTAGTGATTCGCGATCGCCAGCGTCAACATTTAGAAGTGGTACGTATGCTGAAAAAGTTGCAGAAACAGATATCTATCTCTATAGAGATTATGGAGGAAGTGCGAAAGCTGATGGGCGTTTTTGGACTCCGGAACCATCAAGAGGGCCGCTACAATCTCAATTAGACAGTGCTGTTTTGCCTGAGTGGGGAAATACATTCCAAAACCAAGCAATTACCAAAATCCCCAAGGGTACGACTTATTATGAAGGGCCGGCAGCGCCGCAGACTAGGACTAAGGGAACGTATACAACATTGCAGGGAGGTGGGGTACAAATATTTTTACCAACACCGCAAAATGAATGGATTATAAAAAAATGAGAATTATCGAACAAATTAAAGAGTGGGTGTCAAAAAAGAAATTATTTTACTTCTTTTTGCCTAACGGTCCTTATGGAAGGCCTTTTGACAACCAATACCTCATAAAGGAGGTATTGTATATTGATGGCGCTTTGGAAATTGCATTTCAAGAAGGCTTGAGCTTGGTGTTCGAGGGTGATCTTGATATCCTTGATGAAGGATGTAATTTAAAAATATTTAACTTCACTTTATGTAGACTCGAAGAGCACAAACAGTTATTACAATCTTTCAATTATGGCGAGGTTATGCTTAGTGGGTTTTAAAAATACATTGCCATTCCGTTGTTGTTGAGAATAACTCTCTGAATGGTGACCAGGCACGTGAATCAGCGAAACAGATAGCGGAATCCCTGAAAAATCAGGTCAGGGATAAGCTGGGTGAAGGTACAACCTCTTCTATCGCAAACGCCATCATCAATGGCCTTGCTGATAGCGGGGATGCGCTCCTGGGTGGCGGCGATTACGCTCTTGATTTTGTGATGGCGCTGGCGTTATGCGCTGCCGGGGATAGTTACTGTAGTAAGGCACTGAGTGACCTGTCAGGGAAAAATCAGGCAGCGGCAGACACTGCCAAAGCACTAATGCAGAGTGAAACCTGGTCAGCCATCGCCGAGTTGGACACAAAGTCATATGATGGCGATTAAATGGCGCTGGAAGCCACAGGTGGGATGATCGCAGGGATTTTGCTGCCGGGTAAGAAAGTACCGAATGCCGTTAAAGCGGTTGATCCAAATATCAAGATTGCTACAGGTGTAACCGTTGGTGAGTTCGAGGCAAGTCTATTTAAATATGCTCCAGGAGAGCGAGTTGCTGTAGTCAAACAAGCAGCAGCGGCTGAAGGAAGCGCAACTGATAGCGGAAGTAGGATGATTGATGGATATATGGTCTATTTTAGAGGAAAACCTGATACGGTATCGGGATGTGTCTACTTCAATTAAAAGGATTTTAGATGGGTATGAAGAAGAATGTCATATTCTTATCCAGCAGATAAAAGGTAAAAACTTTGAAGAGTCACAGACCTTCTTCGATAGTCTTTATAATATTCAGGAAATATTGGCCACTGCCTTATATAAATATGACTTCACACTGAATGAATCACTACGTGGTTTTGTATATTACTTTGGCCGTGATGACATTTACTCACGTAAGCATTGGTATCAACAGTTTAACAGAGGTATGGAATGGCCAAACGAAGAGTTATAAATATCCTCCGGCTATGCCGGAGGATATTTATTTTCTCCTGCCGTCTGCGGAACAGTTGCCACAGTTGTGCACGGATTAACGTTCAACAGCGGGACAGGATATGTTTGTAGCACCGCCACGCCGTAACCCTCCTCCAAAACTCCTTAATGCTGACCAGATTGCCCCCCCGATACCCATAAAAATTCCCACGCATTAACACCAGTATGATATAAATTAGTTCCGTTTGATTTAGATATTGAGTTTGTTGATAATTTCACTGTCTTAGGGATGACAAAACCTTTTGAGAATAATATAAGGATATAACCATGTCTCAATGCATTAAATGCGATAAAAAAGCTATCGACAATGCAGATTATTGTGAAGAGTGTCAGGAAAAGGCCTTTAGCCGAATAGGTGGGGTGCTTTATTTACCGGCAATAAGTCTGGTTCTGTCAGTTGTGATGTTAGGCGTGTCTGTATTTTCAACCGCGCGCCTTCTGCTCGATAACTATTCGGTTCTTCCGGCAATCATAACCAACATGCTGAGTTTTGAACTGATTGGTTTCTTCCTCTTACATATTCTGGCTATCTACACGGCATTTTGTTTCTTTACCAAAAGAAAAAAGCTTCCGCACCTCTACATTTCTCTGATTGTGTGTAATTTATTATTCTGTCTGGCCGATATGTATTTAGGCTATTACTATCTTGATACACGTATCGATTATGAGAGTGCTCGCCCGGTTATCAGAAGCGTGGTTTCTGCCTGTATATGGATACCTTACTTCCTGGTCTCAAAAAGAGTGAAGGGAACGTTTATCCATTAATTACACACAAAAAAAGGGACAGGCCTGAGCCTGTCCAAAGCACAACAACCACTCATTACTTCGTTAATTACTTCCTTGCGTTGCATTCACTGCTGTGCCGCACTTGCTGCAAAACCCAGCCATTGGGGACAGCATCTGTTGACAGTTGCGGCACTGGGCTATCAACGCACCGCCGCAGCTGGCGCAAAAACGGGCGTCGTGGTCGTTCGCCCGCTGGCAATGAGGGCAGAGGGTACGCTCAGCCTGCGGGGGTGGCATCTCGCCATGTCTGTTGTAGCCACCGTGACCACCATGACCGCCGTGGTTTTTCCCCGAGCCATAATGCCCGTGCCCACCGTAGCCGCCGTAATTCGCACCGTGACCGGAAAGATATCTGAAGATACTCATATCAGCTCTCCTCACCCTGAGTTGTAGTCGATGTGCCTGCATTTTGTGCTGGCGTATACGTTGCAGCGTTCACACTCCAGCTGCTGTTTTCCATCATTTGCAGTCGCGTTACTCGATAAAATTCACCACCTTTCTGCCCGACACGTTCGCGTACTTCCTCAAGCGCCTCTTCCGACGTGCCACGATAATTGGTCAGTGAGATATCGCCCGTATGGCGATATGCCTTGCTTTGTGCCTCCTGTGTTGTCAGCTCTGTTACGCGAGTCTGACCGGGGAGAGTGGTCGCGGCCCAGGCTGGCAACACCAGGCTTTGGGCCAGCAAAGCAATAATTAACATTTGGCCTTTTTTCATCACTTTTACTCCTCATGGTATCCCTCTTCGGGATTGGATGAGGCAAGGTTAGACTCTGGAGTCGACTCCAGAATCAAGCATGGCACTGCATATTTACTCGCCATTGCACTGCCCTGACAAAAGCTGAAGCTGTGTTTCCAGGTGTAACCAGGTCACTGAAACCATTAAAAAAATAAAGTGTTGTAAAGGTCATTGAGTCTGGAGCTGACTCCAGTGTTAAGAATGCGCATGCACACACAACCCCGTAGAAACGAGGAATCGCTATGCGCCAGTTCACAACAACAGACTTGCTTCAACAGGAACCTCAATATGCAACGTCACGGATGACGCTGGATCTCCTCATTGCCCGCAACCGTGGCTGGGCAAGCCATGCCCGCCGCAGCGATCCGGGCTATTTTCGTCGCCACCAGACTGGGCAGTCACCGCGCTGCCTGTGGATAGGCTGCGCCGACAGCCGTGTTCCGGCAGAAAGCATGGTGCAGGCCGGGCCTGGCGAGTTATTTGTGCTACGTAACGTGGCTAATCAGGTATTACCTGAAGATGACGGCATTATGAGCGGCGTGTATTACGCACTCACCGCACTGAAGGTTGACACGATTATCGTCTGCGGACATACCCGCTGTGGCGGTGTGGCCTATGCAACACAACAGGCCACTGCCTCGCAGGTGCCGCAGCAAAACGATCCGCTTTATCGCCAGCTTGCTTCCCTTAGCCAGCATTTGCGCGGTAGCCTGGAGTCAAAACCACAGTGGTTACAGCTTGATGAGGACGCATTCCAGCGCCAGATGGTGGAGCAGAACGTACGTTTGCAAATTAACCACCTGGCAGCCACGCCGCTATTCCAGTCGGTCCTTCAGGAACGACCGGTGGCGCTGTATGGCTGTATCTATGATTTAGGCACCGGCCGTCTTGATGTGCTGGAAGGGGACACGCCATGATAAATCGTCTTCTGTCATTACGTCACGATGTGATATCCGGCGTGGTGGTGTTTCTGGTTGCACTGCCGTTGTGCCTGGGTATTGCACAGGCTGTAGGTGCACCGCCGCTGGCCGGTTTGTTAAGTGGCATCATCGGTGGACTTGTCATTACCGTTGTCAGCCCGTCTCCGCTGTCAGTCAGTGGCCCGGCAGCAGGGCTGATTGCCCTGGTTCTGGGTTCAGTTGCCACACTTGGCAGTATGTCGGCGGTACTAACGGCTCTGGTACTGGCCGGTGTATTACAGGTCATTATGGGGCTGGCACGTTTTGGTCGCCTTGCCGGGCTGATTCCTGGTAGCGTCGTGCGCGGTCTGCTGGCCGCTATCGGGCTGATGCTGATTATTCAGCAGATCCCGGTGGCGCTCGGCTACGTGCCTGACAAAATCTGGTTTGAAGATGCCTCGCTGCACGCCTTTTCTGATATCACGCCAGGCTCGGTGGTCATCATGCTCGGCAGCTTGCTGCTACTGGTCTTGTGGGAAATGTCCTTCTGGAAGCGCACCGTGTTTGCCAAAGTGCCTGCACCGCTGGTTGTTGTGCTGTGGGGGATGTTGGCGCTGACGCTCTTACCTACAACCGGAGACTGGTCGGTGCCACTTTCTCAGCGCGTACAGCTACCAGAGCTGTCGCTCAATGGGGGCTGGCCACTGCCATTGCCGGACTGGAGCACGCTCACCAATCCACAACTGTATAAAGTAGCCTTCAGCATTGCGCTTATCGCGAGCCTGGAAACCTTACTGAGTCTTGAGGCGGTATCAAAAATCGACCCACAGCGCCGTGCGCCGCATTCCGATCGCGAGTTGGTTGCACAAGGCTCCGGTAACCTTATCAGTGGGTTGTTGGGCGGCTTGCCGCTTACCGCCGTTATCGTGCGCAGTTCAGCGAACGTTTATGCAGGGGCAAAAACGCGTTTTTCTTCGTTCTTCCACGGCATCCTGCTGTTACTGAGCGCGCTGTTGCTTTCGCCGCTACTCAACAGCATTCCGCTGGCGAGCCTGTCGGCTATCCTGATTTTCACCGGCTACCGACTGGCATCACCAGCGCTGTTCAAAAGCCTGTGGCAGCAGGGCAAGCGTATCTTTATACCTTTTGCGGTAACGGTGGTGGGAATTATCGGTATTGGTATGCTCGAAGGGATTGCGCTGGGCTGCGTGTGCCAGCTGCTCATGAGTGTCACGCAGGCGGAGAAAAATACCGTCGCGCTCACGCGCCAGGGCAACCTGTGGCTGCTGCGCATTCACCAGAACATTACCTTCATGAGTAAGCCTGAGTTGTGCCGCCTGCTCGACAGTATTCCCGATGGCAGCAAGGTGCATATTGAAACGGCCCCCGGGGTGGTACTGGCTCCGGACCTGTTGGAGGCAATTGATAACTTCCGCTCTCGTGGCGATACACGCGCGCTGAATATTGATATGCCAGAAACGCTACGCTCGCAGTTAAGTCTGTTAACACAAACCGGGCATTAAAAAGAGCGCAGATACGCCCATCAGGGCGTATCTGCCTCATCTTATTACCGGTGCTGGCGCTGGGCGCTGAATAGCGCAAGCACACTCAGCACTGCAACCGTCATCAGATAGTAGCTTGGAGCCAGATGGCTGCCGGTCATGCTGATAAGCAACGTACAGATAAACGGTGCAAAACCGCCAAAAATCGTCACTGAAATGTTATAGCCAATCGCCATACCGGTCGCGCGCGTGCTAACCGGGAAGATATCCGCCATCAGCGACGGTACGGTGGCAAAGTAAATTGACTTTAAAAACGCAAGCCAGGCGACCAGTGCCATCAGCGACAGCGGCGTGACATTCAGGCTCATCAGCCAGAACGCAGGCAGAATGGTTACGGCCAACATCCCAAGCGCGCCCCACATCAGCGGCAAGCGTCCCACACGCTCTGCACACAGCCCAACAATCGGCGTCACCACGGTCAGAATGACCCCGGCAATCAGCGTTGCGCTGAATGCAGCAGACGCAGGCAGGTTAAGCGTGCGCGTAGCCCATGTCGGCACGTAGTTCAGCATGTAGTTCACGGCAGTGGAAATGACCATCAGACCAATGGCAATCAGCAGCAGGCGTTTTTGCTGAGTGAACAGCGTGCGTACCGGGTTACGGCTTTTTTCTGCTTGCTTAAAGGCCTTCGGCTCATGCACATGGCGGCGGATGTAAAGCCCCACCGGGCCAATCAGCAGGCCAAAGGCAAACGGGATACGCCAGCCCCATTCGTTGAGCTGATCGTGAGTCAGCCATTGCGATAGCCCCAGACCAAACGCTGAGGCCATCAGCGTACTGGCTCCCTGGGTGGCAAACTGCCAACTGGCAATAAAGGCGCGTCTCTCCGGGAAATGCTCGACCAGAAACGCCGTTGAGCTACCAAACTCGCCTCCGGCAGAGAAGCCCTGAATCAGGCGTGCCAGCAGGATCAGCAGTGGGGCGGCAAGGCCAATGCTCTGGTAGCTCGGCATGAAGGTAATCATTGCGCCACCGAGCAACATCAGATTGATGGAGACCAGCAGCGAGGCCTTGCGCCCGCGGCGGTCAGCCAGCGCACCCAGCACCACGGCACCAAGCGGGCGCACCAGAAACGCCACCCCAAAGCTGCCGAGCGTCAGCAGTAAGGAAACGGTCGGATCGTCAGCCGGGAAAAATGCGTGCGCAATGTAGCTTGCAAAAAAGCCGTAAACGGCAATATCAAACCACTCCAGCGCGTTGCCAATGCAGGTAGCAAACAGCGTTTTATACAGACTCGGACGGGCTTCCTCGCCCGACTCGGTTTGGGCTGCAACCGTGCTCATTTTTCACCTCCGTGTGCGCGATGGCGCGCAATTAATTCCTGACCGCGTTGGCCCAAATCCCAGAACAGACGCGTCATAATAGCCAGCCCTTCACGCGCCAGTGCAATCGGTAAATGCTCATCTGCGGCGTGCTGCCCGCAGGCCGGGTAAGAGTGTGGGATCCACAGCGTGGGCAGCCCCAGCGTATCGGCAAAGACGTCATTAGGCAGCGAGCCACCCAGGTTTGGCAGCAGTGCAGGGGCATGCTGACTCATTTCGCGCATGGTATCCATCACCCAGTCCACCAGCGGATCGGTAGGATCGAAGCGGGTGGCGGGCGTCCCCCGCACGTTGTCTATCTCCACGGTTTCAAAACCGTGGCTGACGAGATGGGCGCGCACGTGCTCAGCCAGATGAGTCCAGTCGGTACCCACCACAAAACGCAACTGGCATACGGCGCTGGCATGCCCCGGAATGGCATTCATCGGCTGCGCCGGGTTACCGGTAAGAAATGCCAGCACTTCAAGCGTGTTGGCTGCGAACAACCGTTGCGCTGCACTCATATTTCGCTCACCCCAGTTCTCACTCAGCGGCGG
This sequence comes from Enterobacteriaceae bacterium 4M9, assembly GCA_010092695.1. GTDB lineage: Bacteria > Pseudomonadota > Gammaproteobacteria > Enterobacterales > Enterobacteriaceae > Tenebrionibacter. The sequence goes on along the minus strand of JAADJJ010000001.1, from coordinate 2,599,204 downwards.
ATCGCCAGGGTTGCCACCAGGCTCGATATCACTGAGGATGTTACGTAGCGCAGGCGTCAGCGGTGGTGCGAGCAGGGCGCTCACCTGTAATTCACCGCGAGCGCTAACTAGGCTTGCGATAGCATTTGCCAGTACCGTGCCAGGGTTGCTTAAAAGGCCGCCCCAGTTGCCGGAGTGATAATCGTGCTCTCGCGCATGCACGCTGAGGCGAAAGTTAATACAGCCGCGCGATCCCAGAAACAGCGTGGGGCGACGTTCGTTAAGGCGTGGACCGTCAGAGGCAATAAACAGGTCCGCGCTCAATTCCTCTTTATATTGCTCGCAAATCTGCGCCAGTCCGGGCGAGCTAATCTCTTCACCCAGTTCAAAGAGCAACTTGCAGTTAAACCCAAGTTTACCGCCGCGCGAGTGCCAGACTTGCTCAAGTGCAGCAAGGTTAATGCTGTGCTGACCTTTGTTATCGGCGCTGCCGCGTCCGTACCAGCGGCCGTCTCGTTCGGTCAGAGTCCAGGGCGACAGCCCTTCGCTCCAGCTTTCATCGCTGCCAAATACCACGTCGCCGTGGCCGTAACTCAGCATAGTGGGCAACGCCAGGTCTTCAATGCGGGTTGCCAGCAGGAAAGGGCGGTTTTTGCGCACCGGGTTTTCCAGCATTTTCACCACAAATCCCATCGTAATAAGGCTGGGTGTTAGCGCCTGCGTATAATAACGCTCGAGTTCTTCATTACGGTCGTCACGCTGGCTTTCGCTGTGAATAGCAACGCGCTGTGCAAGCACGTCGCGAAACGCACCGCTATCAAACCAGGCCAGCGCCCGGCTTACGGTTTCTTCTGATGTCATTCTCTTTTTACCCTGTCTGTTCCCGGTTAAGCCGGGATTGTTGTGCTTTATTTGTTCTAAACCAGGGGCAGCGTTGCCACAATGATAAAAATTGCAACCTTGCGTTGCCTTTTATATAAAGCTGTATGCACGAAAAAAGGGCAACGCCATGATTAACACGGAATTACGCTATTTCCTTACCGTCGCAGGCTGCGGTTCACTGAGTGCGGCCAGCCAACAGCTTTATGTCGCCACCTCAGCCATCAGCCGTCAGATACAGCGCCTGGAAACCCGCCTGGGCGTTGCGTTATTTACCCGCCACGCACGCGGTATGGAGCTAACAGACGCCGGACGAATTCTGGAAAACCACGTGCGCAAAACGCTCTCAGACATGGATCACGCCATTGCGCAGATTCAGGGGCTGACGGCCATTCGCCGGGTGCTGATGCGTATTGCCTGCACCGATGGACTGGCTTTTGACCTGCTGCCTGGGCTGATTGCCCGCTTTCGTCAACAGCATCCTGGCGTAACCTTTGATTTACAGGTCGGCAGTGCCATGCAGGTGGCACAGTGGGTCCGTAATGGCAGTTGCGATCTGGCCTTTCAGTTTTGCCTCGCCCCCGAGCGCGAGGTGGATATTCTCGCGACCTGGCCTGCGCCTGTGCTGCTGCTGACTGCGCCAGGCCATCCACTGGTGGGAAAGCGGGTGCACATTGAAGCACTCCAGCGTTATCCGCTGGTGCTGCCGGAGCCTGACTCCACGCTGCGCCAACTGTTCGACCTCAGCTGTCGTTCAGCGGGGGTGTTTCTTGAGCCAACGCTCAGCACCAACCGTTTTTCCGCACAGTACGCTTTTGCACTCGCCACACCGCAAGGCATTAGCGTTTGCAGCCATTTCAGCGTGCTGTGGCGTGCAAGCCAGGGCGAGTTGTGCCTGCTGGCTATCAACAACGACACGCTCAGCCAGCGTTCTTTGCAAATTCAGGCTCCGGTAGGCCGCCATCGCGCAACTGCATTAACGCTATTTACCGATTTTGCCCGCCAGCACATTGATGCCAAACACCAGGCCTGTTGGCAGCGTATGGAGGAAATCTACAGCTAAAGCCGCTTTTTCCCGCCGTTAAGCGCCGCGGTTGACTACGCTTTCACAGGCAATACGTCGCCCGCACTTTGCGGGCGCGGCCCTTTAACTCAAGGAGACTGTGAATGAACGCTTATACCTCTGGGCGTCGCTCGGTGCTGGCTGTGGCGGTCTTTGAACTGCTGAACCCTTTACCCATCGGCTTTTTTACTGCCGCCCTGGTGTTTGACATTATCTACCTCTACAGCCAGGAGATTTTCTGGACTCAGGCCGCCAGCTGGCTGATTACCTTCGGACTGTTTCTGGCAGTGATCCCACGTCTTATCAATCTGGTTCAGGTGTGGATAACCGGCTCATATCCCCAGGGCTCAGCGGTCAAAATTCACTTCTGGGCTTACCTGATTGCCGTTGTGCTGGCGATTTTCAACGCCTTCATTCACAGCCGTGACGCCTGGGCGGTGGTGCCCACTGGCGTGATTCTGTCTGCGCTGACGGTTATTGCGCTCGTTATTGCCAACCTGCAGCAGGCGCTGCGCGACCGCGTGTGAGGGAAAATTAATGAAAAAATCACTGCTGATGATGTGCCTCACTCTTGCGCTGGCAGGCTGTGACGATGGAGCAACCCTGGACCCAATGAAGCAAATTGGCCCAAACCCTGAACTGCCAAAAGCGCAGAACTTCCTGCTGCCGCCGATGCAGGTACCAACAGGTGAAGCGTGGAAAGAGGGCGAAACGCCGAAAGTGCCGCAAGGGCTGAAGATAGAAAAGGTGGCAGATAACCTGTTGCACCCACGCCAGCTTTACACGCTGCCGAACGGCGATGTGCTGGTTGTCGAGGCCAACGGACCGCCCAAGCCAAACAGTCGCCCCAAGCAACTGATTATGGGAGTGGTACAAAAGGCTTCTGGCAAGGGCGGTGCGGGTGGCAACCGCATCACGCTGCTGCGTCCGCAGGCGGATGGCCGCTTCGAAAAACATATCTTGCTGGACAATCTCTACTCGCCGTTTGGCGTGCAGCTTATCGGCAATACGCTGTATGTCGCTAACGCCGACAGGCTGATGGCATATCCTTATCAATCCGGTCAGACGCGCATCACCGATCCGGGCAGAGAGCTTGCCGATTTACCCGGAGGTATCAACCACCACTGGACCAAAGCGCTGCTGGCAAGCCCGGATGGCAGCAAGCTGTACGTGGGCGTTGGCTCTAACAGCAACATCACCGAGAACGGCATTGCAGCAGAATACCGCCGCGCCGCCGTGCTTGAGGTGGATACAGCTAGTGGTGCCAGCCGTATTTTTGCAAGCGGCCTGCGTAACCCAACCGGGCTACAGTGGGAACCACAAAGCGGCAAACTGTGGGCGGTGGTGAACGAACGTGATGAGATTGGCTCCGATCTGGTGCCTGATTACATGACCTCGGTGCAGGACGGCGCATTTTACGGCTGGCCGTACAGCTACTTTGGTCAGAATGTGGATGTACGCGTTAAACCGCCGCGCCCGGACCTGGTCGCGAAGGCAGTGAAGCCGGATTACGCCTTAAGTTCGCACGTGGCGCCGCTCGGCCTGTTGTTCTACACCGGCAGCAACATGCCGCAGTATCGCGGCGGGGCGTTTGTCAGCGAGCACGGTAGCTGGAACCGCACGCCACTTAACGGCTACCAGGTGGTTTGGGTGGCGTTTGAGAACGGTAAACCGGTCGGCGAGCCAAAACCGGTGGTGACCGGCTTTTTGTCTGATGATGAGAAATCCGTGCGCGGTCTGCCGGTTGGCCTGGCTCAGGATAAGCAGGGCGCATTGCTGATTGCAGACGATGCGGGTAATGCGGTGTGGCGCGTCAGTCGCGCGCAGTAATCTTCGCGGGCGCGAAAGCGCCCGCCTGATTGACGGAGGCAAGCATGTTTGTTCTTTACGGCGTGCCGGGCTGGGGTTCGGCCATCAGCGAGATAATGCTGACGCTGGCGGGAGAAGAATACCAGTTTGTGAATGTGGAAGGGTTTGATAAGCCAGGACCGCAGCGTGAGCAGGTCAACGCACTCAATCCGCTGTGCCAGATACCGGTACTGAAAACGGCACACGGCGAAATAGTAACGGAAACGGCGGCGCTGGCGCTGCTGTTACTCGATCGCTGTCCCGATCTGGCGCCCGATATCGGTACACCCGCGCGTCTGCGCTTTCAACGCCTGCTTATCTGGCTCAATGCCAATATTTACCCTTCGTTTTCCTTCAGCGATCATCCCGATCGTTGGCTTGACGGTGAAGCACCTCAGCAGCAACTGCGCGAGCGCGTTGACAGTCACCGCAACACGCTGTACCAGTGGCTTGAAAGTCAGCTCACGGCAGGTGAGTGGACCTGCGGCGAGCGCATGACGCTGCTCGATGCCTACTGGCCGGTCATGGTACGCTGGCGTCCAGGGGAAGCCTGGTTTATTGCCAGCACGCCAAAACTTTATGACATTGTGCAGCGTATGCGCGCGCTGCCCGGACTTGGCGGCGTACTGGCCCGCAACGACCTGCTGTAATGGAGAAATCAATGGCCTTCAGCCTGGATGAATATCTGGCCCGTATCGGCTGGCCGCACGGCGCAGCGCAGCCTACGTTACCCACGCTGCGCGAGCTACATCTGCGCCATGCCTGCACCATTGCCTTCGAAAACCTCGACGCCTTACTCGGACACACGCCAGATATTCATACCGACGCGCTATTCGCCAAACTGGTACAAGCAAAACGCGGTGGCTGGTGTTACGAGCAAAACGGCCTTTTTCAGCATGCATTGCTGGAGATTGGGTTTAACGTGGAGAGTCTGGCTGCGCGGGTGTTGATTGCCAATCCGCAGACCATGCCGCCACGTACTCACCGCATGATGCGTGTGATAATTGATGATGAAGCCTGGCTGGCTGACGTCGGTTTTGGCGGCGCAACCATCAGCACGCCGCTGCGGCTGTGCGCCGGACTGGAACAACGCACCGCCCATGGGTTATATCGGCTGGCGCGCACGCCGGAAGGCTGGCTGCTTTACGCCTGGCAGCGTGATGCCTGGCAACAATTGTATCTGTTTGACGACGTTCATCCGTATTTCAGCGACGACCTGATGGCAAACCATTTTGTCGCCACCTGGCCGGACTCGCACTTTCGTCACCGGCTGATGGCAAGTCTGTGGCTGGCTGACGGCGGGCAACTGCGGTTGCTCAACCACCGCCTCACACGCCGTGCGCCAGACGGCAGCGAAACCGAAAAAACGCTGTCAGCACAGGAGGTTTGGCACTGTTTACAACAGGACTTTGGCCTGTGTCTGGATAACACGTCCTACAGCGTTAACCTGGTCTCATTACAAAAGATACTCAATCGCTTCGTCTGACCTGGCGAGGCGCGATTTGTTGTATTAGCTTTAAATCACCTTCCCGGTAAAAAGAGCTGATTATGAACAAACTGCGGTATCTCGACTTTGGCGGTGCGACACCGCTGATGTTATTAATTGCAAGGATTGCGCTGGTGGCATTGTTTTTTATTTTCGGACTGCCAAAACTCACGGGTTTTAGCGGCACCGTGCAATACATGACAATGCTGAATGTACCCGCACCCACACTTGCCGCCGTTATTGCCGTGGTGATGGAGGTGCTGGCACCCATTCTTATCGCTATTGGTTTCTTCACGCGCCCGATAGCCATCCTTTTTGCCCTCTATACGCTCGGCACTGCGTTTATTGGTCATCCTTACTGGACACTGACCGGTGATGCGGTGCAGCCCAATATGATCAATTTCTGGAAAAACGTCAGCATTACCGCAGCCTTTGTGCTGCTGGTTGTCACTGGACCTGGCCGCTATTCTCTGGACCGCCGTTAATCACATCCCCGGCAAGTGCGCTTGTCGGGGAATATCCTGCCTGCCTCTCAAAATTAACATATTGTTTACATGATGCCGCTCCCGTGCCGCCTTTACGTGCCTTTTGTGTTATCTTCCCTCCTTAAGAAAGGAGAACAAACAATGAAATCTATTGGTATTTTTTGTGGCTCGTCTGCGGGTGTTAACCCGTGCTATATCCAGACTGCACAGCAGGTAGGCAAAGCGCTGGCGCAGGCAGATATGACGTTGGTCTACGGTGGTGGCAAAGTGGGGTTGATGGGCGCCGTCGCTGACGCCTGCCTTGAAAACGGCGGCCATGTCATTGGCGTTATGCCGCGTGCGCTGGTTGAGCGTGAAATCGCGCATACCGGCGTAACGGAGCTTTTTGTCGTTGAAAATATGCATGAGCGTAAAACCAAAATGGCGCAGCTTTCTGACGGTTTTATCGCGCTGCCTGGCGGGGCCGGGACGCTGGAAGAAATTTTTGAGCAATGGACCTGGGCGCAGCTTGGCATTCATGAAAAACCCTGTGCCTTTCTTAACGTCAATGGCTATTACGAGCCGCTACACCAGATGGTGAAGAACATGGTGGGCGAAGGGTTTATGCACTCACGCTACGGCGACATGCTGCCGTTTGCTGAGGATATTGAACACATTCTTCAGGGTTTTAACACCTATACGCCGCCTGAGCGTAAGTGGGTGCAGAAATAGCGCCGATGTGCAGCGCGAAGTGTAGTGATAAAAAACCCGGTGCCTGACCGGGTTTTTTGTTTTAAACACTCAGTCGCACCAGGGGGCACTGCCTTCCTGAATAATACGCACGCTGGTGAAAATCTCTTCCGGTACCACGCGGGTCAACGACAATTCCGGCAGGTCATCGAGCGCGAAAAATGCCACATCGGTGGATTCATCACTGGTGCGCAGTTCGCCACCCGTTTCTTCACAGTGGAAGAACAGCTTGTAGACATGCCACGGATAAGGCGGATGATCGTGTTGATTGCGGTCCCACACGCCAATCAAACGTTTCGATGTCACTTCAAGCCCGGTTTCTTCCCAGACTTCACGACATACCGAACCTGATGGGCTGTCGCCCACGTCGACCCAGCCACCTGGCAGGCTCCAGCCGCCATCGTCAGCTTCTCGCACCAGCAGCACTTTGTTATCGCGAATGATAACGCCGCGGGAGTCGACTTTCGGTGTTGCATAACCCTGCTGGGCGCAATATACACGCCCCAAAACTACGTGAGGTTCCATCTCCAACAGTTGGGTCATCAGTTTCGTTGCAATCTCGCGTAATGATTCATAACGCTTAATGTCGTACGCGTCCTGAGCGTAGGTGAGTCCAGTCTGAGACAGCGCCTGCAACTGCTGGACCAACACGATCGGGGAAGGTTGTACGTCCTGAGACATAAGAAAACCTCAACAATAAATGGTGAGAACAGACATTATCATCCACGGGGATATTTTACAGCGTCAGAATGTGCACCTGAGAAAGTTTCAAGATTAATCTGGAATTAATACGATAAACTGGTAGCACCCAATGCTAAAAAAACGATAAGGATGGCAATAAATGCCCTGGAAACTCGACGAGATTGACCGTCGGATATTAAAGACGCTACAGGAAGATGGGCGCATTGCTAACAATATTCTGGCCGAACGCGTGGGCCTGTCGCCGTCTCCCTGTCTGCGACGAGTGCGGATGCTCGAAGAAGCGGGTGTTATTGACCGTTACGTCGCGTTGCTCAATCCGGCCGTTATCGGACTGGGGCTGACCGTGTTTTCACGCGTCTGGCTCAAAAGCCAGGATGCCGCGACGGTAAACCATTTTGCCCGTGAAGTGGAGCATTTACCGGAGGTGGTGGAGTGCCACCTGATGGCCGGTGACTGTGATTTTCTGTTGCGCATCCTGGTGACCGATCTGGACGCCTATCGCCGCTTTCAGATTGACCATCTGACGCGCATCGACGGCGTACAAAGCATTAAAACCGAGATTCCGATGCAAAAAATCAAACAGACCACCGAAATACCGCTGCCCTGATCAGAGCAGTGCCCGCAGCACAGCGGTGGCAACCACGCTGATGACCACCGTTGGCAGCAGCGAAAAGCGCATGGCCGCTAACAGCGCAATGGCAAGCCCGAGGATATCTGCCGGGTTCGTCGTCACAAAATGTGGGGCAATCACGGTAATCAGCACGCACCCTGGTGCCGCCTCCATCACCGCACGCACGCGTGGGCCCAGCGTGCGCTCGCGCAACAGCATAAAACCCGCCACGCGGGTAAACCAGGTGGTCATTGCCATCAGTACAATGGTCAGTATGGTCACGGTCAGCCCCTCGCGGTCATCAGCAGAATGGTGAGAATACCCGCGCCCGCGCCGACTGGCACATAGTATGCGGAGCCGGGGAAATAGTGCCAGGTGGTGGCCGCTGCCACCAGGCTTACCAGCCACGGGAAGGCCGAACGGGTGCCTTTCCACATGCCGCGCAGCAGCACCAGAAACACCGCCGGGAACGCCATATCAAAACCCCAGCGCGTGATGTCACCTAACACCGGGCCAATCAGCACGCCAAGGCCGGTAAACAGCACCCACATGACCCACAGTGAACCGGCAACACCCACGTAATAGGGCATGCTGAAGCCTGGCGTCATGCCTTCCTGGCGGCGACGGGCGGCGTCAGCCATGCCCAACGCCCAGCTTTCATCACACATCACCAGCAGTGCAGGCACGGCTTTGCGAAGCGGTAGATGACCTAAATGCGCTGCCATCGCAGCGCCCATCAATAAATGACGGCTGTTGACCAAAAACGTGACCATCATGATGGCAAGGAGGTGCGGCGGCGAGGTCCACAGCGCAATAGCGGCAAACTCAGAGCCTCCGGCAAAGTTAAGCCCGGTCATTAGCGGCAATTCAATGGCCGTCATCCCTTTAGCCGCCGCCTGGGCACCCAGCAGCAGGGCAAAGGGAATAATACCGATAAGCATCGGCAGCACGGCAACACAGCCGCGCGTGATTTCGCTGCCCACAGGGCTGGCGGGGGAACCGGACAAGAGCAGGGTACGACGCATATCTCCTCCTTGCAGAATGGGTCGTTATTATAAAAACTTATGCCTGGCATTTGGCTGCGATTGACGGGCGTTATTGCGCACGATATGGCAGTGCATGCTAAAAAAAAGCCAGATATTGATATTGCGTATTACGGCGATGTCATGGCTGTTTTTTGAACGGTTACGAATCGCCAGATGCGAGAAGGCGGCAAGTCGTAAAGACGGCGCAGACAGTAAGGTCATGCGGACTGGGCCGGGTTAAATAAAATTCCTTTAAGTACCACATCTGATCTGCCGTAAATGGCCTCCTGGAGACCAGAAAATCGTGTCGCCTCCCATTTCTGCACTTTCAGACGAGCCAGCGACCTGTTTTTGCGCTATCCCCTGAAGCGTCTTTTCTGTCAGAGAGCACATATGGAGCTGCGCCAACTTAAGTATTTCGTGAGCGTTATTGAGGCTGGAAGTTTTTCCGGGGCTGCACAACACCTGGCCGTGGGCGTTTCTGCACTCAGCCAGCAAATTAGTCGACTTGAAGACGAACTTGCCACGCGTCTGCTACAGCGAACTTCACGCGGTGTGCAGCCTACCGGCGCCGGGCTTGCTTTTTTTCACCAGGCACAGCTGACCCTGCGCCACGCCAGCGATGCAGTTAAAGCGGCGCAAAGTGCCCGCCTGTCAGGGCACGTCAGCGTTGGCATGGCACCGAGTACCGCATCGGTACTCGGTTTGCCGTTTATCCACGCCATGCGTGAGCGCTACGCAGATGTACGTCTGCACGTAGTGGAGAGCTTGTCGGGCAATGTGGCTACGCAAATTGCCACGCGCCAGCTCGACCTTGGCATTTTATTCCAGCAGGCACCGGCCAGTGGCTGGAGCGCCATACCCGTGCTGGAGGAAACGCTGTTTGTTATTGGTCACCCTAAACTGCTGGCCAACCACGCAGGCGACAAGATAGCGGTGGACTGCCTCCACCGGCTGCCGCTCATTCTGCCAAGCGCGGGGCACGGCCTGCGTGCGCTGGTTGAGCGCTTTTGCGCCAGGCAACCCCATGTGCTCAACTCGGTGATGGATATTGATGGTCTGACGCTACTGATGGAGGCGGTGCGCAGCGGTCTCGGTGTAACCATCCAACCAGGGGCTGCCGTCTCGCGCCTGCACGACGAACAATTACGCGTGCTGGCGTTGGACGCACCTGCATCAGGAAGGGTCAATCTGCTGGTAAGCCTTAATGACGATGAGCTTTCTCCTGCCGGGATTGCGGCCAGAGTCGTATTGCTGGATGTCATGACCCGACTTGTTACCGATGGCCATTGGCCCGGAGCACGCCTTTACGAAATGTAAAACCCCCTTTAGCCACTCAGCGTGTCGCTGCCTTGTCATAAAACATACAGTTCCATAACAAGTAAGTAACAATGGAGTCTGACTATGTTTGACGTGCTTGTCATTGGCGGCGGCAATGCAGCGCTGTGCGCGGCCCTCACCGCGCGTGAAGCTGGCGCATCAGTGCTGATGCTGGAGGCCGCGCCCAAAGCGTGGCGCGGCGGCAACTCTGCCCATACCCGCAATTTGCGCTGTATGCACGATGGCCCGCAGGATGTGCTGGTTGACAGCTATCCGGAAGAGGAGTTCTGGCAGGATTTGCTGCGGGTGACGCAAGGGCAAACCAACGAGGCGCTGGCGCGGCTGGTGATCCGCACCTCATCCACCTGCCGCGACTGGATGCGTCGCCACGGCGTCCATTTTCAGCCACCGCTTTCCGGTGCTTTACATGTTGCACGCACTAACGCGTTTTTCATGGGAGGCGGCAAAGCGTTGGTGAATGCCTATTATCGCAGCGCGGAAAAACTCGGTGTGGAGATTCGCTACAACACGCCGGTTGAATCGCTGGAGTTGAAAGAAGGGCGCTTTATTGCCGCACACACCGCAAACGCGCGTATTACCGCCCGCAGCTGCGTGCTCGCCAGTGGGGGTTTTGAATCCAACCGCGACTGGTTGCGCGAAGCCTGGGGGCAAAACGCCGCCGGAGAGTGGCCTGCCGATAACTTTCTTATTCGCGGCACGCGCTTTAACCAGGGCGTGTTACTGAAATTCATGATGGACGCCGGAGCCGATATTATTGGTGAGCCATCCCAGTCCCACTGCGTGGCGATTGACGCCCGCGCACCGCGCTACGACGGCGGCATCTGTACCCGCGTTGACTGCGTATCGCTGGGGATTGTGGTCAACCGTGACGCAGAGCGTTTTTACGACGAAGGCGAAGACTTCTGGCCTAAACGTTATGCCATCTGGGGTCGCCTGGTGGCGCAGCAGCCCGGGCAAATCGGTTTTTCAATTATTGATGCTAAAGCACCGGGCCACTTCATGCCGCCGGTGTTTCCTGGTGCGCAGTCGCACACGCTTGCCGGGCTGGCACAGCAGCTGGGGCTGGACGCGACCCGGTTTGAGCAGACGGTAAATGACTATAACCGCGCCTGCCGTAGCGGTAATTTCAACCACGCCATACTCGACGACTGCCGCACTGAAGGGCTGTCACCGGTGAAAAGCCACTGGGCGCGTCCCATCGATACGCCGCCGTTCTACGGCTACGCGCTGCGCCCTGGCATCACCTTTACCTATCTGGGGCTTAAGGTAAACGAACGCGCCGCCGTGCATTTTAACGGACAACCTTCTGACAACCTGTTTGTGGCCGGTGAAATGATGGCAGGCAACGTGCTGGGTAAAGGCTATACCGCAGGCGTGGGCATGTCGATTGGCACCACCTTTGGCTGCATCGCCGGGCGTGAAGCAGCCCAGGCTGCCGGGAAAAGAGAGGTGAACCATGCAGCGGCTTAATATTGATGTATTAATTGAACAGGCTCAGGTGCTCAGCCCGAACGAAGCCGAAGCCGCACGCGTTATGCAGGTGTGCAATGCCTGTCGTTACTGCGAAGGGTTTTGTGCCGTTTTTCCTGCCATGACCCACAGGCTGGAATTTAACCAGGCCGACGTAAACTACCTTGCCAACCTGTGCCACAACTGCGGGGCCTGCCTGCACGCCTGCCAGTACGCGCCGCCGCACGAGTTTGCCATTACGGTGCCACAGGCAATGGCAAAAGTACGTCTGGAAACCTACCAGAGCTATGCATGGCCACCGCGCTTTGCGGCACTTTATCGCCATGCCGGTATCACCACCGTACTGGCGTTAGCGGGCTGCCTGAGTCTGTTTTTACTGCTGGCCGTGGCGATGCAGGGCAGCCTGCTGCATGAACCTCTGGCCGGTAATTTCTACCGTATTTTCCCTCACGGTTTGCTGGCAGCCATGTTTGGCGGCGTTTTTGTTTGCGCACTGCTGGTGCTGATGACCGGCGTGGTGCGTTTCTGGCGCGGCATTTCGGGCGGCATACCGCAGGCACCGGCTGCCCTTGAGGCCGCAGGCAATGCGCTCACGTTGAAATACCTCGACGGTGGCCACGGCGAAGGCTGTAACGACGAAAACGACCGTTTTACCCAGCGCCGCCGTCTGTTTCACCACTTCACGTTTTACGGCTTCATGCTCTGTTTTGCCGCAACGATTGTAGCGACGGGTTACCACTACCTGCTGGGGCAGGAGGCGCCGTATCCGCTATTCAGTCTGCCCGTAGTGCTTGGCACGCTGGGCGGCATTGGCCTTTGCATCGGTCCTGCCGGGCTGTTGTGGCTCAATCTCAGACGTGCGCCGCTGCACGGTGATGCGCAGCAAAAAGGGATGGACCGCGGATTTTGTCTGCTGCTGTTCCTTATCAGCTTAAGCGGGCTGGCGCTGCTGGCATGGCGTGATAGCACCTTCATGGGCGCACTGCTCGCCGTACATCTGGGCATGGTGATGGCGCTGTTTCTGACGCTGCCGTACGGCAAATTTGCCCACGGCTTTTACCGCTGTGCCGCATTACTGAAGTGGGCGATAGAGAAACGCCAGCGTTAAAACTCGCGCTGCCAGGCGGGCGGCGCGTGATATGACAAAAAACCTGTGGCCGCAGAGCCACCCTACAGCAATGTACAATGGAGAACCTGACCGTGAATAATCCTGTCTCTCAACACCCAAACGGGCGCAGAGGAAAGGTGGGTGCGATCCTGCGCGTCACCAGCGGTAATTTCCTTGAGCAGTTCGACTTCTTCCTGTTTGGCTTTTACGCCACGCACATCGCGCACGTATTTTTTCCTGCTGGCAGTGAGTTCGCCTCACTCATGCTGACCTTCGCCGTGTTTGGCTCCGGATTCCTGATGCGCCCCATCGGCGCAATCGTGCTCGGCTCCTATATTGACCGCATTGGGCGGCGCAAGGGGCTGATGGTCACACTCGGGATAATGGGCTGCGGCACGCTGCTGATTGCTCTGGTGCCAGGTTACGCCACGCTGGGTATTGCAGCGCCGCTGCTGGTGCTAGTGGGAAGGTTGCTGCAGGGCTTTTCCGCAGGTGTGGAGCTGGGCGGTGTGTCGGTGTATCTCTCTGAAATTGCCACACCAGGGCACAAGGGTTTTTATACCAGCTGGCAGTCTGCCAGCCAGCAGGTGGCGATTGTGTTTGCTGCGCTGCTTGGCTACGGTCTTAACCAGCTATTCAGTCCGGATGAAATCAGCCAGTGGGCCTGGCGCATTCCGTTTTTTATCGGCTGCATGATAATCCCACTCATTTTTGTCCTGCGTCGTTCGTTGCAGGAAACCGAAGAGTTTCTGCAACGTCGCCACCGCCCGGACAGTAAAGAAATTTTCAGCACCATCGCTCAAAACTGGCGGCGGGTGCTGGCAGGCACATTACTTGTGGCCATGACCACCACCACGTTCTATTTCATTACTGTTTATACGCCGACTTACGGCAAAACGGTGCTGCATCTGAGTGCAGAAGAGAGCCTGACGGTGACTATGCTGGTGGGGATTTCTAATTTTTTCTGGCTGCCGATAGGCGGGGCGATTTCAGACCGCATCGGGCGACGCGCCGTGCTGATGAGTATTACGGTGCTGGCACTGCTCACCACCTGGCCTGCTATGACCTGGCTTACGGCCGCGCCGGATTTTACGCGGATGACGTTGGTGCTGCTATGGTTCTCGTTCTTTTTTGGCATGTATAACGGCGCAATGGTGGCTGCGCTTACCGAAATCATGCCAGTTTACGTACGAACCGTTGGGTTCTCGCTGGCCTTTAGCCTGGCAACGGCGGTGTTTGGTGGCCTGACGCCGGTGATTTCCACTGCACTGGTTGAGTTTACCGGTAGCCGCAGCTCGCCTGCCTGGTGGCTGATGTGTGCCGCATTCTGTGGTCTAGCCGCCACCTGCGCGCTGTTCCTGCGCGTGAGCAATACACAAGAAGAGGGCGTGACAGTGTCACGATAACATTGTGTGTTTTGCACCACTATCAAACTGGCCCGCGGTATGCGGGCCTGCTTTATGCAGATACGAGCCGCTGGCAGGTATTAGCGGTGTTAGCAGCCCGAAGGTGACTGAACACGACTCACCCGGATTCGCGCAAATCATGGCGTTAATATCACATACAGGATTGGGTGAAGCGGGTTCCTGTCTCGCTAAAACCCGCGCTGGCTCCGTTCGGTTATTCAGCAAATGACTTAGCGCCAGACAAGGCGTTGCCCAGGGCCAGAAGACCTGCTGCGTCTGCTTTAAAAAAATCTGTCAGAGACTGGCGCGCCTTGCAGTGACATAAAAGCACTGCGTGATTATCGACAGGCGAGCGTTCCGGCGTACAAAACGATGAGCTGGAGGGGCAGTAACCTGACGGAATGCTCGTTATAAGCGGGCGTTTACGTCACAAAACTGCCAGAGAAACGTCATCGCGCCGTCACAGGCTGCTGCCAGATTGAGCGCTTCATCGCATAACGGGCAACATCATGAATCCGATAAAAAAAAACCTGCTGATTACGCTCCTCACGCTTGCTGCTTCTGCCAGCACCCGCGCGCAAAATGTGCTTGATTTTCCGCAGCCGGAAACGCATCCCGAGGCGTTTTATGCCGTCACCGAAATCCCGGCAGGCGGCATGATTAAATATGAAACTGACGCCAAAACCGGCTTTATTGTCGTCGACCGCTTTCAGTCGATGCCGGTGGCATACCCGGCTAACTATGGTTCAATCACTCAATCGCGCGGGGCCGATGGCGACCCGCTGGATGTGATTTTCTATACCCGCGCACCGCTGTACCCTGGCACATTGATTAAACTACGCCCGATAGGCGTGCTCAAAATGACGGATGGTGGCGAGAGTGACAACAAAATAGTCGCCGTACCCGCAAGCGACATTGACCCGACCTGGGATGAGGTGAAAACAGTGGAGGATTTACCCAAAATTGAGCGTGAGCGGCTTGAGGCATTTTTCCGTGTGTACAAACAACTGCCGCAGGGGCGCAAGAAGGTAGAACTGAACGGCTATGGCGATGTGGCAACAGCAAAGCAGGAGATTCAAACCTCTCTGACAACCTGGCAACAAGCACGTCCATAGCCTTGCAATCCGGGCGGCTAAACCGCCCGGCAGACTAAAATATTTTCTTCAGATCCATTTCTTCCTGGATACGTTCACTCCATGCTGCCTGGGTGCGAATAGCTTCTTCAATGCCGGCATTGTACCAAGCTCCTTTACCACAAAATCACACAAAAATTCTGCGTCGAATTGCTCCAGTTCCAAATCCAGATTATCGCGGCAGTACGCTTCCAGCTTGTCACGGATAAGATCTTTTTCGCTTTCGCTGATGTTCACTTCAGCCATCCAGGTGCCTCCTTTAACAGGGTAATGTGCACACCTTAACACAGGCACCTTGTGCTATTCCTTTCAGACAAAGGCAATAAAATTAATTTATGACGTTTAATGATGTTCATTCATAAATGACCATCGACAAACCAGCGTATTGGCGTAAATGCCTCGCTTTCAACGTTAGGCCGTTTTCCTGGTCAATTTGATATGGGTTAAAGCGCAAGGTGAGACGTCAGAGGTTATTTCAGCACAGCGATCTTCGGCTGCATCAGGATTCGGCATTTTAGAAAACGCGTTCAAACCTCGCTTTTGCAATGACTCAGATATGCAAGCACTGTCATGCAAACGATAGCTTCAGCGCTGCTTTTTTCTGAAATGATTAACAGGAGCCAGAAAAATATAGAGCAATGAAAAAATTAGGGCGCTGAAACGCAAAAAGGTTTCATTCCTGTAGTTAATTAAATACTCACCCAGGATAAAATTCTTTCCAGCAGCAAACAGTATCATATTCACAACAGAAAAAAGTAAAATCATTGCAGTGTTAACACAAAATAAAAAATAGCTATTTTTCACTGTGCTGATTTTTTTTACTTTTAAAAAAATAAAAAAAAGCGCAACTGAAAAAACAAGATAGAGGAGACTCAGATACGGAAAAGGTGACTGGATAACAATATCTTTAGCGCTCATCTTTTGTCCTCTAATGATTTTTTTAACAAATAGATCGTAGACGCATCAACCGCAGATTCCAGAAGTAATCCCGAGCGCCCCATTTCCTGCCAGCCGTATAAGAAATCACTATTAATATGCTTAAAAAGTTTAAGCTTGCCGGGGATAGCGGTTTTTCTGAAAACACCATATCCGGATAACCCGAGATCAACAGCCGCGTAAACAATATCAGCTTCAGTGTCGCTATAACCTAAACCCGCGGCAATATGCCGATAACCGTCCCTGACGTAACCTGATGCGTCTTTTCGGTATAAAAGGTAATAACCGTTTTCGTAAAGGTTATTGGTCCCCTGAGCCATCATCGGGATACCGAAGGAAGCGCACGCTAAACCAAGAGAGCCATAACAGACAACGCCTCCAGTAAAAGTTTGCATGCCGCCACCAATAAACCCTAACTGTTTTAAAACCAGGGTGACATATTTCTCACGTTTTTGGGCTTCAACATAAGCAAACTGCTGCGCCTCTCCAGCAATAAGTTTGAAGCGCTGTTTCAGAAGCTCGTCAATTTCCTGCTGGATGTTGCTTATTGCATGTTCTGTGGATGAACAGTTGCTCTTTACGTCAAAAATACTCTCTTCAATAACTCTGTTGATTTCATTAAGAAAATCAACTCTTACCTTTGCATTGCGGATATATTGCAAGGCCAGTAATTGTGAAAGCTCGCGTAGCTCTCGGCATTTTGATTCCAGCAATTCATTATTGTCCATAATTTGCTTAGCATTTATCTACCATGATGAATATCAGCCAATATACATAACGATCTGGCTATTTTCCAACCACAAATGCAGTTAAAAACGCCGCCTCGACGGGCGGCGTGGGCATTACTGCGCTATCAACATCAGTCTGTCGCTGGCAAACGAGCCATCGGCGGCGACCTCAAAATAACGGCGTACTTCATCAGTCGCTTTATTTTGTAAAAGACGAATGGCCTCAACCAGTTCGGGCGGGGTGTTCATGCGACTAACCCAACTGCTGAACTCCAGCGCCAACCGCTCGGTCACAAGCTCACGCACGGTAAAACCCGCGTCGTTGATCATTGTCAGCCATTCACCCTGGGTATAATCGCGCACGTGAGAAGGATCGCGCAGCATTTCTATGGTTTGCAAAAAGACATCCAGAGTAGGGCGACCCGGTGAGCAGATATCAATAAGAATCAGTTTACCGCCGGGTGTTAATACCCGCTTTGCCTCGCGCAAAGCCTGGCCGACATCGTGCCAGTGATGGGCTGAATAGCGGCTAATGACGACATCAAACGCGGCATCCTCAAAGGGTAAATGCTCTGCCACACCCTGGCAGGTGGTGATATTGCCATACGTGCGCGCCTGCACAGACTCGTTAACCACCGCCAGCATGCGATCTGACAGATCGTAGGCCACCACCGCTTTAACAACTCCAGCGGCTGCATAACTGGCATGGCCTGCGCCGCAGCCCATATCCAGCACCCGTGCCTTGGGCGTAGCGGTAAGCCAGCCAGTCAATCGCTCCAGATCGGTTCCCTGTGCGTGTACGGCACTGTGTAAATACGCCTGCGCCTGGCTACCAAACTGCCCATCAACTAACGTCGTATGATTATTTTTCATTGCTCACATCCTTAGCTGTCTTGTGTACAAATTGACTATATTCCTCTCCTGATACGGGTACAATATGACCAATTATACTAGTACTGGGCAGTACCATGATGAGCCATGAAGCCTTGAGCGGGCCAAAAGCACTGGGCCAGTTTTTGCGAACCCGGCGTGAAAACACAGCACCTGAAACGCTGGGGCTGCCTGAGACGGCAAGACGCCGCACTCGCGGCCTACGCCGTGAGGAGTTGGCACAGTTAAGCGGTATCAGCACCACCTGGTATACCTGGATAGAGCAGGGACGAGACGTCGCGGTATCTGCCAGAACGCTATCAAATATTGCCGATGCACTGGGTATGGATGCTACCGAGCGCAGCTATCTGTTCCGGCTGGCGCAGCTAACCGACAGCCGTGACGAACAGGCAAGCGGCGTAGACCACAGCGCGCTGGCGTGTGTGCATCAGGTCAGCACGCCGTGCTATGTGCTGGATTTAACCTGGGATTTGCTGGCCTGGAATAGTGCAGCCGAAACCCTGTTCAGCGGCTGGCTTGATAGCGATAACGCACCCAACATGATGAAGTTTATGTTTATGCATCCCCTGGCTAAACACCTGGTGCCAGACTGGGATACGCGCTGCGCACGCATTGTGGCCGAACTGCGTGCCGAAGGGATTCATCATATGCAGGAGCCGCGGCTACAGGCGTTTATCCATGAGATGTCGACAGCAAGTGACGCGTTTCGTACACAATGGGCGCGCCAGCAGGTGGTGGAGCGCCGGGGCGGCGGGCGCCATTTTCACCATATTGTTTCCGGTGAACTGCGTTACACCCAGGTGTCCTGGCGTCTTAGCGGCAACCGTGCGGTGAAAATGGTGATGCTACTCCCTGAAGGTTGAGGACAACAGGGTCGCAAGCCAGGCGCCGTGGCACTGCCAACACAAGGCCGCAGCGCAGCGCGCTGTGCTATGATGCGCTGCGGTATACCCACTCATTCACTTTTTCATAATAACGGTTCAACAATGCTGAAATTTACCCGCAGGTGGGCAAAGCGAGCGTTGCTGGCGCTGCTGCTGTTCGGCGCCGGGATGCTGGCACTGCGTATTTACGACATTCTGCGCGGTCCGGCGCTGGAGCCGTGGCATACCTGGGTTGCACCGGAGATGGACGCGGCGGCGATGAATAACGCCAGCTGGCGCGAGTACCTGGACCGTGAAAACCAGTTGTTTCAGGCAGAAAAAACGCACGTTGCCGATAAGCTCAAACCTGACGTAAAAACCCCTCTGAACCGTTATTATCCCGACGGGCTAGTCTGGCCAGAAAAATTCAGTACCGACTGGAATCGCTCTTATGTTATGACACCTCAGGGCAAACCACGCGGTGCGGTGGTACTGCTGCATGGTCTGACGGACTCGCCCTACAGTCTGCGCCACGTGGCAGAACTTTATCGTCAGCACGGTTATGTCGCGGTGGGTATCCGTCTGCCAGGACATGGTACCGCACCCGGCGCATTAACGGATGTGACGGTGGCTGACTGGCAGGCCGCAGCACGTCTTGCTGTACGAGAAGCGACGTCGTTAACGGGCCCGACAGTGCCACTGCATCTGGTTGGATATTCTAACGGCGGGGCGCTGGCGATGCAGTACGCGCTGGATGCTGTGCACGATAATACGCTGCGTATGCCAAAGCGTATTGTGCTGATTTCCCCCATGATTGGTGTTACAAGCTTTGCACGTTTTGCCGGTCTGGCCGGGTTGCCGGCGGTGTTTCCGGCGTTTGCTCGCTCGGCGTGGCTCAGCACGCAGCCAGAGTTTAACCCCTTCAAGTACAACTCCTTTCCCGTCAACGCTGCACGCCAGTCCTGGCTTTTGACCAAAAAGCTGCAAAACTCCCTCGCGCGTGCGGCTGACAACGGCGATATTACCAGCCTGCCGCCGGTGCTGACGTTCCAGTCCGTGGTGGACGCCACCGTGCGAACCGACGCCGTCGTTAGCGCGTTCTACCAGCGTTTGCCCGCTAACGGCAGTGAACTGGTGCTATTTGATGTCAATCAGGCGGCAATCTATCGCCCGCTGCTGACGCCCGATGTCTGGACCGCAGTATCACGCCTGTTGCCACCTGCGCCACGTCGTTACCAGACAACGGTTGTCACCAATCTGTCGGCCGACACGCCACAAGTGCATGCGCTTGTTACTCCTGCAGAGCAAAACCGCGCTCACAGTGAACCACTTAATTTGCGTTGGCCCTCAGATGTTTACTCGCTGTCACACATTGCGCTGCCGTTTCCGGAAAGTGATTCGCTGTATGGGCGCAACCCCGAGAAGCACAATGAATTTGGCATCAGCATCGGGGCTATCAGTATTCGTGGTGAAACCGGGGTACTGAATGCGGGCGTTGAGTCACTCCTGCGGGTGTCATCAAATCCGTTCTATCCGTGGATGGAAGACAAAATCGCGCGGGTAATTGAGTAGTAAAAGGGAAATGTACAGAAACTGGCCGCTCTGCACGGCTTTTCACTTCTGTGCATAAGCGTTGCCGAAATGCGTATTTCCTTCTTCCTGTCGCAGGTGCTTAACTGCATACCTACCTTCAATGTGGAGTTAATCATGCGACAGATTCTGACAAAGGCTTTCTGGCGTAATCTCCTGCCTGCATGGCAAACAACACCCGGCGTGCATGACGCAGACCGCACGCTGGAGTCTGCTGTATACGGCGTTCATCTTTACGGTGTTGATTTAGGTAACGTGACACAGGAGTTATTTAACCGTGAAAGACCATCTCGCACACCGTAGCCGCAGGGCTGCCTACTGGAATGAACTGTGCAAAGTCCGTCATCCTGCCATTAAAAAAATGCCGGTCAGTATTTCACTGACCGGCATTAACGTTATCTGACCTTTTTTCCCCAGCGCTGCTGCAAATACTCCACGGCATGGTGCGTTTGCGGCTGATGCAGAAAATCTTCGCGGAACAAAATCGTACCGTCTATGCCCGGCAGGCTCTCGTTAAGATCAAGCTGGCGCTTAAGTTCGGACACGCCGCCATCGAGGGTCCAGTCTGGTTCGTTAGCCGCAGGTTGGTTCACCTTATATAACGCAATACCGATATACAGCCGGGTGCGAGTACCCGCCACGGTATTGGCCCACCAGTGCGCCAGCGTGTCGTAGCGCGCCACTTCGCGGCCAAACGGCCAGTATAACTGCGGTGCGATGTAGTCCAGCAACCCTTGCTGCACCCACTGGCGGGTATCGGCATACGCCGCTTCGTAAGCCGTGTTGCCGCCGCGGGTCGCAGAGCCGCGTTCATCATCGGCCACGTTACGCCAGATACCGGCTGGGCTGACGCCAAACTCAACGTCTGGCTTTAAGGTGTGAATGACGCTGGAGACGTCACGAATCATCGCCAGCGTATTGTTACGCCGCCAGTCGCCGCGGCTGGCAAACTCACCGCCATAGCGCTGCCAGCTGGCGTTGTCGTCAAGCCGGGAATCTGGCGTTTCGTAATAGAAATAGTCGTCAAACTGTACGCCATCGACGGCGTAATGGCTCACCAGTTCGCTCACCACCTGGGTTATCCAGCTTCGAACCTCGGGCAAACCGGGGTCGAGTACATAGCTGTTACTGGCGGTGCGGATCCAGTCAGGATGCTGCGCATACACGCTGGCAACTTTTGTGTAGCGGGTGGCATTAAGCGCATCCTCAGTCTGAGGTGAGGTGTCCATTGTGACGCGATAGGGGTTGAGCCAGGCATGCACTTTCAGGCCACGCTGATGTGCCTGCTCAATCACAAACGCCAGCGGATCGTAACCCGGGTCTTTGCCGACCGTACCGGTCAGCACGGGTGACCACGGGAGCAGGGCAGAGCGATAAAGCGCGGTGCCGTCCGGTTTAACCTGAAAGTAAACAGTATTGATGCCAAGGCGCACCATATTATCGAGCTTGGCAATCAGCTCCTGTTGCTGCATGCGGATGCGGTCGGCATCAGAAAACGTTGTCACGGAAGCACGCGACGGCCAGTCCAGTCCGTAGACGGTAGTGAGCCACACGCCGCGAACCGGTTGCGTCTTTTGTGCTGTGGGAGGCGTTTGCGGTTGCTCTTTCGGCTTCTCTCGCTCGCCACAGCCGGCTAACAGACAGGCCAGGAGTGAAAAAGCGAGAAATCGACGTCGCCCTCTGGATTGCAGCATTATTGAGTCCTGTTTGCCATATACACAGCATGAAATCATCTCACGCACGCTCTGTTAAAGCCAGGCAGCGGCGTCCGGGCGGCGAAAATACCACCGCGCACTACAGTGTAAGAGAAATTACCGTTGGAATAATTCGAAAAACGATTGTGACGGCGCACGCAGAACCCATAGCGATATTGCGCGGGCTCAACAATCGCTGACTCCCGGTTGGCGCGACAGAACATCATCGTCAATACCGATAATCTCCAGCGTCGGATATTCACGACCTGGTGATAAATTACTTTTCAAATATTAACAACAGGTTACTGAATTTGCGCCATTGCAGTTAGAGAGATGTTAACTGTTTTCTTATATCATGTACTCGCCATATCCGAACCCGCCTCACGGCGACGGGCCGCCCGGCGCGGCCCCGGACATAAGAAAAGAAAGAGTGAGTGACATGGAAAACCAGAAAAAAAACCGTTCCCTTTATATCCCTTACGCCGGTCCGGTACTGCTGGAGTTTCCGCTGCTGAATAAAGGCAGCGCCTTCAGCCCGGAAGAACGCAGCAACTTTAACCTGACTGGCCTGCTGCCGGAGGTGGTGGAAACCATCGAAGAGCAGGCGGAGCGCGGCTGGCGTCAGTATCAGGACTTCAAAACCGATATCGATAAGCATATTTATCTGCGCAACATTCAGGACACCAACGAAACCCTGTTTTATCGCCTGCTGGAAAATCATCTTGATGAGATGATGCCCATTATCTACACGCCAACGGTCGGCTCTGCCTGTGAGCGCTTCTCCGAGATTTACCGCCGTGCGCGCGGCGTTTTTATCTCGTACCCCAACCGCCACAATATGGACGACATTTTGCAAAACGTCTCCACCCACAATATTAAAGTCATTGTGGTGACCGACGGCGAGCGCATTCTGGGTCTCGGCGACCAGGGGATTGGCGGCATGGGCATCCCAATTGGCAAACTGTCACTGTACACCGCCTGCGGCGGCATCAGCCCGGCCTACACGCTGCCGATTGTGCTTGACGTAGGCACCAACAACCAGCAACTGCTTAATGACCCGCTGTATATGGGCTGGCGTCACCCGCGTATAACCGATGAAGAGTATTACGCGTTTGTGGACGAGTTTATTCAGGCCATTCAACACCGCTGGCCGAATGTGCTGCTGCAGTTTGAAGATTTCGCGCAGAAAAACGCCATGCCGCTGCTGGAGCGCTATCGCGATCAGGTTTGCAGCTTTAACGATGATATTCAGGGTACTGCAGCCGTTACGCTCGGCACGCTGATTGCCGCCAGCCGCGCGGCGGGCAGCAAGCTCA
This sequence comes from Enterobacteriaceae bacterium 4M9, assembly GCA_010092695.1. Taxonomy (GTDB): domain Bacteria; phylum Pseudomonadota; class Gammaproteobacteria; order Enterobacterales; family Enterobacteriaceae; genus Tenebrionibacter. Next base: position 2,575,922 of record JAADJJ010000001.1, on the reverse strand, counting down.
GCGAGCAGAAGATTGTGTTTCTTGGCGCAGGCTCCGCAGGGTGCGGCATCGCCGAGCAGATCATTGCCTGGATGCGCACCGAAGGGTTGAGCGATGAGGCTGCCCGCGCAAGGGTGTTCATGGTTGACCGCTTTGGTCTGTTAATGGACAACATGCCCAACCTGTTGCCTTTTCAGGCCCGCCTGGTGCAAAAACGTGACGAACTAAGCGACTGGAACGTCACCACCGAAACCGTATCTCTGCTCGACGTGGTGCATAACGTCAAACCGGATATTCTGATTGGCGTTTCAGGGCAGGCGGGGCTGTTTACGGAAGATATCGTGCGCGAAATGCACAAGCACTGCCCGCGCCCCATTATCATGCCGCTGTCTAACCCTACGTCGCGCGTGGAGGCCACCCCGCACGATATTCTCAACTGGACCGACGGCGCGGCACTGGTTGCAACGGGTAGTCCGTTCCCACCGGTGCTGATTAAAGGGGAGACCTATGCGATTGCCCAGTGCAATAACGCCTATATCTTCCCAGGCATTGGTCTTGGCGTGGTGTCTTCAGGCGCATCACGGGTGACGGATGAGATGATGATGGCGGCAAGTCAGGCGCTGGCCCAGCACTCACCGTTGGTCAGTGGTGAAAGCACGCAGGTGCTGCCGGAGCTTTCCCGCATTAAGCTGGTGTCAAAAGATATCGCGTTTGCGGTGGGGAGCATGGCACAGCAGCAAGGTGTGGCGGTGAAAACGTCGTCAGAAGCCCTGTTGCAGGCTATTGAAGATAACTTCTGGCAACCTGAGTATCGCAGCTATCGCCGGACCTCTATCTGATATCAAGCGCGCCGCCTTCGGGCGGCGCCGTTTGAGGCTAGTCAACGCTTGCGAGCGCCCGCCACATCGTTTCAAATCCCGTTTCTTTATACTCTGGCGCACGTGCGGGATCGCGGGCAGCAAATGTCATGGTGGTTTCAGCCAGTGCCAGAAACAGGCTGTCGCCAAAAGCGCGATACGGGCCACTGCGAAAAGTAGGGCGAACCCGGAGATCGCACAGCTTATCGAGTTCCGGGAACAGTGCCGTAACCTGGCGCTGGGTCTCTTCAGTAATTTTTTCACTCACCGACAGCTGACGGATGGTGCTGTTAGCCTCTGGGCGGGTTATTCCCCAGTCAATATAGCTGTTCCAGGTATAGCGCAACTGCTCCTTGGGTGGCGCACTGCCGTCAAGTCCCGCCAGCATGTTTTCCAGCAAATCCCGCTTCAGATGAAGGTATAGCGCGTTGAGAAGCTCGTCTTTGGTTGCGAAGTAGCGAAACAAGGTGCCTTCTGCCACACCTGCACCACGGGCAATCTGCGCCGTGGAGGCACTTATGCCTGCGCGGGCAATCGCGGCGGTGGCGGCATCCAGTAACGCCAGTTTTTTATCTTCACTTCTGGGACGAGCCACTTTTTAACCTCCAGTTACGTTAAGGCGCTGATTGAAACACGTCGCGTCGCGGGCCGCAACGCCTGCCGGGTTGTGTGGAATCCACTTGACGAAATAACGCGCCTTTCTATAATAACTCATTAAATGAGTGTTTACTCACTCATAAAGTATAGCGCATTCCGTTACTGATAACTGTGGCCCCGTAAACGTTTAATGAATAACCTTAAGATAAGTGTGGTAATCGCAATGCTGATAGCCGCGGTGGGAAGTCTGTCTTACTTTTTGAATCCTGTTTTTGGCCGCGCTCCCGAGGAGGAGCGGCTACAGGCTTTCACGCAGTCGCCGCAGTACCGCGACGGGCAATTCCACAACGCCCAGCCCACACCGATGCTAACGGGCGAGAAAGGGCGTATCCAGCTACTGTGGGAATTTGTGACGCAAAAGCGCGATAACCTGCGCCCGGCCACAGCGCTGCCGCTGGTGCCCACTGACCTTCGCGCGTTGAACCCAGACGAAGACGTGGTCGTGTGGCTCGGGCATTCGTCATGGTATCTCCAGCTGGCGGGCAAACGTATTTTGATTGACCCGGTCTTCAGCCATTACGCCGCACCGTTTTCGTTTATCAACAAAGCATTCGCTGGCCCGTATCCGTGGCGCGCTGAGGATATGCCAGCGATTGATTATCTGATTATCTCCCACGATCACTACGATCATCTGGATTACGCAACTGTGCGCGCACTGTTGCCGAAAGTGCGCCAGGCGCTGGTGCCGCTCGGCGTCGGTAGCCACCTGGAGTTCTGGGGCATGGAGGCGGCGCGGATTCAGGAGTCCGACTGGCAGCAAACATGGCCACTTTCTGAGGCGCTGACCGTCCATGTGCTGCCTGCACGCCACTTTTCCGGGCGAGGGTTAAAAACCAATCCCACGCTGTGGGCGAGCTTTTTGTTCGTCACCCCTGAACGCAAGATTTATTACAGCGGAGACAGCGGCTACGGCCCGCACTTTAAAGCCATCGGTGAGCGCTTTGGCCCCATTGATATCGCCATTATGGAAAACGGCCAGTACGACCCGGACTGGAAAAATATTCACATGCATCCGGAAGAAGCAGCGCAGGGCGCGCTTGACCTTAATGCCCGTGCAGTGCTCCCCGGTCATGCCGGACGCTTTGTGCTGGCAAAACACACCTGGAACGATCCCTGGCAGCGCCTGACCAGGGCAAGCCAGGACAAACCTTACACGCTGCTGACGCCGGTGATGGGCGAAGTGGTGTATCCGGCTCACACCGAGCCACACGCGAGCGCCTGGTGGGAAACGCGCGCTCAATAAACGCAAGAAGGGAAACCCTATGTCCATACCTGAGCAGGTTATTGAAACCCTGATTGACTGGATAGACAACAATCTGGACCAGCCTTTGCGCATTGATGACATCGCTCGTCACGCCGGGTATTCAAAATGGCACCTGCAGCGGCTGTTTATGCAGCATAAAGGCGAAAGCATCGGGCGCTACATCCGAACGCGTAAACTGCACATGGCAGCGCGCGATCTGCGTAATAGCAACGAGAAAGTGTTCGAGATTTGCCTGCGTTACGGGTTTGATTCGCAGCAAACCTTTACCCGCATCTTCACCAAAACCTTCCACCAACCGCCCGGCGCCTGGCGTAAGGACGCCTCCGCACCGTAATTTTGACCGCCTTTATGCTCACGCATAAACTGACAGCTGATATTCATTAACGCAGTCAGTCTGTCATGAAGCCACAAGAATCCATCCCCGACGTGCGCGACGGCCTCAGTGACGTTGAGCGCACCGTGCTTTATGTGCTGCATAAAACGCAGCAGGAAATGGCATGTAGAGCAGTACCGACCGCCATGCTTTACGGTCGGGTGCTGGAATATATCAATATCAGTGAAACCGAACTGGTGGCCTGCCTGCAACGACTGGGAGCAGGGCAGTGAGGCTTATTGCCCCTGAGCGGCGGCAATCAGCATCTCGCGACTTTCTTTAAGCGCATCTTCAACCAGGCAACGGTTTTTCTCGTAACGGCTGAGCGGCATGACGACCGAAAAAGCAAAACATCCCATCTGCGCCAGCCTGACTGGCGTGCCAATGGCGCACACGCCGGGCGCATGTTCCTCGCAGTCATAAGAGAACCCGGTTTCACGCACGTTCGCCATCTGTGCCAGCAATAGCGGCAAATCGGTGAGTGTGGCAGTCGTCAACGGCTGTAACCGGCCGTTAAAGCGCGCACAAATCTCCTCATCTGTCAGCATCGAAAGTAGCGCCTTGCCGTTGGCCATGGCATACAACGGCCGTGGCCGGTCCGGAAACGGTACTACGCGCAGCTCCTGGTCAGACAAAATGCGGTCCAGAAAGGTGACTTCTTCTCCCTGAACGCCTGAGATATCTACCGTTTCGTGCGTGCGCGTAAACAGCAGTTCCAGCGCCGGGCGAGCAAGCGGCACAATGCTGGTATGCCCACGGCGCGCGATGTGCTGTAGGCCCCAGCCCAGCCTGACGCCATCGCGCCCCGCCTCGACCAGGTTTTCTGCCGCCAGGGCATCAACAATGCGCTGCACGGTGGAACGCGGTAAATTCGTGATACGGGCAATGCCCCCCAGACTGATATTGGTATTACTAAGCGTTCGTAGCACAGCGGCAGCACGCGAAATTACCTGCATACCCTGGCCATCTTTGTTGTTTTCCATAGCACCCTGCTGATGTATCATCAGGTGGTACATTGGTGTACCACAATTAAAGCAAAGGGCAATTTTATGCAGAATTCTTCCGAAAAATCAAGGAAGTACACAACGCCCGCGCGCCTGCTGCACTGGCTGATGGCGATAATCTGGATTGCAGTCTGGATTATCGGCTATGTTGCCGTGACCTGGCGTGACGAAATAAACCCTCAACACGGCCTGACCACTGCCCATAAGGCACTTGCCAGCACGCTGCTGTTTTTAATTGTACTACGTATATTCTGGCGCCTGACACATCGTCCGCCTGCGCTGCCAGACTCCATGAGTCCGCTGATGCAGCGCGCCGCTCACTGGGGCCATCTCTTCCTGTATGCTTTTGCGCTTATCGCGATGCCGCTGAGCGGCTGGCTGTGGAGCTCGGTTGCCGGTAAACCTATCACCGTACTGTGGCTGTTCCCTCTGCCGCCATTAGTGGATGCTAATCCCGATTATTACCCGCTGATGAAGGACATTCACGTTACGCTGGCGTACTTCACTGGCGCGCTGGTCCTGGGACATATTCTGGTAGCACTCAAGCACGCCATTATCGACAAGGACGGCGTTTTGCAAAGTATGCTGTCTGACCGACACACCTCTTCAGGCCGTAAAAAATAAGGACATACGCCATGAGCACTACACTGCATTTTGTTACGTTAACCGGCAGTCTTCGTAAAGCGTCTTACAATGCGGCCATCGCCCGCACGCTGGAGCAGCTTGCGCCGCAGGGCGTGGATATTACCGCACTTGGCTCACCGGGGGATTTCCCGCATTACAATGCCGATATTCAGGAAGAGGGCTTTCCCGCACCGGTTCTGGCAATGGCGCAGGCCATCCGTGAAGCAGACGGCCTGATTATTGTTACTCCGGAGTACAACTATTCAGTACCCGGTGTGCTGAAAAACGCGCTGGACTGGCTCTCACGCTGCGACCCGCAGCCACTGGCAGGCAAACCGGTGTTGATTGAAACCGCATCACCTGGCGCCATTGGCGGCGCGCGCGCCCAGTACCATTTGCGCCAGATTCTGGTGTTTTTTGACGCCCGGGTGCTGAACAAACCCGAAGCAATGATAGGTCAGGTGGCCGGTAAAATTAGCGATGGTACGCTAACCGATGAAAGCACACGTTCGTTTCTGAGTACCCAACTGACAGCGTTTGCCGAATTCAGCCGTCGCTAATTGTATCTGCCCAATACGCCGGGTCAGTGATTCACCCGGCGTTACTGGAGCAGTGCAGGCGTAATCATGTTCAACTCAACACCAAGACGGATGGCCTGACGCGCGTTGCTGACACCCATTTTGCGCACCAGGTTCGCCATATGAAATTTTACCGTGCGCTCGGTGATCCCAAGAATAATGGCAATGCTGTCATAGGTTTTCCCCATGCTGGCCCAGTACAATACTTCGTGCTCGCGTGGGGTAAATGCCGTTTTGTCTCGCTCTGAGAGCAGTCCCGTTGAGGTGAACGCCGGTGGCGTATCCAGTAGGCGGTGGGTTTGCTCATTAATATCAATCAAAAGCATTTGCAGGTTGGCGCTGTGGGTATTGAGTTGCTCGTATTGAGAGACCACGCTGTCGGTCACCAGCGACAGCATGGCGACATGATTAAGGTGATCATGCAGCACAAACGTCACGCCGTTCACAATATTGTAAGGTTTCGACAGCCTGAAGATTTCAGACAATCTGAAGGTGATGTTCTCATCCCAGCAAAACGGCGAGCTTCGCTTTAACCCACTCAAGATAACCGGATCGCGCTGGTAAAAATTATTGGTCAGGTATTGCTCCTGCCAGGCTTTTGGGTAGTTAGAGATCATCAACACGTCGGAAAGGTTATGCTTGCTCAGCACAAGGTAGGCATAGGTCGTCAGCCCCCAGGGCTGTAGCCGCCGCTCGATATACTCTCTGAGAGCAGCACTCATAACCGTATTTTCGCTGAAGACAGATAACATACGCTGCTTCCCTCCGCGTTTGCCTGAAATCCTGTGGTATCTCCTGTACTTAAGAACAGGATGCCGCCGTATATTAGTACATCTTACATATCTGTAAGAGAGGAATATAATTACGACGGGTCAAAAAGTTAGCCGTGCGATCCGGGTACGGCGCAGAAATGTAACACCAGGGAAATTTTCTGAAAAAACTGCGACCTGTGTCAGGTAAAAAAACAATAAATCACGATAAAAAATGCCGGTTTACGCCGGCATTATCGCATCCAGGCTTCTGAAACCCGGGCAAAGCACGTGCTTACTACATAGACCTCTGCGTTCATCATCCTGCCTGTAAGCCATGAATAACACTTTCACTACGACAAAAAACACTGAATGCAATGTGTTTTTTTATTCACGCACATTCGGCAACGAAAAATAAGAAATATCAGGTTAATTTTATTTCCCACATGCCAAAAAATATATTTTCCTCTCTTAATAATCAGTTAAGAAAGGCGTGCTAAAGAAAACGAGAAAATAAAAAAATAACAATAAAAACTCCATTTGTCCTGGTGATATTTTATTTTTACCATGTTACATACATCACCATAATTATTTTACTTTCCATGGAATGGGGGTTTTCAATATGGGTGGATATCGCCCCGCACGGCTTGCTTTTTATTCTCACGACACAATGGGCCTCGGTCATATCCGGCGCAACATGCTGCTGGCGAACGCCGTTTTAAAGTCCAGGCCCGACACCGAGATTCTGCTTATTAATGGCGTGCGGGAATCCGGGGTATTTCATTTCCCTAAAGGCATGGATTCGGTCACGCTTCCCACCTACCTGAAAACGCCGGCCGGTGAGTATTTACCACACTCGCTGGGCAGCGATATTCGTCGCCTGGTCGCGCTGCGTGTCAGCATTATTCACGCTGCACTGAAGTCCTTTCGCCCGGACGTGGTGGTGGTAGACAACGTACCGCGCGGGGCCATGTCTGAACTCGACAGCGTACTCCCGATGCTGGTCGAAGAAAACGCCCATCTGGTGCTGGGTCTTCGCGATATTATCGATGAACCACAGGCGGTGCAGCGCCAGTGGCAAAAGCTTGATAACGCAGGGGCTATTCGTGACTACTACGGCAATGTCTGGGTCTACGGTGATGCCAGTTTCTACGACTTAACCCAGGCCTACGGACTTGACCATGAGGTTCGCCGCAAGGTGTCATTTATGGGTTATCTGGATGCGACGCACCATGCCCAGCAGCCGCAGTCTGCCGACAGCCTTTTTGCTGAACTCAACGGGCCGTATGTGTTATGTACCGTTGGCGGCGGTCAGGATGGCTTCCGTCTGGCCTCCAGTTTTGCGCAGTCTTCATTTCCTGGTGGCGTGACCGGCATATTAATTACCGGCACAATGATGCCTACGGCTGAATTTGAAATGCTGCAAAAAATAGCGGCCACACGGGCTGATCTGCGCGTTATTCGTTTTGTACCCAATCCGCTTACATTATTACGCCAGGCGCACAGCGTGGTGGCCATGGGCGGATATAACACCACTATTGAAATATTATCGCTCAATAAACGCGCGCTCATTATTCCTCGAGTATCGCCGCGTCAGGAACAGTGGATTCGTGCCTCGCATCTGGCCAAAATTAATCTCGTGAGTTGCATTCATCCTGATGAATTAAACGTACAGGCACTTAATAACTGGATGGCATCAGAATGGCAGCCGCAAAATCCCCGTCAGCATATGAGCCTTAATGGTCTGTATACCTTTACCGAAAAAATGAATGCGCTGTTAACGCAGAAAAGCCAGACAGCCGCATCAGTACAGTGCGAGGTATAATATGTCGCAGCAACGTTATGTCGGTTACGTGGTAAAACGCTATCCACGCTTTTCAGAAACATTCATTGTGAATGAGATCCTCGCCCATGAACGTGCGGGACTGAAAATAGATATTTTTGCACTCGGGAATGTGGAAGAAACGCACTTTCAGGACACCATTGCCCTGGTAAGAGCACCGGTGAACCGCCTGAGTGATAAACAGCGCAGCGCTGAGACCTTCTGGGGGTTACTCGACAGGGCCTGGCGCGAGCTGCCAGGCCTTGCCAGTTGCCTGGAAAAAGGGCGTCACCGGAACGTGCATGAATTCGCCCAGGCGCTTCAGCTGGCGCTGACTGTGCGCGAGCGCGGTATCGAACACCTGCATGCCCATTTCGGCACCCGCGCAACCACCGTGGCGCGGCTGGCGGCTCAGTTAAGCGGCATCACCTACAGCTTTACCGCCCACGCTAAAGACATTTACTACCCCTACGAAGAGAGCACCGAGCTTGAAAGCAAGCTGCGCGATGCCTTCCAGACGGTAACCGTCTCAGACTACAACCTGCGCTGGCTGCGTGAGCGCTACGGCGATAACGCGGCCTCAACAACGCGACTTTATAACGGCATTGACCTGCAAAAATTTACGTTTACAGCGCCGGTCGCTACCCGTGAGACAGACATTCTTGCCGTAGGGCGCCTGGTAGAAAAAAAAGGATTTTGCTACCTGATTGACGCAATACGCTTGCTGCGCGACAGCGGGCAGGTATTGCGTTGCACCATTATTGGCGACGGCCCGCTGCGCCCGGCGCTTGAGGCCCAGATTCAGGCCGCACAGCTTGAAGACAGCATAACGCTGGCCGGTTTTTTACCACAGCAGGAGATCATCGCTGCCATGCGCCGCGCCACGCTGATTGCCGCACCCTGCGTCATCAGTGAAGAAGGTGACCGCGACGGGCTGCCTACCGTCTTGCTTGAAGCCATGGCGCTCGGCACGCCGGTTATCTCAACGGATGTCGCCGGGATCCCGGAACTGGTTATTGACGGTGAAACCGGGCGCTGCGTAGCACCGCAAAACGCACAGGCGCTGGCCGATGCCATCGCCGGGCTTGCCAGTAACCCCGCACTGCGTACTCAGTTCTCCCAAACGGCAAGGGCATTAATTGAGCGTGAGTTCGATATTGACCGTAACGCCGCGCGTTTGCGGGATATCTTCTGCACCGCCATTTCCCGCAAGGGTAAGGAAACCGCCTGATGAAAGTGGCTTATGTCTGTGCCGATCCGGGAATTCCGGTGTTCGGCCAAAAGGGCGCGTCAATTCATATCCAGGAAGTACTGCGCGTACTGCTGCGACAGGGTGCTGAAATTACACTGTTTGCTCAAAGGCTCGGAGGCGAAGTGCCTCATGAGTTTCGCACACTGAACATCGTCACGTTACCCAGTTTGCCAGGTGCAGATGAAGAAATGCGCGCTCGCGCCGCGCTCAATGCCAACACGCTGCTGGCAGAACATCTTGCCGCCGCCGGGCCTTTTGACGTGGTGTATGAGCGTTACTCGCTGTGGAGCCATGCTGCCATCACCTACGCACACGAAGCCGGTATTCCTAGCGTGCTGGAGGTTAATGCGCCGTTGCCGCAGGAGCAGCGCCAGTATCGCAAACTGGTGCTGGAGCAAGAAGCATTTGCCGTACTCGACAACCTGCTCAACCATGCTGCCATCATCATTGCCGTCTCCGGGGGCGTGCGCAACTGGCTTGAAACCTTCGCACCGGCGCAGGGTAAGGTGCACGTGGTGGAAAACGGTGTTGACCCAGCGCGTTTTGCCCCGCGTGCAGACAATAGCGAGCGTGACGCGCTGACGTTGGGTTTCGTCGGAACACTCAAACCCTGGCACGGCCTGCATACCCTGGTTGATGCCTTCATCCTGCTGCGGCAAAAAGGTTACAACGTAACGCTCTCCATTATTGGCGATGGTCCGCAAGCGGCAGATCTTCAGCAGAGGCTAGCCAGCAGCGGTGTCAGTGGCGCACAGTTTCACGGCGCTGTCGCGCCAGAGCAGGTGCCGCAACTGCTGTCATGCGTGGATATTGCCGTTGCGCCTTACCCGCAGCTGGAAAACTTCTATTTTTCACCGCTCAAAATCTATGAATACATGGCCGCTGGGTTACCCGTTATCACCACGCGCGTCGGCCACCTTGCAGAACTGGTTAGTGACGGTGAAACCGGGCTGCTGGTTGCGCCAGAGGACCCGACTGCACTGGCGCAGGCCGTTATTTCGCTTATCGACAACCCCGCACAACGCCAGCGTTTGGGCAACGCAGGTCGTCGCGAAGCCGAGCAGCATCATAGCTGGACGCAGGCGGTGAAACGCATCTGGCAACTGGCTGGCCTGCAACTACCCGCAGGAGCATGCAATGGCCGGTGAATCTCACGCGCCGGTTCTGCGCGCTTTCTGGCCCTGGATTCGCCAGCAAAAAGGGCTGATTTCTGGTTCTTTTGTGGTGCTGTTGTTGGCAAGCGTGATTCGCCTGCTGGAGCCATGGCCGCTGGCGTTCGCCATCGATGTTGTCATGGGCGATATCAAACACAATACGTTGTTAAACGGCCTGAACATCAACGTGCTGGAAACTGAAAAACTGCTGTGGCTGTGCGCAATTGCCGTAGTAGTGATTGCCATCCTCAGGGCGATTACCGGTTATGCCAGCACCATTGGTATGGCGCTGGCGGGCAGCCGCGTCATGAGCGCCATTCGCCGCGCGTTATTTGCACACCTGTTGCACCTGCCGCTGTCGTTTCACCAGCGTAGCCGCACCGGCGATCTGACCATGCGCCTGATCAATGACATCGGCATGATGCGTGAAGCGACAGTCACCGCCATCATGCCGCTGCTTTCCAGCCTCGTCATTTTTGCGGGAATGCTTGGCATTATGTTCTTCCTGGACTGGCAACTCACGTTACTCACACTGCTGCCTATGCCGCTGCTGGCGCTGGCAACCGTGCGCAGCGGAGGCAAAATTCGCAACGTCAGCCGCGCCCAGCGCAAGCGTGAAGGGCACCTGGCAGCGCGTTCGGCAGAGTATATGACCGGGATTGCGACACTCCAGGCGATGTCGCTGGAGAAGGCGGCGACCGACACCTTCAACGGCAGCGACAGCCAGAGCCTGCAACAGAACGTACAGGCAAAACGCCTGGCTGCCGGGCTGGAGCGCCAGGTTGACGTGCTGATTGCCGTGGTTACAGCACTGGTGCTGCTGCTGGGTGCGCACAGCGTACTGGGCGGCAAAATGTCCGCGGGCGAGTTGCTTATCTTTATTTCCTACATGAAAAACGCCTTCCGACCGGTGCGTGAATTTGCAAAGTACAGCAGCCGCCTGGCAAAGGCCGTGACCGCAGGCGAGCGCGTGATTGAACTGCTGCACCAACCGGTGGGCATTGACCGCCAGGCAGGTAAGCCGCTGGTTGCCCATGGTGGTCTGAATCTGGCATTCGAAAACGTGCGGTTTAGCTACCAGAGCACCCCGCAAAATGAAACAGCGCCCGTATTGCACGATGTCAGCTTTAACGTACCTGCCGGGCAATCACTCGCCATCACCGGGCCATCCGGCGCCGGTAAGTCAACGCTCAGCCAGCTCCTTCTGCGTCTTTATGACCCGGACAGTGGGCGCATTACCCTCGACGGCACCGATGTGCGCGACTATGCGGTAGAGAGCCTGCGTCGCCAGATTGGCTACCTGCCGCAGGAAAGTCTGCTGTTTGGCGTCAGCATTCGGGAAAACATCGCGCTGGGAGCGCAGGGTGAGGTCAGTGAGGAGCAGGTGATTGCTGCGGCAAAGCTTGCCAACGCCCACGACTTTATCCTGCATCTGCCACAGGGTTACGACACGGTGGTGAGCGAGCGCGGCATGTCGCTTTCCGGCGGGCAGCGCCAGCGCATTGCTATTGCTCGCGCCGCCATCCGTAACAGCGCATTTTTACTGCTGGATGAGCCGGGAGTAGGCCTTGACAGCAAAAACGAGCAAGCCGTTACCGACGCGCTGGCGCGCCTGATGCACGGTAAAACCAGCGTCATCATTACTCACAATCTGGCACTGGCGGCAAAGGCTGACAGCATTTTGTTGCTTGATGGCGGGCAGGTGGTTGAACAGGGCAATCACTCGGCGCTAATGGCGCAACAGGGACGTTATTTCGAACTGTGGAATATTCAAAAAGGAGTTGCGCCATGACCGCTCATGCACTGGAGCAGGCGCTGATTGCCGCCGACCCGCAGCTGCCCGGGCTGGAGATAGTGCTGGATAACACAAAGCTGTTAGCCGCGCTGCGCCAGCTAGCGCCGTTTACCCACGCCCGCGCACTGCATTCCCGCTACCTGCGCTACAAGCCGGACACCAGTTGCGTGCTGGCGCTGGAAATAGACGTTGGCGACGGCGAACCACAGCGCTGGTTTGCCAAGGCCATGAGTCATGCACGCTTCGCGCAATCCTGGGCGCATCCCAAACGTCAGGCGATGGTGAGCGCAGGTCATCCTCATGCGCCGCTGGCGCTCGCACAGCACGCCATCATGCTGCAACACCCAAGCCAGGACCGGGATATACGTTATTTGTCACTTTTCTGGGATGAACAACAGCGTGCAGCACTCTTGAGCCGCTGGTTACCGGGCGAGGCGAGCGGGAGCGATATCGACTGGCGTTTTTTACGTTACAAGCCGGGGCGACGCTGCGTGGTGGGTATTTATCGTAACGCCACACCGCTTGCGGTTGTACGCTGCACCAGCGCAAAAGAGTACGGCACGATGCTTCAGGGCTGTGCCACGGGTGCCGCGCTGGGTCAGCTTGAGCTATTGGGACTCGACGGACAGCTGCGCATGACCGCCACCCGCTGGACGCCAGGGCAGAGCCTCGATCGGTTACTGAATACCGCCGACATGCCCGTACTTTTGCACAAAGCGGGGAAGGCGCTGGCGACAGTGCATGGCGCAGCATTCATGCCAGCACTGCAGCGTAACATGGAAGATATTCTGCACCCGGTCTGGCGCGAGCAACAAAGCCTTGGGGTGGTTTATCCGCAAATGCAGATGCGCTTTGAACGAAGCGCAGCGCAACTTGAGCACCACATTGGGCGCTTTAGCGCACCGGCGACGGTGCTGCACGGCGATTTTTCTGCCGACCAGATAGTCGTAACGCCAGACGCCAGTCTGCGCATTATCGACTGGGATCGCAGCAGCAGCGGCCATCCCTTTAACGATCTTGGTACGTTTATCGCCCGTCTGGAGATGGACGTGATTGAAGGGCTGTTGAGCCGCGACCAGGCTGACTGCGCGCGTGAGGCGCTACTCGCCGGTTACTGCGCCACGCGTGCCATATCGCTCGAAGGGATGGAATGGTACAGCGTACAGGCACTGTTGTGCCTCGCTACCGAGCCATTTCGCCAGCGCGCGACCGACTGGCCCCAGCGGATAGAACGCTTACTCACCCGTGTTGAGCAACTTTGCGACGCCGCGTCGCAAAATGACGCTGGCTGGCAAAACCAACTGAGGCAGCTCACTACAGCACAAGGCATAGAAGTCCCTCTCAAACACGCGCTGGCGCTCGCCCCGCAGGCAAGGCTGCTCGAAGCCAGCGTAATGCGCCATAAGCCAGGCCGCCGTGCGCTAGTTGCGTATCGTCTGGACACCGGCGCAGGCGCACTGTGGACCGTGCTCGGTAAATACCGGGAAAAGGGGCTGGATCGTCACGCCTTTGCCTGCCAGCAGGCGCTGTGGCAGGACGGTTTTAGTGCCGGGCAGCCGGTTAGCGTACCCGAGCCACTTACCACACTGGCATCACAGAAGCTGTGGCTTCAGCAGCAGGTGGCGGGCATAACGATGACCACGTATTTGCAGGCCAACAGTACAGGCGATGCGCTGATGACATCGGGCACAGATGCAGGCATAGCGTTAGCCGCTTTGCAGCACAGTGCCGAGCTTCGTCACGCGGTGGGAACACGGCGCTGGACGTTGAATGACGAACTGCGGGTGCTGGAGCAGGGCTTTGACCAGGTCGCGGTTCGCTATCCTGCCTGGCAATCACGTCTTACCGCGCTGCTGAACGCCTGCCACGCGCTGGCGGCGCGGCTTAATGGCGCTCAACAACGTGCACTACACCGGGATTTTTATCCCGACCAGATTCTGGTGAATGCCGATAATCCACGTCAACTGACACTGCTGGATTTTGATTTGTGTTGTGTTGGCCCTGCGGCGTTGGATGCCGGTAACTACCTGGCACACGTGAGTGAACTGGCACTGCGCCAGCACGGCGAACTACGGACATTTGCACTACACGAAAGTGCCTTTTGTGATGCCTGGCTGTCGGCCTGCGAAGGCGTTGATGCCGTTGAGGTACAGATGTTTCGCGCGTTGTCGTTGGCAAGACACATTTTTCTGAGCACACGTTTTCCCGCACGCACACATACCACGGCACCGCTGCTTGATAGCTGTGAAAAGTTAATGGAGTCCTTTTCATGACAGGAAGTTGTACTGTAACGCGATATCCCACGCGCATCTGGCCGTTTGGCCTGAGCCTACTGCTGGTGCCAGTGATGGCAAATGCGAGCGACACTGCCCCAAAGCCGCAAACCCAGGCAGAGGAGGCGCTGATGCAATTCCACACCACGCTGAAAATGGAGGCCTGGTCACTGCGTAATAAATCGCTGCGTAAGGGCGAAAAGCGGGAAAACGAACTGGAGCTTGAGCCACTGGCGCGTTTTCGCGTCGATGTGGCAAAAAACCGGCCGGTTTACGGCTCGGTAGAGCTGGAACTTACTGATAAAACAACGCGCAAATCTGGCGAGCCGTCGGTGAATAAAACGAAACTGGATCTCACTCAGGCTTACATCGGGATAGATGCCGACGCGCTTAACACCGACCTGCGCATGGGGCGCTGGTTGTATCGCGATATGCGTGAATGGTTGTTTGATGAAAACATGGATGGACTGCTTGCCCGCTGGAAGAAAGGGCGCTGGCAGGCCGATGTAATGGGCGCGCGCGTCAATTACATGCAAAAAGATCTTCTCGATCGCGGTTCGCGTAATAACAGCAAGAAATCCACGCTGGCCACACTGCTGCGCTTTAAAATGGACAAAGACTGGCAGGTCGGAGGCTATCTGGCGTCCAGCAAAAATACCCGCGATGAGGGTTACCGCCAGGTGCATTACGGCTTGCGCTCGCACAACACGCCGGAAAAAGGGCTGCGCCACTGGGCCGAACTGGGAATGATGTCCGGCGACAGTACCGGGACACGCCATCAGGGTTACGCGATTGACGCAGGCGTAACCTACGTGTTTGACAGCCCGCTACGCCCGCGCCTGACGCTGGGCTACGCGTTGGCCAGCAAGCACTATCGCCAGACGGGCCTCCAGTCAAACGAGGCAAGCTTCGCCGGCGGCACCAAATTTAATATTTATGGCAATACGCTGGCACCGGAACTGGCGAACCTGCAGGTGTTTACCGCCGCCATCGGAATGGATATCACGCCTGACTCCGATATTGAACTGGTGTATCACCACTATCGCCAGACGCAGATGGCTGAGCTAAAGGCGCACGACCCGGAACTGAAATCGCGCTATGACCAGCGCTCAACCCATCGGTTAGGCGATGGCGTGGATGTGGTGTGGGGTGTGGATGTCACCAAAAACCTGCGTACCGAGCTAATCGCGGGGGCATTTCTGCCAGCAAGACGTTTTCGCGCATCCTCTTCCGACGACGCACCGCGCAGTTCACCGGCTTATTCAGTCGGTTTTGAGGCAGAACTGAAGTTTTAAGCAATACCGTTTGTGCGCCAATGACACGCGCACAAACGGCTGATTCTGCACGGCTTTCGCAAACACCATACGCTACAATGCACGGCAACTGAAAGGGAAATGCTGATTATTATGGGCGGCCTGCCGGGCGTGGGGAAAACCACATTGAGTCGTTTGTTGGCCAACCGGCTTTCTGCCGTCTGGCTACGCATTGACTCCATCGAACAAACGCTGGTGCACGGCGGGAAACTAACGATGGCGCAGATGGGCGGCAGCGGCTATGAGATTGCCTGTGCGCTGGCAGCAGACAATCTGCGCGTTAACAACTGGGTGATTGCCGACTCCGTTAACCCCATTGACGTGACGCGCCAGGCCTGGCGCGACGTTGCGGTACAAAACGCCGTGCCATACTTTGAAATTGAAATCGTATGCACTAACCCTGTTATACACCGGGCGAGGGTGGAAGGACGCCGTGCGGATATTGCAGGCCATCAATTGCCAGACTGGGAGCAGGTGATTAACCGCGAATACGTGCCCTGGCCGCAGGCAGCGTTACAGGTTGATACCGCACTGCACACACCTGAACAGGCGGTAGAGATGATTGTGCATGCGCTAGACGGGAGCGGCGCATGCCGTTGAGAAAAAGGGCCGCCAGGTGCGGCCCGAATAGCATCAGACGTCAAAAAACTCCACGTTGCCGCCCACCAGGTGATACATGCTGCCGACAATTTTAATTTTCTTTTCCTGCTCCAGCGCCTTCAGCACCGGGCTGTTCTGACGAATGTTTTCTACTGTCAGCGCCACATTTTGACGCGCGACTGCGTCCACAAAGTCGTAATTGCTGGCGCTACGCTCGCCCGCGTAATCGGTCTTATCAATAGCAGGTTTAATTTTCTCAAGCAGACCGGTCAGGTTACCCAGCTCGGCATTATCAATGGCACCTTTCACCGCGCCGCAGGCAGTGTGCCCCATGACCAGCACCAGTTTGGCACCCGCCACTGCACAGGCAAATTCCATACTGCCGATGATGTCACTGTTGCTGATATTGCCCGCCACGCGTGAGTTGAACGTTTCACCAATCCCGGTATCCAGCACAATTTCGGCCGGTGCACGTGAGTCAATACAGCTCAGGATCACTGCCGCAGGAAACTGGCCGCTGGCGCTGCTGCGTTTTTGCGCCAGGTAATCGTGCTTAAGCGGGCGATTTTCACGAAAGCGCAGGTTACCTTGTTTGAAATGCTCGATCACGGCATCCGGCGTCATCTTATCGCGTTCGTCTTTGGTCAGGGATGCGGCAAAGGAAACCGAAGGGACAGCAAGACCAGCAACACCGGTCACGCTGAGTGCTGACAGGGCAAAAGTTTTCTTTAATACGTTGCGGCGGGACAGTAACAGATTCATTTGGCCTCTCATCATTTCAATGGCTTATTCTTTGAATTTGAGCGGCGACTCTATGAAATCAGAACCGTAAAAACCACCTTAATAGTGAGGGTAAAGATTTGTCGTAACCGCTTGATTACGTAGGGAAGGCGGCGGCGTGCGGTTCTGTTACTATGACAATCGGTTTTTAGAAATGTCTGACTTACGCGTCATGACGCTACCCTGCGGTTTCATGACACAGACCGCCCCATCCAGAGTGCTCATTTTGTGCACGCAAGGCGATGTCCAGGCATCATAAAGCGGGTAGATAACAGGAAGCCAGGTTATGGATATCAGTACGCTTATTTTTGACCGCAGCGCCGCCACGCTTGCGGATAATGAAAGGAAAATTCCCTGGGACGAACCCGCGTTCAGCCAGCGCATGCTGGAAAACCACCTTTCGCAGGAGCACGACTGGGCCAGCCGTCGTTTGCCAGTGATTGAACGCCAGATTGAATGGATTGCACGCCAGTTGGCACCGGCGGCCAGCGTGCTCGATCTGGGCTGTGGCCCGGGCCTTTATACCCAGCGCCTGGCACAGCGCGGTTTTCACTGTACAGGCATCGATTTTTCACCCGCGGCCATCCACTATGCGCGCGAGCAGGCGTTAGCCTGCGGACTGGAGATTCATTACCAGCAGCAGGACGTGCGTAACTTTTCCCCAGACAGTCAGTTTGATTTCATCATGATGACCTTCGGTGAGTTGAACGTATTCAGTGCCACAGAGGTGAAAATGCTACTCGCACGCTGTCGCCGGTGGCTTACGCCCGGTGGTCAGTTGTTGCTTGAAGTGCATACCTGGGATGAGGTCAGACGCCAGGGGCTGGCCGCCCCGCAATGGCAGCGCTGCCCACAGGGGCTGTTTTTGTCGCGCCCGCATCTGCTTTTGACCGAACATGCGTGGGATGAAGCCGCTCACACCAGTTCAACCCGGTTCTGGGTAATGGAAGAACAGGGCGAGGTAATGCGCTTTGGTAGCCAGATGACCGCCTGGCGTGACGATGAATACCGACAACTGCTCCACGAGGCAGGGTTTCATCACACTGAGGAGCTGAAAGCTGGCAACTGGGCCGTAAGCGCAACCTTTGAGGGCAAATTGTTTGCACTGCTGGCACAAGTTGGGGAATAAGAACAACTTCCAGAGGCTGCGGAACAATTAAAACGGGCCAATGGCTGGCCCGTGTGAATATCTGTTGTGAAACTACTTTTTATCCTGCGACCAGGTAGCGGTGCTGACATCCACCTTTACCGGCAGCAAACCAATCCGGGTAAAGGTATCTGCCAGTGCTTGTTGCTCGTTGAACACGTCGGGCGTCATGCGCTGTGCGCCAAAGGGCATACGCGCCAGCGCACGCTGCCAGACTGCGACTGGCAGACCGGTGGAGCCAGACAACACGCCCGCCGCCTCATCGCGGTTCTGATTCGCCCAGTTACTTAAGCGCGTCAGTTCATCAATGATGTTAACCGCTGTCTGTGGGTAGGTTTCGGCAAAGCGGCGGCTGGAAAGAAAGAAAGTGTAGTGCGGCACCAGGCCTTCAGCGTTACGGATCTGGCGCGCCTTCAGCGTGGTTTCAACCTCTGCCAGATACGGGTCCCAGATAACCCAGGCATCAACCGCACCGCGTTGAAAAGCAGCCCGTGCATCGGCAGGTGGCAGGTAAACCGGCGTGATATCTTTGTAACTCAGCCCGGCCTGTTCCAGCGCGCGGACCAGCAGATAGTTCACATCAGAACCTTTGTTGAGCGCCACGCGCTTGCCTTTAAGTTGCGCGACCGACGTTACAGAGGAATTCTCTGCCACCACAATCGCCTCCGTTTTAGGGTTGGCGGGCGAATGGCCGAGATAGACCAGTTCAGCCTGGGCTGCCTGGGCAAAAGCGGGGGGCGCATCACCCGTAGCGGCTAAATCAATACTGCCCACATTCAGCCCTTCGAGCATCTGCGGGCCTGCCGGGAACTCAATCCAGCGCACGCGTGTCCCTTGTTCTTTAAAGCGTTCCTCAAGGCTGCCCCGGTATTTCAGCAGCGCGAAGATGTTGGCTTTCTGATAGCCGATATTGACGGTTTCTGGTGCGGTTTGTGCCTGCGCCAGGCTGAGCGTGGCAGAAAAGGTGAGGGCCGCAAGTGCGCTGAATAACTGATTTTTCATCTTTGTTTACCATCCCTACAAGAGTGAAACCAGGATAACAAAGCCACCTCGCGGAAATGAAAGAACAATAAAGCGCATGCTTAGTCAAAATGCGGATATGGAGATAAGGGAAATGCGAACGCCAATATTCACCCTTGCCAGGATGAGATGGTGTGCAAAGAAAATACCGCCAAAGGCTGGCGGTCCAATTAGAAGCCTCCGAAAATCATCCCCCAGTGCGAAATAAGATTAATGATTAACCAATGCAGGCATTTTAGCAGTTGTTATCATCCTTCAGGCTGTTAGGATAGCCTCATTGACGTCCTCAGGGTTCTGGCATGAAAAAAATGCGCGGCATCGCGGTATTTTCTTTATTTTTGGTTGCATGCGGTGAGCCTAAAATTGATATATCAAGTGACAATGTGTTTGAGCATTCTATTCAAAACGTCAGAAATTCACTGCCACCTGAAAAACAGCCCCTTTTTGATGATGCGCTCAGTATCATTACGTTAAGCCAAATCAGCATGGAAACCCTAGAGCGGGCTGGGGTTAAGGACGGTTCTACTGTTATCGAAGAGCAGCTGAAAAGGGCGTTGGCTGGTAAAACAGCTGAAGATATTATTGCGTATGCGGAAATACTTTCTGAGCACTAAATATTCGCACGTTGTATTTTCATTATCCCCACATCTTCTTTTATCACCACCCTCGATATAACCCAGGAATGAAATACACGTGAAATTATTCAGACATTGCCTGACATTGCCTGACATTGCCTGACATTGCTATTAATCATGCCCACCAGTGCTTTAGCTACCTTTAAATTTTGTGATATTTATCAGGGCCAGATAATGAACTGTAGCGAGGATGTCGCTATTGCGTCAAATATCGCTGCTTATCGTGATAACGGTTATCGTAATTGTTATATCCAGGCAGGTAATGCTATCTACTGTGAAGGCCTGGCAACCGGAAAATTCACTGTAATGACCGGAGAAGGGTATCGGGATTGTGATATTCGCGCTGGCGCTGTGACGTTTTGTGCTGCCTGGTCAAACGCCACTCATTCTCCGGTTGATATCCCGGACGACGAGCCGCGCGTATGGATGCGCTGGCTGAAATCCTCTCTGTGCCGGTTACCTTCTGCCTGGAAACCAGACGACTGCGCAGATAAATCCCATTTACCGGTGAAGATCATATCGTTGTAGATAAGACTGTTTCCATAATAAATTTGTGTGTTATCATCCACGCCGTAAATACCTTTCTACTCGTACCGAGGGTTTGATGCTGGAAAATGTAATCATCTGATAGTCAGTTTCCCGACCTTATCCAGGCCGGACTGATTATCAATGCGCCGAAATCGAATGCGAACACGCCCGTGTTTGCACGTTTTGCACATGATGATTAACAGGTTTCAGTATGAATTTATCACGTCAGGAACAACGTACCTTACACGTGCTCGCCAAAGGCGGACGCATCGCTCACGTCCGCGATGCTTCAGGCCGCATCACCTCCGTTGAATGCTACAGCCGGGAAGGGCTATTGCTCACCGACTGCACGCTCGCGGTCTTTAAAAAACTCAAAACCAAAAAACTTATCAAATCTGTCAACGGACAGCCTTACCGCATTAATACCACCGGGCTGAACAATGTTCGCGCCCAACCGGACAACAGGTAATAACAATGACGATGAAAACACCTTTTACCGATGGTTATGACAAAACTTACCTTCTGGAGACCATGATGGGCCCCAACGCGATGCGTATTATGGAAGAAATGGTTGATACGTTGCCCATTAAACCCGGCATGCGTGTGCTGGATCTGGGCTGCGGGACGGGGATTTCGTCCATCCTACTGGCACAGAAATATGATGTCTCGGTATTTGCCGCCGATCTTTGGATCCCACCAACAGAAAACGCACAGCGTTTTGCACGGCTGGAGCTGGACGAGAAAATTATTCCATTGCTGGTGGATGCCACTAAAACTATCCCGTTCGCGCATGACTACTTCGATATGATAGTGAGCGTGGATGCGTATCAGTACTTTGGCGGCAACGAGACGATGCTGGCAAAACTGCTGCCTTTTGTGAAAACAGACGGTTTGATTGCCGTGGCAGTACCGGGATTTACCGGCGATTACACCGAAGGGCATTTACCTGAAGTGGTTAAACCGTTCTGGACGCCGGACTGGTACTTCTACTCCTGTAGCTGGTGGGAAGCGCTGTGGAAAAAAGAGCCGGGCATTGAGATAACCCAGCTTCGCGAAATGGACACCTGCCAACAGGCCTGGGATGATTTTATGGAATGTGAGATGGCACAGGAAATGATGGTCCCCATCATGGAGGCGGGCGCCGGGGAGTATTTCAATATCATCCAGCTGGTTGGACGCAAAGTGTAAACACCGCGCGCCAGCGTCTTTCTCATTTTCAGAAAGACGATGGCAACAGCGCTATCAGGCCAGTCTGGAGGGCTGGCCTTTTTATTTTGTTGATACCCAGGCTCGGTGAAACTCCGTTCTATGGTCAAGCTACCTTAATAAGGTTGATTGATGACGTAGCCACCGCGAACACATTTTTATCCACGATCCAGGCCATGCGGCGCGACTAAAACTGACGGTAATATTATTTGTTGAGCCATTTTTTTAAGTTTGATGAAGAACCGACATATGATTGTCACTGCATGTTTTTGGTATAAATCAATTTATCTTCACCAGGCGCGTAGTAATGAGCAATTCTGGCCTCATTAATAAAGCCTTGTTTGCTATAGAATGCACGAGCCGCACTAAAATCGTTTAAGCTTGATGTTTCGACCAGGAGCAATCTGGTTTGTTTATTTATCAGTTCTTGCTCTACCTTATTCATCAACGACTGGCCGACGCCCTGGCGTTGATGGGAAGGGCTAACCCATAGCATCAATACATTCCATACATCATTTGCCATTACTTCTGGGGCACAATACACAATACCTACCAGCCCTTGTTGCTGTGCACTAAACCATATCTCTTCTGATTCACCTGAAAGATGAGATTCGAGTGTTTGCTTAATGTGCAATAACCCTTCTTCATCAAACTGACCGCTCGCCTTTAACATAGTTAATAACGGCTCCACATCAGAGGATTGGACCGAACGAATAAGCATCATTTTTCCTTTTTAAACATGAGCGTGAATAATAATCTAACTCCACCTCAGGAAAATTGATGCAAAGGTGTCATAAGCTTAATTTAACAATGATAATAAAAAGATAGGGCGTGCTATTCGACAGATCTCACTATCTGAAGTGTATGTAAGACCCGTTCCAAATCGTTTATGCGCGTCGAACTTGTTGAACAGCACCAGGTCCCGTTCACTCCTCAAGCTAGCAGGCGTTGGGAGCATAATAATGGATACCTTCATCATCACTCGCTTATACTCAATCGCTTAAATCGTTGCTGGCTGCCAGACGGCGTCGCGTACCTGTACCGGGCGCGGCAGCACGCCAAGAGCATAGAACCGGTCGGCAATTTTCTGCTGCTCGCGCACCATGGAAAGATTCATTATCTGCGCCTGGTGACTGCGACGCGCCAGCGCGCGCTGCATGGTTTCTGGCGTCAGGCCCAGCTCATCAGCCAGTAGACTGGCGGCCTCATGGCGGTGGTTATCGATATAATTTCCGGTTTGAGAGAGGGCTGTCATGAGTGAATCCAGCATATCCGGCGATCGTTGCAAAAAATCCCTATGCGCCAGGTAAAACTGATGATTACTCACGCGCCCGACACCGTCAGCCAGTACACGAAGGCCACCGCTGCGCTCGGCATCACTTAACAGCGGGTCCCACAACATCCACGCATCCACCGACATAAAATCACCTGGTGTAAGCGGTGTGCGGGGCGGGGCGTACACCACACGCACATCACGCAACCCCAGCCCCGCTTCATCCAGCAGTTGAAGCAGCAAGTAGTGAACATTTGAGCCTTTATTCACCGCAATACGCTTACCTTTCAAATCAGCAAGTTCACGCACCGGGCTGTCCTGCGCGACCACTAACGCCACACTCTGCGGGGCGGCAGGCTCCCAGGCGACATAGCGCAGTGGGCTGTTTGCCGCCTGAGCAAACAAGGGAGGCACTTCGCCGGTGGTACCAAAATCGATTTCATTATTATCCAGCGCGTACAACAGCTGTGGCCCGGCGGGAAACTCACTCCACAGCACGTTAACTCCGAGGTCCGCAAACTGTGTTTCCAGTGACCGGCGCGCCTTGAGCACGCCAAGGTTGCCAAACTTCTGATAGCCAATACGCAATTCCCGCTCCACTGCGCCTGAAGACATCGCTGTAGCGTTGACGCCCACAAGGCTGCGACGCGGCCTGACAATACCGAGCCTTCCCAGGTGTGTGCGCAGCGTATTACGACTGATGCCGAGCAGGCCTGCGGCCTGCTGCTGGTTGCCACTGCTGAGATCTAATGCATTACGCACCAGTGCATCCATCATCTGTTGATACAGCGACACATCGGGCGTCTGATTTTTCTGCAGGTGCTGGCGCACAATATCGTCAAGCTGGCCTGCGCTTGCGACTGGAGCTGCCAGCGTCTGGTTCAGGCGCAATTGTCCAGGTTCAATCAACGCCGTTTTGCTCAGCAGTACCGCGTTATGCAGCGTATTTTCCAACTCGCGGATGTTACCCGGCCAGTGGTAATCACACAGCGCCTTGCGGGCTTCGTCGCTCAGACGCAGCGCAGTGCGCCCGAGTCGCCGCGCATACAGCGTGAGAAAATGTTCTGCCAGTAGCGGAATATCCTGCTGGCGCTGGCGCAGCGGTGGCAGCGTTACCGTTGCGACATTAAGGCGGTAAAACAAATCTTCACGAAAACGGCGCTCGCGAATGGCGGCCATCAGGTCAACATTGGTTGCGGCAACTACGCGCACGTTGGTTTTGACCGGCCGGCGTGAGCCCACGCGGGTGACTTCGCGCTCCTGCAACACGCGCAGTAATTTCACCTGTAGCGCCATGCTCAGTTCACCAATTTCATCAAGCAGCAGCGTGCCGCCTTCAGCGGCCTCAAACCAACCCTGGTGACGCTCGCTGGCACCGGTAAATGCACCTTTTTCATGGCCAAACAACTCTGACTCCGCCAGCGTCTGCGTCAGCGCGCCGCAGTTAACCGCAACAAACGGCTGTCGGCTACGTTCACTATGGTGATGCAGATAACGCGCCACCACCTCTTTACCCGTGCCGGTTTCCCCAATAATGAGCACGGTGGCATCAGTTGGCGCCAGTCTGTCGAGTTCACTTTTAAACGCCAGCGAGGCGGGATCAATCAGTACAGGCTCGGACCAGGACATGGGCATTTCCTCTCAGGACGTTTTGCGCACATTAACGCGCCACGCACACACAGGCGAGAAGGAAAAACATCAGTAACTGTTGCAAATGCAGCATGCCGCACGCACCGGTGCTGCATTTGCAACAGCTGTCGCCCACTGAAAATTCATGCAATATGCTGAATATTAAGATGTTATTTCACAATGCAAACCTGGCACGAAAACTGCCTTAACACTTATAACCAAACGGAAATTTTCTAAAGAAAAAATACAGCTAACGTTATATAGGAAAACGCAAATGCAAAAAAACGCTCAGGACGCACTTAACATTTTTTGGTTTCTTCCCACTCACGGCGACGGACGCTACCTGGGTACCCGCGAAGGCGGGCGCGCCGTTGACCTGCCTTATCTGCAACAGGTGGCTGTCGCTGCCGACAGCCTCGGCTATTACGGTGTGCTGATCCCTACCGGAAAAAGCTGCGAGGATTCATGGCTGGTTGCCTCAGCGCTAGCCCCGTTAACACGCAATCTGCGCTACCTGGTGGCGGTACGCCCTGGGCTTCAGCCACCAACGCTGGCGGCCCGTATGGCCGCCACTCTCGACCGACTCTCACAAGGGCGGCTTTTGATTAATGTGGTCACCGGCGGCGATCCGGTTGAAAACAAAGGCGACGGGATTTTCCTGAGCCACACAGAACGCTACCAGGTCACGCGTGAGTTTCTTGATATCTATTCGCGGTTAATGCGCGGTGAAAAGGTGGACTATCAGGGCGAACATTTGCGGGTAGAAGGGGCAGAAATCCTGTTTCCACCGGTACAGCAGGACGGACCGCCGCTCTACTTTGGTGGCTCTTCAGACGTGGCGCTGGACGTTGCCGCAGAACAGGTTGACACCTATCTGACCTGGGGTGAACCACCTGAGCAGGTACGTGAGAAGATAAACGCGGTGCGCGAGCGGGCGCTGGCAGCAGGGCGTAAGGTCACGTTTGGCATTCGTCTGCACGTTATTGTGCGTGAAACAGAGGACGAAGCCTGGGCGGCGGCTGAGCGGCTCATTTCCCATCTTGATGATGACACTATCGCCAGCGCTCAGGCTATTTTCTCACGCATGGACTCGACCGGTCAGGCTCGGATGAGGGCGCTGCACGGCGGTTCGCGCGATAAACTGCGCATTGCCCCGAACCTGTGGGCGGGCGTTGGGCTGGTACGCGGCGGCGCAGGCACGGCGCTGGTCGGTAATCCACAGCAGGTAGCCGAGCGTATTCGTGAATATCAGGCGCTGGGAATTGAGAACTTTATTTTCTCCGGTTATCCGCACCTGGAAGAGGCGCACCGCTTTGCCGAGTTGGTCATGCCACTGCTGCCGCTGGCGGGACGCACCGATAAAACACAGCACACGGTGAACACGGGCCCATTTGGCGAAACCATCGGTGGCGATCGCCGCCCGGTTAAGCATGCCAGCGCAAGCTGAACGCACAGGAGTTGACGCATGGCGGCACAACACATAGTCATTATTGGCGGCGGGTTCAGCGGTACGGCGCTGGCGCTGAACCTGCTGCGCCACGCACCTGAAGACTGGCTGATAACGCTTGTCGAGCCGCGTGCGCTGCTTGCGCAGGGCGTGGCGTATGGCACCGACGACCCCGCGCATCGCATTAACGTTCCGGCCAGTCGGATGCAGCTCACCGCCGCCGAAGAGGGGGATTTCGACCGCTGGTATCGTGCGTCGCCGCTTATCAATGACGATTCGGCAGCCATCACCGCCGACGGCAGCGTTTACCCGCAGCGTGGGGCGTTTGCCCGCTATGTGCGAGAAAAACTCGCCCAAGCGCAGCGCCAGAGCGCATCCCGACTCACCCATATTCAGGACCACGCCGTAGGCTGGCAAAACGGGTGGGTTGTTACCGCACAGGGCCAGCGCCTGCATGCAGATAAGGTCGTGCTGGCGGTCAGTCACCCGGCACCGAATTCCTCCGTCGATGCGTTACAACGTCACAAAAAAGTCATTGCTAATCCTTGGCGCAGCGGGGCGCTGGAGGCGATAGCTCCCGGGGCGCGCGTTGCCATTCTCGGCACCGGACTGACAATGGCGGATCTGGTCGCAACGCTGCACCGGCGCGGGCATCGTGGTCACATCAGCGCTTTTTCACGCCGTGGACTACTGCCGCGCAGCAATCTTAGCGTGCAAACGGGTGAATATGTGCCTGAGCCGCACGCGCCACTCAACACTGCGCGCGCCTGGCTTCGTCAGATACGCCAGGAAATACGCCGCGCTGCACAACAGGGATTACCGTGGCAACTCGTGCTGGACGATATTCGCCAGCGCGGTCAGACCCTCTGGCAGCAAATGTCCCTCAACGAGCAACGCCGTTTTTTGCGCCACCTGCGCCCCTGGTGGGACGTGCATCGTTACCGCATTGCGCCACAGGTAGCAGAGGTGCTGACCCAGTGGCAGCAGAGTGGGCAGTTACAGGTAGCAGCAGCCCGCCTGCAAGCCGTTCGTGAGAAGGACGACGGGCTGGTGCTGACGCTTGGGTTGCGCCACGGTGGAAGCCAAACGCTGAACGTTGACTGGCTCATTCTTGCCACCGGGCCTCATCACGGCGCACTGATACAAAGCGATCGCCTGCTCACGCAACTGGCTGAACAGGGTTACCTGCACGCGGATGCGCTGGGGTTGGGGATTGCAGTTGATGCGCAGTCCCATGCCGTTGATGCTCGTGGGCAGACGGTCCCCTGGCTGTATGTTGTCGGACCTGCGGCGCGTGGACGCTTTGGGGAACTCATGGGGCTTCCGCAGGTGGCCGAACACGCAGAAACGGTTGCACAGACGCTTATTCATGACGTTGCTCATGCCCGGCATGAGCGATGTCCCACGCCGCTCAATCTCTGATTTATTCCTGAAATAACCATAACAACAATCCTCGCGGATGCGGGTTATCCCGTGCCGCCTGTACTATGGAGTTTACCTATGTCATCGCAGCGCAATATTCGCCTGAACGCTTTTGATATGAACTGTGTCGGCCACCAGTCTCCGGGTTTGTGGCGTCATCCTCGTGACCGCTCCTGGCAATATAAAGATCTGGCTTACTGGACCGATCTGGCGCGTCTGCTTGAGCGCGGCAAGTTTGACGGACTGTTTATCGCCGACGTGTTAGGGACTTATGATGTGTTTAATGCCAGTAACGAGGCAGCGCTGCGCAGCGCCTCCCAGGTGCCAGTCAACGACCCGTTAGCGCTGATTACACCGATGGCGCTGGTGACTGAGCATCTGGGATTCGGCCTGACCGCGTCACTGTCATTTGAACACCCTTATCCATTTGCCCGACGTCTTTCTACGCTTGACCACCTCACGAAAGGCCGTATCGGCTGGAACATTGTGACCTCATACCTGGAAAGCGGTGCGCGCAATATCGGCCAGCAAACCCAGACCAGTCACGATGCACGTTATGACTATGCCGACGAGTATTTACAGGTGGTGTACAAGCTGCTTGAAGGAAGCTGGGAAGAGGGCGCGGTGCTGCGCGACCGTAAAAGTGGCGTGTTTACCGACCCGGCGCGCATCCATCCCATCAATCACCAGGGTGAGTTTTTCCGGGTTCCGGGGATCCATTTGTGCGAGCCGTCACCACAGCGCACCCCGGTGCTTTACCAGGCAGGGGCCTCAAGCCGCGGCAAGCAGTTCGCTGCCCAGCACGCCGAATGCGTGTTTGTGGCTTCACCGTCCAAAGCATTGCTGAAAAAAACCGTCGCGGATATTCGCCGCCGCGTGGCCGAGACCGGTCGAGATCCACACAGCGTGCTGATTTTTAATATGCAGACCGTGATTGTGGGAGAAACCGACAAGGCCGCGCAGGTCAAATGGCAGGATTATCGCCAGTACATCAGCCATGAGGGTGCGCTGGCGCTGCTCTCAGGCTGGACGGGCGTGGATTTCGGTCAGTTCAGGCCCGACGAAATACTCAAATATCAACACACCAATGCTATTCAGTCAGTGATGGAAAACTTCTCATCAGCAGACCCGGAACGCCAGTGGACCGTTGGCGCCCTGGCCGACTGGATTGGCATCGGCGGCTTTGGCCCACTGTTGGTCGGTAGCGCACAGACGGTGGCAGACGAGTTACAAAGCTGGGTGGAAGAAACCGACGTGGACGGCTTCAATCTGGCTTATGCGGTGACTCACGAGACCTTCAGTGATGTGGTCGAACTATTGGTGCCCGAACTGCAAAAACGTGGGGTGTACAAGCAGGACTACGCACCGGGTACGCTGCGCGAAAAACTGTTCGGCCTGGGCGACAGGCTGGAGGCACCCCATCCCGGCGCCGGCTATCGCCGTACCTCACAACAGCCGCAGCCAAATCTGACTGAGAGCACGCTGTGAGGGTGGCTAATCTGGCACGATAAAGATCGCGCCAACAACTGCACTCAATAAAAAACCAGACGCTCACCGCCGGGTTAATCGCAAGGTTAACCCGGCGCATTTGTTGGTTTAAAAATTGAAATTAACATATTGATTTAATTGAATTTAATAGCATTTTTTGTTGTTTGCCTGCCGTGCTAATCCTGCCTATAACTCCAGATACCTGCACAATCCACTGGGGATACCATGAGTACACTGCAATTACCGGGAGAGATTTCTCTGCCGTCCGCGCCTGTGCGCAGCGTCAGCGATGTGGCAAAACTTATTAATAACCACGGTCATCAGAGCCGCTATGCACGCTGGATTGTTTTCCTGGCACTCGGCGGCGTGTTTCTTGACGCCTACGATCTGACCACGCTGTCCTATGGCATTGACGATGTGGTGCGTGAGTTCGGCCTGACGCCCATGCTTGCCGGGCTGGTCACCTCATCCATTATGATTGGCACCATTGTCGGCAACCTGCTGGGCGGTTGGCTGACCGATAAATATGGCCGTTATTCGGTGTTTATGGCCGATATGCTTTTTTTTGTGGTTTCTGCTATTGCCGCTGGGCTGGCGCCCAACGTTTGGGTGCTTATTGGTGCACGCTTTCTGATGGGGGTTGGCGTAGGCATCGACCTGCCGGTGGCCATGGCCTATCTGGCCGAGTTCTCGCGCTTTACTGGCAAGGGCAATAAGGCGGCACGCCTCGCTGCCTGGTGCCCAATGTGGTATGCCGCGTCGTCAGCCTGCTTTTTGATTATCTTCGGGCTTTATTTCCTGCTGCCAAAAGATCACCTCGACTGGTTATGGCGCGCCTCGCTGCTGTTTGGTGCCGTGCCTGCGCTGCTGATTGTGGCCGTCAGGCGCAAGGTGATGAATGAGTCGCCGCTGTGGGCCGCCCGCCAGGGCGATTTAAGCGGCGCGGCGCGCATTTTGCGTGAATCATGGGGCATTCAGGCCCATGAAGCGCACGCTGAAACGACAGGGGAACAACCGCCAGCCGCTGCCCCTAAAGTCGATATCCGTGAACTGTTTCGCAAGCCCTACCGCGACCGCACGTTAGTTAACGTGGTGATGAATGTCTGTATCTCATTTGAATACACGGCGATTGCCTTCTTCCTGCCGTCCATTCTGGCGCAGTTCCTTGGCGCAGGCGTGTTTGAAACCATTGCGGCATCGCTGGGGCTTAACCTGCTGTTTGCCCTGACAGGCGGGCTACTGGGGATGCGTCTGGCATGGAAATTCCCGTCACGCTATGTGGCAATGTCGGGTTTTGCTTTGCAGTTTATTGCCCTGATAACGCTTGCCATACTCGGCACGCCGGTTTCCACCGCAGGCGTTGTGCTTGCTATTTTGATGCTCGGTCTGTGGCTTTTTGCCGAAGGTTTTGGCCCAGGCGCACAGATGATGGTGTACCCGGCGCTGTCTTATCCCACTCATATTCGCGCCACCGGCGTCGGCTTTGGCCATGCGCTGTCCAGTATTGGTAGCGCGCTGGCGCTGTTTATTCTGCCTGTTTTACAGGCAAGCTTTGGCACCAATATGTTCTGGATTGTCTCACTAAGCGCCATCATCCCGATCTTTTTCCTGTTAATCATTCGCTTTGAACCCACCCGCCATGACATTGACGACGCACACGAACCAGGAGAATCCCATGTCTGCTAGCACTACTGTGGTTTACGAGGCGCTGGCCCAGCGCTTTCGCCCCATTTTTGAGCGCATTGCCCAGGGCGCAGCTTACCGTGAACAGCGACGTGAGCTGCCCGAAGAGCCAATTCGCTGGCTCAAAGAAGCCGGTTTTGGCACGCTGCGCATTCCCACAGAGCAGGGCGGGTTTGGGGCCACGTTGCCCCAGCTGTTCCGGCTGCTGACAGAACTGGCCGAAGCGGACGCTAATCTGCCTCAGGCACTGCGCGCCCATTTCGCGTTTGTCGAAGATCGCCTTAATCAGCCCGACAGCCCACAGCGCCGCCGCTGGTTTGAGCGTTTTAGCGACGGTGAACTGGTGGGAAGCGGCTGGACAGAAGTGGGCGAGGTGAAACTTGGCGATGTCATCACCAAAGTAACGCCGTCTGAGCAGGGCTGGCGACTGAACGGTGAGAAGTTTTACAGCACTGGTGCGCTTTACGCCGACTGGATTGACGTTTACGCCCAGCGCAGCGACAACCAGGGCCATGTGATTGCCCTCGTCAACACTCATCAGGGCGCTGTACAGCGTGCCGATGACTGGGACGGTTTTGGCCAGCGTCTTACCGGCAGCGGCACTACGCGCTTTACTGACGCCCACGTTGAGCAGGAACACGTTTACGACTTCAGTGAGCGTTTTCGCTATCAGACCGCGTTCTATCAGCATGTGCTACTGGCCGTGCTGGCAGGTATTGGCCGTGCAGTAAGCCGCGATGCAGCAGCAGCCGTTGCGGCACGCACGCGGATTTACAGCCATGGCAACGCGAACCGGGTCAGAAATGATGTGCAGATTTTACAGGTCGTCGGGCAGATTGAAAGCTGGGCATGGGCGGTAGAGGCCACCGTACAGCGTGCCAGTGAATCTTTACAGCTGGCGTTTGATGCCTGGCAGCGGGGCAATGAAAACGATATTACGCGTTTTAATATTCTGGCTGAGGTTGAGGCAGCCAAAGCACAGACGGTTGCCAGTGAGCTAATACCACGCGCCGCCACTGAACTTTTTAATGCGCTGGGTGCTTCTGACACTCGCGTCAGTAAGGCGCTGGACCGGCACTGGCGCAATGCCCGCACGGTGGCATCACACAACCCCGTTATCTATAAAACCCGCAATGTTGGCGACTGGCAGGTCAACGGGACTGACCCGACGTTTATCTGGCAGATCGGATCATGAGATAACATATTGTTATACTGACCTGGCAAATTACAAACGTTGCATTGTAATTTGCCAGGTAATCTAATTAATAACGCGCGACATATACGTAGGCGCTATTAATTAGATTAATTTATTTTTTATGCGCAACAGTGCCCTATATTATTTCAATTGAAAACCCGTCAGCAAGATAAAAACCCATACTGCACGTGGTGCCTCTCAGGCATCCTTTTATGAGCAAGAGAGGTGAACCAACTCGTTTTTCCGACAATACTTCGTTTACTAACCACTCACAAATATTCGCATGCATTTGATTTTTCTTGTAAAATAAAAAAACTGTGTGATAAGAAACCTGTCTACAGGCAGATGCCTGTGACATAGTAGCGAACTTACGCGTTTGCTTAAGAGGCAGATTATTGATTTTATAAAATGAGAGTTAACTAACGTTATTGCTATTATTTCTTAGCATTTATTGCATAAAATAAAACAGGTATCATTATAAATTAAGTAGGCCTGCTGCAGGAGAGAGATGAATCATCGTGGCCTTCCTGCATTAGCTGTTAAGTTAAATATTATGGATACAGGATGCCAGCAGCCATAGGCTATGTTATGCACTAAACTAACGGCGATAGTAGGTAGACAAGCCACAAATGACCAGCCAACATCCGAAGCCAGCGCGTCTTGTTGCAAAGAGGTAATAATCTCTATCAGGAGTGCTCAGACAGCGTCATTTGTTCAAACACTGGATTGGGATTTTCACGGAGTGAAATCAATGAGCCTGCAACACACACTGGCAAAAACGTTACCCACGTTAAACACAACGCTAAACCGCTATCAGCTCAACATCCCATCATGCTCGTCTGCTCTTGACGTGGAAAGCTTCAATGGTCTGGAAGCATTAAGCCAACCCTATAGCTATACCATTAGCTTCACCAGCCCGAACAAAGACATTCCGGCAGATCAACTTTTACGCCAGCCTGCAACATTGATCATGAGTATGGGTCTGCTGCAAAATTTGATTCCACAGAAAGTCGTGCATGGCGTTATTACGCTAGTTGAACGGCACAGCAGTTCTGCTGACCAAACGCTGTATTCTATTACGTTGCAACCCAAGGTTGCGCTGTTGGATAAACAATTTCGTAGCCACCGCTTCTTTGTTGACATTTCAGTACCTGAGGTTGTGGAGCAGGTACTCAAAGAGCACGGTTTTCAGGGCTGGGAATACGCATTCACGCTAAAAAACACCTACCCAAAACGTGAACAAATCAATCAGTATCAGGAAAGCGACCTGACATTTATAAAACGCCTGCTGGCAGAAGTAGGTATTTTCTTTTTCTTCACACTGCAACCTGATACGCAAACCGAAATAATCTGTTTTGCCGATAACCAGTCAGCATTTAAACAAGGGCCCAGCCTACCGCTTAACAGCCCATCGGGAATGAGCGATAGTGGCACCACATCAGTCTGGGGTCTGGAACTGCGGCATCATGTGGTTGAAGCCAGAGTCACGACTAAAGACTACAACCATCAGGCAGCACAGAATTTACTGCAATCGGCATCCGCAGATATGACGCGTGGAGCCGGAGAAAATCTTAACTATGGTGAGGTATATCACTACCGGGCGCGCCATAAAGAGGTAGGGGATAAAATTAACCCTGCCCCTGAAACTGCCAATTTTTATGCCCGCCTCGATCATGAACGCTTTCTGTCCGACAAATTACACATCTCAGGTCAAAGTACAGATGCCACGCTGGCTCCGGCACAGATCATTAAAGTCATTGATGGTTTACAGCCCACGCTCCCGTTAGAGTGTCAGGGGATGTTACTACTGACAGCGCTGACATTCACCGCCAGCCGACAGGCTGCAATGAGCGTGGAGTTTATCAGCATTCCCTATAGCGATACCGTATGTTGGCGACCGCCACTGCTAAAACGCCCCAGAGTCGCTGGAACATTAACCGCACGCATCACCAGTGCACGTGATTATGATCTTTATGCCTGGCAAGATGACGCCGGAATGTATCGGGTGAAGTTTGACGCCGATCTTGATGATAAAAAACAAGGGCAAGAAAGCATGACCGTGCGTCTGGCTAAGCCCTATGGCGGTGATACATACGGTTTTCACTTCCCGCTAATCCAGGGTACAGAAGTCGCTATTGCCTTCCATGAAGGCGATCCAGATCGCCCCTATATCGCCCATGCTCTTCATGACAGCCGCCATCCCGACCATGTCACGGATAAGAACAGTACCCGAAACGTGATACGTACACCCGCAAATAACAAACTGCGGATGGAAGATAAGCGGGGTGAGGAGCACGTCAAATTAAGCACAGAGTTCGCAGGAAAGTCACAACTCAATCTTGGACATAATGTGGATGCCGGCAGAGAACTGCGCGGCGAAGGTGCCGAGCTACGCACAGACAAATGGGTGGCAGTGCGTGGGGGAGCAGGTGTGTTTATTACAGCAGACCAGCAACCCTCTGCGAGTGGAAAAATGCTCGATATGCAGGCAGCGCAGGCGCAGTTGCAGCAGGCTTTATCGATGGCAGAGGCCCTGCGCAGTGCTGCAGAAACAGCAAAGGCGGAACTTGCGGATTTGCAAATACAAAAGTCCCTGCTGGAAGACTCGCTTAAGGAGTTAAAGCAATCTGCATTGCTACTGTCCGCACCCGCAGGCATTGCCCATTCAACGCCCAGGAGTCTGCAACTGTCAGCCGGTGAAAATATTATTGCCAATAGCGGACAGCAGATGGATATCAGCGTGCTGAAGAAGTTTACGCTGGCTGCGGGGGAGTTGATTAGTCTGTTTGCGCAAAAAGCCGGAATAAAACTTTTCGCGGGTAAAGGGAAGGTAGAAATACAAGCTCAGGGAGATGAGATGGCACTGGAAGCGCTGAAGGATATGCGCATCAGTAGCAGCGAAGGTAAGGTGGTAATTCGCGCAGATCAGGAAATTTTACTGGTCGGCAGTGGTGGTGCATATATCCGTATAGGCAACGGTGAAGTCGAAAGCGGAGCACCGGATAAAATTATTCAGCGGGCAGCCGTATGGCAGAAGTTTAGCGGGCAGAGCGCCAGCGAAATGGCGCAAAAGTGGGATAACGCCGGCTACTCAGTGACGCCCGTTGTATTCTGGAAAGAAACTGGCGAGCCGGCCAGAAATCAAAAAATATTGATGACGCGCGATGACGGCACAGTACAGGAAGTCATGACTGACGGTGAAGGTCAACTGGCCAAACAAGCTGCATCCTTTATTGAAAAAATCGATATCGATAAATCCACCCGTTGATTATCAGAAGGACCTGACAATGGCTGAAGTTTATACCGACCTTAATGAAAAGAATAAAATTGCACGCGTTGATATTAGCGATAAGCGTGTTATCCCTGTAATACTGTTGCCCGGCATAATGGGGAGTAATCTTAAAGAAAAGGATAGTGAAGAGTCGCTCTGGCTAGTTGATGATGCATTTAGTTTATTACAATGGTCTCTTCCTACACATGGTGCTATAAAAAGGAAAAACAAGCTTCATCCAGCAAGGGTAAGTGTAGACAATATAGGGAAAGTCATCCCTATCCCATCAGAAGAAGAACTATCTCAATTAAAAAAGGATTATAACAGAGATAAGTCTGCACATAATTATGCCACACAGGCGCTTTACAATAGATATCCTGGATTTGACGATGAAGGCAAATATGCTCTTACTCCGTCTAAGGATGAAAAATCCCGATTAAAAAAAGATATTCAAAATATAGAGCATAAACATAAACGTGCTGTGCAAGCTCTTTATGAAAAATATGCAGAATTTGTTTTGTTTGGCTACCGTGAAGCACGGGGGTGGGGAGAAGTATCATTTTTAAGCTACGGTTCTTTTCTCGATGACTTACAAAGGAAGTTATTAGCAAAAAAACCGCCTCTCAACATTGCAGATGAAATCCCAGGAACAGAAGGGAATACCAACGAGCCCCTGCTTACAAAAGAAAAACTTAAAGTGTTAAAGAAATATCTCTTCCCAGTGCATGCAATAGGCTATGTTTGGTTAGATAGTAGTATGAATTCTGCTAAAAAAGTGGGGGGTAAAATTGAAAAAATAATTAGCGACTATCGCAGAAAAGGTATGAAATGCAATAAAGTTATTTTAGTAACCCATTCGATGGGGGGGTTAGTTGCGCGCTATTATTCTGAGTGTTTGGGTGGGGCCAAAAATATTTATGGCATCATTCATGGCGTCATGCCATCAATTGGCGCGGCAGCGACCTATACCAGAATGAAACGGGGGACTGAAAATAGTGCAACGGGTTACAACTTCGAGCGCTTTAAAGGTTTTGTCACAGCAGAAATACTGGGTAAAAACGCAGCTGAAATGACCGCCATATGCTCTCAGTCACCCGGCCCATTAGAACTGTTGCCTTCAAAAGACTATGGTATGCGCTGGTTGCGGATTCAGCATGACTATGTTGTAGAAAAGGAGCCCATCACACTTCCTCCGCCAGAATTAGATGTTGAATATGAAAAAGAAACAGATCCGGAGATAGAAGCTGATATTGAGACTGAGGAAGAGACAGGAATTGAAGACGAACCTGGAGTAAAAACTAAGGACTTAGAACCTATAATAATATCGGGAACAGCACGTTACCCTAAAGCAGATCCTTATGAAGAAATTTATCTGCGCCGAGATAAATGGTGGAAACTTATAGATGAAGAGCTATTAAATCCTAAAACAGGCAGAACCGAAAAAGACTGGGGCATTTATGAGGAAATAATACTTGAAAAAGTTAAACCTTTTCATGAACGAATTTCAGGTAAGTTCCACAGTAACACGTATACTTTCTATGGTGAAACCAATCCCAAAAATATTCTCAAAAAATTCAAAACACAAACTGTTGCAACGTGGTCAGAGACAGGAGCAGAATTTCCATGGGCGATGACATTTGAAGGAATGATCAGTCGAAAAATTCGTCAGGAAATCGAGGATAGATTATCTAAACCATTAACCGACAGGCGCGTAAAAACAGGGGAGGTTAATGAAATTCGAACAATCCGCACAACTGATGGTGAATTGAAGCGATACAAACTCAATGACGCCTCAAATAATGGGGATGGCACAGTACCTGTGCATTCAGGAAAAATTGCGCTTAAAAATGTTAAAGAAAGATTGAGCATTGAAACTGAACACGAGCCTGCGTATGGTTCACCCATTAGCCAGCTTTTTACTTTACGCTCAATCATTAAAATTGCTCAGCAGGTATACAATGATAAAGACATGGCTTTTTAAGTCACATAAGCAAAAAAACACTCGGTTTCTTACCGCACCCGCTGTGTTTGTTATAACCATAATCAGCATATTTATTTCGTTATTGGGTAACAGTGTTTTTAGTAAGGAGAACATCTTGAGCGATGAAGCCATCCCCACGCAGTCATATACGCACTATGCAGGTTTCTATTCTTTCCAGCTTCCAAGTATGTTTAATCTTTCTCCCGGTAGTATTCTTTGGTTAAACGGTAGTGACATGAGCACAATCGAACCCAGACAGCAATATCGACCGGCTTTTTTGCAACTTATCAAACGGAAAGAGAAGGAACTGAAAGAAACACAGCCATTAGATACGAAAGACTCACCCTATCTGAAAAACGTTTACCATTCGCAAGGTGATGTTGAAGGCGTTATTTTTGAAAGAATGGAAGAAATCGATACGCATGATGTTGCTCGAATGCTTGAAGCCTATAAATGGGAAAGAAACACCACGTTCAAGGTAATGTTTAAGGCCCGTGATGCCAGTGCATCACGGTATGATTCAGTCAGACAAACGTCAAAGTATGTTTATATGACAAACATTGGCGAAAAAATGAGCGCAATGAAAAAACTATTATCAAATATTTCTTTTCGAGAAATCAGTCACCCGCCTGAGAATGGAAAGTTTGCTTTTACCTTTGGGCAGGTGGATCCTGTCCTGCTAGGGGAGCACAGATTTGTTGTAAAATATAATAATGAGAAAGGGGTTGCCTTTACTATAGTTACCACCAATGAAACTGGTGCGGTCGAAGATGTTCTGACCCAAGACCCTCGGGTTATGGAGGGTAAAAACGGAACGACATTAGCAAAAAAAACAGAAAAAATTAACGGCATTAATTATTCCACTTGGTTAGTTAAAACTAATGAAGAGAAATATAGCATTCCCTATGAAGCATATAATTTTACATTAACCACCAGAGATGATGGAAATACCACTCGCTCGGCCATTGAATTAAACATGAAGTATTCAACATTAGATGAAACGGCAGAGAATGGGATGAGTGAAGAGGAGCTTATTACGCTCTGGCATCAGGTTATTTTTACTCTGCGGTATCAAAGTGAATTAGCGGAGAGGTTACATAATGAATAAATTTAGAAAAAACTCTGGCGGCTTGATGGCGCGAAAAGCCTTCTAATCTGGGCGACCAATGGCTCTAAGGCACTGAAGAATTGAATTAATTTGAAAGGGTAAGATTCAGGAAAACTTAAGAGCCGTATTATTAACGAGAGGTACTGTAGTCAGATTGCCCATGGAAAATGTTATACCAATTTAAAATACCCGATCTTTACGTTAGGCTCAACAATTAGAATTGCACATAGGGTTTGTAATGATAAAAATATGGCCTTCAAATTCATTCAGACAAAATATATGGATATCATCAAAGCTTATCTCTTTTAACGTAATCATATTTTGCTTACCCGTGTTGTTAACCAACGACTATGCTTACAGCAAGGAAGGTAACTTGAGCATTGTTACTGAACCTATACATGAACGTTACTTTGGTTTCTATTCTTTACACCTACCCGATATATTCAAAATATCCCCAAGTAGCATAGTTTGGTTAAATGACAGCGTTCTGGATACCATTGAATCCAGGCATCAATATCGTCCTGCTTTTCTGCAATTTATTGAGAGGAGAGAGAAAGAGCTCAAGGATACACATCCAGTAGACAGTAAAGATGCTCCTTATCTCAAAGCGACATACCCACTGTATGGCAACACAGAGGGTATCATGTTTGAAAGAATGGAGAATATTGCTATCCACGATGTTGCTCGTGTTCTCGAAGCTTACCAATGGGATAAAAATGCTACTTTCAAGGTCACATTCAAAGCCCGTGATACCCGGGCAGCGCGTTATGATTCTGTCAGAGAAACCTCTAAGTATGTTTACATGACAGATATTGATGAGAAAAAAAATGAAGTAAACAAATTGCTTGCGGGTATTTCCTTTCGGGAAGACTATCAACAACCAGAAGATGGGAGATTTGCTTTTGCCTATGGACAAGTGAATGCCTCTCTATTAGGCATTCACAGACTGGCGATAAGATATAATGATAGCAAAGGTGTCATTTTCACTATTGAAACGACCAATGAAAGCGAGGTAATTGAAGATGTATTAACGCAAGACGATGATGTAATGAAAGGGGAGAATGGTGCGACGATTTATAAAAAGACGCAGAGGATTGACGGAATAACATACTCTGAATGGTTAGTTAAATCCCGCGAAAACAAAGATGGGCTCCCTTATGAAACGTATAACTTTACTATAACGACGCAAAATAACGACTGTAAAGCGCATGATCTAACGATGCAGTATTCAACAGTAGATGAAATGCCTGAAAATGAGATGAGTGAAGCGGAGCTTCTCTTACTTTGGCAACAGGTCATTTCCACCCTGAAGTATCATGGCACACCCATGAATGGAAAAGTTAGCGGTTAAAACGGGAGCATACATTAACGTCTGGCCCTCAATAGTGCGGTCTCCCGCCTGCGGCTTATATCAGGGAGATCGGTGTATTCGTCTTCCGCTTTTACCCACACCTGTTATATTGCGCAATCTGAAAGCAGGGTGAGCGCCAGCACGTCGTCTGCATGGGTTTACAGGGCAGGCCGACCTTCTCACCCAAGCACATCCGTGGCTAGAAAAAGTGTGTCTGATTGTATGGTTAACTTAAAATCGACGTATTTGGCAATATCTTCTCACGCTTAACCCCTTCGACGCTTACATCACCCAATACGTGAGTCCCGTTCCCCACAAACGGACTATGTAAGGCAGGTTCCTTTTCAAACAGTTTGAACTGTTCCAGCACCTTATGCCTGATGGGAGGGTGCCACGGCTTTTAGCGAGGTTGAACGCGGCCTTTGTCCCACTGTTTGGGCTGCTCATCGCGAGCGGCAACCAATCCATCTCATCAGATTACTTTACTCAGACCGTCAGCGAGTCAGGCGAATATCTTTGCGGCTAAACGCCGCTGCGCTCAGTGGCAGATCTTCCCGGTATCTTCTACCACACCATCCTGACATTACCGTTTCCTTGCCTGAAGACAGGGCACAAAGTGGATTGCTGTTGCTATATTAAAGAACCGTTACAACAAACGAAATTTTTGAAAGAAATAAAAGCAACCGTTAATAAAGCATAGCAATAAAAGCCAATAAAATTAACATGATAGTGATTATTTGCACGGCTGCATAATGCACTCTGAGATTATTAAAAAGCAGATTTTATGCGTGAAATATATTTTACATTTGAAGTCTTATCTTGTATTTTAATTGGAAACATCTAAATCCATTCAAAGATGAAAACGTAACCAGCCCAACTAGCGTGTTAATAATATAAATTTCTTACACGTCTTACCCTCAGATCGATTGAGATATAACGCATATTTAATTAGATTACCCTGCGAGCAATACGTCGCGGTGGGTGTATTTTATAACCTTTTGATAAAAAACAGGGCTTTTAAACTGGGCAAGAAATTCAGGTTTTAAACTACTATTTAACGTATAACCAACATTGCGCGCGAGTCAATCATGAAAAAATTCACTGTACTGTGTGTCGCGGGCACCCGCCCGGAAGCTATCAAAATGGCGCCGGTTATCAAGGCGTTAAAGGGTGTACCTGAACTCAATATTACCGTGTTAACCACCGCGCAGCATCGCGGGTTGCTGGACCAGGTTTTTACCCTTTTTGATATTCAATGTGATTACGATCTTGATGTCATGACCCAAAACCAGACATTGCCAGAACTTACCGCAAAGTTAATGACCGGCATCGACAGCGTGCTGGATAACGTTAAGCCAGACCTTATTGTTGCCCAGGGCGATACCACCACCGTTTTTGTGACCTCACTTGCTGCGTTTTATCGTAAAACTCCCTTTGCTCATGTGGAAGCCGGGCTGCGTACAAATAACCTTTACTCACCGTTCCCGGAAGAAGCCAATCGCGTACTCACCGGTCATCTTTCTGCCCTGCATTTTGCCCCAACGCAAACAGCGCGCGAGAATCTACTCAAAGAAGGTATCAGCGATGAAAACATCCACGTTTGCGGTAATACCGTCATTGATGCCTTACTTGAAACCGCAAGCCTGGATACGTCGCTTGATATGGCAATTCCTGACGATGCCCGGGTAATACTGGTCACCTCACACCGGCGAGAGAACTTCGGCCAGGCGCTGGATAATATCTGCCATGCCATTCTCAGGCTCAGTGAAAAATATCCCGACTGCCATATTGTTTATCCTGTGCACCCAAACCCTAACGTGACAGAGACGGTCACACGCCTGCTGAGCGGCAAACCGCGTATCACACTCACCAAACCGCTGGAATATGACAAATTTGTAGCCGTGATGAAAAGGGCGGTCATTATTCTGTCTGACTCAGGTGGTGTGCAGGAAGAAGCCCCGGCGCTGCGCAAACCGGTGCTCGTTCTGCGCCGTGAAACGGAACGCCTGGCCGCGCTGCGCTGTGGCGTGACGCGCCTGGTTGGCACCGAAGAAGACGATATCGTGCTTGAGGCCTCACGCCTGCTGGATAGTGAAGAAGAGTATAAAAAAATGGCGACCGGCGAGTCTCCTTACGGCGATGGCCATTCCAGCGCAAAAATCACCGCCACCATTGTGGACTACTTAAAAACGCACAAGCAGTAATAAATCCAGCACGGAACCACATCAACACTATCGGGCGGCATAATGAGTTGGTTTATTGATGTTTTTGCGACTTATCTTTACGGACTAAAAGTTATTGCTATCACCCTGGCCCTGATGATGTTAATCAGCGGTCTGGATGACCTTTTTATCGACATTATGTACTGGTGCCGGCGCGTTAAGCGCGCGCTGACCATTTATCGTCGTAAAAAGCATATGGACTACCGCGAGCTTTACGCTCCGGATGAAAAGCCACTGGCCATTATGGTTCCAGCCTGGAATGAGACCGGTGTTATCGGCCACATGGCCGAACTCGCCGCCATGACGCTGGATTACGAAAACTACCATATCTTTGTGGGCACCTATCCCAACGACCCGGACACACAGCGTGATGTAGATGAAGTCTGCGCGCGCTTCCCTAACGTCCACAAAGTGGTTTGCGCCCGTCCTGGGCCCACCAGCAAAGCCGACTGCCTGAACAACGTTCTGGATGCCATCACCCAGTTTGAGCGCAGCGCCAACTTCCGTTTCGCCGGTTTTAT
Organism: Enterobacteriaceae bacterium 4M9; assembly: GCA_010092695.1. GTDB lineage: Bacteria > Pseudomonadota > Gammaproteobacteria > Enterobacterales > Enterobacteriaceae > Tenebrionibacter. The sequence goes on along the minus strand of JAADJJ010000001.1, from coordinate 2,533,721 downwards.
TCTGCACGATGCCGAAGACGTTATTTCGCCGATGGAATTACGGTTGTTTAACTACCTGGTCGACAGAAAAGATCTTATCCAGATCCCGGTGTATCCGTTTGAACGCAGCTGGACGCACTTTACCAGCATGTCATATATCGACGAATTCGCGGAACTGCACGGTAAAGACGTTCCAACACGCGAGGCCCTGGCAGGCCAGGTGCCCAGCGCAGGCGTCGGGACCTGTTTTAGCCGCCGGGCCATCATGGCGCTGCTCGAAGACGGTGACGGTATCGCCTTTGACGTGCAGAGTCTGACAGAAGACTACGATATCGGGTTTCGTCTCAAGACCCGCGGCATGACAGAGATCTTCGTGCGCTTCCCGGTGGTCGACCCGTCCGATAAAACCACCCGCCGACGCTTTTTACAAAGCGCGCGTTCGTCTAATGTTATCTGCGTGCGCGAATATTTCCCGGATACCTTCACTACAGCAGTGCGCCAGAAATCACGCTGGATAATCGGCATTGTTTTCCAGGGCTTCAAAACTCATAAATGGTCAAGCAGCATGACGCTCAATTACTTCCTCTGGCGTGACCGAAAAGGGCTGTTGAGCAACTTTCTGAGCTTTATCGCGATGATAATCATGATCCAGCTTGTGCTGCTGCTGGCGTATCAACGCCTGTGGCCAGATGCCTGGCAGTTCCTCTCTATCTTTACCGGTAGCAGCTGGCTGGTCACGCTGCTGTGGATTAACTTCGCGCTGATGAGCAACCGCATCCTGCAACGCGTTATCTTCGTGACCGCCTATTACGGCCTGGCACAGGGCGGGCTGTCGGTGCTGAGGTTATTCTGGGGCAACCTTATCAACTTTATGGCAACCTGGCGCGCGTTGCGTCAGGTGTTGCAGCATGGCGACCCGCGACGCGTGGCCTGGGATAAAACAACCCATGATTTTCCAAGCGTCAGTGGTGAAAACCGCGCACTGCGCCCGCTGGGTCAGATTCTCATAAAGCATAACGCCATTACCACTGAGCAACTTGAGCAGGTGCTGTTGAGCCAGACGCCAGGCCTGAGGCTCGGTGGCTCGCTGGTTATCCAGGGATATGTTACGCCTGAACAACTGGCGCAAGCGCTGGCAGAACAGAACGACGTCACGACAGAGTCAGTGGACATCCGCAACATACCGCAGTCGTTGATTGATGAAGTGCCAGGTTCGGTGGCGCTGCGCTACGCCGTTATTCCGTTGCGTCTTGAGCACGACACCATGGTGCTGGCCAGTGAAAATGGCATTGATCCGGTATCACTTGCTGCGCTTGCCCGTAAGCTTCAGCGCCCGGTGAAGTACGTGATTGTGCCGTCAGGCCAGGTGGTAATAGGTTTACGTCACTGGTATGCGCGCCACCGCGGTGCGGACGAACAGGCGATGCTGAACGCGGCCGTTCAACACGGCTGGCTCACACAGGAGCAGAGCGAGTCGCTCTGGCGCTACTTTGTGCCGCGCCAGGTTCTGTTTGCCCAAGTGCTCACCACCGTCGGACACATTAAAAGCTCCACCATGAATGCCCTGTTGCTGCGCCATGAACGCAGCGAACTGCCGCTGGGTGAGTTTCTGGTGACCGAGAACGTCATCAGCCAGCAAACGCTGGACCAGGTGTTAGCGTTACAGCAGGAATTACAGGTTTCCATCCAGACATTGTTAAGTGAAGCGGGCCTCAGTCAGGAACAGATTCATCAGTTAGAACAGGAGCAGGCATGAATAAGACGCTAAAAAGGCCCGTCAGCATGCCGAGTCTGCTGTGCCTGCTGGTGGGTTCACTCTTGTGTAGCAGCGCGCAGGCACAAGTGCCCGTCGATGACAGCGCCAAAGCGCTGGGATTAAGCGACTACCGCCACTTCATCGTTTACCCGCACCTTGAAAGGGCGATGCGAGCGTTAAAAAACAATGATGAAGCGACCGCTCTACGTGAGTTTGAGCGAGCACACCAGAAGGCGCCGGATAACGTGCAGCTAACGCTGTATCTGGCACAAGCCATGCGCCAGTTCGGCCACGACGAGCAAGCCAGAAAGCTGCTGAGTGAACAACTCAAAATTAACACTGGGGATAAACGCCTGCTGGCAAGCCTGAATGCTATTCCGCGTAAGCAGGAGAACATCACCTCCGTACCTGAACTGTTGGCGCAGCAAAAAACCTGTGAACAGGCACCGTCCGCGCAGTGTCGCAGTGAAGTCGGAGAAAATGCTATTCGTCTGGGTGAGCTGGATATTGCGCTACAGCAGCTCAACAAGGGCGATTTTGCCACCACGGCGCAGGGCAAAGCGCTTTATAACAACCTGCTACAGCGCGCCATTTATCTCAAGCGTTGGCAACTGGCCGATACGCTTTTGAGCCGCAACGCACAGAACCTGACGCCCGCACAGCAGCAGCAGTGGTTTGACGTACTGATTGCCGGACACCTGGATGACAAGCTGCTGGCTTTGCAGGCAAAAGGCACGTTCAACCGACCTGATGAGCGCATTGATTATGCCGCATCATTGGTTGAACGTGGTGAAACCGCACGCCTGCGTGACTATCTGACAAAACCGCCTGCGGCCTTCAGCAGTGCCGCACAGGAGCAGCGCTGGCTGTATCTGGTAGGGCGCTACAGCGCCAATCCACAGGCAGCACTGGCCAATTACAACGCCCGCTTTGCGCAAAACCAGCGTTACATTGTAGATGCCACGCTGCCGCAAATGATGAAAGAGAAGAACTATGCGGGCGCGCAACGTCTGCTCGACAGCCTTCCTGCAGATGCGCTCCCTGAAGCGCGCTACACGCTCAGTGAGGCTGCGCATAATACAACGGAAACCCTGCGCCTTGCGCGCCAGTTCTGGCGCGAGAGCCCAACGCTTGCGAACCTGGACCGGCTAAGCTGGCAACTGATTCAGGCCGGACGAGCACCAGAGGCAGCAACACTGCTGGCACAACGCTATCCCTTCGGCGGCACGTCTCCCACCGCGCAGACTCTGATAATGCGCCTGTTTAACCTGGCTCAGACACACCCGGACGCCCTGACGCCCGCGCAAAAAGCGCGCCTGCTTCAACCGTTGCCGACGCCAGAACTGCGTCTGGCGCAGAGCCGGTTGCCTGGCGTGGGTAGTGACTGCAACCAGGTACAGCAGCTTCTCGGTGATATGCCTTCTACACTGGATGCCGCGGCCTGGAGCATGTTGGGTAACTGCTGGCGCGACACACTCCCCGGCATGGCGCTGTACGCTTTTCGCCAGAGTGAAGCTCGACTGCCAAATGATGATAACCATCGTGCCGTCGCTTATCAGGCTTACCAGGTTCAGGACTACGCAGCGGCCATGCGAGCCTGGAAAACCATTAAGACCGTGGATATGCGCAATGCTGACCTGATGGCCGCCGCCAATACGGCACAGGCGGCAGGCGACCGACAGGCGCTTAACGGTTGGCTTGAGGAGGAACACAAGCGGGGCATGGACAATACCGAACATTACTGGTGGCTGCATGCACAACGCTATTCCTCTGGCCAGTCACAACAGGCGCTGGCAGACCTCAACCGGGCTATCGCGATTGAGCCTACGGCTCGCGCTTATGCTTCCCGGGCAGAAATCTACCGCCAGCAGGGCCAGACGCAGGCCGCCATCAGCGATTTGCGCCAGGCTTTACAGCGTGAGCCCAATAACAGCGCCACGCAGGCCGCATTGGGCTATGCGCTGTGGGACGGAGGCGACGCCAGCGGTTCACGTGCAGAACTGGAAAAAGCCTACCGCAGCCTGCCAGATGACCCGGCCATTGTGCGCCAGTTGGCCTATGTGAATCAGCGCCTGGACGATGTCCCGCAGACACAGCGTTACGCCCGCATGGTGGTGGACGATATCAACCGCCAGGAGCAAGTCACCGCGCTGACACCGGAGCAAAATCAGGAACGCTTCAATTTCCGACGGCTGCACGAGGACGTAGCGCGTCGCTGGAGCATCAATTTCGACAGTTCCGTTGGCCTGCGTTCCGGTACACTCAGCAGCGCAAATAATATTCCGGGTGGTACATCAGCCGGTCAGAGCTACCGCAGTTACGGCCAGCTGGAGCTTGAATATCGCGCCGGACGTAACGTGTTGCTTGAGGGTGATACGGTCGCCCTGTACGGGCGTGTGTTTGCCGATACCGGCGAAAGCGGCACGATGTTGCCCGTCAAAGATCCCATGCTTGGTGCGGGCGTGCGCTGGAAGCCGCTGCGCGACTACGTCTTTTATCTTGCCGTTGAACAACAAACCCCACTGGACAGGCATCGCGGGCAATCTGATACCATGCTGCGCGCCAGCGCGTCGCTGTTTAACGATGGTAAATACAGCGACGAATGGCATCCGAACGGCCAGGGCTGGTTTGCGCAAAATCTGTATCTCGACGCAGCCCATTATGTGCGCCAGGACTACCAGGCCTGGACGGCCGATTATCGCGTAAGCTGGCACCAGAAAATCGCCCAGGGCCAGACGATTGAGCCTTATGCCCATGCACAGATCAGCGGCTATCGCGACGCCACCACGCGCGGTGGGGAGTACGCAGGCGTTGGCGTGCGCTGGAACATCTGGAGCGGACAGACGCGTTATGATGCGTGGCCGCATAAAGTGAGCCTTGGCCTCGAATATCAGCGCACGCTTAACACCATTAATCAGAATGCGGGCGAGCGAAACAACGCATTCCTTACTCTGGGAGTTCACTGGTAATGAATCTGCTGCGTTTTTTACTGCTCACACTGGTGCTCGCAAGCCAGGGTGCCGCCGCCATGACAGGCATCTTCTGGCAGCCGCAGCTACGCGACAACCAGGTCAGTAACGCGTCCTGGCTGTCGCTGATGCAATCGGTGCGCCAGCAGGGCTTCGATACGTTGATTTTGCAATGGACGCGCTATGGCGATGCCTTTGCTGACGCCAGCGAAACGGCGAAACTGGTTGAACGGACCGCTGCTGCACGCCGTGCAGGTCTGAAAGTCGTCATCGGGCTTTATGCCGACCCCGATTTTTTCACCCGCCAGCAGCAACCTGAACTGGCGCTGGAAAACTACCTCAACCGACTGCGCGTGAACGATCTGGAGCAGGTCCAGCACTGGCTTGATGCTGCCGGAATGGCACCTGACGGCTGGTATATCAGCGCTGAAATCGACGACCATAACTGGCGCAACGAGGCGCGCCGTCAGCCGCTGCTGAAATGGCTGAGTGAAACTCGTCACAGCCTGAGCAAACTCTCTGATAAGCCGGTCTATATCAGCAGCTTTTTTGCCGGGAATATGGAGCCAGAAGCGTATGCACGCTTCATGCAGCAGTTGCACAGCACCGGTTTGCATATCTGGATTCAGGATGGCAGCGGAGTAGGGACGTTGAGCAACGCCCAACGCCAGCTTTATCTGAATGCCAGCGCAAGCTGTAGCAAGGGTGCGGCAGAAGGCGTGGTTTATGAACTTTTCAAAAGCCAGGCGGGAGAGACGTTCAGCGCCCAGCCCAAATCCAGTGCTGAGATTAATGCGCTGCTGGCCGCACCGTCGGCATGCAATAAAAGTCGCGTTTATTTCTCGCTGCGATACTTGCCCGCCGCGCGCCATATTATGGCGTTGTAAATAACCCGGCAACGGGAGAGTATCGCCTGCCTCTACAGGCCATTGCCCCAGACGCTAAAAAACCGGTATCGATGCGATACCGGTTTTTTTATTGCCCGCCGCTTATGGGGCGCATTATTTACTCGCGAGCTGGTTTTCCTGATTCAGAATGACCGGCGCAACGGTAAGTAATAGATTCGCAAACCGCCGGGTCTCACCACTGGCAACAACCAGCATTGTCAACGGAGACTTGACCCGCGAATAAAACGCTTCTCGCTCAAGATATTCCATTGGGCAGGAGCCGGGTAATAACGCGCGATATTCACTGGCGATGGTATTTTGAACATTTTCTGGCCAGCCCATCATTGTCGCTTTCTCCACGTTAATAACCGCCAGGATCTTCTCCAGCAGCAATGGCGCGGCAATAGTATCGGGTGCCAGATTAAGCCAGATAATTTCAGCCGCTTCATACACATTACCGGCAAAACCATAGTTTGCATCCGCAATCAGAATCTGTGTTTTATGACCACAGCGTGCCAGCGCACTTAGCAGTGGCGGGTGGATTATTTCGGTTTTAATCATCGTTAACCTCTAAAAAATACCAGCTCGACGCTACATTCGATAGACGCCGCCGTTAATATCAATCGTCGCCCCGGAAATAAAACCGTCATACTCAGAGGCCAGAAAAGTAATTGCCCGAGCCACATCATCGGGATTGCCCGCGCGGGCAAGCGGAATACCCCGCACCGTTTCTTCCGCGGACGCCGCAGTAGTGTGGCGGTCGTGAAAACGGGTGCCGAGAATAAGCCCTGGAGCCACTGCGTTAACGCGAATACCGTATTCGCCCAGCTCAGCGGCCAGAGAACGCGTCCAGGTCAGAATAGCGCCTTTGGTGGTGGAATAGACTAAAGAGCCAGAATGCCCACCCGCGCGCCCGGCCAAAGAGGCGAGATTAATGATGCTGGCACCTTCGGGCGCGGCTTTCAGAAAAGGCAGGGCGCTTTGAGTCACATTGAGCATGGTGGTCATATTGACGTCAATAACCTTATGCCAGAAGGGGGCGTCTATTTCGCCTAGCCATTTACGGCCTACAATACCGCCAACGTTATTGATCAGAATATCAATACCACCGAGCAGGTCAGCCGCTTTAGTCACGCACTGTCTGGCATCGTCAATTGATGTGAGGTCGCCATAACAATAATCGGCTTTTTGTCCCAAAGAGTGCGCCAGTGCTACCAGCGATTTTGGGCCATCTTCATCGCTATGGTAGTGAATAAAAATATCGCAGCCTGCATGAATCAACCGGGTTGCTGTCGCTTTACCAATCCCTTGCTCCGCGCCGGTAATAAATACGCGCTTACCCGTCAGATTGCCCATAATAATGACCTCGTTAAAATGACATCAGGAATGAATTACACCTTCACGCTGCTTTGCGCAGTAGAAAATACACATTAAACCGGTGAGCAGCAGGCTCAGCGCCAGAAACATCAGGCCGGGTATATTGCTGCTGCTGATATCTTTAAGTAGCCCGACAACCCAGGGCGCAACAAAACCGCCAATATTGCCAATACTGCTCACAACCGCTAATCCAGCAGCAGCGGCACCGCCGGATGAAATATTGGCAGGCATAGACAAAAAGCAGGGTACTGCCGTATAGATCCCGATGGCGGCAATGCACAAGAACCCCAGCGCAAATAGAATGCTATAGCTAAAGAAAACAACAGCCCCCGTAAGCCCAATGGCCGCGATAACCATGCTGATACCGGCAAAAACACCGATTTGCTTGCTTCTGGTAGCCCACAGGCTCCACGGGTAAACCAGCAATGCCGCCAGGCCATAGGGGATGAACGCAAGCAAACTGACCTGCACTATATCGCCACCGGACAGAGCGGAGATAATGGACGGTAGCCACATTCCAAAGCCATAAATGCCGCATACCATGCCAAAATTAAGCAACGCATAAAGCAGGTATTTTTTGTTCTTTATTCCACTTAAAAAATCAGCCAGCGTAATTTCAGAGCCTGATTTACTGCGCCCCGCTGACTCAATGAGCCAGGCTTTCTCTTCCATATCCAGATAACCCACCTCTTTTGGCGAGTTCTTAATAATAAAAGGGATGATAAGTCCGATAATAATCGGTGGGAGGCCTTCAATAATAAACAACCACCGCCACGACTCCAGGCCCAGCCAGTTGTTCTCAGGGTTGAGAATCAGTCCGGAAAGCGGAGAGCCGAGAGCGTTGGAAAGCGGCTGGACAATAATAAACAGCCCGAGAATTTTGGTGCGGTATTTTTGCGGAAAGAACACCGTGAAATAATAGACGACAGAGGGGAAAAAACCAGCCTCGCACACGCCGAGCATAAAGCGACAAATGTACAGTTCAAGCGGCGTGCGCACAAACCCTAACAATGTAGCGAAAATGCCCCAGGTAATCAGAATGCGGGCAAACCAGACTCGTGGACCAAACTTAATTGTCCCGGCATTGCTGGGGATTTCAAACAAAAAATACCCGATAAAGAAAATACCTGAAGCAAAACCAAATGCCGATGCCGTAAGCCCCAGATTATCCTCCAGTGCAATGGCAGCATAGGCCATGTTATTCCTGTCCAGGAAAGCCAAAAAATACAACAGCACCATTAATGGTACAATATTCAATGTGAGTTTTTTTATTGCGCTGCGCTCTATTTCGTGCGGCGTTCTTTTAGCCATTATATTATTCCTGTAAGGTTAAACAGAATAACAGGGCAGGGTTCCTGCCGTGTTGCTGGCATAGATTTAAAAAACGTTAATCCCCAATCAAATATCAGAATACAAATAATGTTGTTATTAGTGACTCGATAACCCGTTTCAGAGATAAAAACAGGGCAGTAGTGCTGTGTTTCACAGCACTGAGCGTGTCGCCTTAAGGCCCCGTAAATGTTCCGCTAAAAATTACCAGGTATCGCTTTTCCTCACCGACTGGCGGCTTATTAGCGCAGGTGCAAATAAAAACTCTTCGCAGGCCAGCTGCGGGTTATCAATACGCTGTAAAAGTCGTGTTATCATCAGTTGCGCCATTTTCTCCAATGGCGGCACGACCGAACTCATTGGCGGGTAGGTCAGCTTCGACAGGGGTATGTTATCTATCCCGATAACGGAGATTTCATCAGGTACTCCTACGCCCGCATCGCGTAATCCTGCCAGCAATCCCACGCCAACCGCATCGTTAATGGCGACAACTCCATCCGGGCGTGGCGATATGTTAAGAATGCGCCCGGCAAGGGTATAGCCCAGGTCTGTCATTTCCGTATCGCCATATCCACCGCGCGCTTTCTCTTCAACGACACGCTGAGCGACCGGGAATTGATGGTTACGCACTACCGTCTGAAAACCATCGATTTTATGACTGCGGCTCATGGTCAGACCGGCTTCCGTTGCCAGAACAATATTTTTGCAGCCCCTTTCAATAAGGTGCGATGCAGCGATGCGTCCAGCCTCAACGTTATCCATCGAGACACTGTCAAACTGCCGGAATTCGTTATCAATATTACAGGTCAGCCGGTTGTCATAATTAATGATGACCATTCCCTGTCTGGCTGCTTTCACAAAATGCATTTTTCGGATGTCACTGGCGGCAACGATAATGCCACGCACGCCATGGGCAAACATGTCTTCAATAAAAGCGCGTTCCTCGTCTTCCTGGCGGTAGGTATTGCCTAACAGCACCCGATAGTTGTGCGCTCTGGCCGCTAAGTCCACCTCGCGGGCAAAGGCTGAGAAACTTGGGTTGACGATAGACGGTACCAGCAGGCCAAACATACGGACATGGCCAGTTTTGAGCTGCTGTGCAATGCGATTGGGCTGATAGTTCAGCGTATTCATTGCCTGTTCGATACGTTCCCGTGTAGCCGGACTCATCTGGTCGAGGCGACCATTGAGCACATTAGAGACGCTACTGACGGATACGCCTGCAAGCGTGGCGACATCGCGAATATTTGCCATTGTCGGCATCTCCTGACTGGCGGCTGCGTGTGAGGGTGATGACCCCAACCGGGCTATCTGTATCGTTTTAGTGAAACGTTACAGACAAATGTATTGGGCAACCAGGCTCTGTGCAAGCCATCTTCCGGGGCTTAACGCGGTGAGTGCGTCAATTTGTGAAAGCTATCAAGCATGGCTGGGGCAGGCAACTAAACACACAGAACGTATCACCTTTGTTTAGATGTCGTGTTTAGTAAGATGAAAAATGAATCACCGCTATAAAGGGACGAATATGCCGCGAAGCGGCGATAAAAAGAGGTGATAATCGTATTCATGGCGAGATTCATCGCCTGCATAGCAGCATGCACACAAGCGTGAAGAGTCCTGGCGCTGTGCCAGAGCCAGCATGCCAGGTCTCGCAGTGGCGTTGCCCATGGAATGAAACGCAGATTTAGCGTTTTAATCTGGCGACAAAGGGCAGGTTGCGGTATTTGTTCTGCCACGGCATGCCATAGCCAATCAGAAGATCGTCATTAACCATCTCACAGGCGTAATACTGTTTAACCGGAATATCCACTCGTCCGGGCTTAACAAACAAGACAGCAACCGAGATGGATGCTGGCGCAAAGTTTTCTTCCAGATGTGCTACCAGACGTTTCATCGTACCGCCAGACTCAATCGCATCATCAATAAGAATGACGTGCCGATCGCGTATATCAATATTGTTATGAAAAACAATGGTGGAAGTGTTATTTCTGTCGCCTGGCGTGTGAGGGCAGGAAATATAATCCATTGCAATGTCAAAGGTGAGCTGCCGGGTGAGATCGGCCGTATAGAGTATCCCGCCGGGTACAACCGTAATAATCACCGCATCATCAAAATCCTGATTAAGTTGCGCAGCGACCTTTGCAACGCCCTGTGCAATAGCGCTCTTATCAAGGATGATTTCCCCAATATGTTCATTTTTCATTATCCAAGGCTCTTTCTGTTTAACGTGAACGATGGCAAACCACAAAAGATATTGCACTCCAGAGTATGCACAATCCCCCTGAAATAAAAGGAAAAGATGTTTATTCTGAGGTGAATCGCGGGAAGGGAGTGGAGTTGAACGAGGTGTTTGAACATATGGCGCGTTAGAGCGATTAACCGCCGTTTTCAGGGCAAGGCGTTTTTTACGCCAGCGTATGCCCACATCCAGGGAAAAGCCAGTGGATCACCCTGAGATGCTCTCCACTGGCCCAGCCCGGCGCTCAATCAGACGACTTAAATATCGTCCATGGTATAGCTGACCACAATTTCGAGCGTCTGGCGAATAACATCAGCCATGACAACATCATCCGTTGTTTCCAGTGCTTTCACTAACCACAAAATAATGGCTTTGTGGGAGATATGCTTCTCAGAGACGAGAATGGTATTAATCGCAAGCTGCAATACCGCGAACTCTTCAACAAACCTGTCACCCGAGTTGCGGAAATATTCCAACAGGCCGGAATCAGGCAGCATGGCGTGGATATTGGATTGTTGAAACATAACCTGGTTCATTGACTTTCACCCTTATAGTGATTTTTACCGTTAGCTGTCAGTGTTTACGGGATATATCGCAATGCGTTGTGCCAGGCAGAGCGAGGACATTGTCCTTATTGCTGTGCTGTGCTTTAGCGACTGCATTCTGACGCGGCACCCCATTCTCACGAGCGCTGATTTCAACAATGACGCTTTTTAGCGCTTCTCGTCGCCGGACATCGGTTTCCTGCGCCAGCATAGCGCGCAGCCGGGAAATCAGCGCTCGGGTCGTGACAGGACTTTTACCCCGTAACAGGAAAAGTACCGCCTCGCCAATCAGTACATCTGTCAGTTGTTCATTTTCACTACTGTTCATAGCAACATCTCTGCTGGTCCGCAGCCTGGCGGGTTTGCCCTCTGAGAGACCAGCTTAATGGTTTACGCGATTCTCAGCGTTCAAACAGTAAACCAATCAAGTCATGGTAATGACGTTCCTCTTGCGCGGTAGTTGCGCGCTCCATGCGATGCAGTAATTTTGTACAAATCGCCTTGCGGCTAAGCGAGCGCCCATCGCGCAAAATATCCAGCGCAATCTCACCTAACGTTGCCTGCTGTGAAGGTAGGGAGGCTTTACTGAAATAACGGGTAATGGCACCTGAGGCATCCTGAATGTAAGCGTTCTGTTGCATATGTCACTCCAGCTAATTAACAACCAGTAAAGATGCCATTAAACCTATACAATAAATCCAAACTTGTACAGGTTAAATTGTACAAATATTTAACCTCAGATTTTATGCTTTATTTTCATTGCAATAGCGAAAGATTCACGCCATCAGCCCTGTCTTGCCTGTACCAGCGTATAGCTTTTCCGCCTGATTTTTAGGGGATGGCGAATGTTTCACGTCATGATGCGGTAAAAAAAATGTTAATTTCACAAGGGGTTGCGAGACGTTCTGGTCTGTATCTGCTAAGGTGGCAACACAATCTTCTGCGTTCGGAATTTTCATGCTCACCACACTGATTTACCGCAGCCATATCTGTGACGATGTGCCGATTAAAACGCTGGAGGACATGGTTGCCGTAGCAAGCCAACGTAACCAGCAGATGGACGTAACTGGCATTCTGCTTTTTAACGGCAGGCATTTCTTCCAGTTGCTGGAAGGGCCAGAAGAGAACGTAACCGCCATCTTTCAGCATATCTGCAAAGACCGCCGCCACTTCAACATTGTGGAATTACTGTATGATTATGCGCCTGCGCGACGCTTTGGTAAGGTCGGCATGGAGCTTTTTGACCTGCGCGAGCACAGCAGTGAAGCGCTACTGCAGAACGTGCTTGAAAAGGGAACAACCAAATACCAGCTTATCTATAATGACCGCGCGCTGCAGTATTTCCGCTCTTTTGTTGAAACCAGGAACAAAGATAATTACTACGAAATTCCAGCGGATGATTACTGGAATTTTGTTGCCGATCGCGACACTCCGGCCCAGCAACTTACCGAAGATAGCACGAGCGCCTACACTTTTGCCTTCCAGCCCATTATCGACCCGCTCGCCCGCGAGATTGTTTCACTTGAGGCATTACTGCGAACACGCGATGCGGCACCCGCACCGGCTTATTTTTCAACCCTGGCAGACGACGAGATATACCGCGCCGACCTGGAAAGTAAGAAAGTCGCCTTTGCGATGGCCGGTCAACTCAATCTCAAACAGAAGATGCTCTCTGTCAATCTGCTGCCCATGACGCTGGTGAACATTCCTGACGCCGTCCGTTTTCTGGTGCAGGAAATTGAAGCCAGTGGACTGGTACCAGAACAGGTCACGGTGGAATTTACCGAACGTGAAGTTATCTCACGCCTTGATGCCTTTACCGATGCCGTCAGACAACTGAAAGCCGCAGGCATCAGTGTGGCAATTGAGCACTTTGGTGCTGGTTTTGCCGGGCTTTCACTGCTGGCACAGTTCCAGCCGGACAACATTAAAATCAACCGTGACCTTATCGGGGATGTGCATAAAAGCGGTCCACGGCAGGCCATCATTGAGGCCATTGTGCAGTGCTGTGCCTCGCTTGAGATTTCGGTTACTGCGGTAGGTGTCGAAAAACCCCAGGAGTGGATGTGGCTTGAGTCTGCCGGTATTTCACATTTCCAGGGCAATCTTTTTGCAAAGCCTGGACTCGGTAACATTCCCGCCGTTGCGTGGCCAGAAAGAAAAGGCGAACACCTGCTGTTTTAAGGTTTTATTAAGCCTGATGACACCACTCGCCGGTATTTTGTGACGGCAGTGTTGTACAGTAACAAACCGTTTGTACAAGTTACCTGAATTCGCTAACGTACACTTAAGTAGTGCAGGTGAACGAACGAGGGAGCTATGGCCTTTTACAGTATCGGCGAAGTCGCTGAGCGATGCGGAATCAACCCGGTAACACTCCGGGCGTGGCAGCGACGCTATGGACTGCTCAAGCCGCAACGCAGTGAAGGCGGGCACCGACAGTTTGATGAAGACGATATCCGGCGCATCGAAGAGATTAAACGCTGGATGGAAAGCGGTGTCTCGGTTGGCAAAGTCAAAGCGTTGCTTGAGCAAAAAAAGGTCGCTGTGCATGACGGCTGGAGCGTTTATCAGGAAGAACTCATGGCCGTGTTGCGTCACGCCAGTTCAGAAAAGCTGCGCGTAAAAATCACTACCCTGGGCCAGCAACACCCGATCGATACGCTTATTGATAATATTATTTTACCGGCACGTCAGCGGCTGAGCCTTGAACAAAACACCGCCCGCGCGATATGCAGTTTTCTTGATGGCGTACTGATGGAATTTGCGGTGCTCAGTCTGCGCGCAGCCAGAAAGCTGGAGGCGAATGCCGCACTTCTGATGAGCTGGGGCAATAGCGATCGCATGCGCCTGTGGCTCGAAGCCTGGCGTTTGTCAGCACACGGCAAAAATATTGACGTACTTGCAGAACCGCTGGATTCACCGCGCCCGGAGCTTTTCCCCGGTCAGCACCTTCTGGTATGGACAGGCAAAGCGCTCTCGCGCCGCCAGCAGGAGCAGCTCGACAACTGGCGCGAGCAAGGTTACACCGTCACGTTTTATCAGCCATGAAGACTTCTCTGGCAGGGCGGTAATCATAAAAAGAATTGGGATAACACGTGAATATCTCCGCCCGGCCTGCACCGGGCGGATTCATTTACATCAGAAAAGCACGGAATAATTCACACCAAACGTACGACCACGGCCTTTGTAGTCATACAACGAGGCAGGACCGTAGCCAGGACTGTAGTAAAGCGGCGCGCGCTGTCCCCAGACGGTGGTGTAGTCGCGGTCAAAGAGGTTCTCAACGCTAAAGCCAAGCGTACCAACGGGAAGCTGGTAGCTGCCGAGCAAATCTACGGTGGTGTAACCGTCAAGGCTGTTACCGGCATCGTCGCTGACCTTAAACGAGGTGGTGCTCTGAACGCGCAGGCTCCACGGGTCCGGTGCCCAGCCAATATACGCCGTCGCTTTTGACGGACTGGCGACCTTCACATCATATTTCTGCCAACTGCCGTTGACTTTGGACTCAGTTTTCAGCACGTTGAAGTTCGCACCGGTGCTCCAGTTGGTATCAGGAATAAAATAATCCACCGCGCCTTCCACGCCGTAAATACGACGTTTGTCGTCCACCACACTGATGGTTAAATCCCGGTTAGCCACCACGCTTTTGTCAGACAGCGAATAGTAGGCGGCGATTTGGGTACGTAAATTGTCCCCCGTGTAGCGCCAGCCCAGCTCGTAAGAGTCAACCTTCACACCCTGTAGCTTACTGGCATCCACATTGACGCTGTTAGTTAACGGCAGGTGGCCATTAACGGGCGCGCCATAGGTGCCACGCCCGTAGTATTTACCAGGGTCCGGCAACTCTACGCCCTGGGAGAAGTTAAACCATGTCTGCTGGCGTTCGCTGATGTTCATCAGCAGACCTGCGTTAAACAGGAAGTTGTCGTAATCTGTCGAACCACCGGGAATGGCATCGGCAGAGCGGGCAGTGCCTGCTGCAATCTGTTGCTGCTGCGCATAACCGATAAAATCATCAATCTTATTCTCGGTGTACTGATACCGTACGCCGCCGCTGAGCGTGAAAATATCGTTAATGTCATAACTGGACTGCAAAAACGCCGCCAGATTGCTGATGTCGTAAGCCGGATAACGCCCGGTAGAGTATATTTTGCGGTTATTCAGCCCACCGGAGGCGCTTGCCTGCGCTAAATCGAAGAACATCTGGTTAGAGGTAAAGCGCTCGTGGTCGGCATCTACCCCGTAAGTAAGCTGCCAGTTATCCAGCGGCTTGCTGTTAAGCGTGAGCTTCGCCCCGTACTGGTCCGTATCCTGCTGGGATGAGGAAAACGCGGTCGCTTGCTGGTTCGCATTGACGGTGGGGAACGGATAGAACAGCAGTGATTCATCACGATAGTAAACCTGGCCGACTAACTCCTGGCCCAGAAAGTCACTGTTGGAATATTGCAGGCTAATCAGGTGGCGCTCAGTGCCGGGAATACGATCGGAGTTCAGCCCCTTACTGACATACGGCGTGCTGGCGCCGGTTAACGCCGAAAAATCTTTGCCCAGGTTCAGTCCGTAGTCGTCATCGCCCTGGCTTTTATAATACTGGGTCACCAGTTGCAGCTGCTGGGTTTCATCAATATTGAGTGTGCCGGTTCCCATGACATCCAGACGGTCGGAATACTGTAACCCGGTCTGCGTGTTATCCAGCAGGGTGGCATCGCCGTTGCCGTCAAACCAGCCGCCGAATTTCTGATACGCCACCGACATACGCCCGGAAATGTGCTCGTTGCCACCCGAAAGGGAGCTGGCAATGCGCTCATCATGATCTTTACTGCTGTTAAACCCGCTTTTGGTTCCCGCCTCAAATTCGATTTGCGTTTCTGACTGTCCCTTTTTGGTCACAATATTTATCAGACCGCCGGTACTGCCGCCGCCATAGAGTGAAGTGGCCCCGGAGATAACCTCAACGTGGTCGATATTAAACGGATCGATGGAGTCAAGCTGTCGGCTGTCAGTACGCGAGGAGTTCAGGCGCACTCCGTCAACCAACACCACCAGCGGGCGGCCACGAACGTTCATGCCGTAGTTAGTCCGGCTTTGGCTACTGACATCAAGGCCTGGAATCAACTGCGCCAGCGCATCCTTTAACTCTTTGCCGCCCTGAATCTGCTGTTGCAGTTCTGCGTTCTCAATCACCCAGGTGGTCTGCGCCATTTCTGCTACGGTGCGGTTGCTGCGGTTGGCGGAAATGACCATCGTTTCATCATCAGTTTGCTGTGCGAGCGCCGGTGCCATCATTGCAAGCAGCAGCGGATTGAGCGCCAGCAGCGTGTGCGTTTTTTTTATCATCATCATTCCTTCACGGGGCTAACAACCATCAGCCCAAATAGGTGGAGTAGTGCGTTGTTGAGGGAGCAGCGTTGAGCTGCGGTTTTTCCCGGCTACCGCTGCGCCACTGGATGAGAGCAGGCGGTGTACTGAGATCGAAGACATCACGCCCTGATGCGCGATTAAGAATACGGGCAGAGCGCCAGACCATCAGGCTAAGCTGCGGTTCGGCAATACCGTGGGTCTGCATACTGGCGTTAACGGCAAAGAGGTTGTTCTCTTTTGGGCCATTCCACTCCAGCGTGAAGTCATCGCGCACGTTGAAATGACACTCATCACGCAGGCTAATGCGCGACATTAGTGGCGCCAGCATGGGTGGCAGAACCGGACGATAGCCGGTCGCAAAAATAACCACATCGCTGTCCAGCGCGTCATACCCCTTATCGAGCTGATGCTCCAGCAGTAGCTGCCAGCCTTGACCACGGCTTTCCAGCGCTGTCACCGACCGGCTCGGCAGCAGGCGAGCGTTGCGCGGCAGCCCCAGCACCTCGAAGCGATGATACAGTTCCCGGTAAATGGCCAGCAGAGAGTCCGCCGTGATGCCGTCAGAGGTCATCTTCTGCTCATTGAGCATGGTCTGGCGCGCAGCGTCACTCAGGCCCACAAAACCTGAGACGTACTCTGGCGTGAAGTACTCGTTGGCAAAGGCGGCTTCATCCAGCGCGTTGAAGTTATTGCGCCGGGAGACCCAGTTAATCTCAGCAACTTCGCCCCAGGCACCGCGCAGCGCGTTCAGGAACACATCCGCGCCACTTTGCCCACCGCCCACAACCGTGACCCGCTTACCGCGCAGGTTTGGCTGGCGCAGGCTCATTTCGCTGGCGTGAAAGCAGCCTGGCGTGGTGGTTTTCACGCACGGTGGCAGATACGGTTGCTTACCGATACCCAGGCAAATGTTGCGGGCAAAAGTTTGTTCACGGCTGGTTTGCACCATAAAAAGCTGGCGCCTGTCGTCAAAGCTGATGCTCTCCACCGGCTGATTAAAACGCAGATTGTCCATGCCCTCTGCTGCCCAGTGCAGGTAGTCTGAAAATTCATCGCGCGATACGGTACGTAGCTCGGCCGTGAGAAAACGGTAAAACTTCTTACGTTTTACGAGGTAGTTAATAAAACTATAGGGACTGGTGGGGGCCACGGCGCTGACCAGATCTTTAAGGAACATGGTCTGCATATGGCAATCCGGCACCAGCATACCAGGATGCCAGGCAAACTGGGCGCGGGCATCAAAAAAGCGGCTACTGAAACCTTCAATTTCATGCGAGAGCGCTGCAACACTCAGGTTAAACGGACCAATGCCTACGCCAATAAAATCAACAGTGTTTGTCATGATTCAGTTTCCGGTTACCAGCCACAGCGGGTTTTGCAGATCCTCACGGTAATCTGGCAGCATGCGGCTGCCGCCGTCCTGCTCGGGCCAGGTCAGTTTTACCGGGTTCAGCACAACGCGAATGATTTGTGGCTTGAAGAGTGAGAAAAGCGCAAAGCGCGCCGACATTTCTGGATGGTCCTGCATGTAATCACTCAACACTGCTGCCAGCAGTTGATAAAAGCGTCTCTCCGGTACGCCTGCGCGCACCATGAGCGGCGAAACAAAGCGCAGCACCGTAACAAAGTGGCCGGTCTGCAAATCATGAATTAAATAGTCTGCACTCAGGCGGGCAGTAACATCGCGCACTTCCTGGGGCAAAGACTCAAGCTCAGGGAACGCATCCTCAACCAGCCGCATATCACCCTGGAAATCTTTAAGCAGCACGCGCTGTGGCACGCCGTCTTTCATGGCAAGCGTGATGTTTTGCCCGTGGGCGATAAGCGCCACGCCATAGCGGCACAGCAGGTGATAAAGCGGCACCACAACCACGCGAAACAGCTGGCTGAGCCAGGTCTGTGCATCAAGGCCGGAGCGGGCGATATAGGCGCAGATTAACGGTTGCTGGTTTTCGTCACATTCCATCAGCGTTGCCATCAGAATCGGCGTTTCATCGCGGGTGAGCCAGCGGCTCGGGTTTTCGCGCCAGATAACGCCGAGCATTTCCTGGTAACGATAGGGTGCCTGGGAAAGCGCGCCATAACCGTGGTGCGATACATAGCCTGCCGCAGGCTCGCCGAGAATAACGGCTCCGGTTTGTACCAGTGTTTTGTCGGTGGCGAAAACCTGTTGCAACCAGCGTGAAGCCAGCGGACCCGCGGCAATGTACTTGCCCGGAATACCGCGATAGCAGGAAGTGTTATAGATAGTCAGCGGCAGTTTGATATCAAGCCCGCCCTGGCGACTGGCATTTGTGAGCGTGCGCAGCGACTGCTGGGCAAGCCACTGGTCGCCATATTCACCCAGAGACACCATTTTCCCTTCGGCAAGCTCAGCAACAAAATCGAGGGCAATTTTCTGCTGCCATTGCCACGGGTGCACCGGCAGCGGTAACCACTGCTCATCCAGCCCTCGTGCCTGCCAGTCTTGCCAGAAGCGGGCGAGCTCCTGCGGGTCCATTGCACTGCTCAGTAGCTGCCCAATATCGAGCGTGCTGTCACAGCGCCAGACCATGTGCTCGCGTTTTACCGCCAGCCAGTGCAGGCGAAAGGTATTGCCGTACTCTGGCGCGTAACATTCCAGCGCCTGCTGACCCCAACCGCGACGGCCTTTGTTAAACACAAATTTAGGATGACCACTTAGCAGGCACTGCAAACAGTCTGCGTCGAGATTTATCAGGTCACTGGCACTCATGCCGCGCCGGGCATTCAAAAGCCGCAGGTCGCCCTTGAGCGTGGCGTAGAGATCCTGCATATGTTCAGCTACAGTGGCATCGCTCATTCCCAGCACCGGCTGTAACTGCATGAGCAGGGTTTGCGCCATAACCGGTTCGCTTGCACAGCGCAGCGTCTTTGCATCAATCCAAAGCCAGCCCCAGATACCGCGCGTGGCCTCAAAGTGCCACTCTGCGCCCGGCAGGCTAATGCAGTAATGGCCTTGCTGATGAGATTCGGCTTTAAACACCTGTTCGTACTCAAGCTCAGCCAGCATTTTGGCGACCAGCTTACGGTTCACCTCGTCCCAGTCCTTATCACTCATCACAGGCCTGTCTCCGTGAAGAAGCGATGGCGATGTGTCATCACCAGCCGAGAACGTTTATGCGGAAAATCGAACTCTTTGCGCGTGTGGTAGCCCGCAGGCTCCAGGTGGCGGAACAGACGGTGATTATCGGCACGCGGCTCCAGCACGATGCGCTGCGTACGCGACTCATCAAGCAACAGGTAATGCGTCAGCCCACGCAGCCAGCTTTGTACGTAGTGAGCGCCGCGCCATTCCTGCTCACCCACCAGCAGGTGCAGGCCGCGGTCGTAGGGCTGCCAGCAGTAATGACGGCCAATGCGGTCTTCTGCGGCCCAGTAGATTTCAAAATAACCAAACGGGTTGTCGTCAAAACAGCCAATCAGTGCAAAAGCATGTTTATCATTCAGCTGGCGCGCCAGATAGGCGGTCTGTGTCTCCAGCGAGCCGCTTTGCTCCCAGAAATAATCAACTCGCGGGTCGTTCATCCAGCGGGTGAAGCGCTCTGCATCCTGCGCCGGGTTAGCCACGCGAAAGCTCAGTGTTTTGCGCACGCGCGTGTCGTAACGGCGATAGACCTCGCCATCAGGACGGGCAGGGCGTTGCGGGAAATAAATCTCACGCTCAGGGTCAAAAATCATCTCACCCGAGGCGCAGTTCGCGGGCTGGCTCAGCCAAAGCGGTAGCTGCCAGAAGGCCTCCCGGTAAACAATATCGCTGTGCAACAGGCCAAAAAGAGACTGGGCCTGCGGCTCTTCACGCCATTCGGCGTAAGGTAATACCACTGCCGTAATCTGCGGGGCAGCGATAAACAGCTGGTCCAGTGCGTCACGCAGCCAGCCTGCTGTGAGCGGGCCAGGCCAGCGCAGCACCGCGCTGTTGTCCTGTCCCCATTCCAGACTCAGCCCCTTGCCGAGCTTTTCACAACGCAGGCCGCGCCCGCAGTGAACAATCATTGCCTCAGCCATTCAGTCCTCCTGGGCCAGCAGCGGGTTTACAAAATCGAAGTAGATAACCGCAGGGTCCACAATGGTGTTCTCGTTGTGGTCGTGCAGATAACAGAAGAAGTTGCCCTTTACGTTCCAGTGCGGGCTGTCCAGCACATAGTCGAGACAGGTTTTATGGGTAACGTCTTTACGCAACGCGTTGAGCTGATTGCCCACCAGCGCCATCAGGTTGGTTTCACTGTCCAGCCCGGCGGCACCCAGTGCCGCAGTGACGGCAAACGTGGAGTTAACCAGCAGGTAATAAGGGAAATAGCGCAGCAACTGTTCGCGCGTGAAGACGTTTTCTGCCTGCGCCTCGCCAATGGTGTCCAGCCAGCCCTGCGCATGGGGCATAAATGCGCTGCCCTGGCAGTCGCGGTAGATAAGGCCAACGGGCAAATCCTGCTGCATTTCCACCAGAATGTTTTGCTGGTGGGCCAGTAGCACCAGGCCGTAATCGGCTTCTATGGTGAAAAGCGGCTTGAGCACCTGCTGGCAGTAGGCCTCCACCCAGGCATGAGCCGCCTGCTGATGGGTGATATGAAGGCGCTTGCTCAGGCGTTTAACGGCGCTTACCAGCAGCGAGTCGCCACCGTCTGCCGCCGACTGCGTAAGGGAGACCAGCACGTTGGTCTGGCTGTGCGGCTGCTCAAAAAGCAGGTTCTCGCGCAGCACAAACAGGCTTTCTTCCATGATGTTGCCCTGAAGATCTTTCAGGCCAGCCCAGCCGTCTTCCTGCATCACCCGGAAAGTGGGGAAACGGGTCTGTAACGTCTGCCAGACTTCAGTTTGTGCCAGATGCGCCAGCCGCATCCCGCGTTTTACTTCTTTGACAGACAGGGTGCGCAGAGAGTTGGTCAGACGCACGCTCAGGGAGAACTTGATCATGTCGCGGCTGGTGGCGCAGTAGAGTGAACGCGACGAGGTGGTCGGTAACCAGGGCGCACCGGCTTCACCCAGGTCTCGGAGCAGTCCATTTTTCTGGAGTTGCTGGCACCCATCCTGCTGCAACAAATACTCCGCCTGCCAGGGATGCAACGGGAATAACCATTGTGTGTCGCTCAACTCATTAAGCAGCTCTGCTGCATTCTCTGCGACAAAACGCGTCAGTCTCTGTTGCAGGTTGAGATGCAGGCTGTCACCGGCAATCTGCGATTTATCAACAGCGAACCAACGCAGCGGGAAACGGGGCGCAAAATCGGGCAGATAGCGCTCGGCCTCCTGTGCTGTAAACGGTTCATGAGATTTCGGTGCCGGGTGAAAGGCATGGCCCACCAGCAGCGCCTGCTCAGCCTCAGCAAAGTTGAGCGGCTTATCGCGCAGCTTTGCCCAGTCATGGCGGGCCTCGATAGCCTGCTGCGTGTAACGATGGCTCTCCATTACACGCTGGTAGAACACATCACAACCGCGGTCAGTCAGCGAATGCTGCTGTTGCAGTTTTTTGATAATCAGACGGGAGAAGGTGGTGAAATCAATGGCCTGTTTCGTGCCATGAGCCATTAAATACGCCGGGAAGGTATAACGGTGATGCTGCGTAGAAGATACATAAGAAACATTAAAGTAAATGGCCTGCTTTTCATCCAGGGGAATGATCAGCTCTGCTGGCTGGTCCTGGGTCAACTGCCAGTCTTTGGTTTCACGAACCAGGGAGTTCAAAAAGCACTGGGCAGCCACATCCCAGTTCGGAACTGCATTTGGCAACGTCATCATCAATAGTTTCCACTCGATATGATAACGAGAATTCTGCCGATAACATTTCTCATTATCAACAACTATTGCTAATATTGGTAAAAATTATTTTACAATACTTGCACTTTATTTACGGGATTGAAACATTGTGGTCGCTCACGACATCGCAGTAATGCCGAAAAAATCATTAGCTTGCTGGCCGCTGGCGCTCAGTGCCGGGTTGCTCGGCGTCGGTCAAAATGGCTTGCTGGTCTCCATTCCGGTGCTGGTGGCCCAGACTCATCTCAGTCTCTCGGTTTGGGCGGCGCTGCTGACCCTCGGCTCCATGTTATTCCTGCCGTCTTCCCCATGGTGGGGCAAGCAGATTACACGCAGAGGGAGTAAACCCGTGGTGCTGTGGGCACTGCTGGGTTACGCCAGCAGCTTCGCGCTATTAGGATTGGGGAGCGCGTTACTGATAACACAACTGGTCACCGGCGTTGTGGGGCTGGGGATACTTATTATTGCGCGCATTATTTATGGGTTGACCGTGTCAGCGATGGTGCCAGCCTGCCAGACATGGGCGCTGCAAAGAGCAGGGGAAGGGCAGCGTATGTCTGCACTGGCTACCATTAGCTCTGGACTGAGTTGCGGGCGGCTACTTGGGCCATTGTGTGCCGCCGGGATGCTGATGATTCATCCTCTGGCACCGATGGGATTGCTCATGATTTCGCCGTTGCTGGCGTTGATTGTGCTGCTGCGATTACCCGGTACACCCGCGCAACCGCTGCCCGAGCGCAACAACGCCCGCCTGAAGCTCGCCTGCCTGCCGTATCTTTTTTGCGCACTGCTGCTCTCTGCGGCAGTCAGCCTGATGCAACTTGGGCTTTCTCCTGCGCTGGCCAGACAGTTCTCAACAAACACTGCGGCTATCAGCCATCAGGTCGCCTGGCTATTGAGCCTGGCGGCGATAGCGTCGCTGATTGCCCAGTTTGCGGTACTGCGCCCACAGCTTCTCACACCCATGACGCTGCTTATCAGCGCTGGCGTGCTGATGATGTCTGGCCTGGCGATGATGATATCCGTCCAGTTGTGGCTCTTTTATCTCGGCTGCGCGGTGTTGTCGTTCGGCGCTGCGCTGGCAACACCCGCCTACCAGCTGCTGTTAAACGACAAACTTGCCGATGGTTCCAGCGCCGGTTGGGTGGCAACCAGTCACACGCTTGGCTACGGGCTGTGTGCCTTACTGGTACCCTGGATAGCGAAAACCGGCATTGAAACAGGTTTCATTATGGTGGCCCTGGCAGCCACCGTGTTATTTACCGCAGCATCTGGCGTTATTGGATTTAGCCGCAGCACACGTTAAGCACCGGGAGAGTTATGTCTGATATTCAGCCTTACCGTTTGTTCAACGTCCGACTGTTGCGCAAAAATTATGTGTCACCATCGCTGTTGAGTCTGGTTTTTAGCGGACCGGAGGTGGCACAGATGAAACGCGAGGCACCGGATCAACGGATAAAAATACTGTTTCCTTCCGAGGATGGTACGCCGCCAGGGCTGCCCACAGAAGGGCACTGGTCCCGGCTTTTACAGGAAATACCGAAACCCAGGCGCCCGATTGTGCGTACCTACACTTTGCGACACTGCAGTCCAACCCGACATGAGCTGACAGTGGAGTTTGTCAATCACGGAACCAAAGGCCCGGCCTCGGCCTGGGCTATCCACGCACAGCCCGGTGATGCGCTTCAGATTGTGGCACCTGACGCCGCTTATCCAGGGCTGAGCGGTGGTTACGAATGGTCAGCGCCAGCGGGCTTACAACACGCGCTGATTATTGCTGATGAGACGGCACTACCCGCAGCACGCGGTATTCTTGAACTTCTGGCGCTACAGACAACGCCACCAAAAGTGCAAGTGTTCCTGGAAGTTC
Source organism: Enterobacteriaceae bacterium 4M9 (assembly GCA_010092695.1). Lineage (GTDB taxonomy): Bacteria > Pseudomonadota > Gammaproteobacteria > Enterobacterales > Enterobacteriaceae > Tenebrionibacter. The sequence goes on along the minus strand of JAADJJ010000001.1, from coordinate 2,509,634 downwards.
CTGAGCAGGGCGACTGTCTCGATTTAAGTCATTTCACATTTGCAGAGATATTCTGGCTCCCGCGCCAGCCTTTCGGGCTGGCACACGGCGAATATCTGATTGAAGCAGTCAAACAACACGCAGTGTTGCCGCAAAACTGTCACCATAAAACCGTTCTGACGCAGATAGAAGGCGAACATCTCTGGCATAAGGCGGTTAGCGACAATAGTGAGTTTTATGGCTGGGTGGCTGCGGAATCTACCGTAGTGAAGCAGCTACGCCGGTATTTGACCGCTCAGTGCGGCGTGGATCCTGACGTATTTAACTTTATGGCCTACTGGGCAAAAGGGCGCGTGCGCTGACGAATAAGTAGCGTTACGCAGGCATACCGCATGGAACATTGGTACTTGTTCTTCATGTTAATTCTGGTGACGCAGCGACAACTGAAACGATGACAGCTCAGGCCTCCCGAACAGAGCTGAAAAGAGGTTTAGGCAGAGCTCAACTCCCGTCAACGTCCACTTTTCCCTTATATGGCTGATGACCCAGGACAGGGTTTGACATAGATCAATCCACAATAAAATAGCGCGCATGGTGAAATATGCTCTACATCAATTTTTTATTTTCAAACCATCAATGCTGTGAATTAGCCGCATTTTTTCAACCAGGAATTTTGCACCTAAACTTAAGCACCTTCTTAGATACCCCCTAAATAAAGCCACAATAAAATAATGGCTTTTAAGGCAAATAAAAAACACACAATGAATGGTTTTGTAAATTCAGATTTATAATGATGATTTTAACACCACTTTTTTATGGATTTGCTGGCAATATCGACAATATTGTTAATACGTGCTTTATGTATGTGTTAAAAAAGTATCAAAGACAATCGAATGACGATAACGACAATCTACCATATGATTTAGCATTCTTAAACTAATCAAAAAACAAACAAAGCAGGCATTACCTGATTTTTAGATATGTTTTTTTAAAACAATTAATAAAAATGATTAGACCGAATATTATTAATAACTCTAGAATCATCTCAAGCAAGAATGAAATGAATAACGAGAGCACAATCACTTCATATTGCTGAGTAAAAACCAGGGAGGCTGATGAGTTATTATTTTATCTCAGATGATATGTTTTTTCTGGAAGGTTTAAAGCATGCTCTTTGTAACGCACCACAGAATAAATTTTTCATTAACGCGAATCATTATAATGAGCTAACCCCCACGAAACGGGACGTTATTGTCATTGCTATTCATAACCATGAAAAACGCAACAGACTCTTTAAACAAGCGTTCATGCGCTATATGAAAATAATAGTACTACTCGCTCTGCCTGTCGTTCATTCAGAAACCATGAGATATCCGGCAATTGTTTCAAAAAAGATCTCCATTGAGGAACTACAACATTTACTGAATATATCCGCAAGCGCACATATAGTTCAGGAGGTGACGTCAATGAGAGAGGTGGATTTGATTAATTCACTGTGCCGCGGCATGACCATAACAACGTACGCATCCAGACAACGTCTACCAACTGAATACCTGTACAGATTAAAAAGGAAGCTTTTTTGTGATTTCGGGCTAATAAATTGCAACAGCACCGGGGTGTTTATTTGCCGCGACTTACTTTCAATAAGAGCCTGGTTTACACAACTCTAATACTTTTTTGCCGATGTCTTTTTACAGTGCGATTAATTACTGAAAAATTATTTTTTTCAACGGCATGTTTTATCAAAAGTGGAGGGCACACAAAAAAACACATTACCTGAGCAGTTTATTTTTACCCATTGGAAGAAATCATTACAAATGAAGGAATATACTATGAAAAAGACTTTTTTTATCAGCACCATCGCAGCACTGACCATGGGTTTCACCACTGTAGCTAACGCTGCTGCCGTTAATGGTGGAACAATTAATTTTGTTGGTAAAGTCGTTGATGCCGCGTGCGTCGTTTCTACTGATACCGCAAACCAGACCGTGGATCTGGGGCAGGTCAAGGTGAGTGCCTTTGGCGCCAAAGCCGGTACCAAAGCACAAAACCTGACTCCCTTTGAACTGGTTCTGGAACAGTGTGACGGTAAATCGGCTACCGCAGCAATTACCTTTAGTGGTGTTCAAAATGCGACGTACAACGCGCTGACGTCAACCGGTACAGCAAGTGGCGTTGGCGTATACATTATGGACAACGATGGTTCAGTACTTTCTATAGGTACAGCGTCTAAACCTGTCGCGTTACAAGCCGAAAGCAATGTCCTGCCGTTTATGGCAGACATGATTTCTGTTTCTGACGCCGTCACCGTCGGTAGTGTTGAAGCAACTGCAAACTTCACCATCACCTACGCGTGATGTTTTACAGGCAGGGGAAACCCTGCCTGTTTTTTTAAATCAAGGAGCGACGCGATGTCTCTGTTAAAACACCTTTCAGTTATTGTTCTTTCACTGGCAATCAGCACCGCCGCCATCGCCGGAGGCGTCGGCGTTGGTAGCACCCGCGTTATTTATCAGTCTGACGCGAAGCAGGCTTCTTTATCCGTTAACAATACAGACTCCTCGGCGGTTTTTTTAATTCAGTCATGGATTGAGGATGCCAACAGCAAAAAGACCGATCATTTTGTACTCACTCCACCACTGTTTGTCATTCAGCCGTCAAAAGAGAATGTCTTGCGTATTCTTTTTTCCGGGCCGCAGCTTCCTCAGGACAGAGAAACGCTTTACTGGATAAATGTAAAAGCTATTCCTACCAAAGGTAAAGATAATCAACCTGACAGCAGCACGCTGCAATTTGCCATTGTCAGTAAGCTAAAACTGTTTTATCGCCCGACAGGATTACCACTGAGCAGTGATGAGGCCATGAAACAACTTTCCGCAAGCCAAAATGGCAGCACCCTTACGTTTAAAAACCCTACGCCATATTACATCAACGTGGCCAACATTAAGTCAGGAAACACACAGCTGAAAACACGCAGTGTGGCTGTTGCTCCGTTCTCTACCTCTCAGATAGACGTGGAATCCTCGGCAAAAAATATCACTTATCAACTGGTGAATGATTACGGTGGTCTGGAACCATCGCAGCCAGTGAAGTAATAAACCACCCGGAGGATGGAAAATGAAATGTTATGGACGACTATTTCTGGTCATTACCATGAGCATGCCGCATTCACTGTATGCCCGTTATGATTTTAATCCTGAACTTCTGAATTCAGACATTTCATCGGTCGCCGATCTCGCGGGTTTCCAGAAAGGGAATACGCTGACTCCCGGAACCTATAAAGTTGATGTGCTACTAAATAATCATTATGCCGGTTCATATGATATTGCTTTTTTTGAAGGCAACTCCGGGCTTGAACCCTGTCTGACCCCAGAAATAATATCAAAAATCGGGGTGGAAACCTCTCGCTATGACAACAGCGTCAAATGCATTTTGCTTACGCAAACCATTCCCGGCGCCAGTATGTCGTTTACTCAAGAAAAACTTCAACTCCTGTTGTCGGTGCCGCAAATTGCGATACGCAATGCTGCACAGGGATACATTGCGCCGGAATTCTGGGATGACGGCATTACTGCTGGGTTGCTCAATTACAACTACAGTGGTGCGTCCGGTCGAGCGAGAGGAAAAACCACTGAAAACCATTTTCTTGGGTTAAGCAGCGGAATAAACGTCGGGCCGTGGCGCCTGCGTAATCAATCAACGTGGAACTACAGCCAGTCAGGAGAGTCGCGTCATCAGGACTGGCTGAACATTAACACCTTTCTACAGCGCCCCCTGGCCAACCTGCGCAGTACATTGACGCTGGGAGAATCCAGCACGCCTAATGGGATTTACGACACCCTCAATTTCACAGGCGTTCAGCTGACATCTGAAGACGCCATGCTGCCAGACAGCCTGCGTGGGTTTGCTCCTGTCGTGCGCGGAATTGCACGCACTAACGCAAGAGTGACGGTAAAACAGAATAGCTTTACCGTCTATGAAGCTTATGTGCCGCCGGGTCCGTTTGCATTAAACGACCTTTATGCAGTGGGCAATAGCGGCGATCTGCTGGTTACCATTACCGAAAACGACGGCCAGGTGATCAGCTATTCATTACCTTACTCGTCGCTACCCGTGTTGCAGCGTGAAGGCCAGTTCAATTATGCCGTTACCGCGGGTCACTATCGTGGGCAAACCGGACAGGATTCACCTTCTTTTATGCAGGCCACGCTGGTTGCTGGCATCCCGGCAGGCATTTCACTGTATGGCGGTAGCCAGCTAAGCAATGCTTATCAGGCTGTTACCCTGGGTATTGGGGCAGACATGGGCGTTATTGGTGCGCTTTCTGTGGATGCCACCAACGCAAAAAGCACGCTGGCTGACGACAGTGTACATCACGGGTATGCCTGGAAACTTCAGTATGCAAAATCCCTCAATGCCACTGGCACCACTTTTCAGGCACTGGGTTATCGCTACACCACTGATGATTTTTATACCTTCAGTGATACCACCTGGCAGCGCATGTCTGGCTACGACCAGAACGACGATGGCAGCGTAAATCTGGACCAGAGCTATAACCTGAATTACGCCAGAAAAGGCAATGTGCAGGTAAGCGTCTCACAAACGCTGGGCGGGTTTGGGTCAGCCTATCTCACTGGCGTGCAGCAGAGCTACTGGCAAGTTGATGACAAAACCACCACTGTGCAGGCGGGGTTAAGTGCAACATTGCACGATATTACCTCTACCCTGGCCGTGAGCTACAACCGCAACCCCTGGCAGAACGAGCCCGACAAACGTGTCTCACTAATGTTCTCCGTTCCCCTCACAAAGGGTTATCGCGCCCACGGCCACAATCAAGCCTGGGCTACAAGTGGCGTAAGTTACGATTCGAAAGGCAACACAACATACTCTGCTGGCGTGAATGGCAATGCGCTCAGTGATAACGCCCTGAGTTACAGCGTTCAGCAAAGTTATGCCAACAACGATCGGGCCTATGGCGGTAATGCGAGTGTGAACAACAAGGGTGCGTATAACACGCTCAATAGCGCATACAGCTACGGCAAGGATTATCGGCAGCTCAGTGCAGGCGCCAGCGGTGGGGTGATTATTCATGCTGATGGCATCACCTTCGGGCAGCCACTGGGTGACACCAATGTACTGGTTGACGCAGCTGGCGCACCGGGGCTGCCGGTCGACAACCGAATTGGCGTCAAAACGGACTGGCGAGGATACACCTATGCGCCTTACGCCACAGCTTACCGAAATAACCGCGTTGCACTTAATCAGACGGACTTACCGCCGGGAATAACGCTTAACGATCCCGTGGTAAACGTTGTTCCGACCAAAGGCGCCATTGCTAAAGCGAGCTTCAATGCCAAAAGAGGGTTGCAGGTGTTGTTTACGCTGACCCAAAAAGGCAAGGCGCTCCCACTTGGCACGGTTGTGACACTGGTGGATGCCGATACCAGCAGCATTGTTGGTGATGAGGGCGGCGTCTTTCTGTCTGGTGTACCGGAAAAAGGAACGTTAGAAGCGCAGTGGGGAAATCGACTGAACCAGAAGTGTCGCGTCAGTTTTGATCTCTCAAATAACCAAACGCAGGCATTCATCCAGAAGAAAACACTGAGGTGCGATTAATGAGATATCTGTTTGTCGCCTTTTTACTGTCCGTCTGCCCACTGGCATGGAGCTACGACGTCACAATAAACATTAACGGCATTATTTCGGAAAGTGGATGCGAACTCGACTCTCGCTCCAAATCATTCACCGTTACGCTTGGTGATGTGGTGTCGACATCGCTGCGGGGGCGGGGCGCAACATCAACGGCTATCCCGTTCAGTCTCTTTCTTATCAATTGCAACTCGCTGGCGCACGCCGTCGTGGTGACCTTTAATGGCACGCCAGACGCGACGGACGATCGGTTGCTGAAAATTTTTGATGAGGAAGGGAGTGCTTCTGGCGTCGGGATAGAAATTCTTGACCATAACAACCAGGCCATTGCAATTAACAGCCCTGCAGAGAGTCATCCTTTAATACCGAATGCCGATGCGCAGTTGCAATTTTACGCCCGCTACAAGTCAACCGGGGCAGTCACTGCTGGCCCGGCAAATGCAGTGGCGACATTCACGCTTGAGTATCCTTAATGCGGCCAGACTATGATGAAAAAAATAATTTTTATCTCTCTTATCTCTATTCTCACCTGGTGCAAAGATGTACTGGCCTGGGAAGCTAAGCCCTCTTGCGATTTAACGATTCCGCCTGTCTCGGTAAATATCAAAAGCGGTAATGTCTTTTCACCTGGCATTGATATCACCGAATGGCGTATCACTGAATGCGGCCAGACGCACTGGTTAGGCACATGGCAATATGGCTGGCATGACAGCAGTCTGCTTGTCTCGACAGGTAATACCTACAATGATGGCAGCGGAAACTACACCATTTTTTCTACAGGCACGCCTGGCATAGGCATCGTCCTTGGCATGCAGATGGTTCCCAACAGTATTTCAGGCGCATCAAGTCTCGGGTTTGTGCCAGTGGCTTCTGCTCAGACCGTGCTGACAACCACCAGTGGGCTGGGTATCAGTAATGTTCAAACCACTATCAAATATAAGCTTGTGACCAGCGGCCAGGCAATTAGCGCCGGTAATTACAGTTTTACCGTGCCCCTGGGCGATGCCCAAATGAAAGATCTGGCCAGTAATAGCTACCCTGTACCAGTAAGGATGAATGTCAGCTCGCTGGTTCTTAACAATAAAGGCTGCACGGTCCTCACGCCAAATATTGTGGCAAATATGGGGATAGTCGGTAGCCGCCAGCTGCCTGCGGTGGGGAGTGTGTTTAACGGGCCGCCCATTGATGTCTCCCTGCAATGTGACACCGGCGTGGCCGTGGATGCTATTTTCAGCGACCTGACCCGGCTTGCAAATACCAGCCAGGTGCTGGATCTGACTCCCACGTCAACGGCGGCAGGAGTAGGGGTTCGTTTACTGTTTAATAACACGCCGCTGCAGTTCGCCTATCCGGCTATCTACCCTGGCGCGCCAGGGCTGTATGCCATCAAAACAGCATCAGACAGCGATGGGTTCACTTTTTCGCTGACGCCTCAATATATCCGCACAGGGGCGCTGGCTACAGGTACAGCCAACGCAACGGCCGTGGTGACGTTCATCTATCAATAAATCCCGGCAGGAAAACAGCTTTTATATGCCCGTATGCAGGTCCAACGTTTTTTCGTGTCAAATGCTCCTGGCGCAGTGATGCGTTTGCGGAGCATTTAGCTGTAAAGTCCTGTTTGCGAAGCCTGCCCAGGGCAAACGTCTGCAAAAGTCGGGTTCAACATTTCACCCTGTCAGTGCAAAAAACGCTCTGACAGCCGATCGCCGAATAGCATAACGGCAAGCCCGACAAGCATGGCCAGCATTCCCCCCAACTTTATCAATGAAACAGGCCGCCGGATGGCGCCCAGCAGACCAAAATGGTCGATTATCTGTGAAGAAAGTAATTGCCCGACAATCGCCAGCCCAAGCAGGGCTGAAAAACCAATTTTTGGCGCGAGCACAACATAGCTGAACAGGGCGCACGCACCGATCAGACCGCCTGCAAGACTCCACAGCGGCTGAGAGGGAATCGCTGCAAGCGAGGTGAGTAATCCTCCGCGCAACAGCGAGTAAATCCCGAGACTGAAAGCCCCGGCCGCAAAAGAAAACAACGCAGCAGTGACAGGGTCACCTCCAAGTCCTCGTGCCAGATGGCTGTTCAGGCTTGTCTGCAAAGTGATCCCGAGACCTGCGGCGAAAGCGATTACATAATAAATCATGCTCATGCGTTTCATCCCTGATCAGTGTGCCTGCTTGAGCGGCAGGAAAGTTTCCGCAAAAATGTCAGGCTCATATCCTGCGGCAGTAAACAGATGTTCACGCGATTCATCAATCACTGCACGCAGGCGTGCGCTGTCGACACCAACGACTTTGCCGTTCTGTTTAACAATGCGCCCGTCAATCATGACAGTATCTATGTTGCTGCGTTCTGTCGCGTGTACCACTGTGCCGAAGGCATTTCCGTTCGGATAGAGGTTAATGTCGCCAGCGTTAATCAGGATCAGGTCAGCCTGTTTGCCTGGTCTCAGGCTGCCGACCTTGTCATCCAGCCCTGCGCAGGCAGCACCATCAATGGTTGCCGCTTTGAGAAGCTGCGCTGCCGGAAGCGTTGTCAATGAATCTGCACAATCGCAGCAATGCTGCTTATGCATGCCCATCACGCGCTGCAGGTAAAATGCCACGCGCATTTCCATAAACATGTCGGTACTGTAGGACGTTTCGTTATCAACACTCAGACCCGGTGTGATGCCGTGACGTTGCGCAGCCTGAAGGGCAAACATACCGTCTTCAATGCCATAGTGCGCATCAGAGCGCGGACAGACGTTCACCCGAACACCCGCTTCGCGCAAAATCTTCCATCCCTCGTCTGGCAGCGACGTACAATGATTGAAAATATTGTCCGGACCAAGAAGACCCTGCTGATGCAGCGTCTCAAGCTGTGAAGCCATCTCAGCACCAAAGAATTCAGTGACGATAGGTAGGCCTAACCGACGGGCCTCGACCCACAACGCTGGCTCCAGCTGGGCCATCACACCAAGAGAAACGAGGCTGTCAGGGTTGTTCTGGAAATATTTTTCCTGCAGACGCTGCCAATTACCCGGCCAGTGCGCTTTATCCCACTCGCCAGAAACTGGCGCACCAGAGGCGTGAATGGCGCGAATGCCTGAATCAAGCAGGGCCTCTACAGCCGCGTCCGAATGTGCAGCGGTTCGGCTGTTATGGGAATTATCAATGATTGTCGTGATGCCAGCGTCAATAGCGCCAAGCGCTGTCAGCAGGTTGCCCACATAGATATCTGCGGGACGATAATATTTGGCAAAAGAGAAGTGCGTGGCGTTGCTGTAGTCATCCAGGCATGTGGCATTCGGATTGATGCGTCGCAGCTGTCCTTCCCACGCGTGGCGATGAGAATCCACCATCCCAGGCATCACAATCATGTTCGTGGCATCTATGACATGAGCATCCTGTGCATCCAGGTTCTGGCCCACGGCGGTAATGGTTGATCCGGTAATAAGAATATCACCGCGTTCAATATTCCCCACATTCTCATCCATGCTGAGAATGGTTGCACCACGAATCAGCGTCATCGCTGGGTTTAGCGTCTGGTTATTAACAATGTTTCTGATTTCATCGCTCATTTAAAGAGCCTCTTTGCTGGTCAACAGAAAAACGATACGCCTCTCTATTAATGTGAAAAAGGTGCTTAATATGTTTTCATAATTCAAGATTCACGAACAATCGTGTTAAATGCAGACAGACTACAAATGTTGGGGAGCAGGTAAATGGATCGTATTCAGGCTATGCAGATCTTTATACGGGTGGCTGAAGCCGGGAGTTTTGTAAGGGCGGCAGAAACATTATCCTTGCCTTCTTCAACGGTAACGAGCTCGATTAAAAGTCTTGAGAAATACCTGCAGGTGCGTCTGCTCAATCGTACAACAAGACGGGTGAGCCTCACGCCGGAAGGTCTTCAGTACCTATCGAAATGCCGGGAAATACTGGCGCTAATTGAATATACAGAATCCAGCCTGACTGATACTGTCAGGCGACCACAGGGGCGTTTACGCATTGATATGCCCAGTGGGATAGCCCATTACATTGTTATGCCCAATCTGAAAGATTTTTACCGGCGTTACCCTGACGTTTACCTGATGATAGGAGTCAGTGACCGGCAGGTCGATCTCGTCCAGGAGGGCGTGGACTGTGTGATCAGAACTGGGGAGTTGATTAACTCCAGGTTGGTTGCACGGCCGTTGGGCCACTTTCGCTGGGTCACATGTGCTTCTCCTGACTATCTCAGAGAATATGGTATTCCTCAGTCACCTGAAGACTTAGCGCAGCATCGGGCAATTCACTATTTTTCCGCTCAGACCCGGCGTACGAACGAGCTACGTTTTGTGAATGGATCCGAGACATTGTCCGTATCCGTGAGCGGACAAGCGGCGGTTAACGAAACAGGACTTTACATCAAAATGTGCCTTGAAGGTTTCGGGTTAGCGCAACTTGCTGATAGTGTGATATCAGAGCATTTACAGCGGGGGGCACTGGTCGAAGTTCTGGCTGACTGGCAGCCGCCGTCAGTCCCGGTGGCATTGCTTTATCCTCATCATCGCTTCCATTCTCCCGCTGTGCGCGCATTTGCTGACTGGATTGGCGAGCTTTTTAAAAAAGGGGGCTGAGGAAACACAGAGCCAACCGTTGCTGGAACTTACAATTAATGCATCAAAAACGGCTCTTTCGCATTCAGCGGCATCAGATATCTCAAATACACCAAACACAACCGGAGAATTTTAATACCGTTGTTCAGTTTTATAGTTTTCATGACGTTACCCTTCATGTTTTGCAGCAAAAGCATAACGCAAAGTTATTTATTCGATTAGACAGGGCAATTGGCCAGGGTTTATTAGGTGTACTCATGATAGTCGGCGTTGTGCCAGAAGCGGGCAGTTGTTGACGATATTGTGTGTTAATCCTTGAGAGCAGGGGATGAATATCTCCAGACCTTCAAATCAGAATCGTATCGTATTCATAGGGTTTACTTAATCACCTGAGCAATATCCCTGTTCAATCGATATTTAGCTTTCATTAATAATGCTGCGTACCCAGTCGGTTAACGCCTCAACGCCAGGGCGATGCCGGTTCTCACGCGGCATAATCAAATCATAGCCCCGTTTAGCCGGGACCTCGACATCAAACGGCGTAGCTAATCGCCCCTGGGCAATGTACTGTTTAACCAGTTGTTTTCTCCCCATGGCAATACCGCTGCCAGTGAGGGCTGCTTCAATAGACATATGGCAATTATTAAAGCTCAAAAAATTATCTTCAACCGGGAGTTTTGTGCTGGTGGCTGAACACCATTCGCGCCATTCTGAAAAGATATCCTGCGAGTCAACGGATTCAGAGGCGTGAATAAAACGCGCTTTTTCTGCCCACTTTTTATCGTGCCTAATCTGATGGCTGAGAGCAGGCGTACAAACTGGTACCAGCCACTCATCAGCCAGCCTTTCGCAATACAGATCCTGGTATTTCTGCATGCCGTAGTAAATAGCCACATCAACGCGTTCATGATTGAAATCAACCAGACCCGCGCGGACGCGAAAATTAATATTCAGATTTGGCCAGCGCTGGGAAAATTCATCCAGGCGCGGCATCAACCAGATAAACGAAAAGGTCGGAGGAAGCCCAACAGATAATGTGCCACGCAATCCCTGCACGCGAATATCTTCAATTTCATCATCAATGCGTTTTAAAGAAGAGGAAAGCACACTCAGCAGGCGAGCGCCTTCCTCTGTAAGCTGCAATTTACGTGTCATGCGAATAAAAAGTCGAAATCCCAGCATCTCTTCCAGATGCCTAATGCGCTGGCTGACAGCGCTCTGAGTGAGATTTAGCGTGTTGGCCGCCCGGGTAAAACTCAAATGGAGAGCGGCGCATTCAAACGTATGCAGTAGTGACAGTATGTTTTGTTGCACGAGCATAATCGTTTCAACTCCTTTTTATCCGTTATGCATTAATCAGGGTAATGCATACCCGTGAAACGATCGTTTGTCCATTGAAAAAACAAGGGTTTAAATGAGCCCATGACACTCAGAAATAAGAGGTTGCCCAGTGGATGGTTTAAAAATAGTGGTGATAGGTGCAGGTTCGAGCTACACACCTGAGTTGATGGAAGGGATTATTAAGCGCCAGCATGAGTTCCCGGTTCGCGAGCTGTGGCTTGTCGATATTGAAGATGGGCGTGAAAAGATGGCCATCATCGGCGGACTGACGCGCAGGATGTTACAAAAGAATGGCCTGGATATTCCCGTCTTTGAAACGCTCGATCGTAAGCAGGCTCTTGCCGGTGCCGACTTCGTCTGTTCGCAGTTTCGGGTAGGCTGCCTGGAAGCGCGCATCAGCGACGAACGCATTTCGCTTAAATATGACATGATTGGCCAGGAAACCAATGGTCTGGGTGGTTTTGCCAATGCCTGCCGGACAATTCCTGTTGCGCTTGAAATAGCAGCCGAGATGGAACGGTTGTGCCCTGAGGCGTGGCTGCTGAATTTTACTAATCCCTCAGGTATGGTCACGGAAGCGATACTCAAACACAGCTCAATAAAAACGGTGGGGCTGTGTAATGTTCCGGTCATCATGCAAAAAGGCATTGCCGGCATGTACGGCACTGAAGATATCAATGACTTTATCATGCAGGTCGCGGGACTGAATCACTTCATCTTTGCCCGTCACGTCTGGTACAAAGGCAAAGATATTATTCCCGACATCATCAGCAATATCGACAAGGGTAATGACCCGACGATCCCGAAAAACATCCCGCCGTTTAAATGGCCAGAAGGTATGCTCAAAAACCTGGGAATGCTGCCGTGCCCTTATCATCGCTACTACTATATGAGCGATGACATGTACCGCCAGGAACTCAGCGAAGCGAAAGGCGAGGGCACACGTGGTGAAGTGGTGAAACAGCTAGAGCAGGAGCTATTTGCTATTTATCGTGACCCTGAGCTTGCGCAAAAACCGAAAGCGTTGGAGGGTCGCGGTGGACAATATTATTCTGACGCCGCCTGTGAGTTGATGAGCGCGATTTACAATGACAAACGCATCATTATGCACGTTAATACGCGCAACAATGGTGCAATAACGGGCCTGCCTGATAACTGCGCCGTTGAAGTCAGTTCGATGATAACCAGCGCCGGGCCATTACCACTCAACGTTGAGCCTTTCCCGGATGACATCCTGAGACAGATCCAACTCATGAAAACCTTCGAAGAACTGACAATCGAGGCGGCAATTACCGGAGACAGACATACTGCCTGGCGCGGACTGGTAATTAATCCGCTGATTAAAAGCGGTAACATTCTTGAGCAGGCTTTAGATGAGGTTATCGAGCATAACAGGACGTACATGCCCTTGTTTCACAGGCAAAACCTGAGCTGAGCGGCTACGCAAAGGGATTCAAAAAAAGCGGGGAAAGACTCCGCTTTTTTTATGACAGATAGCGCGGACAGTATTTCCCTCATAAATTAATCGTGTTTGCTAATTAATCTCTCGTCTTCACCAGGACAGAGGGTTGGGGCAGAAGACGGCTCATCCTGTGCGGGCGGTGACAGCCGCCCTGGCTCAACGGCACGATTTCCTATCAGTTGTACCTTATCTCCCTGAACTACTAATCCGCCGCAGTGAATTCCACTGCCTCCGGGCTGGCGCGCTGAAACGCCGCCACCTCGGCACAGGCTTTTTCCACCGAGCTGATTCGCCCCAGATCATCGAGCCTCACGCCCCAGCGACGGGCGTTGTACAGCTGTGGGATCAGCGCACAGTCGGCGAGCCCCGGTGTATCACCGGAGCAGAAGCTGCCGCGGAAATCGGCGTGATTCAGCATCTGCTCAAACGCTCGCAGGCCGGCGGCGATATTGTCATGATTCCACTGCGCGCGAGCGTCGCTTCCGGCCAGCGCCTCAACCCTGTCTAGCGTTGACAGGTTCGACAGTGGATGAATATCGCAGGCCACTATCTGCGCCAGCGCGCGCACCCGCGCCCTGGCTGCGGCCGAGGTCGGCAGGAGCGGTACCGCAAGGCGCGTCTCTTCGAGATAGTCGATAATCGCCAGCGACTGGGTCAGCAGCAGGCCATCAATCGCCAGTACTGGCACCCGCTCCAGCGGGTTGAGCAGGCGATGCTGCGGGCTGTGCTGCACGCCCGCGGCTAAGTCCACCGCCACCCGCTGCCAGGAGATGTTTTTTAGTTCCAGTGCAATGCGAACCCGGAACGACGCCGACGAGCGCCAGTAGTCGTAGAGCACCACGTCCGAACCGCGGGTAGAGGCTGGCGCATTCATGACTCGTTCCTTGCGGGCATAACGGTGCCGCTGCACGGGCCAAAGCCGATGCGATAGTCCTTGCCATCGGCCCAGGCGAAGAGGGCGATTTCATCTCCATCTTCAATAAACAAGCGCGTCTGACCGTTCACCGTCACCGGGCTGGTACCGGCCTTTGTCATCTCCAGCAGCGCACCGGTCTGGTCGGGCGTGGGGCCGGAAATAGTGCCGGAACCGAGCAAATCCCCCACCCGCATTGGGCAACCGGACGAGGTGTGATGCGCCAGCTGCTGGGCGCTAGAATAGTACATCACGCGGTAGTTGGTCTGGCCCATGGTCTGGCCGTTCATGGCCCAGCCGATGGTCATATCGTAAAAGCCGGGCCGCTGTTCGCGCAGGTACGGCAGCAGTGGATGGTCGCGCTGGGCACCTTCACAGCGAAACGGCTCCAGCGCCTGCTGGTCGACAATCCAGGGACCGATGGTGGTCGCCAGTGCCTTAGCCTGAAACGGTCCGAGCGGCTGATACTCCCACGCCTGCACGTCGCGCGCCGACCAGTCGTTAAGCAACACGTAGCCAAAAATCAGATCTTCTGCCTGTTCCACGCTCAGCCGCTCGCCCATCTGGCTGTTGCCGCCGATGACGGCACCGAGCTCCAGCTCAAGATCGAGCCGCCGCGTCGGCAGCCACTCAGGACCGTCTTTTCCCGCCAGCTGCCCCATTGGGCGACGCACCGGCGTGCCCGACACCACCACCGACGACGCGCGCCCGTTGTAGCCAATTGGCATGTGGGTCCACTGCGGCGGCAGTGCGTTCTCCGGGCCGCGAAACAGCATACCGACGTTAAAGGCATGATTCTTTGAGGCGTAGAAATCGGTGAATTCCGTCACCCGGATCGGCAGATGCAGCTGCGCCTGTGCCATCGGCACCAGCGGCACGCTGTCGTCACCGCCCTCGGCCAGCAGCTCGGTCAGGCGCTGTCGCACCGCGCGCCATTTATCGCGCCCGAGTGCCATAAAGTCGTTGAGTTGCGGGCGGGCAAAAGTGCCGCCAGCGTCCAGCAGCCCGCGCGCCTCGCAGGCCGCGAGGTCAACAATCGCATCGCCAATTGCCACACCACAGCGCGCCGAGCCGTCTGCGGTGGAGAACACCCCCCACGGCAAATTGTTGAGCGGAAAAGGGCACTGCGGCGCGTTGGCGCTTTTCACCCAGGAACGTAATAACGTCATGGTGATTCTCCTTCATTGTGCATTCATTTAAGGCCGGGCGTGCCGTCAAATTTTTTCTCCAGAGTGCGCCATACCGCCTGATAGTCCTGCTGCATCGGCGCGTCCTGCACGGCAAACGGTGTGAGCTGCTGGGGAAAGCGCGTCTCAAACATGAAGCTCATGGTTTCGCTGAGCCTTTCTGGCTCCAGCGCGTCTTCGGTCGCGTGGTCAAAAGCCTGGCGATCGGGGCCGTGGGGCAACATGCAGTTATGCAGGCTCATAGAGCCCGGCATAAAGCCGTCGGGTTTGGCGTCATACACGCCGTAGATATTGCCCATCAGCTCGGACATCACGTTTTTGTGATACCAGGGTGGGCGGAAGCTGTTTTCTGCCACCAGCCAGCGTTCGCGAAACAGGACAAAGTCGATGTTGGCCGTGCCTTCCAGCCCCGACGGCGCGGTCAGCACGGTGAAAATCGACGGATCCGGATGATCGAACAGAATAGCGCCCACCGGTGAGTAAGTGCGCAGATCGTATTTGTACGGGCAGTAGTTACCGTGCCAGGCCACCACGTCGAGCGGCGAATGGTCAATCCAGGTTTCGTGAAAGGTGCCGCACCACTTGATAACCACCCGCGACGGAGCGTCGCGGTCTTCAAACGCCGCCACCGGGCATTTGAAATCGCGCGGGTTGGCCATGCAGTTCGCGCCGATGGGACCGCGGTTGGGCAAATCGAATTTTTGGCCGTAGTTTTCACACACAAAGCCGCGGGCCGGACCGGAAATCACCTCAACCCGATACACCAGGCCGCGCGGCAGGATGGCAATCTCCTGCGGGCCGACGTCGATAACACCCAACTCAGTGCAAAAGCGCAGTTCGCCCTCCTGCGGCACCACCAGCAGCTCGCCGTCAGCGGAGAAGAAATATTCATCCTGCATCGAATGCGTCACCAGATAGATATGGCTTGCCATGCCGCTCTGGAGCGTGACGTCGCCAGCGCTGGTCATGGTGCGCATACCGGTTATCCAGTTGAGAGATTCGCCGGTGTGCTCCAGCGGGTCCCAGCGGTACTGACCGAGGCTGCTGAGCCCGGGCGTGAGGCACGGCGCAGAGCGCCACAGCGGCAACTCGATGGTCGTTAAGGCGTTGACGTGGCGCACGGAAGGGCGAATGCGGTAGCACCAGCTGCGCTCATTCTGGCCGCGCGGCGCGGTGAAGGCGGTGCCAGAAAGCTGCTCGGCGTAGAGGCCGTAGCTACATTTCTGCGGGCTGTTCTGGCCCTGAGGCAACGCGCCAGGCAGCGCTTCGGTTTCAAAATCGTTACCAAAACCCGGCATGTAGCCCGGGGTGGTGGTGCTGTTTGAGGGGGCGCGGACCAGGGCGTCAGACGAACGTTGTGTGTTCATAACAACCTCCAGACATATCGTTGCTGATGCAATGAAATCTATGTTTCATTTGCAACGATGTCAAACCACCGTATTGTGTCAGAATGTTGCTATGATTGTTTCGTCTATGATTATTTACCGCAATATCGCGCCGAAGGGGCCAAATGTCTTTTGAACTCAATCGTTTTTTACCGTATTTGCTTAGCGTGGCTTCCGCTCAGGTAAGCCGCCGCTTTGCCGAATGCTATACGCCGGTGTCCGGGCTAAACGTGCCGGAGTGGCGGGTACTGGCGCACCTGTACCGCGAAGGTGAGGTGAGTGTGCGAGATATTAACGTGCGTGTGAATCTGGATAAGTCGATGGTAAGTCGGGCGGCGACGCGGCTTGAGGAAGCGGGCCTGCTGCACAAAACCGGTAACAACGTCGACCGGCGGCTGATTGTGCTGGCGCTGACCGCAGACGGCCAGGCGCTGATGCAGCGCCTTGAACACATAGCCGACGATTTTCAGGCCACGTTGATAAAAGCGCTGGGAGACGATGCCGAGGCAGTCACGCGCGCGCTGGAGAAACTGTCACAGTTCGGGAACCGCTGAAGGGGTCATTCCTGTTTTTGATTCACACTGGCGAGCGCCTGATGCAAAGCACCAAGACCGCGTTCCAGCGCGTGGCGGTCGTCTTCGTCCATCTCTTTAAGAATGTCGTTCGCCTTTTTCTCAACAAAGATAAACGCTTCGCTAAACCGATCGCGACCGTACCGGGTGATTGAATAGCTGCGCAGCCGCCGATCGGTGGGGTGCGTCTCGCTGGTAATCAGCTCGCGGGCGCGCAGCCTGGCCGCGGCGCGGCTGACCTGCACTTTGTCCAGCGACGTGCGCTGTGCTATCTGCACCGAATCCAGCGTGTCGGCCTCTTCAAGCAGAAACAGCAGCCGCCACTCTTCGCGTGAAAAACCAAACCGTTGGCCATACACCTCGTGCAGCAACCGCGTCACGTCTTTAGCCACAACGGCCAGACGATAGGGAAGGAATGTGTCAATACGCACGGCGGCTCCTTGCTGTGATTATTTCGTTGCCAATGCAATGATTTCACATTTTGCCGCTTTTTTCTGCGCCTGAAAAGTCCTCGTGCGGCCTCAGAATTGGTGATTGGGTGTTTTGTGAGCATAATCACAACCCAGATCATTGCAACTGCAATGACATTGACATCGTTTCAAATGATACGATTATTTAACTCATCGCCTGCATTGCGACACCGGCAGATCAACGTGAGGGGAATCATCGTGTCTCATTCAATGCCCGAAGAAAACGTGACGTCATCCAGCGTCGCTGGCAGTTCGGTACGGCTGCTGTTCGCCGCCAGCATCGGAAGTATCATCGAATGGTACGACTTTGCCGTATTTGCCTTTTGCGCGGCGTTAGTGTTCAACAACGTCTTTTTTCCCGAAGCCAGCCCTGTGGCAGGTTTGATTGCGGCGCTCATGACCCAGGCAGGGGGGTTTATTGCCCGCCCAGCGGGAGGCTGGTTTTTCGGCATTCTCGGTGACAAAATTGGCCGCAAGCGGGCGTTGGTCATCAGTTTGTACCTGATGGGCGGTGCAACGGTGGCAATGGGGCTGTTGCCCACCTGGCAGCAAACAGGCATTCTCGCGCCGCTACTGCTGCTTATTCTGCGCCTGCTACAAGGCTTTGCCATCGGCGGTGAGTCCACCGGTGCGCTGGTGATGATTGCCGAGAGCCTGCCGGCACGCCAACGCGGACTCTGGACTGGCTTCCCGATGATTGGCGGCCCAACCGGCAACCTGCTCGCCACCGCGGCAATAGGCGGTGTGATCGGCGTATTTGGCTCTACGGCGTTCAGCGAGTGGGCGTGGCGCATTCCGTTTCTGGCCTCGGTGGTGCTGATTAGCGTAGGTGCCTGGGTACGGCGCAAGGTGGAAGAGTCACCGGCGTTTCAGCATATTCAGTCGCAACATCAGGGGCCAGCGAAGGCACCGCTGCGTGAAGCGTTGACGCAGCACTGGCGCAATATGCTGCGGGTGCTGGTAGTGAAAAGCGGTGAAAGCGCGTTGTTCTATCTGTTTTCGTCGTTCTTTATCATTCTCGCCACCGTGTTTTTAAACGCGCCGCGCGAACAGGCGCTGACCGCGCTATTCGTCGGTTCGCTGGCGGAAGTGGTGTTTATCCTGGCTGCGGGCGCGCTGGCGGACCGCATCGGACGGCGCATCGTCACCATTGTTGGTTTTGTAGGCGGTACTGCTGCCGGGTTCTTTCTGTTCGCCCTTGAACCAGGTGCCAGCGCCACGCAGCTGACGCTCTCAACCGTCGTCACGTTGTCGTTTCACGGCATTATTGTGGGCGGGATGTCGCCGTGGTTTACCGAACTATTTCCGGCACGGGTACGCTTTACCGCCATGTCTACCTCGTATTCGCTGGCGACAGTGCTTGGTGGTGCACTGTCGCCGGTGATTGGTACCTGGCTGCTGAGCCTTTACGGCGTGCCGTTTGCGGTGGCGCTCTACGCAGCTCTGATGGCCATCCCGGCTATTTATGTGATGCTGACCTCAGCGGAAACGAAGGGCAGGGATTTAATCGACCACCAGTGAAACAAACGTGCAGAAATACGGTAGCTTTGCATGGAATTACGATGCTGATTGTTCACTGAAGTACTCTGGTGGCTGGTGAGCCTTCAGGGAAGCTTTCCGGGAAACGGATAATATTACGATAAGGCTTTTCAACGGATGCTATTGTCTGTTCGTGGACGTTCAGAGCGATATCGTGGACACTCATGGCCGGCGCATGGTCATCCCGCTTGTCAGCGCCGGACAGCTGACAGACGCATCTTCCGAGAATTGTTTCCTATCGTCCGGTTCTACGGAGAAGACTACCGGCTTATCACTACCGATATGGCCAGTGTAACTGCGGCGGTGACCGGGCAGGTGATGGCCAATCTCAGTGAGTATGAGACCGACATCAAAAACGCGAATAATCTGATGTTCTAGGGAGTTTGAGGCCGCGAACTGCAACACGCACGGCTTTATGTAATCAGTTTGTAGAAGGCCAGAGAAGTAGTCGAGTCATGGCAGTTATTGGATGCTGTAGGATATTTAACATAATATACATTATGCGCACCGATGATGTAATGGCTCAATGCTAATGTCTATTTGTGGCTCATTGGAATGTCCAGGCTATAGTTCTCAGACCTGTATGTCTAGACAACGACTCACTTTTCCTGATGAGGAGTTTTCTATGGCTATACATGACGCCGGGATGTTCACCGTGAAAGAAATCAACCGCCTCAAAATCCTTCAGGATGTCATAGAACGTAACCTGCGTCCTGGCCAGGCTGCCGAGATGCTCGGCATCACGCCACGTCATTGCAGTCGTCTGCTGAAGCGTTATCGCCAGTCCGGACCGCTTGGTATGAACAACCAGAGTCGCGGTCGCACTGGCAACCGCCTGTTGCCCACATCACTGACTGACCTGGCACTGAGTATCATACGAGAACGCTACCGCGATTTTGGCCCCACGCTGGCCCGGGAAAAACTGGAGGAAGTTCATGGTCTGGTCCTGGGCAAGGAAACCATCAGACGCCTTATGATAAAAGCCGGCCTCTGGATCCCTCGAAGACAACGCGCACCAAAAATTCATCAGCCCCGTTACCGGCGGCCCTGTACTGGCGAGCTGATACAGATTGATGGCTGTGATCATCACTGGTTTGAAAACCGGGGTCAGCCCTGTACGGCACTGGTTTATGTTGATGATGCCACCAGTCGCCTGATTCAGGATGTCATAGAACGTAACCTGCGTCCTGGCCAGGCTGCCGAGATAGTACATGGCTGACTATAACAGGCGATTTGCCAAAGCTCCCCGACATGATTTTAATGCTCACTGACCACTGACACTAACCGATGATCTTGATGCGGAGTTTACCTGGCGTGAGCCTCGTCGGGTCTCAAAGAACCTGACAGTACAGTACGATAAAATGCTGTATCTGATCGAGGACAGCGAGTACAGCCGCCGGGCTATCGGTAAATATATCGAAGTCTGGCATTATCCTGACGGACATAAGGAATTGCGCCTGAATGATGTACTGCTCCCCTATTCCACCTACGACCGGTTGTCTGAGGTGGACACCGTCGCAATTGTTAATAATAAAAGACTGGGTCATGTGTTAGCGTTTTTTTCGGAAAATAAACGCACCGTCATGCCGCATTATCAATTCATATATTTGCATCTCTAATGAGTTACCTACCATATTTTATCTTTCCCTCTGGCAATGCGGTTATTTAAAAGAGAACCCTGCTCATCGGAATTAATTCCAGGTGCGTCTAAAATATGAATAATTTACTCAACCACCTTTTCAGTGTAGATGTTCATCTACAGCACATCTGTCATTCGATGTTTTTCCAGCAAGGCCTACAGATATAAACCCATGCGGGGGGAATATTTCTCACCTCATAAATGCGGGTCCACTCAAAATAACGTGACAGTATTTTTTCCGATAGCGGACTGTACTGAAATTGAACCAGCACCCCGCCAGGATTCAAATGCTCACGGACCTGATGCAAAATACGCAGACGCGGCATAATCGGAATCGACAACAGTGGCAGGCAGGAAAAAATCACATCGTAACGCCTTTCCAGCCGTTCTGCTGACCGCGTTATCACCTGCAGCCGGAGGTCATCTTCAGCCAGAACGCGCAACCTGTCGGCCAGTTCTGGCTGAATTTCATAAGCATCCAGCTGTGCTCCCGGTGACATACGGTTGAGTAATCTGCGAGTAAGTACCCCGTCTCCTGCCCCGAGTTCAGCAATAGTTGTGACTGATGTCCACTCAACTTGCCTGGTCATTCTCTCACATAACCAGGGAGAAGATGGTGCCAGAGAACCAAATGTCCGGGGGGATTTTATAAACTGTCTTACATACCCCATCTGATGTTTAAGATAAGGCTGCACAGCACTCAACACGGCATTTAGCATAATTTTTCCTAATGCGATTCAGCGAGTCAGAATCTCATTATTAACCAGCCGTCTTAACGCTGGCTTAAGTGATTAAAGCCCGGAAAATAGCATAATGTAATTTCCTCATGCTTATATGTGTCATTGTGTAACATGAATATTTAAAACGCGCGCCGCTGGTCTGATTGTTTCAGAAATAAGAAACCATATGATTCCGTTCCTGAGTAGAAGGAACACAATAACAAACTACTCCGGGTAGCTTTTAAAACAAGCACTTCACGTCCTTACTTTCGGTTTATCGCTAAAGCGTTTATATCCCTGCCTAATGGCATGCCCTTTTTTGGCGAAAAAAACAGAATACTCGGAACTTAGGAATGAAATACAAAAACAACAAATTAAACACTCTTTACATGATGAAACATTGCACAATCGCTGTTTTTAAAACCCCAGTATGGAAAATTTAGCCATGCTTTACTAAATTTTTAAGGGCTTGCTTAACGCTATGCTCTATAAAATACAGGCGTATCCACCTGAAAAAAATGAATTTGCATATATTGAATATGCTTATCTGATTTTGAGTAAGGCTGTGAGACAAAATGTCATGATAAGAAGGATATCATAATGAGTAACCAGCCTGATCCCACCGTCACTGCTTCCCCTAAGTGCCCTTTTCACACTAAGCCGGCAGAGAACTATGCTGGCGGCGGCACCACCACACGGGACTGGTGGCCACATGAATTACGACTCGACCTGTTAAATCAGCACTCCAGCCGCTCAAATCCCCAGGGCAACGATTTTAACTACCGTGAAGAGTTTAAGAAACTGGATTACCACGCCCTCAAGGGAGATATCCGGGCTTTATTGACAGACTCCCAGTCCTGGTGGCCTGCCGACTGGGGCAGCTACGTAGGATTGTTCATCCGAATGGCCTGGCATGGCGCAGGTACATACCGTTCTGTTGACGGCCGTGGCGGCTCCGGACGTGGTCAGCAACGTTTCTCCCCGGTCAACTCCTGGCCGGACAACGTCAGCCTGGACAAGGCCCGACGTTTGTTATGGCCCGTAAAACAAAAATACGGCCAGAAGATATCCTGGGCTGATTTATTCATTTTGGCCGGTAACGTCGCGCTCGAAAATTCGAGCTTTCGTACCTTCGGTTATGGTGCCGGTCGTGAAGATGTCTGGGAGCCAGACCTGGATGTCGACTGGGGCAGTGAGAAAACCTGGCTCGCGCACCGCCATCCCGAAGACTTAGCCCATCAGCCGCTGGGGGCAACCGAAATGGGGCTGATTTATGTCAACCCCGAAGGCCCTGAGGCAAGCGGAGATCCTTTATCAGCCGCACCAGCCATCCGTGCAACCTTCGGCAATATGGGCATGAATGATGAAGAAACGGTGGCATTAATCGCCGGGGGCCATACCTTGGGTAAAACACACGGCGCAGCCGCTGGCACCCACCTTGGCCCAGAACCCGCTGCCGCAGGTTTAGAATTGCAAGGGCTGGGATGGGTCAACAATTTCGGCAGCGGTGCTGGCCCTGATGCCATTACCTCGGGCCTGGAAGTCGTATGGTCGCAAACGCCGGTGCAGTGGAGTAACAACTTCTTCGAGAACTTATTCAAATATGAATGGGTCCAGACACGCAGTCCTGGTGGTGCTATTCAGTTTGAAGCGAAAGATGGGCCTGA
This sequence comes from Enterobacteriaceae bacterium 4M9, assembly GCA_010092695.1. Lineage (GTDB taxonomy): Bacteria > Pseudomonadota > Gammaproteobacteria > Enterobacterales > Enterobacteriaceae > Tenebrionibacter. The sequence goes on along the minus strand of JAADJJ010000001.1, from coordinate 2,486,527 downwards.
AATCATTCCTGATCCCTTCGACCCGAATAAAAAACGCAAGCCTACGATGTTGGTTACCGACATTACGTTACGTATGGATCCGGATTATGAAAAAATATCCCGCCGCTTCCTCAACGATCCTCAGGAATTTAATGAAGCCTTTGCGCGAGCCTGGTTTAAGCTGACGCACCGTGATATGGGGCCGAAGTCCCGCTATCTGGGGCCAGAGGTACCCGCAGAGGATTTGATATGGCAGGACCCATTACCGGCTCCTGTTCATAACCCAACGCAGGAAGATATCACCACGCTTAAAGCCGCCATTGCCGGTGCAGGATTACCTGTCAGTAGTCTTATTTCAGTGGCCTGGGCATCCGCTTCAACTTTCCGTGGCGGTGACAAACGTGGTGGTGCCAATGGCGCGCGTCTGGCCCTTCTGCCTCAGAGCGAATGGGAAATCAATGCCGGAACCGTGCATGTCCTGCCAGTACTCAAATCAATACAGCAAGCATCAGGCAAAGCATCGTTAGCGGATGTCATTGTCCTGGCTGGCGTGGTGGGTCTTGAGCAGGCATTAGCAGCAGCTGGTCTACAGCTTGACGTTCCGTTTACGCCAGGCCGTGTTGATGCGGTCCAGGAGCAAACCGATATTGAGTCCGTAAACCTGCTTGAACCGCAGGCAGATGGTTTTCGTAACTACCATAAGGAGACGCAAGGACCGTCAACCGAAGAACTGCTTATTGATAAGGCACAAAAGCTCACGCTGACCATACCTGAGATGACAGTGTTGATTGGGGGTTTGCGTGTGCTGGGCACTAACTTTGACGGCAGCCAGCACGGTGTGTTTACCGACCGTGTAGGTGTTCTGAGTAACGATTTTTTCACCAACCTGCTCGATATGGGGACTGAATGGAAACCGCTTGATGGTAACAATACCTTGTTTGAAGGACGGGACCGTGAGAGCGGAGCCGTAATATACCGCTACGCGTGCTGATTTGATTTTTGGCTCTCACAGTGTTTTACGTGCGGTTGCCGAGGTTTACGCCCGTGAAGATGCCCGTGAAAAATTTGCACATGACTTCGTTGCGGCATGGTCCAGAGTGATGAATCTTGACCGGTTTGATCTTGCCTGAGCCGATAATGCATTTTGCGCCAGTCACCACCTCGAATGAGGTGGTGACTGGCGCAAAATCACCGGTTCACTGCCCTGTCCCACTTTATTGATGCTTTCGCCTTTATGTGGGCCTGGTCCTGAAAGACGCTGGACAGAGAGCCTAATAATACACAGCGGCGTTCATTGTCGACTGATGATAATGCTATTGTCCCACAGCTTATCCGCAGTAGTTAAGGATTAACCACGGTCTTATTTATCATCAGGGACATATTAATCCTGAAGTTAATTGACTGTTCCTTACGCAAGGCAAAACACAGCCCCTTCTTTTTGAAGTGCCTTCGAATTCCTCAACATAATTTTCGTTAAATCGGTCACGATTTATTGTATCTACCTGTCTTTATATTCACCCCACTCTCTGACTGACATCTCTTTTCATGCTGAAGAACTTTTCAGGACAACATTTGGGTAATTTTTTTAGGGAGAGACTCATGATATGAGCGTTACTTATTAATGTAACTAATGCGAAGTTAACGTCGAGGTTAATCCTGTATGCCGGATTTTCACTTTATTAATAATCAAAAACTCCATATCAGGCTGTTACCCTGGCAACTGTCTTTTCTGTGAACAAACCTCAATTTTCCACCCCGAAAACTAAGAATAATCAATAAAAAAATGCAAAATCCTTAACTCATGAACGCCAAAACAACGTCCAGAATAATGTACTCCAGCGAAGCACATTGTTACTTTTAACAGGATTTACCATGTTTTTTTACCGCTCACACCAGGCAACACCGACTTCTGAACCAGTTTAATGACATTAGGATAGTTGATTTGAATCGAGAGAATGATCTTAAATATATCGTAAAACACAGCATTTCAGCACTGCATTTTCTGTATTAAAAATGAACATTAAGACAATGACTGTCCTGATTATAAATAAGCACACCTTAAGAGAAATTTCCTAAAAATTACGGAACAGCGAATAACAATCAGAGGCCTGACAGAGAAAAAATGGCGTGCAGGTCATCGTCGGCCTCCTGCGTCTTCCCTGGGTTAGCTTAACATCTGTACACAAATTATATTTCAGCATTAATTAAACGTATTTACTTGAATATTCATCTATTTTTTCGTATCGTGCACTATGCAATCGGCAATATTTTGCGTTACCTCAGGTTTTGGTTTCGCAAAAGTGCTTACTCCAGTTGTGACTAAACTCCCCCTGTAGACTACGTTATGTGACAGTAGAAATGACTTTCAAAGAGAGCCAACAGAAACAAACAACAACTTATATTAATGCATTACAGAACTTACCTGAAACTATCAAAACCAATAAAAATCAAAATACTCCATAAGTAACAAAAATAGTATTTTCCTCAAAAGGTTTTTATCAAACTCCAACAAAATAATGCCTAAACCCCCTTTATCCACCACCTCTCCGTATATACAGTAAGGTTAATTAATGAAAAAAATTGACGCGGATACGCATTAAGAAATGTAGTTCACAGCCGTTATTTTTTCATTCAGCTATTACTTGTTCAAAGTAACAACCAAGGAACACCCCGGCATTATTCATACAATGCTAATTTCTCAACACAATTTATAAGGATATAAAAAATGAAAAACCCCTTTGAAAATGAACAGCTGACTTTTTGTGTATTAGTTAATGACGAAAACCAACACTCTTTGTGGCCAGAATTTATCCAGGTACCGGCTGGCTGGAGAAGAGTATTTGGCCCGGAAAACCGCCAGGCATGTATTAATTACATCAATGAGAACTGGGCAGACATCAAGCCTAAGTCACTGATTATATAATAAAATCTTATCAGCGTTGTCTGCGTGTTTCTTTTCCATTAAGGGTTAATTTATGGTCATGGCTAATGACAAAAAGTGCTATTCGCTCACCTCTGCACAGTTGGGGATGTGGTTGGCGAATGAGATCTCACCGAATCGTGGGAACAATAATATATGCGAACATATTATTATTGATGGTTCTGTAGATTCCGCGCTTTTTACTCAGGCTGTTCAGCAAACGATTATTGAAGCGGAGTCAATGCATAGTCGTTTTCTTTATATTGATAATGAAATAAAGCAAGTGCTGGACAACGTTGACGATTATGAAGTGATGTTTTATGACTTCAGCCTCAAACAAGATCCTGATGCGGCATTTAATGAATATCTGAAAAAGAATGCGATGAAAATATTCCCTCTGACCAAAGGGCGAGCATTCGAATTTTCACTTATTAAGCTTTCTGACACGAAATACGCGTATTACCATTGCTGCCATCATATTTTGCAGGATGGATTTGGCGGTTCGCTTATCATTAATCGTATCGTTAATATTTATAATTGCTTAATTTCCTCACAACCCGTGCCACCCACGCCATTTGGTCGTTTTGAGCAGTTAATTAAAGATGACCTGGAGTACCGAAACTCCGGGCGTTTTATTCGCGATCGTGATTACTGGAGTTCCCGCTTTTGCGATATGCCAGAACCCGCAAGCCTGGCTGGACGCTCTGCACCTGCAGAAAACATCCTTTTTCACCGCAAGAACATCGATAGCGCGCTCGATAAAATGCTGCGTGAGAAAGCCCTGTCACTGGGCTACACCCTACCGCAACTGCTTACCACACTTAGCTGTATCTATCTTTATCGCATGACCGATAACGACGATCTGGTTATCGGTATGCCGGTAACGGCAAGGACCGGGCGTGAGCAGCGTACCATCCCTGGCCTGTTATCTAATATCATGCCGCTACGTCTGAACTTATCCCCTGCTCTGTCTCTCAATGACATTCTGGCGCTGACGTCGAAAGAGATGAGAAGCGTATTACGCCATCAGCAGTACCGTAACGACGATTTGCAGCGTGATCTGAACCTGACACATCCGCTTTACCACACCACCGTTAACATCGAGCTATTTGGCGAAGATCTCAAGGTTAACGGTTGCCGCACCACACCGACTAACCTGTGCAGTGGTCCGGCGCAGGATCTGAACATCTTCTTTTTTGGCTATGGTGATGAACATACCCTCGTACTTGGGTTTGACGCGAACGCCGCGTTATACAGCGAGGAGGCGTTACTTAACCATCACAACGGGATGTTATCGCTCTTTAGCGAACTACTTGCGCAGCCTGACTCCCCGGTGGGATTACTGTCCCTGCAACACCCCGTTGAAGCACAGCGACTTACGGTAATTAATCAGACCCAGATTCCCGTTTCTCCCTTAACGCTGCCGGAACTGTTTGAAGCACAGGCGTTAAAAACACCGGATAGCATGGCGTTCTGTCAGGACAATGTGTCTGTGAATTATGCCCAGCTTAATGCACAGGCCAATCAGCTTTGCCATTATCTGCAAGCTGATGGGCTCAAGACAGGCGATATCGTGGCGGTACTGCTGCCGCGCAGTGCAGACCTTGTGGTCTCACTGTTGGCCATTGCCAAAGCGGGCGCCATCTATCTGCCATTAGATCCAGACCATCCAGCGGAGCGCTTAAAGCACATTCTTACCACTGCACAGCCAAAGCGGGTGCTGACCGCCCGCGAAACCGTTGATGCGGTTGACTGGCCGGCGCAAAAACAGATTGATACACCAGACGCGCTGGCGGCAATACGCACACACTCGCAGAACAACCCACAGTCGCGCACGCTCAATCCACACCAGGCGGTTTATGTTCTCTTCACCTCCGGCTCAACGGGTCAGCCTAAAGGTGTACTGGTCTCACATCGCGGGTTAAGTAATTTCCTCGCCGCAATGCAGCGGGCTACCGCACTGAATACTCGCCACCGTATGCTGGCGACCACAACCATCGGCTTTGATATTGCCGCTCTGGAGCTCTTCCTGCCGCTGGTTAACGGCGCATCGGTAGTCATGGTTTCACGCGATGTCGCCCGCGACCCCACCTTGCTGGCGCACGAAATGGCCGACAAGCAGGTCACGCACGTTCAGGGCACACCGGCCCTTTGGCACGGGTTGGTCGAGTACCAGCCGCAGGCGCTACAGGGCATCACTGCGCTGGTGGGAGGTGATGCCCTTCCTGTTAATCTGGCCGAGCGCATGGTCACGCTGGCAGAAAACGTTATTCAGGTTTACGGACCAACGGAGACCACGGTGTGGTCTACTCTGGGTGAACTCACGCCGCAAAACCTGGACCCTGCTCTTATCGGCAAGCCGATTGACAACACGCGGGTTTATATTCTCGATAGCGCATTACAACCTGCCCCTGTCGGCCAGGCGGGCGAACTCTATATTGCAGGAGAGGGTCTGGCGTTGGGGTACCTTAAACGCCCTGACCTCACCAGCGAGCGCTTTGTGGCAAATCCGTTTGGTAACCCTGGTGAGCGCATGTACCGTACCGGGGATATGGCCCGTTGGGATGAAGAACTCCGCCTGTGCTTTCTGGGACGCGTCGATAACCAGGTAAAAATTCGCGGCTATCGTATTGAACTGGGTGACATTGAAAACGCCCTGATGGCGCTCCCCACAGTAAAACATGCGCTGGTGATGGTGCATGACGGCAACGCGCCTGGGCAAAAACATCTGATTGCCTGGGTCATTACTGATAACGTTACACTGTCACAACAGGACTTACGCGCGAGTCTGGAAGAACAACTTCCAGAGTACATGATCCCGTCGGCCATCGTGCCGCTGGAAAGCTATCCACTGACTGCCAACGGCAAAATCGATCGCCGCGCGTTACCTGTTCCAACCTTCACGCTGGAGGCGCCGGTTCTGCCCGTCACGCAGCGGGAGAAAATGCTGTGCCAGCTCTTTGCCGACTGCCTGGGCATTGAACCACCGGGGGTTAACGACAGCTTCTTCCATTTGGGAGGGCACTCGCTGCTGGCACTTCAGCTAATGAGCCGCCTGCGCGCGACGTTTGATGTCGAGCTCTCGCTTAAAACGATTTTTGACTCACCCACCGTGGCACGCCTGAGTGATGAAATCGAGAAAGCACGCCCGCTCACCCAGCGCCCTGCACTCGAGCCCACACCTCGCCCGGCATTGCTGCCCATGTCATTTGCGCAGCAGCGTCTGTGGCTCCAGGAGCAAATTACGCCTGGCAGCGCCTATAACATGCCGCTCATTTTACAGCTAAACGGTGAACTCAATGCTGACGCGCTGGAACAGGCGTTGCGTGATGTCGTCGCCCGCCATGAAACGCTGCGCACGCTTCTCAGTGAGCAAAATGAGCACCCTTGTCAGTCAATCATTCCCGCTGAACAGGCGCACTTTACGCTACAGCGTCAACAGCCTGACGCCGCTCAATTAACGCCCATGCTGGCGCAACACTGTCGGCACCTATTTGATCTCGAACACGAGCTACCTTTCAACGCCCATCTTTACCGCCTGAGCGGTAACGAGCACGTATTGCTGCTGCTCATTCACCACACGGCGGGTGATGGCGGCTCGCTTGTGCCGCTGATGCAGGATTTGAGTCTGGCTTATCGCGCACGCCTGCATTCACAGGCGCCGGTACAGCCTGCGCTGGACATTCAGTATGCCGATTACGCGCTCTGGCAACGCGCGCTGCTGGCCGATGAACACAACCCAGCCGGACTGTTCGCTCAGCAATTGAACTACTGGCAAGAGCAACTTGCCTGTTTACCCGATGAAGTGACGCTGGCAGGCGATCGCCCACGTCCGGCACATCCGGTTAATGCCGCAGACCGGGTCAGTTTTGCCCTCCCATCTCAGATTTACTCACGCCTGAAAGCCCTGAGTGCGCAAACTGGGGCAAGCCTGTTTATGGTGCTACAGGCGGCGCTGGCGGCCATGCTTCATCGTATGGGAGCGGGCGAAGACATTGTGACAGGCACCCCTGTTCTGGGACGTACCGAAGCCGTTCAGATGCCGCTTATTGGCTATTTTGCCAATACCGTGGCGCTGCGCACCCGGCTTAATGACAACCCGACGCTTAATGCACTGATTGACCAGGTACGCGGCTGTGTTCTGGCGGCCTATGAGCACCAGGACATTCCGTTTGAACGCCTTGTCGAAGCGCTGGCCCCGGAGCGCTCAGTCAACCGAAACCCACTGTTTCAGATAATGATGCTTCTGGATATGCCATTGCCGCAGGGAATTGACTTCCCTGAGCTGACGGTTGAGCAGTGCATTCCCCCTGCCACAGAAGCAAAATTCGATTTGCTGTTTAACTTCAGCGTGGACGAGCAAAAAGCGTGTCTCAATGGTTATATTGAGTTCACAACGGACCTTTATGATGCCAGCACCGTTGCCGGGTTCGCCCAGCGGCTGTGCCATATTCTGGCCGTCATGGCCGAAAACCCGCAAACGAGAGTCAGCGAACTTGACGTGCTCAACGCGCAGGAACGCGAGCAGTTGCTGGTTACCTGGAACGATACGTCCGCCGAATTGCCTGTCGCAACCCTGGCCGAACTGTTTGAGCGCCAGGTCACTCGCTCACCTGATGCCATTGCTGTCAGCGAAGGGCAATCGCGCCTGACGTACGCTGAACTAAACCGTGAAGCGAACCGGTTGGCGCACAAGTTACAGGAACTGGCTGGCGGTGAAACGTTCTGCGCGGGTCTGCTCATGCAGCACTCCATTGAGGAAGTTATCGCCACACTTGCGGTTATCAAAGCTGGCGGTGCTTACCTGCCGTTGCGCGCAGCCGATCCGCTGGAACGCCAGCAGATAATGATGGACGACGCTGGCGCAACCGTGCTGATTACCGGACTCAGTGGCCCCTGGCCTGTTGCGGAAACGGTTATCCAGACCGGTGACGATTTTCAGGCACAGCACTATTTGCAGACCAATCCGCTCTGTCGCGTTAAATCCTCCGATCTGGCGTACATCATGTATACCTCTGGCTCCACCGGTAAACCGAAAGGCATTGCCGTTAGCCAACAGAGCGTGATTGCACTGGCCTGTGACCGCCGCTGGCAGCCAGCGGATCACCAACGGGTACTGCTGCATTCGCCGTCGGCCTTTGATGCCTCAACCTATGAATTCTGGGTAACGCTGATGTGTGGCGGCCAACTGGTCGTGGCACCCGGAGGTGAACTGGATATTGACGCGCTGGCACACACTATTGTCAGTGAAAGCATCACTGCCGCCTGGCTCACTGCCGGGCTGTTTCGCCTGATGGTAGACGAACATCCACAGGCGCTGGCGAGCCTGCGCCTGCTGTTGGCGGGCGGCGACGTGCTGCCAAAATCATCCATTGCGGCGGTGCTGAGGCAGTGCCCAGGGTTGGTTATCATGAACGGCTACGGCCCAACCGAAACCACCACATTTGCCACCACCTACGCCATGCGCAGCGTGCCTGAAAGCGTATCAGTGCCGATTGGTTCACCGCTGGACAACATGCAGGTCTACGTTCTCGATGCGTACCTGAACCCGGTGCCCGTGGGCGTACCCGGTGAGCTTTACATTGCCGGCGACGGGCTTGCGCACGGCTATATCAACCAACCGGATCTGACAGCGGCGCACTTCGTGGCAAATCCGTTTGGTCACCACGGTGAGCGGATGTACCGCTCCGGAGACTGGGTGCGCTGGCGGCAGGATGGCGTGCTGGAGTACCTGAACCGTGGCGATCAGCAGATAAAAATCCGCGGGTTCCGTATCGAGTTGAGTGAAATCGAGGCCGCGTTGCTTGAGGAGGGAGACATTGCACAGGCAGTAGTGTCTCTGCTTGAGCCACAGCCGGGCAACAAACAGCTGGTGGCCTGGGTGATTGCACGTGAAAACACCCACTGCGATCCCGTTCAGTTACGCCAGCGCCTGAGCGACCGTTTGCCTGACTTTATGGTGCCTTCGGCCATCACGCCTGTAACGCACTTCCCGCTGACCGCCAACGGTAAAGTCGATGTTCGCGCCCTGCCTGCCCCGGTTTACAGCAGCGAAGCCCGCCGGGACGCGCGTAACCCGCAAGAAGAAGTGCTGTGCCGCCTGTTTGCGCAGGTGCTGGGCATAGAGCAACTCAGCATAGATGATAACTTCTTCCAGCTTGGCGGCCATTCGCTGATGGCGTCTCGCCTGGTAAGCCTGGTGCGTAAAGCACTGAACGTAAACCCACGTATTCGTGACCTGTTTGAAGCGCCTACGGTTGCGCAGTTTGCGCAACGTTTGCGTCCCGACGACACTGTGCGCCCGCAGTTGCACCCTAAACCGCGCCCGCTGCATTTACCGCTGTCTGCGGCCCAGCGTCGGCTGTGGATTGTCGACAGTATTGAGAGCGGTAAATTTACCTATAACATGCCTCTGACCCTTGAGTTACGCGGCACACTCAATACCGGGGCGCTCACGACAGCGCTCAACGATCTCCTCATGCGCCATGAGAGCCTGCGCACGCGTATTCAGACGCTGACGGACGGCACGGCCTGGCAGTACATTGCTGAGGGTGAAGCCGCCAGTTGCGCACTGACGCTTCAGCAGGTCGCATCGGATAAGCTGGATAGCGCAGTGCTGGAAGCCTCCGAGTACCTCTTCGATTTAGCCCACGAAAACCCCTGCCGGGCCTGGCTTTTCAGTGTGGAGCCAGACCGGCACGTGTTGCTGTTCCTGATGCACCACATTGCCAGCGACGGGGCCTCCCTGGCACCGCTGTTAGCCGACCTGGCGATGGCCTACAACGCGCGCCGTAACGGGATGATGCCCGACTGGGCGCCGCTGCCGGTCCAGTATGCCGACTATACGCTCTGGCAGTATGAACTGCTGGGTGCGCCAGACGATCCGCAGAGCCGCCAGAATCAGCAGTTAGCCTGGTGGCGCGAGGCACTCAGGGGGCTGCCTGAAGAGCTTCCGCTTCTGACCGACAGACCTCGCCCGGCTCACCCCAGCTATCAGGGCAAACAGTGCCTGTTCACGGTTGATAACGAGGTCTATGCACGCCTGCGTGAAATAACGCAAACGCGTCAACTGAGTCTGTTTATGGTGCTACAGGCAACGCTTGCATTACTGCTACGCCGACTGGGCGCGGGTGTTGATATCCCGCTTGGCACCGCCATTGCCGGGCGCACGGACGACCAGCTCGAACCCCTGGTTGGGTTTTTCACCAATACGCTGGTGCTGCGCACCGACGTGTCCGGCAACCCGCATTTTGACGAGTTGCTGGAGCAGGTGCGTAACAACACGCTACAGGCGTTTGAACATCAGGACTTGCCGTTTGAAACCCTGGTAGAGGCGCTCAATCCTGAGCGCTCGCTGACGCGTCATCCGCTGTTCCAGATAATGCTGGTGCTGCAAAACCACGCACGCGGTGAGTCGCTGTTCGACGGGCTGGAGAGCCGGACCGACGCGCCACAGCTACCCGTGGCGAAATTCGACTTAACGTTCAACTTTGATGAAAATCCAGACGGATTGTCGGGATGCCTCGAGTACGCCACCGATCTGTTTGATGATGCGACCGCCGCGCGTATCGCCCGTTACTTCTGTGAACTGCTGAGTGCCGTCAGCCGCGATCCGCACGCCCGGCTTAGCGCGCTAACGCCGTTTAGTGAGCGAGAGCGCTCGCAGATCCTTAACGACTGGAACGCAACACAGCGCACTCTACCGGCGCAAACCTTCGCTGAACGGTTTGAAGAACTCGTCCGTACGCAGCCAGAGAGCATGGCGCTACTGGGTGAACAGGCGCGCCTGAGTTACCGTGAGCTGGACCACCGGGCAACCCGGCTGGCTAACCTGATGATGGCTGATGGCGTAGGTGCAGAGCAGATTGTCGCGATTGCGCTACCGCGCTCGGTCGAACTGGTTGTGGCGCTGGTTGCCATACTCAAAGCAGGCGCAGCCTATTTGCCGCTGGACCCGCATTACCCGGTAGAGCGTCTCAATTACATGCTGGAACATGCCCAGCCAACACTGGTCATCACTGATTCTGCTTTCGTGCAAAAGTTCGGGCTACAGCGTGCTCACGTACAGATTGACTGCCCGCAGGTTCAGGCCAGGTTAGCCCAGCAGCCGGAGCATGCGTTGGTACATGAGCGCCATCAGCACCTGGATAACGCGGCCTACATCATCTATACCTCCGGCTCCACCGGTCTGCCAAAAGGTGTACTGGTTTCACACCGTGGCTTTAGCCATCTGACCGCCAGCATGGTTGAGCGACTGCACGTGACGGCACAAAGCCGGGTACTGCAATTTGCCTCACCGAGCTTTGATGCTTCGTACTGGGATATCAGTATGGCGCTTCTGAGCGGTGCCGCGCTGGTTGTGGCCAGTAAAGATGCCCTCTCTCCCGGAGAACCGCTGTATGAATTGATGCTGCGTGAAGGCGTCACGCACGCCACGCTGCCGCCGGTTGGGCTGGCCGTTATGCCGCAAAAACCGCTAGCGCAACTGCAAACGCTGGTGGTCGCCGGTGAGGCGTGTCCGCCTGAACTCATCGCCTTCTGGTCCCAGGGGCGGCGCATGATTAACGCTTACGGTCCCAGCGAATCAACCGTGTGCGCCACCATGAGCCAGCCGCTACAGGCTGACACAGTACCGCCTATCGGCACGCCCATTATCAATATCCAGGTCTATGTGCTGGATGAAAGCCTGCAACCTGTGCCTCCGGGAGTTAAAGGTGAGTTGTATATCGCCGGGGAAGGCCTGGCACGCGGTTACCATAAGCGCCCGGACCTGAGTGCCGAGCGCTTCGTGGCGAACCCGTTTGGCACACCCGGCAGCCGTATGTATCGCACTGGCGATATGGCAAGCTGGCAGCCAGACGGCGAACTGCTGTTTATGGGACGCGTGGACCACCAGGTGAAGATTCGCGGCTTTCGCATTGAGCCTGGCGAAATTGAGTCCGTGCTGCTGAAGCATCCGAAGCTCAACCAGGCCACTGTGATTGTCCGCGAGGACAAACCGGGGCAACTCCAGTTGGTGGGGTATGCCGTTGCCAGAGAGCCGGGTGTCGATTCGACTGAGCTTCGCAACTATCTGCGCCAGTCGCTGCCGGAGTACATGATCCCGGTAGCCATCATGCTACTGCCAGCGCTGCCGGTTACGCCAAACGGCAAAATCGACAGGCGCGCGCTCCCGGCACCCACCTTCCAGGCGGCCTCTTACCGCCAGCCGACTAACGAGCGTGAGCAGCTCCTGGCGACACTGTTTGGCGAGCTACTGAACATTGAACAGGTCGATATTGACCAGAGCTTCTTTGAAATGGGCGGTGACAGTATTACAGCCATTCAGCTTGTGGCTCGTCTGCGTCAGGCTAGCTGGGTACTGACACCACGCCAGGTGTTTGAGCACAAGTCAGTGTGCGCGCTGGCCAGAATCATGGAAGCCACGTCAACCGATGCCACGCAAAGCGCAGTCGCGGCTGTGGGGGAATTCCCGGCAACACCAATTATCCAGTGGCTGCTCGACAATCCTGGCAATATAGACAGCTTCAGTCAGGCAACACTGCTGCAAACGCCAGCCGGGATGGATGAATCCATGCTCAGGGCGCTGTTGGCGCAACTGCTTTCACAGCACGACGCGCTACGCATGGTTGCACAACGCACCGCTTTGGGCGAGGCGCGCCTGCGTATTGCGACGCCCGATACAGTGTCGACAGAACATCTGCTGCGGGTGGTCGACTGCACCACGTTCACGCAAAACGATCTGGCGGGCGTTATCACTCAGGAAAGCCAGGCAGCCAAGCAGCGGCTCAATCCAGCAACTGGCACGATGTTGCAGGCAGTCTGGTTGCGTATGCCACACGGCGAGCCAGGCAGGCTTATGCTGGTGCTGCATCACCTGGTGGTGGATGGCGTTTCCTGGCGTCTGCTGGGGGCCGACCTCCAACACCTGTGGGCCAACATGCAGGCGGGCAACGTGGTACAGCTGCCGCCAGCAGGCACGTCGTTCCGTGCCTGGGCACACCGGCTAGAGCATGAAGCCAGCGCGCATCAGCATGAGATGGCGTACTGGTCAGGCGTGCTCGATAAACACGATGCCCTGCTGACGCCTCGCCGCCTTAACGGCGCTCAGGACACCATCGCCACCAGTGGTGCACTGCAAATGGTGTTGTCTGCCGAGGTCACTCACCTGCTGCTGGGCACCGTTCCGGCGTTGTTCCACGCCAGCATTAACGACGTGCTGCTGTGTGCGTTTACGCTCGCGGTTAACGCCTGGCGTCAGGGTCCACAAACGGACGTACTGCTCGATCTGGAAGGCCACGGACGTGAAGAACTGCCGGGGACAGAACTGTCGCGCACCGTGGGCTGGTTTACCAGCCTCTATCCGGTACGTCTCGATCCCGGCAGCCTGCAACTTACCGATACCCACTCGCTGGGTAATGCACTCAAGCGCATTAAAGAGCAGCTGCGCCAGGTGCCGCAAAACGGCCTCGGCTACGGGTTACTGCGCTACCTCAACCCGCAGACCCGCACAGCGCTTGCTGCCCTGCCACAACCGCAAATCGGCTTTAACTATCTGGGCCGAATGTCGGCGGGAGGCAGCAGCGACTGGCAGGTGGCGTCACAGGCAAGCCTGATAGACACCAACGCCGCACCCGACTTCGCCCTGCCGCATGCGCTGTCGCTTAACGCCGTGGTGGAAGAGCGCCCGCAGGGTGCTGTGCTGGTCGCCAACTGGAGCTGGGCCACTGCGCTGCACTCGCGCCAGCGCCTTGAGGAGTTGGGCAACCACTGGTTCTACTGGCTCACTGAACTCTCACGTCTCACAACGGCCCCTGAGGCTGGCGGTTTTACCCCGTCAGACCTCACGATGGTGACGGTTAAGCAAGACAATCTGGCTAAACTCCAGGCAAAATGGAAGAAAAAATAATTATGGAAATTAAAGATATACTGCCGCTGTCTCCGCTTCAGAAGGGACTGCTGTTCCAGATGCTTTACGACACCCAGGGCAGCGATGCCTATCAGGTCCAACAGGTATTTCAGCTTAATGGCCCGCTGGATAGCGGCAAGCTTAAGCAGGCAGCCGCTACGCTTCTGGCACGCCATCCGCATCTTAGCGCCGGATTTGAGTATGAAAGCGTGGATACCCCGGTACAGCTTATCCTGTCAGGGTTGGATCTGCCCTGGCGGGAGCGCGATCTGAGCAGCCTTGTGCCGCCAGAGCGTGATCAGGCGTTTGCAGCATTGCTTGAGGCCGATTACGACGAGCGTTTTAGCCCCGACGCACCACCGCTGCTGCGCTTCACACTGGTAAAATTTGCGCCGCAACAGCACTTCTTGATTTTTACCAACCACCACCTGCTGCTGGACGGCTGGTCGGTACCGGTGCTGCTCCAGGAGTTCTTCACGCTTTATTCAGAAGACGCCAGTGGCCTGACGCTCCCGCCGGCTGTGCCTTATCGGGACTACTTGCAGTGGGTCACCTCGCGTAACGAAGATGAAATGCGCGCGGTCTGGCGCGATGCGCTACACGAACTGGATGCACCGACGCTGGTCGCCAAAGGGCGCGTAACGGAAAATCTACAGCCCAACCTGCTGCACAAGAAAATGGACAGCGTACGCACACAGCAGCTTAACCAGTGCGCAAGGCAGCTTGGGATCACCGTCAATACCCTGCTCCAGGGCGCATGGGGCGTCCTGCTTGGGGAGATGACCGGGCGCAGCGATGTGGTTTTTGGCATTACGGTGTCGGGCAGGCCGGGCGAGTTGCCCGGTGTGGAGCGCGTGGTAGGTTTGCTTATCAACACCGTACCGCTGCGGCTTAACTACAGCCTGGCAGAGACCTTCGGCGCGATGCTGCAACGGCTCCAGGCGGAGCAAACGCGTCTGCTGGATTATCAGTATCTCGACCTGACCACCATCCAGACCGATGCGGGATACGGCGACCTGTTCGATACGCTGATGGTATTTGAGAACTACCCGCTGATTGAACAAAACGACAGTCAGTCGGCACAGGCGCTGAGTATCTCGATGTCCTCCCATCACGGTGGCGATGCGTCGCACTATCCGCTGGGTCTGGTGGCTGTGCCAGGAGAACACCTTAGCCTGCGCTTTAGCTCACTGCCGGATTTGCTCGATGACAGCAGCGTTGCGGCGCTGGCTGAACGCTATATGCACATTGTTGATGCCATTATCGATAATCCCCAACAGGTCATCGGCAGTCTGCCGCTGATGCAGTCATGGGAAATGCCCACATTGCTGTCGCAACCGCCGTCTCACTGGGCAACGCTGACGCTGCATGAGGTGTTTGAACAACGCGTTCAGGACGACCCGGATGCTGTTGCACTCAGTCTGGGTGATGAGTGCCTGAGCTATCGCGAGTTGAATGCCCGAGCAAACCACCTGTCTCGGCTGCTGGTCAGCCACGGCGTCGGCAGTGAAGATGTGGTCGCACTGGCCTTGCCGCGCTCCATAGAGATGATTGTCGGCCTGCTGGCTATCCTGAAAGCGGGTGCGGCCTATCTGCCTCTGGATGTCCATAACCCGGCAGAGCGGCTGGCCTATATTCTTAAAGATGCCAGTCCCGTCTGCATTGTGACCGATACCGAACACACCGACACGCTCAGCAGTTCCGCCCCCAAAGTGCTTATTGACGCGAAAGACTATCAGCAGCAGCTTGCGGCGTTAAGCCCGGATAATCTGCAACCGCAGGAACGGCTACGCCCGGTGAGCGAGAAAAGCCTCGCCTATATCATCTATACCTCTGGCTCAACCGGCAACCCGAAGGGCGTGATGATCCCCCATGAAAACGTACTGCGCCTGTTTACCTCAACGCAGGCGTGGTTCGACTTCACGCATACCGATATCTGGACGCTTTTTCACGCCTGCTCTTTTGATTTCTCGGTATGGGAAATCTGGGGACCGTTACTCTACGGTGGCGAACTGGTGGTCGTGCCGTATCTGGTGAGCCGCGATCCGCAGGCCTTCCTGCGCCTGCTCAGTGAGAAAAAGGTGACAGTGCTCAACCAGACACCATCTGCGTTTTATCAGCTGATCGAAGCCGATCATGCTAACGAGCGCGATCGTTATCCACTGAGCCTGCGCACCGTGGTGTTTGGCGGTGAAGCACTGGATTTGAAACAGCTTGAACGCTGGTATGAGCGCCATGCGCCTGACGCCCCGACGCTGATTAATATGTACGGCATCACCGAAACTACCGTTCACGTCAGCTATCAGGCACTGACACCCGAAATGGCGCGTAGTGCAACAGGCAGCCCGATTGGCGTTGGCATTCCTGACCTGCGTATTTATCTGCTTGATGGCGCGCTGCGCCCGGTGCCACCGGGCGTGGAAGGTGAGATGTACATTGGCGGTGCAGGTCTGGCTCGCGGTTACCTGAACCGGCGTGATCTCAGCAGCGAGCGTTTTGTTGCCGACCCATTTGGTCAACCGGGTGCGCGCATGTACCGTTCGGGCGATCTGGCGATCAGAGATGACCAGGGCACGCTGCGCTATTTAGGACGTGCTGATCAGCAGGTTAAAATTCGCGGCTTTCGTATCGAGCTGGGTGAAATTGAGAACACGCTGGCAAGCTACCCGGCGATTACACAGGCCGTGGTGCTGGTGCGGGAAGATACGCCAGGCAATCCACAACTGGTTGGGTACGTCACCAGCGACAGCCACTGCGATATTGAGAGTGCGGCGCTACTGTCATTCGCATCTGAAAGGCTCCCGGACTACATGCTGCCCGCCGCGATTATTCAGGTAGAGCGCTTCCCGCTGACCATCAACGGCAAGCTCGACAAACGTGCCCTGCCCGCGCCGACCTTCAGCCACAGTCAGACCAGCCGCACGCCGCGCACGGCTCAGGAAGAAATTCTGGCCGGGCTGTTTACTGAAGTGCTGGGCTGCGAGAG
Organism: Enterobacteriaceae bacterium 4M9; assembly: GCA_010092695.1. Classification (GTDB taxonomy): domain Bacteria; phylum Pseudomonadota; class Gammaproteobacteria; order Enterobacterales; family Enterobacteriaceae; genus Tenebrionibacter. The sequence goes on along the minus strand of JAADJJ010000001.1, from coordinate 2,469,733 downwards.
CGTCGGTATAGACGACAACTTCTTTATGCTCGGCGGTCATTCGCTGCTTGCAATGCGACTTATCGCCAGAATCGCCAGCGTACTGGAGGTAGAGTTACCCATCCGCACCTTGTTTGAAAACCCGACGATAGCTCAGCTTGCCAGCTCTCTGGAAAAAACCACGCACCAGAGCAGAGCAATGCTGACGCCACAGCCACGCGACGCGTTTTTACCGCTCTCTGCGGCCCAACAGCGTATGTGGCTGCTGGATAATATCGATAATAATCATTCGGCCTATAACATGCCGCTGGCGCTGCGGCTACAAGGCACTCTCAACGATGCGGCGCTGCATCAGGCGCTGACAGACCTGGTACAACGCCATGAAATTTTGCGCACCACCTACCCTTTGCATCAGGACGCGCCGTATCAGCACATTGTGCTGCCAGAGCATGCTCATCCTCACCTGCAGGTAGACCAGGTCACCCAGGACACGCTAATGGGCCACATTGACCAGGCGGCAGCCCAGCCATTCGATCTGGCCTGCGATCTGCCCCTGCGCGCCTGGCTGTTCCACCTTGAAGATGCCCATGAACATGTGCTGCTACTGTTGGTTCACCACATTGCCTGCGACGGCGGTTCGCTGGCACCGCTGTTGCAGGATTTGCAAACGGCCTACCAGGCACGCTGCGCGGGTCACGCTCCGGACTGGACGCCGCTTGCGATTCAGTACGCCGACTATGCGCTCTGGCAGCGCGAAATATTAGGCGATATGCAAGACAGCACAACGGCTGGAGGCCGTCAGCTGGCCTTCTGGCGCGAGGCGCTGGCCGGTATACCGCAGGAAATCGAACTGCCAACCGACCGCCCTCGTCCTTCAGTACCGAGCTATCGCGGCGGGCGCGTTAATTTTGCTATTGATACCGCCTGCTATCAGCAGCTAAAACAGCTGGCGCGTGATGAAGGCGTGACGCTCTTTATGCTGCTTCAGGCAAGCGTTGCCGCATCACTTCACCGCCTGGGGGCTGGAAGTGATATTACCCTCGGCACTGGTGTTGCCGGGCGCTCAAACGAGGCGATGAACGCACTGATCGGCTTTTTCGTCAATACGCTGGTCTTAAGGGTCAATTGTGCAAATAACCCGACATTTAGCGACATTCTGGCAAACGTGCGGGAGTTTATGCTGTCCGCTTACAGCCACCAGGACGTGCCATTTGATCGAGTGGTTGAAGAACTTAACCCGGATCGCTCATCGTCACGTCATCCGCTGTTTCAGGTCATGCTGGTTCTGCAGAACAACGCCGGCACCGACACACAGTTTGCAGATTTAACGGCTCAGACACAGCCGGTAGGGTTTACGCCTGCAAAATTCGACCTGACGTTTAACTTTGACGAACGTCGCGACGAAAGCGGCGAGGTCTGCGCACTGGATGCTCAGCTGGAATACGCCGTCGATCTGTTCGATCACCCGACGGCAGAAATGCTGGTGCAGGTTTTCCAGCACCTGCTGTCGTTCATTACTGAAGCGCCCGCTACGCCAGTCATGAATATTCCACTGTTGTCGGACGGACAGCGTCAGTATCTGCTCAACGCACTCAATGACACGGCTGCCGACGTCCCGGCCACCACGCTGGCAACACAGTTTGCACAGCAGGTGAAGGCCCATCCGGAACGTATTGCCGTTAGCTGCGGTGAAGAAAAACTCACTTATGCGCAACTGGATGCGCGGGCAAGCAGCCTTGCCAGACGCCTGCAACAGCACGGTGCTGCTGTGGAGCACGGTGTGGCCGTACTGATGGAACGCTCGCTTGCGTTGGTCATCGGCGTGCTGGCTATCGCCAAAGCGGGCGGCTTTTATGTGCCTTTGCGTACCAGCGATCCCTCAGATCGCTGGCAGCATATTGTTCGTGAAGCAGGTGCGAGCGTTGCCATTGTTGATGAACGCTATCGCCACGCGGCACTACCGACGCAACTGGCTGTTGAAGTCGTGACGGGCACAGAGGCACAGGACGAGCTTGTGTGCGATGAACTTGCACTGCGCGCGCATCATCTGGCCTACGTAATGTTCACCTCTGGCTCAACGGGGCAACCTAAGGGCATTGCCACAACCCAGGATAACGTGGTGGTGATGGCGCTGGATAAACGCTGGCGAGGAGAAGATCATCAGCGCATTCTGCTGCACTCTCCTTACGCGTTTGATGCCTCAACCTACGAGCTTTGGGCGGCGCTACTCAACGGTCACCAGGCGGTCATTGTGCCTGGTGACGAGCTGGACTTGCCCACGCTGACGTCAACGCTTATCGACAATCAGGTAACGGCGGCCTTTTTAACCTCCGGGCTGTTCCGGCTGCTTGCTGAAGAGTCGCCACATTCGCTTGCAACGCTTCGCAAGCTTTACACCGGTGGTGAGCGCATCTCCAGCAGTGCTGTGCAAACCGTGCGCGAGTGCTGGCCAGAACTGGCGCTGATGAACATCTACGGCCCAACGGAAACCACCACGTTTGCGGCTGATTACCCGATTAACGATGCGGATGCGCCGTATCTTGATGTCCCCATCGGCATGGGAATGAACAACACCCGGCTTTACGTTCTGGATGTGTTTTTGCAACCGGTGCCTGTCGGCGTGCCCGGTGAGTTGTATATTGCCGGGCGTGGATTGGCGCGTGGCTATCTCAATCGCCCGTCGCTGACCGCCAGCCATTTTGTTGCCGATCCGTTCGGCCCTGCTGGCAGCCGGATGTACCGTACCGGTGACATCGTTAAGTGGCGTCACGACGGCGCGTTGCGGTTTGTGGGACGCCGGGATCAGCAGGTGAAAATCCGCGGCTTTCGCATTGAACCAGGGGAAATCGAAAACGTCCTGACGCGCCATCCTGCCGTGCTGCAGGCGGCGGTGAACCCGTGGGAAGATGCCGCGGGGAACAAGCAGCTTGTTGCCTGGGTAGTGGCCGATAAGCACGACCAGACGCTGCCCGAACAGCTACAACAGTATGCGCGTCAGCACCTGCCCGATTTTATGGTGCCGGTGGCAATTATTGTGCTTGATGCGCTGCCGCTTAATGCCAACAACAAGCTTGATATGGCCGCGCTGCCAAAACCTGAGTTGACTACGCGCACCGGACGCGAGCCACAAACGGATAACGAGCGCTGGCTGGTGGATAAATTCTGTGAACTGCTGAAGGTAGAACATGTCAGCGTGGACGACAGCTTTTTCTGGCTCGGCGGCCACTCGTTGCTGGCGGCTCGTCTTATCACCCAGATTGATAAAGCACTCAACGTAAAACTGACCTTGCGCGATCTGTTTGAATCGCCCACCGTCGCCCAACTGGCCCAAAGCCTGGAAAGCGGCGACCGGCGCAGCGTGCTGGATGTGATGTTGCCGCTACAGCCACACGGAACCCAGATGCCGCTGTTCTGTCTGCATCCCGGCGGTGGTTTGAGCTGGTCCTATTCAGGGCTGATTCCTTACCTGGGCGCACAGCAGCCGCTGTATGGCATACAGGCCAGAAGGCTCAGTACCGGGCTGGCACCGCACTCCATCCATGAAATGGCGAAAGCCTATCTTGCGCAAATCTATAAAGTGCAGCCGCATGGGCCTTATTCGCTACTGGGTTGGTCGTTTGGCTGCCATCTCGCGCATGAGGTGGCCACGCTGTTACAAAAAGATCGCCAGTGCGTGAAATCCCTGACCTTTATGGACGGTTATCCGCTCTGGTCGAAGTACAAAAACAGCGTGCGCACCGACAAAGAGAGTCTGCGCGCCATGTTTGAAGCCCTCACCGGCGCGGTGCCGCAGGATGAAACCATGCTGAGCGTGAGTGTGCTGCAACAGCAGCTTACTCAGGCCGCTCATCCACTGGCAGATGTCGGGATGAATGTCTTCGAGCACATTCTTGCCGAATTCCGTGATGCGCCAGCCCTGCTGGCGGCATTCGTACCGGGCGTCTATGAAGGTGATGTCTTGTTCTTCAAGGCCGCACGCATTGCTGAAGGTGATGAAGACTATGACCCGCAACTGTGGAGCCAGTACGTTACCGGGAAGATTGTTACGCATAATGTCCCCAGTACCCACGACAGCATGCTCAGCGCCGAGGCGTTAAAAACCATCGGTCCTGTGCTGAAAACGTGGGTGGCAGGCTAACGCTTCTGAGGTGCTAAGTGGCCCGGAACATGGCAACGCAATGTCCGGGCCGCGAGAATCGTGACTTAAGCGTTCTTCTTTCGAAAACATCAAAAAATAAGGGCAACGTTATTGCGAGTTGCCCTTTTACCCTACTTTTCTCTGCCAGCGCACCTGATGGCAGAGCCTGTTTATAAGCGCTTAGTATCACGCTTTACTGCCAGTAAAGCGGTTTGCCAAAGGCCTCAATGTAATGATCAATCACTGCCCTGACGTTGAGCGGCGCATGGCGCGAATTGGGATAGATAGCGGCAATATGCTGCGGTTCTGTGCTAATTGCCTTCTCCAGCTGCGGCAGTAATGCCACCAGATCGCCGTTGTGCAACCTCTCACTGACCAGCCAGTCAGGAAATAACACAATGCCCATACCGCCAAGGGCTGCAACCAGCAATGTTTCAGCATTGTTAGACGCCATTAGCGGCGTGACAGGATAATGTACCCACTCCTCTTGCGGGCGCCGCAGCAGCCAGCGGTTAGGCCCGGAAGAACCCCGGTACACCAGGCAGTGATGTCGGCTTAAATCATCAGGCCCGCGCGGTGGACCATATTTCTTCAGATAGGACGGTGATGCCGCCAGATGGTAAAACTGCTGGCCGAAGACGCGGGCGTGAAAAGACGAGTCGGTAAGCGTACCGATGCGAAAAATCACATCTGCCGCATCGCGATGAGGATCGATGTAATCGTCCGTAAGCGTAAGCTCAATGCTCAGGTGCGGATAACGCGCCGTAAGTCCTGGTAAGCCAGGTGCTACGTGCCGCTGCCCGAAAAAGACCGGTGCGTTGATACGTACCAGCCCTGAAGGCTCAAGCGCCCGTTCATTGAGCTGCCGGCGGGCCTGCTCAAGACTAGTCGTCATGCTTCGCGCATAGCCAATAAAAAGATGCCCGCTCTCAGTGGGAATAACGGCTCGCGTGTTGCGATAAAACAGCTGCTGACCGAGTGCATCCTCAAGCTGCTGAATCACCCGCGACACCTGGGACGCGGAAATCCCTTCACGCCGGGCCACCACAGAAAAATTCTGTGTTTCATAGACTGCAATAAAAATGAGTAGTGAGCGGATAGTGATGCTGCCGACGTCGTACATTGATGCATATCCTGCACAGGTGTTTCACTCACTGTAGCATTTTTCTCACAGGCCTTACGCGCTAACCTTTTTCGCCTCAACAATAAGGTGCGGTGTGCTATGCAATTTTTACTGGTTTTACTCGTTATCGCAGGTGGAATGGGATTGTCCGTAGAGGCGGGGTTACTGGGACCGCTTGGCGGTGAAGTTGGCGATTTATGGGCCACGTTCAGTATTTTTGCTGTGGGTACGGCACTGACCTTTCTGCTGATGCTGTTCTTTAGCCCTCGTAACAGCCCGTCATTTTTCGCCCAACCGTCATGGCACCTGCTGGGCGGCGTGCTGGGCCCCATTTACGTGGTTATTCTGACGGTCGCGACACCGGCCATTGGCATCGCTATGACGATGATTGGCGTGCTTGCCGGTCAGGTATCAAAGAGTCTTATCATCGACCATTTCGGCCTGCTGGGCACACCGCGCAGGAAAATTAATAGCAGGCGCATCATTGCACTGTTTTTTATCGTTGCTGCGCTTTTCCTGGTTGCTCAGGGGTAAGGAGAGATGATGACAATAATCATGATTATTTTAGCGGTGGCAGGCGGAGCCGCACTGAGCATACAGGCGGCGATAAATGGTCAACTGGGCAACAACGTGGGCGTTTTTAAATGCGCGTTTCTGACCTTTTCCGTGGGTGCACTCATTACCGGCCTGCTCATTTTCTTTTTTGAACCTCGACACGCTGTCACCCTGCTGGATGTCCCCAAATGGCAACTGCTGGGTGCGATGTTTGGCGTGCCGTATATTGTCATTATGGTTCTGGCGGTGCAGCGCATCGGTACAGCAGTCGCCACCGTTGCCGTCATCTTCGGACAGCTGACAATGAGTATGTTGATTGATAATTTCGGCTGGCTGGCGAATGCGCCAATCGCGTTTTCAATGAGCCGTCTCGGTGCCATTGTCTGTCTGGGGATAGCGTTGTTCTTCATCTATTCAGGCAGTCATGATCGCACCACCGAAAAAGCCAGGGGATCTCACCAGGCTTCGGCAAACGACTAACGTCGCGCAAAAACCCTCCAGCACAATCTCGCCCCGCCGCTACGCGGGGCGTCTTTCATACCATTGCGTTGCGAAGCGCCCATGAATAGTTGCCTGTTTGTGGCAATCATGGTGCATGAGCTCGCCCCACTCACTCTTAACACTTGCGTTTTAATGACTCACCTAATCATTCCCGTAAATATTAATTCCCTCATATAAATACTTATACCAACCAAAGAAAATTTATATGTGAACAATATCCAGCCACGCAACCATTATTTAATTCCTTACCTCCAGATATATCCGTAACAAGATAATATATCTCATGCTTTCTAGTATGTTATATCATTAAATTAAAAACAAAATAAATATTAAACGATAACGAAAAAGTCGATTTAACTTCCTAAATAAACACCCCCAATTAATCAGGGTTACTCTCAAACAAAAACAACGGATTATTTTAATTGAATCAAACTGGTTACGCGAGAGAGATAATAACATCAGCATCATCATCTCAAAAAAATTTCACAAGCCTCAGAATCAAGTCAGCCTAAAATTAAAGAACAAAACCACTAAAAACACCTTAAAGATGAATGAGTCACTATTAATCCTTATCTCACAGCAAGAAGTGTAGAATTTAAAGAATTATAAATATCAACAAGATAAATAAATTACCTTACAGGAAGGCAAATTAAAAAAAGATGCTATCAGCATTATTACTGCTCTCCACCCAGCGTCAGTGCTTATCAAGGAGTAATAAACCTCACTCAACCAGATACACCAAATAACGTACCATCACAGCCTGCTGATAATATCCTTTTCACGTTTACACTCACCCTCACCTTGAGAATAAATTTAAAACAACACACAAGAAAAAATAACTAATCTCATTAATTGCACCCAATTTGTTAATGCAGAATTTTAATTTTCCAGTCATGTTGACCGGCATAAAAAAGCGGCTAGGCTGGATTAAAGCAGAAATGCCATTTGCTGTTCATCGGGTTACTCGTCATTATAAAAACGGGGTTGCTCTTATGGATACTTATCAGTATGACTATTCCTATGCGCTGACCAAAGACAAAGTCAACGACATCATGCGTAATAATCTGGCGTCGGTAACCATGCCCATTGTTTATACCGACCACGACACCGTCACTGGGGCTATTACGACTCTCAATGTTCATCTGGATGTCTGGAATATGGCCGACGGTGGCCAGAACAGCCTGATGAAGCTCAATGTTCCCATCAAAGATGGCAGCCTGAGCATTTCTAATCTTCCTGGCGTCAACGGTGAATGGGATATGGCCGGTGTTACGCTGCTGATGGAAATCACGCTGGGCTGGATGGGGCCTGGCAATCAACAGGAACTCAACGGTGAAGGGTCACTGACACAACTGGTGTTCTCGCCCACGCAAAATGCAACGCCAGATGACCCTGGTTATGTCGCCATTCTCACCGTCACCGACCCTTCCAGCAAACTGACAAGTGCCGCTATCGGCATGCTTAAACAGATAATCCAGGAAGCCTTCTACCAGAACCGGGATAACCTGCAATATGTCTTCGCGGGCGTTGTGCCTGTGCCGGCCGGAACAACGACCTGGCTGAGGCCGTATAAGTGGCAATACTATGTTGCGTCAGGTGATATTGAAGCGCTCTGCTTTCTCTCGATGCTCGACGACTCGCCCTTTCCGGCAACCCCGGCCTTTGACTCAACGGCGCTGGTGCCAGGTGTGAATGCCGTGGCGCTTATCTCGCAGAATATCTTTTTCAAAAACACACTGTTGCCCGGCGTGCAAACCACCTTTCCTGGCGGAAATTTTTCCGTCAGCCAGTCAAACCAGCATTCGCTTATTTCTAACAACGGCTCTTTTACCGTCACGGTGGACGGCGATGACATCAATACCAACAGTTTTTCGCTATGGCCATCCGACGCCGGAGACGGACTGCAAACCTCCAGCGCAGGTGGCGGTCCACTTACCTTTCTCTTTGGTCTGGCAAACCTTCCCGATGCTTCATACAGTTGGACGACGCAAACGGTCAACCCCCTGTCTCTGGATGTAGCAAGCGGCACAATGACCTTTGAGCAGGACCCAAATCCGAAGAGTACTCACGACCAGGATATTCCCTGGTACGACTATATCATTCTGGTGGGGCTGGGCCTGACGCTGGTAGGTCTGATTGCCGACATCACGGATGCCATTAACGGATTTGGTGACCGGGTTAACGATGTCGGGATGTCGAACATCAATAACACCGTGCAGTCCACTCTCGGTAATCATGTCGTCAATGTTACCGACTTGCTCAACTGGCAGGCGAATGGCCAGTCGTTCACCCTGACCAGTGGTGCGCTTGACGGCGCGCTCTACTTTCGTGGAAACCTTTCCTGACACTGACTCCCCACTACCCGGCGCGCATGGCGTGCCGGGAACTCAACGCGTCTATTAAATGAGGAATAAAGCCATGGCGACTACCACCGATGACACCACCCTCGCCCCGGTCCCGGTAACAGAAATACCCACTCGCCCCACAACCGATACCTACAACTGGGATACGGTAGTGGCGTTGCATTACGACACCACCAACACGGCGCTAACAGACAACTGGGGCAGCGTAGACAGCCGGGTGAAAAGCATCTCGCAGGCTGCGAGCGATGACCCAAGCTATCAGATTCAGGCCAGCCTCAGCCCCTGGCAACTCACTACCGGCGGCGACGGCAAAAACATCAACATGATTGTCCCTGTCGCAGGTGGCACCTACCAGGCGGGTGCTCACAGCTATTCGCTTGACGGGCTGGGCATGAGCGTCATCATCCAGATCAATATGGACTGGATCCCTGACCCGGATCAGAAGTCGTTTGTGATAAATAGCGGCGTAGACGGCATTGTTGACGACCTCGACAAATATATTATCGACACGGCGCTAATTAATGACTTTGCGGCCAACGGCGTCACCATCGCCAGCGACTGGAGCGTGGCGATAAATACCAAAGGATCGGCCTGGACCCTTGGCGCACCCGACAATTCCGTTTTCTACGCCCTGTTCTTCAGCCAGGACAAAGACCAGAATACCTTTCTTTCCGTCTATCAGTTCATCCACTCTTTTTCCAACCAGCTTGTCGCGCTAAGTCACGAGGCGGGTGGCACACCGGCGGTTGTAGTAATGAACATTATGAATCCACCTAATGCAGGCAGTATTGGCAATGCCGTACTCCCTGATTTAATGAGTGAATGGTTCAACAGCAACATCAGCTATTTCAACTTCATCTTCTCGGTGATTGATCTGACGCTACAGCTTGATAAATCACCCAGTTATACCTGGATAGACCCCACCACAACCAGCTATGCGGTTATTGATGAACAAACCATGACCAGTTCGGTCATGGGTGTGCTGACCATGGTGCAAAACAATCCACCAGGGACTAACCATCAGGTCTCGCCAAATGCTATTCCCACCGGCCCGGATGCTAATGGCGCTGACGTAGGAATGTTGATTAGCGGGCAGAACTTCATGAAAAACATGATGCTCGGCGGGGCAAAGCATCTGTTTGACAACGCCAACGATGAAGATTTCTCCATCTTTAACGACGGGTTGTCTATTAAAAACGTTAACAAACTGACCTACGGCTATTTCAAAATGGAAGACGATCCCGATGCCAGCACGGCAGATAATGGCTACTCGACCGATCTGGACAACAGCACACTCCCTCAGGGACTGGTTAACGCCTTCAAATACCCGGATGGCAACGGCGGCTACTACTACAACCCTGATCTGCGCGGTGATTCCGTCAAGGTTAACGTAGCCGGTAGCCAGTGGTTCCTCAGCGGCAACGGCAAGGAATACATTGTCGACCTCACGAACGGCAACCTGGAATTTTATGAGGCAACCCAGGTCACCATCGCCGCCGGGCAGTTTGAAATGAACCTTGAACACAGCTTTCTCGAAATCAAGTTCATTGACCTGACCTACTCACAGAGCTGGCAATACGACGTACACATCAACTACACCGAACAGGTCAGCCTTGGCCTGAAAACAGTGACCACATCAACCGGCGCCACCAAACAGGTCTTCAACTTCACCCAGTCGGTGCGCAACATGACCGTCAACGTCACCAAAACCAAAGCGGAAATCACCTTTGAAATCGTAATGGGTGCCGTCACGGCAACGCTGGCGCTGGTTGCGGTACTCGGCCCTGTTGTCGATGGACTCGCCGGTGCGGCTGAAGTCACGGTGGAAAGTGTGGAGGAAGGCAGCGCTATTGTCAGCGAAACGTCATTTGTTGAAGAACTCAGCGGCAGCGAGGAGGCTGAGGAACAAAACGTGGCTAACGAGGAAAACGCGCTCGCCAACGGTGCCGAACAGGCCGCAGGTCGCATGACCCGTATTAAAAATGCGTTTAACTCCACCCGCTGGAAGGTGTTTGGCGGTATCACGGCCGCTATCGGTGCTGCCTACGGCGTTGAGATGGCCGTTTCCGCAATTATGTCTGCGGTGTATCAGAACAAATGGGATGAGGTGCCTGGGTTTGACGAGTTTGCCAATGACGCCATTGCGCCCTACACCTTCCCGGGCATTGACGGCTATGAACTCAAATCCGCGTGGCTTGCTGATTCCCTCCAGATTGGCCTGAAAACCAAATAACCACAATGACGCTCGGAAAAGGAGGCGTTATGACGACCAGTACGACGGGGGTTTATACCTACAATTGGGATACCGCATTCGCCATTCCCATTCCGGACGTCAACAAAACGATTGTCGATCAGAAGTCATCACCGTCAGGCTTTACCATGACAGCACCTGACAGCTATACGGCATCCGCTCGTTTTGGGGACTGGCAACTCTGTATGGGTGGGGATGGAAAGAATGTCCGTTTTTCCATTCCCATGACCGGTATTGTGGTCGAATACAGCACCGGCAGGCGTGTTACCTGTGACAGCGCCAGCGCGGTCATTGAAATCAACCTACACTACATCCCCCATGATGCAACGGGGGATGTGCCGTCCAGACCGATGGCGCTGGTGGCAAAAACAACCTCAGACGACCCTTCCACGCCCGTTGTCGCTCTTGCAGGTCAGGTGACACTGTCACCTGACCCGGGCACTATCACCAGCGCGGTTTTTGGTCAGGCGCTGCTGGACTGGTGCAACGCAAACCTGGGTGAGTTCAGCCACATCTTCTCCGTGGTTGACCTTAACCGCATGATTGACCAGCAACAGTGGGGATTCGTCACACCCAATTACACTGGCTATTCCTACCTCGACGGCAGCACGCCTGAAACCAGTATCCTTGGCGTGCTCACCATGACCGGCGACAGAAGTGGCGACACGCTGAGCGAACAGATTTCGCCGTCGGCTATCCCTACCGGGAGCGAGGCCGGGTTCCTGGTGTCTCAGGAGCGAACGCTTTACGATCTGGTGCGCCCGGCGATTATGGTCGCTTATCCGGGGCTGACACACGATAATTTCCTGATGAGCAACGACAAAACACGTCTTTATCTTGAGCAAGGTGTGTCGGTTGATATGCCGCCGGTGGAGCACAACGGTTCCACTTATTACCCAAAGCTCACCGCGCTGACCGTTGAAACAGACGGCGAGACGTTCACCGTGACCAGTACCACCAACACCTATATCACCTTTGGCATCACATCAGAGACTACCGCCACCAACTGGTACACCCTCGACCTGGGTACTTCAAACAACGGGCAAACCATCACGTTTATCCAGACCCAGCCTACGGATGAGCAGTACTCGGTTCACCAGGATCCGGGTGTCATTATTACCGAGATTATTTTGTCGATAATTATCGGTCTGGTCTCGATTATCTGCGCCCCACTGACCGAAGGCGCATCGTTGGTGCTGGGCGGCCTGGTGATTGGGCTGCTGCTGGGCGCTTCGCAAATTGCGACAGCGACGATTGAGTCGGTCAACAAAGACACCTCTCCCGCCGTCGATTTGCTGATGATTAATGCCGTCGATCCGATTAAATGGACCGGCAGCAGCGTATTTACACTCAACTACGTCCATCCCAATATTTCATTGCAGTTAGGCGGCGATCCGCTGTTTGTTTAGCCCGAACATGAGTCGGGGCAACCCGTCCAGAAAACCTACACGTAATAACAGGAGGCCGGCAATGGCAACTCAGCCCACCCATTTTGTGAAATACCGCCTGACAGACAGTGCACTGGACCAGCAGTACATTACGTTTTCTTCCCGCAAGCCTGGCACACCGGTGCTCAGCGCAGAGAACCATCCACTCATTAACATGATTGCCCAAACCGACGAGGAGGCCGCGGATACAGTCGAGCGGCTCATTGAACAAATGACGGCATACGAACAGCGCTTCTTTGCCTGGCTGCGCGATGATGCAAACCACATGACGCTTTTTATGGAAGACCCCATCAGTGCATTGCGCCAGGCCATCCCGGAACTTCCCGAAACGTTCTTCAACGACCTCACATCGTTGCCAAAGTTATTCCCGGACAGAAAATAGATTCCTCCAGTTTATCTGCGAAAAGCACCGCCCGGACAGGCTCTGCCATCCAGACGGTGCTTTTCGCCGTAACCTTATCAATAACGTGCTCACCTGGGCGCAACGTCTGGCTGTAAGGGGAACACACCAGAGAATGATGGCGATAAACGGCATTTATTTTCAGTACGGCGCGCTGGATACTCGCCCACTGTTGAAATCGTCGTGACACAGGCTATCACCGCCGCTATTGACGACTGTAAGGGCTGAATGACGAACCACCGATTGGTGAGATTGAGACAGGAGCCTGTAGTGACAAAACGGGTTGAGTGATTAAGTTCTACACTTTTTGGTAGAGATCCCAACGGTTACCATAAAGGTCTTCAAACACCACGACCGTTCCATACTCTTCCTCGCGGGGTTCTTCACAAAAATGCACCCCTTTTGCTTTCATGGAATGATAATCGCGCCAGAAATCGTCGGTCTGTAGAAACAGGAACACTCTTCCACCGCATTGGTTACCAATAGAACCTTCTTGCCGCTCGTTTGAGGCGCGGGCCAGGAGGATGTTGCAATCGCTCTGCGGATTAGGTGTAACCACTACCCAGCGTTTTCCCGGTTGAGGTGTATCTTCAACAAGAGTAAAGCCCAGCTTGTCGGTGTAATACTCAATGGCACGATCGTAGTCATCAACCACTACAGCCACACACCCCAAACATCTTTTCTGTGTTCGCATTTTCTGATCCATTTTATGAGATATAACTTGCCCAGATACGTTTACCCAACCGAGCTTGATGCCTGATGTAATGGGTTCCCGGTGACCAGTATCTGATTCTGGTCATTATGGACATTTCAACGTCGACCCGACAGAAAATGTACGTCCACCCAATAAAACAGGCCACTCACCAGACAAGTTGCCTTCCAGGCGGGATAATTTACGTACTCCAGTAAAGCCGCGTGCAAAGGCATGTCTAAGCTATCATTGATGCACAAAATAAAAGATGGCGCTTTGCCTGAGTCAGGCCTTGTATGCGCAAGTGCTATCTGACAGCGAACTCAGATATATGATGAGGAGAGACGGGAATGCGGTGAACCGGGATGTTGCTGCCAGTAAACAGCCCCTGCATAACAACACCCGGAAATAATTTTGCCCGCCATACGCTTTACTTTGCCTGTGAATATATCTGGCAGGCGTAGCGTCTGCGGTGACAGTACCTACTTTGTGCAGTTCGCCGCTATTTTGCGGGCGTCTTTATCTCCAGCGCGGAATTGACCTGCAGCGTGGTATCAACCCCTGTTTCGGTGTTCACCATCGGCAGTTCTTTAAAATCGGCCAGAAAATCATCGCCTTTCACACTTCTTACCTGTGGTGCGCTAGCATTTCTTCTGTCTTCTTTAACATACAGCGCCAGGAGATCCACCATGCGGCGGTGATCGTCAAGTGTGTAATCTTTTGGCAGTGAGACATAGGAAAAATAACGCTCACCATCCTGCGATACCATAGGGATAGGTACCTGAATAAATTGTTCTTCTGAAATCCCTTTAACCATTTCTCTGCCTGCCATGTTAGCTTCCTTATTGTCCAGAGACACGCTATGTATCTTTAATACCCAATCGACTTCAGGCGATTTGTATAAGATATAATACGAAATTTATTCAATAATCCTGGCGAAAAGTAGAATAATAGAAACCAGACGCCATGATTTTAAAAACAGCGCGTTATCATAGCATTTTCCATTCTATTTGGAACAGGCAAGCTCATAAAGAGATGGTTATTACACAGAGGATGTCGGACGTCGAAGCAAAACGTCTTGAGACATAAGAAAAGCATCTTAATTAAGCATGATTAATGGTCGCCGAAGCGACCATAAGTACATCAGAACACATCACCAATAAAGATATTGCTTTTGAGGTTGTTAAAATCGTAGTCAGCCAGCTCATCAATATTATTCAAATAATATGTCAGGCTCTCGGAAATCATCAGGTTTAATTTTGGTCCTTTTTCCTGAATAATAATCAGTGGTTTTTTATGAGCGTGTGCATAACCGATTTCATAAGCCGTGCCGCTATCAACGTGATCGTCAATGTAATCTACGACAGCAACAACCATCGTCGCTTCATCAAGATGTTTGATATCATTTTTAAAGATAAAATCACGCCACGGCAGGCTGCCGACCTCAAGGTCTTGCGGGTCTGCCTTACGCGGCGAGAAATAAGTGTCAACCGTTTTGTTACGGTCCAGCGCCTGCTCTACACGCTGCACGCGGTCAATTTGCTCGTCACTAAAAAAAGGGCTGGCAAGATAAATATTAATCATTAACGCATTCCTCCTGAACGAATATTATACAAACTTCCCTCATCAGCGGCAGAAAATACCTGATAATCCGGCTGATTTCAGGCAGCTTCTTAAACGCTGCCACAGCATTATCATCTACAGTGTGGCTTTCTGTAAAGACCAGCCAGCGAACGCGCGCTGGCCAGATAACAAGGCTATTATGCTGATAATACGTCTTTATTCATTGTCGCAGCCATTTTTTAGAGAAAACAATTGCATGCCATGTTAACCGACAATAATAAATAGCAGTGTTACCACAATAATAACCTGCGCTATTAAATCAGCCCTAATTAATTCATACCCAACAGGAAACTACCGTACATTATCCAGGGTTGAAGTCATAATCACCGCACGGTACTATCAACAGTCACTGTGCCTTACCCCCGCTTTGGAAATTAAGACGTAATGCAAGAAAGCATTAATTATATTCTACGGTGTATCAGCGAAAATAAAGAGCCGTTACCTGTAGATATTTACTTACAACCTTTTTTTGATCTGAATGAATTCCGCTGTCTCGGTGCGGAAATTTTAGCCCGTGGTATTCACCAACATACCGTTGTCCCGCCGCTCCTTTTTATTCATTCTGTTGAAGAAAACACCTGTGAGATGTATCGCCTCGGCCATCATATTCTGCGGCAATTCTTTGAGCACATGGAAAAATCATCCGGCGATGCACAGCAAAATAAACTCTACAGTCTGAACATTTCCTTAAAGCAACTGGTCCGCCCTCATTTCTCTGACGATGTTATTTCGCTTGCGCAACGGCGAAAAATCGATCCCCACAATCTGATCCTTGAAATCACCGAGACCTGCCAGGAAAGAAACTGCCTCGCGGCCCAAAACCTCCACCGCCTGCGCCAGTATGGCTTCAGCCTCGCCTGGGACGATATCTGCCGCCGTGAGGAGCTGGAGGAAAAAAATGGGTTTGTGTTGAGTGATTACATCAAACTCGACCGCTCCCTGCTGATGGATGCTAATCGCAATGAAGCGAAATCCATCATTGCGCACGCGCATAACCAGGGCCAGAGAGTCATTGCTGAAGGCATTGAAACCCCTAAGCACGTTGATTTTATGCGCCAGCAGCAGGTTTCAATTGCGCAGGGCTATCTCTTTTCCCGCCCACTGGAAAAGATGCGCTTCAACGAACAGTTCCTCTGACTGCCCTGCTGTTTGCTGGTAAGCGCCCGATGCACCGCGGTTGCGTTTGTGTATAACTGAAAACAATAATCAGCATGTTGTAACTAATTTATCAGGATAGCTAACCCGGCAATAAACCGGGCAAAGGCGTTATGAGCGGGTCAGTATTTTGTAGTAAAACCGGGTACCACACGGCGTGCCGTCAGGCATCAGGGCATACTCCGGTACCTCACCCACAGGCTGCCAGCCCGTATTTTGATAAAAAAGCTCGGCACCACTGCCGCTTGCCGTATCCAGCACCAGCACGCGCCGCCCGGCTTCCCACGCGGCCTGCTCCAGCGCGGTCATAAGCTGGCGCGCAACGCCTGCGCGACGAGCCGCGGGGTGGACCAGCAGCTTTGCCACCTCACCCCGGTGCGGCTGATTCTCCGGCAGCGCTAACAGTAGTTGCACCGCACCGAGCAATCTGCCCTGCTCATCCAGCGCCACCAGCAGCCGTCGCTCCTCACGCACAATACTGCTGGCAACGTTGTGCCAGAATGCAGCGGCCTTCTGGCGCGAGAGCGGCTGCAAAAAACCCACTGACGCGCCGTCGTCCACACACGCTCTCAACAGCGCGCTCAGTGCTGCACTCTGCTCACCCACGGCAGTTGCACTCAGGCTCATAATGTCTGTCACTGATGCCATATTTTTTCCATAAATGACGATGCTAACGCAAAAAGAATAGGTGAAATCACCCGCATCGCCGTCAGAGGAAATACTTATCAGCGGGTCACGTGACGCGCCTTTTTCATGTGATACATCCCACGATCGGCGGCATCAATCAGCGCATCCAGCGTCTCGTGATGATCGGGGTTGTATTCCTCAAGCCCCCAGGAGAACCGTAGTTGCCACGGATTGCCCGCGCTGCGGTTATAACTCTCGACCTTGTCCTGCAACGACTGCATGGCCAGCCATGCGCCGTCTGCGTCACTGTCAATGAATAATACGCTGAACTCATCGCCGCCCTGGCGCGAGATGACGTCAGCATCGCGAAAACTTTGCTTCATGAGCTGTGCCATCGCCACCAGCGCCTGGTCGCCCGCGCGGTGCCCCCAGGTATCGTTAATTTCTTTGAAGTAATCGAGATCGATATAACTCAGGCTAAGCGGCTCACCGCGCCGCTTGCCACTGAGCAATGCATAGTTACCCAGCGTGGTGAACCCCCGGCGATTAGAAAGCCCGGTCAGTTCATCGCGAATCGTGTTATTGAGCACCGAAAATTCATCTTCAACAATGGCCGCCAGGTCCTGAAGAATGCAGATTTGTGCAGGGGTAAGTGAATGCGGTTTATCGTCAACCAGACACAGTGAGCCAATCGCGTAGCCGTCCGGGCTACGTACCGGGCAACCTGCGTAAAAACGCAGATGTGGCGGGCCTGTCACCAACGGATTATCAAAAAAACGGTCGTCTTTGAGCGCATCTTCCACCACCATGGGAGTAAACTCCAGAATCGCATGGCCGCAAAAAGAGGTTTCACGCGACACGCTATCGCGCTCCCAACCCACGCAAGACTGTAGCCAAAGTTCATTCGCGTCCACCAGGCTCAACAGCGCATATTGCGTGCCAAACAGGTGGCGAGCCAACCGGGTAATACGATCAAAACGTTCTGAGGGTGCAGATCCAACGAGTCCGCTGGCATGGAGAGAGCGTAAGCGGGCCGGCTCGTTATCCGGTATTTCTGGAGCTTTCATACGCGTACCTGTAGCAATGTTCTGCTGTAAGCATAACGTATTACGCGCCGGTAGGTAGCGGATTCATCTCGGTCAGCAACCAACGCCAGATAACCGCCAGCACGTAGCGCTGCTCAGGCTCGTTGAGCGCCGTTCCCTGCGCAATACCGTGCCATTTTGCCAGGCAACCACGACAGCAGATCGCGGTTGCATGCTGGGCGATGAACACCGGATGACCACGCATCGGCGTTTGTTTGCCATCGTTTTGCGGATGCGCCGGTGCAAGCCTGCGGGAAATAAAGTCGATTGCATGACGCTCAATGACCTCAGCGCCTTTCTCAAGACAGTACCGACGCTCCTTGTCGCCCAGCCGAAAGCGGCGGCGAAACGCCGAACGCTCAAGACGAGCAAAAACAGCATCCGTATTACTCATGTTCTACTCCTTTGGACAGTACCCTGACAGACGATTGAACTGCCGTTTAACCGGACGGGCATAAAGTGCGTATATCACAGGAGGCGGAGCGGTCATGCGACAGAAACGGATTCAGGAACTGATACTTATTGGCACAATTATGGGCGTCGTGAGCGCGGCATTCAGCGGCGTCTGCCTGCTACTCTTTATGGCTCTCAGCGCTGGCACATAATCAGAAAATGGAACGGCCTATTTTATCGGCCAGACGTTCCAGTGCGGCAATACCTGCGAGCGAGTTCCCCGCCGCATCCAGTTCCGGGCTCCAGACTGCAATGGACATCTCATGAGGCACTACCGCAATTATGCCGCCGCCCACGCCAGACTTACCCGGCATACCCACACGCCAGGCAAACTCTCCCGAGCTTTCATACATACCGCTGGTTGCCATTAATGCATTCACCTGACGCGTCTGCAACGGCGTAATGACGGGCGTCTGAGCGCCTGGAGCGCGGCCCTGGCACGCGAGAAATAAGAAGGTCTGCGCCAGCTCAATACAGTTCATTTTAAGCGCGCAGTAATGAAAGTAACTTTGCAGCACAGCCGTTACGTCATTTTCAAAATTACCAAATGATTTCATCAGCCAGGCGATGGCTGCATTGCGGGCAGAATGTTCAAATTCAGAGCGTGCAATCGCGCCATCGTATACCAGGTCAGGACAACCACTTAGCGTACGGACCACTTCCAGCATGCGCTGGCGCGGCGCACTCAGGCGGCTTTGCAGCATGTCGCACACCACCAGCGCACCCGCATTGATAAACGGGTTACGCGGCTTGCCGCGTTCAAGCTCCAGCTGTACCAGTGAGTTGAACGGCTGCCCGGAGGGATCTTTACCCACCCGTTGCCAGATTTCCTGTTCATCGTAAAGCCCCATAGCCAGAATCAGGCTCAACACTTTTGAGATGGACTGAATAGAGAAGCGCTCGGTGGCATCCCCGGCAGAAAAACACTCGCCGTCAACGGTGCAGACCGCAATGCCCAGGCGCCTGGCGGGAACATCGGCAAGGGCTGGAATATAACTGGCAACCTTGCCCTGACCAATTAACGGGCGCACCTGCGCCAGAATGTCTTCCAGTAATTGATTGTTTAACGGCACAGGCACGAGAACTCCGGACAGCAAAAAAAACGGGGGCGCAGTATACTCCCTGCGCCCCGCTATCGCCAGGTAACCTTAACGCCGGTCTTTCCACACCGTCTGCACGTTACAGAACTCATGTAGCCCGAAGTGTGACAGCTCGCGCCCAAAGCCACTTTTCTTCACGCCGCCAAAGGCCACGCGCGGATCGCTGGCGCTGTAGCCATTAATAAACACGCCGCCGCACTCCAGACGCTCAGTCATATCGCTGGCAAGCGCGCTATCGGCGCTAAAGAGTGTGGCAGACAAACCAAACTCGCTGTCATTAGCCAGCGCCAGCGCGTGCTCGGCATCCCGCGCCACGGTGATGCTGGCAACCGGGCCAAACAATTCCTCCCGAAACGCCGTCATGTCAGGCGTGACGTTACCGAGTACCGTTGGGGCATAATAGTTGCCCGCCCCGGCCAGCTTTTCACCCCCCAGCAGAAGCTGCGCGCCCTGTGCCAGCGAGTTCTGCACCTGCTGGTGTAGCTCATCACGTAAATCGAAACGTGCCATCGGCCCAATATAGTTGTGCTCATCAACAGGCGAGCCAACCGGCAGCGCCTGCACAGCCGCGACAAACTTCTCGGTAAATGCGCCTGCAATACCTTCTTCAACAATAAAACGCTTGGCAGCAGCACAAACCTGCCCGGTATTCTGATAGCGCCCAATAACAGCGGCTTTTACCGCCTCATCAAGGTCAGCGTCATTGAGTACAATAAACGGATCGCTGCCGCCCAGTTCCAGCACGCATTTTTTCAGTGCCGCTCCGGCCTGCGCACCAATTGCCGCACCGGCACGTACGCTACCGGTCACCGTAACGCCAGCAATGCGCACATCACGAATCATCTGGCTCACGCCCTCTGGCGTGGCGTTGACCACGCTGAAAGCGCCTTGCGGGAAACCGGCATCGCGAAACATGTCATCAATCAGCCACGCGCAGCCCATCACTGATGGCGCATGCTTGAGCACATAGCTGTTACCGGCAAGCAAAATCGGCACAGCACCGCGCAGCACCTGCCACAGCGGAAAATTCCATGGCATCACGGCCAGCACCGGACCAAGCGGGCGGTACTCAATGCTCGCCTGCTGGTTTTCGACCAGCGTGGGTTCACTTCGCAGCATGGCCGGGCCGTGCTCAGCATACCAGTCACACAAATTCGCCGTTTTACTGACCTCAGCGCGTGCCTGGGCGATGGGCTTGCCCATTTCCTGGCAAATCAGCTGCGCCATCTCTTCCGCTCGATTGCGAAGCACCGTACCGAGTGCACGCAACTTCTGCGCGCGTACTGCCACCGGCTGGGTGCGCCAGTGGCGATAGCCCTCGCTTGCCAGGGACAAGGCCTGGTCCACGTCATGCTCGCTCGCCCAGGGCCAGGCACTCACCTGCGCGCCCGTTGCCGGGTTAATGGAAATGGCGTGCGTTGCCGCTGTTATCGTCATAAGGGTTCTCCACCGTCGCTGGATACAAAGTGTTAACACTGTAAAGGGCTGGTGCTTTCCTGAAAACTGAATAATATTGATTTCAGTGTTCACAAAACGAGAATGGATATGGATCTGACACAGCTGGAGATGTTCAACGCCATTGCTGAAACGGGCAGTATCACCGCAGCGGCAAAACGTGTACACCGCGTGCCGTCTAATCTGACTACCCGTATACGCCAGCTTGAAGCCAGTCTCGGCGTCGAGCTGTTCATTCGCGAAAATCAGCGGCTGCGTCTGTCGCCCGCCGGGCACAGTTTTCTTGATTACAGCCGCCGTATTCTGGCGCTGGTTGACGAGGCTCGCACTGTTGTGAGCGGAGAAACGCCACGCGGCACACTCGCACTCGGCTCGCTGGAAAGCACCGCCGCCGTTCGCATACCCGCCATCCTGGCCGAATTTAACCGTCGCTTTGAGCGCATTCACCTCACACTCAGTACCGGGCCGTCCGGGGATATGCTTGACGGCGTACTTGATGGCACGCTGGCGGCAGCGTTTGTTGACGGGCCAGTGCTGCACCCGGCGCTGGAAGGCGTGGCCGTGTTTGATGAGGAAATGGTGGTTATCGCCCCGGCGGGTCATGCTCCCATCCTGCGAGCACAGGATGTTAACGGCAGGAGTATTTACGCCTTTCGCGCCAACTGCTCCTATCGTCGCCATTTTGAAAGCTGGTTTCAGGACGACGGTGCCATGCCCGGCAAAATCCATGAAATGGAGTCGTATCACGGCATGCTGGCCTGCGTCATTGCCGGCGCCGGGCTGGCGTTGATGCCACGCAGTATGCTGGAGAGCATGCCTGGAAGCCATCAGGTTTCGGTCTGGCCGCTGGCAGATGGCTGGCGCACGCTTGCCACCTGGCTTGTCTGGCGCCGCGGTGCCAGAACCCCGCAGCTAGACGCCTTTGCCGGGCTATTGCCTGGTCATAACTCACCCAAAAAGTGACGTTGTCACATTTGTATAATGCAATGACCCTGGTTCGCGAACGTACTCTGCAAGCAAAACCGGCTCCATGCCAGCACAGAGCCATAAAAACCACCTTCTTAGCAGGTGGCACTGATAGCGCCTCATCGCGAGGTACTGAAAGCCCTACCCAAAAATCTCTGTCTGTTCTGAAAGCGTTAAATCCAGAGACAACCAGGCAAAACTAAAACCTGTTGCTGACCACCTCCACAGGAGGTGGCGTAAATGCAGGAATAAAAAAGCCGGGCGTTCACGCTGCCCGGCTGCAAAAAGTGACAATGTCACGATTTTTTAACGGTAATACTCCAGCTGGCATCACCCACTTGCTGATAATCTGAAATCACATGGCCCTCTTCAGCAGCCCATTCTGGAATGGCTTGCGTGGCCTGCGTGCAGTCAAAATCAATCACCAGCTCATCGCCGCTGTTCATTTCAGCAAGCGCGGCTTTGGCCTCAATGAGTGGAAACGGGCAAACCTGGCTTATTACATCGAGTTTTTTAATCGTCATACGGATTCCTTAATCAATTCAGACAGAAACGGTCCGGGTACGCGCTTTACGCTGCGGGCGAACAAACAAATACCAGGAGGCACTCCAGACGCCGAGGATCATAAATACCAGCCCGACCCAGCCCTGCCAGGTGAGCATCGCGGTCATCACCAGGCCATTACCGATGGAGCATCCCCCGGCAATGCTGGCACCAAAACCCATTAAAATGCCGCCGCCTGCGCTGCGCACCGACGTGGCAGCATCAGCAGCACGCAAGCGGAACTCGCGGCTGGCTTTGGCGGCAATAAATGAACCGAGGAAAATGCCGAGCACCAGGAACACACCCCAGTTGAGAAAACGGCTGTCGCCCACCACCAGGTACTGGAGAATATTCGCGCTCGGCGTAGTGATACCTAAACCAAACATACGGCCCGTGGCTGCGCTTAGCGGCCAGGCGAGTGTGGCAATCAGGCCAATCAGTACCGCCGTAACAAACGGATGCCAGCGTTTTTCAAACAGTAGATGCGCAAGCCCGGTGCGTTTTGGCGGCAGTGAAGCCACCTTCAGCGCTGGTTTACGTAGTTCTTTACCCACAAACCACAGCGTGACCACAATCAGCAGCGCGATAAACGGCCACACCGGTGCGCCAAAAGTGGCGGGAATGGAGTTATGCGCCGTACTGAGTGCTTTCACCTGCTGGTTAAAACCGTCCATGTGCGCGGAACGCATCAGTGCGCTGGTGACCATATAGGTTGCAAGCGCAATCCAGCTGCCAATGAGGCCTTCCCCGGCACGATACCAGGTCCCTGTGGCACAACCGCCCGCCATCACAATACCAATACCGAAGATATAACCGCCAAAGACGGTACCAAACCAGGGGAACGCTCCAGCGTCATAGCTAAGGTGACCACTGGCAATCAGAGCGAACACGCCAACGCTCTGTATGGCAATGGCGATAAGCAGTGCGTAGAAAATACGGTTATTTCTGGCGATGTACATATCGCGAAAGCCGCCTGTAAGGCAAAAACGCCCGCGCTGCATCACAAAACCCAACAGCGCACCGCAGAACAGGCCGGTAATAATCATGGTCAACATCGTATTCCTGGCTAAAACATCAAATGATTCAGCAAGAAATTATTTCGTGCCTGCAGCAGGCCAGCCAATAACCAAACGCGATAATATATTACTTAAGGGAATGAAGGCCGCCTGTTAGCCTGCTGCGGATTGTGGCTTAACGCCCGCTATGAAGGGTTGTGCCGGTCCTGCCATCATCTGAATGAGACGAACCGCCCCCGCAAAAAAAGTGAGACGTTGCTCACAAATTAATTGTCATTACGCCGCCGATGGTTTTAAGATCATGCATTCACCCTCTCTTACCCACTAACACAGCGCGATACCTTTATGACGACAAATACCGTCTCACGCAAAGTCGCGTGGCTGCGAGTGGTTACGCTTGCTGTCGCCGCATTTATCTTCAATACCACCGAATTTGTGCCGGTCGGGCTGCTTTCCGACATTGCGCAAAGTTTTGATATGCAGACACCGCAGGTCGGCATCATGCTGACCATCTACGCCTGGATTGTGGCGCTGTTGTCGCTGCCGTTTATGCTGCTCACCAGCAAGATTGAGCGGCGCAAATTGCTCATCGGCCTGTTTGCGCTGTTTATTGTGAGCCACGTACTCTCTTTCCTGGCCTGGAGCTTTGAGGTGCTGGTGATAAGCCGCATCGGCATTGCCTTCGCTCACGCGGTGTTCTGGTCCATTACTGCCTCGCTCGCCATTCGTATGGCGCCGCCGGGCAAGCGCGCCCAGGCACTGAGCCTGATTGCCACCGGTACCGCGCTGGCAATGGTGCTGGGTCTACCGCTGGGTCGCGTTGTCGGCCAGTATTTCGGCTGGCGCACGACGTTTTTTGCCATTGGTGCCGTGGCCTTTGTCACTATGTTGTGCCTGATTAAGCTGCTGCCGCGCCTGCCGAGCGAACACTCTGGCTCGCTGAAAAGCCTGCCGCTGCTGGCACGCCGCCCGGCGCTGTTAAGTATTTATGTTCTGGTGGCTGTGGTGGTCACTGCCCATTACACCGCCTACAGCTACGTTGAGCCGTTTGTCATGCAGGTGGCAGGCTTCAGCGCCGGGTTCGCCACGCTGATGTTGCTGGTGCTTGGTGGCGCAGGCATTATCGGCAGCGTACTGTTCAGCAAACTGGGTAACCAGTATGCCTCCACGCTGGTCAGCGGTGCGATAGCGATAATCCTCGCCTGTCTGCTGCTGCTCTATCCCATCTCGCACAGTGCATCGATGCTGATAGTAATGAGCCTGTTCTGGGGCATGGCGATGATGGTCATTGCGTTAGGGCTACAGGTGAAAACGCTGGCGCTAGCCCCGGATGCCACCGATGTGGCAATGGCCCTGTTTTCCGGCATCTTTAACATCGGCATTGGCGCGGGCGCACTACTGGGTAATAAAGTTAGCCTGCATATGTCGATGGCCGACATTGGCTATGTGGGTGCCATTCCTGCGCTGGCGGCACTGGCGTTATCGGTGGTGGTTTTCCGCCGCTGGCCAGTTGCGCTCGAAGAACAGCCTGAGCAGTAAGTAAAATACTGACATCAAAAAGGGAGCCACTGGCGCCCTTTTTGTTTCCTGAATATCGGTGAAGATTGCCCGGTTACGGTATAGCGTCTGAATCACTGTATTAATGATACGTCGCCACAATTTCCAGCACGCCGTTGATGATGAACTGCACGCCCATACACACCAGCAGGAAGCCCATCAGGCGAGAAATCGCCTCAATGCCGCCCTTGCCGACCAGACGCATAATCGCTCCTGAGCTACGCAGGCACCCCCAGAGAATGACGCTTACCAGCAAAAACGTCAGCGACGGCGCCAGCGCAATAACCCACGGTGCGAAAGTCGCACTGGTTTTGACCGTCGCCGCAGAGCTGATTATCATCGCAATGGTGCCTGGACCTGCGGTGCTCGGCATTGCGAGCGGCACAAAGGCGATATTCGCGCCCGGCTCCTGGCCCAGTTCTTCGGATTTACTCCTCGCCTCCGGCGAGTCATGCGCCTTTTGCTGTGGGAACAGCATTCGAAAACCAATAAACGCCACAATCAAACCACCGGCAATGCGCAGCCCGGGAATCGAAATACCGAACGTGCTCATCACCAGTTGCCCGGCATACCAGGCCACCATCATAATGGCAAAAACGCACACCGACGCCATCAGCGACTGACGGTTGCGCTCGGCATTGTTCATATCACCCGCAAGCCCCAGGAACAGCGCTACCGTCGTTAACGGGTTCGCCAGCGGCAGCAACACCACTAAACCCAGACCGACAGCCTTAACTAAATCCAGCATCCTCTCTCCTTTATGCTGCGCCCCACGCGGCGACAGAGGGCTGAGTATAAAAAGAATCCCGCTGCGGTTACAGTTTCTCTCTGTAAGGAATTTTCAACGACTTACCGGTCGGTAGCAACCACACCACGCCAATCACAATCAGACACATCCCGCAATGTTTCATTAGCAATTTAGCAAATAGTGTGATCTGCATCAGAGTTCTCATTGACAGATGATTACGCGCAAAATAATATCTCGCGTAATTAATCTACTTGCCTGGGCAACCATTTTGACTGAAACGAGCGATCTGTTTAATCAGATAATCCCGCTGGGCCGCCTGATTTACCTGGTCAACCAGCACAAGGACCGCTTGCTTAATGAACATCTCTCTCCACTGGACATCACCGCGCAGCAGTTTAAGGTGCTTTGCTCTATACACTGCGCTACCTGCATTACGCCCGTGGAGTTGAGAAAAATACTGTCAGTCGATCTCGGTGCGCTAACGCGCATGCTTGACCGCCTGGTCTGTAGAGGCTGGATTGAACGGCTGCCGAATCCCAATGACAAGCGCGGCGTCCATATCCGCCTCACTGCTGAAGGGAGCGAGCTGTGCGAACGTTGCCGTTGCCTTGTAGGGCACAACCTGCATCAGGAATTAACAAAAAATCTGACGGCTGAAGAAGTCGACCTCCTGGAAAACCTGCTCAGGAAGGTTCTGCCGTAGTAGAAGAAAAATGAAATGAGGTGAGGTGAGACGATGTCCAGACGTAACAATGACGCAGTAACGATTCACAGCATTTTGGATTGGATTGAGGAAAATCTCGAATCCCCACTGTCGCTGGATAAGGTTTCTGAACGTTCGGGTTATTCAAAATGGCATTTACAGCGGATGTTCAAAAAAGAAACCGGACTGTCGCTGGGTCAGTACATTCGTAACCGTAAGCTGACTGAAATCGCGCAACAACTCCGACACAGTAACGAGCCGATTCTCTACCTGGCCGAACGCTTTGGTTTTGAATCACAGCAAACGCTGACGCGCACATTCAAGAACTACTTCTCCGTCCCGCCGCATAAGTACCGCGTGACCAATATGCCAGGTGAGACAAAGTATCTGATGCCGCTGAATAATTATAACAGTCACAGCTATAACAGCTGACTGTTTCCGGGCGCCATGCTGACGGCAATCTTGCCCGCAAACCGCCCTGTCTACGCGTCCCCGGACGTATCGAGGAAAACATGAAACGCTTCATGGTCAGTGCTGCGCTACTGACACTGCTTTGTGCCACTGCCCAGGCTGCCACTGCACCGGCTAACCCCGGCGACAGTACCCACGACGTGACTGTCATTCAGCCTGCCGACAACGCACCTGCGTGGGATTTTAACCACCTGGGTAATGGCAGCGATAAATCAGAAACGCTTGGCTCGCCCTATTACAACATTCGCTAGTCCTTTTCCGCGGGCAGACTTCGGCCTGCCCGGAAAATCTACGGCTGAGGCGCCCCGCGAATGAGCCGCACGATCCTGCCCCCCAGAATATTGACACACAGCCCCGCCATCACCAGCAGCGCCCCGCACAGTTGCAGCGGCGTCAGCGCTTCATCAAGTAGCAACGCAGCACTGATAAGCCCGACGACCGGCACCAGAAGCGACAATGGCGCCACTCGCCAGGTTTCATAACGCCCAAGCAACGTCCCCCAGATACCGTAGCCAATAATTGTCGCCACATAAGCGAGATAAACCAACGACAGCACGGTGGTCATATCAATGTTACGCAGGCTTTGCACCATCACATCCGCACCGTCAAACAGCAGACTTGCCAGCAGGAAAGGCGCAATGGGAATCAACGCACTCCACACCACCAGCGACATCACCGCAGGCTGTGGCTGCACCTGCATCAGCTTTTTATTAAAGATGTTGCCGCAGGCCCAGCAAAATGCCGCCGCCAGCGTCAGCATAAACCCCGTCAGTGCCACGTTCTGGCCCTGCATACTACTTTGCGCCAGCAACACAACGCCCAATACGGCAAGCGTGATACCCGCCACGTGCTGACGCGTAAGCCGCTCGCTGAACGCCATTGCCCCCAGCACAATAGTGAAAAAAGCCTGCGCCTGGAGTACCAGCGAGGCAAGCCCGGCGGGCATACCAAACTTGAGTGCACAAAACAAAAATGCAAACTGACCAAAGCTGATAGTCAGCCCATAGCCCAGCAACAGACGCAACGGCACCCGCGGGCGTGCAACAAAGAACAGTGCCGGAAACGCCACCAGCACAAAACGCAGTCCTGCCAGCAGCAGCGGCGGCATGGCATGTAGCCCCATTTTAATGACAACAAAATTCACTCCCCATACCAGAACCACCAGCATTGCCAGCAGTCCGTCTTTGCGCGTCATACCCAACTCCTTTTTTCATTTTGTTAACATAACTTACGCCCTGAGCACGCACTCAACCAGAAGAAAATTTTCATAAGCGCTGATGAGATAGCGATTATTTTGGTGTAACGTCGAAGGCTTACCGGCAGGACACCGCTTCACGCAATGCGATAATAAAATGTTAAAAATAAAAAACACTTCCACCGCTGCACTGCTGGTGGCTTCCCTGTTATTGACCGTAGGCCGTGGCATGACGCTGCCGTTTATGACGATTTACCTGACGCGCCAGTTTGCAATGGACGTGCACCAGGTAGGGATTGCCATGTCTGGCGCGCTCACCACCGGCGTACTGTTCAGCCTGTTTTTCGGCATGCTGGCGGATAAATTCGATAAACGCCGCTATATGCTGGCCGCGCTCGCGCTGTTTTTCTCGGGGTTTATCGCCATCCCGTTGCTTAACCATCCGCTGGCGGTAGTGGCATTTTTCTCGGTCATTAACTGCGCCTATTCGGTGTTTTCCACCGTGCTGAAAAGCTATTTCGCCGACACGCTGCCGGTGTATGAAAAACCGCGCATCTTCTCCCTCAACTATACCTTTATCAACATTGGCTGGACGCTTGGCCCACCGCTTGGCACCTGGTTTTTAATGTACAGCCTGAACCTACCGTTCTGGCTGGCAGCGCTGAGTGCGGTGCCGCCCCTGTGGCTGGTGGGCCGCTATGTGCAGCCGCTGGCACCGGTGAGGCAAAACGCGCATATTGCCTGGTCACCGGCCTCACTGCTGCGCGACAACGCGCTGCGCTGGTTTACGCTTTCGACCTTTCTTGGGCAGCTGGTATTTGGCGCGTTTGTCACCTGTCTGTCGCAGTATGCGTTAGCCATCGGTGATGCCCAGTTGGCACAGCAAATCGTCGCGGTAGTGCTGCCGGTAAATGCGGTCGTCGTAGTGCTGTTGCAATACCAGGTCGGCAAGCGCGTGCGCCCGGATAACCTGCGGCGTCTGATGCTGTACGGTTCGCTGTTTTTTGCCACTGGGCTGCTGGGTTTTATGGTTGCCGGGAGCAACCTCTGGCTGTGGGGACTGGCTGCGGCTGTGTTTACGCTCGGTGAGCTGATTTACGCCCCCGGAGAGTACATGCTGCTTGACCATATCGCACCGCCAGGACTGAAGGCGAGTTACTTTTCGGCCCAGACGCTGGGCACGCTTGGCGGCGCGCTGAACCCGCTACTCACCGGTTATGTACTGACCTGGTTACCGCCGTGGACGCTGTTTGCGTCGCTGATTGTGGTGACCGGTTGCGCTTATGGCACCATGCTGATGGGAATGCGCTGCGGGCCGTTTGCTACAGCCCGCACGGCTGAAGAACATTAATTACCAGACTTCACTGGCGATTTGCGTGACCAGGCGCACCTTGTCCCATTGCTGGGCCGCGCTCAGGCTATTGCCCTCTTCCGTTGAGGCAAACCCACACTGCGGGCTGAGGCAAATCTGGCTCAGGTCCACATACTGCGACGCTTCCTGCAAACGGGCCTTCACTCCCTGCGGATTTTCCAGCTCGCCATTTTTGGTCGTGATAAGTCCCAGCACCACCTGCTGCTTGCCCGCACGCACGTGGCGCAGCGGCGCGAAATCCCCGGAACGATCGTTGTCGTACTCAAGGAAGAAAGCGTCAACGTTGACGCGGCCAAACAGCACCTCGGCCACCGGCTCATAGCCGCCTTCTGAAATCCAGGTTGAACGGAAGTTGCCGCGGCACACGTGCAGCCCGATGGTCAGATCGTCCGGCTTACCTTCCAGCGCCTGGTTAAGCACGCGGGCATAGGTTTGTGCCAGTTCGTCCGGGTCGTCACCGCGCTCGCGAATCTGTTGGCGCTGTTCGTCAGAGCACAGATAGGCCCAGACCGTGTCATCCAGTTGCAGATAGCGGCAGCCTGCGGCGTAAAATGCGGCAATGGCATCACGCCAGGTCTGCGCCAGGTCGTTAAAGTAGTCGTTCAGATCCGGATAAACACTTTTATCAATCGCGCTACGCCCGCCGCGAAAATGCAGCACACTGGGGCTGGGGATGGTCATTTTTGCCACCGCACTGCCGCTGATGCTTTTCAGATAGCGGAAATCCTCAAGCATAGGGTGACTACCAAAACCCAGTTTGCCAATCACGCGAACACTGTGCGCCCGGGTCTGTACCCCATTAAACTGAATGCCCTGCTCTGCTTCGTAACGCTCCACGCCCTGCAAACCGTCGAAGAAATCGAAATGCCACCACGCACGGCGAAATTCGCCATCGGTCACTACATGCAAACCACAGTCGCACTGCAGTGCCACCGCCTCGCGGATAGCCGCGTTTTCCACCTGACGCAGTTGTCCGGCGTCAATCTCTCCGGCGGCAAACTGCGCGCGGGCCTGTTTGATACTGTCAGGGCGTAAAAAACTGCCCACTACGTCGGCGCGAAACGGTGCCTGCTGTCGTTGCATTCTCTTTCTCCTGCTGATGCCCGGCAGTTTCGCCAGGTGATAGTGCGGCTGATAAATTAAATAGCCATCTGGATGGCTGAATAACATGAGGATCGCACGGACATCACCGCACCGGCAAACGAGGAAAATTCATCGACCATGAAAAACATTCATATTGCAAAAAAGTCTGAGTTTGCGGTTGCGGGCCAGCGGCCAATGGCGTTTAATGCGTTGCGTTTTAGTTAAAAAAATGTGATGACATGATTGTACGTCCCCATGAGCACTGGCTGCGCCGCTTGTTTGTCTGGCACGGTTCGGTGCTGGCAAAAATCTATACTCGCCTGCTGCTTAATTTTTTACTTTCTATCGCGGTGATTTTCTTTCTGCCCTGGTATGAAACGCTCGGTATTCGCCTCACTGTGGCACCGTTTAGCATTCTGGGTGTCGCCATTGCTATTTTCCTGGGGTTTCGCAACAGTGCGAGCTATGCGCGCTTTAATGAAGCGCGCATCCTGTGGGGCCAGCTGATGATAAGCAACCGTTCGCTACTGCGTGAGACCAGCAGCCTGCGGCTGAGTGAACGGGATGTGCTGGTAAATTTGCAGGTGGCGTTCAGCCACTGTCTGCGCCTGACGCTACGCCGTCGCCCGGTCCAGGAAACGCTGGAGAAATGGCTGGCAAAAGACACCGCCGCACAGGTCGCACAGGCACATTCGCCTTGCAACGCCATTCTGATGCTGATGGGTGAGTGGCTGGCACAGCGCCGCGCGCAGGGGGAACTTTCAGACCTGCTGTGGGCAAGCCTCAACAATCAGCTTAACGAGCTGTCGGCGCTGCTCGCAGGCTGTGAGCGCATCGCCACCACTCCGCTGCCCTTTGCCTATTCGCTGATCCTGCACCGCACCGTGTACTGCTTTTGCATCATGCTCCCGTTTGCGCTGGTGGGCGATTTGCATTACATGACGCCGTTTGTGTCGGTGTTTATCTCATACACCTTTATCTCGCTGGATACCCTGGCCGAGGAGCTTGAAGATCCGTTTGGCACCGAAGATAACGACTTGCCGCTTGATGCCCTGTGCAACAACCTGGAGATCGATCTGCGTGAAATGGTAGGTGCTGAAAACGTTCCTGCCAAAATGCAACCCGACCGGCACTTCCTGCTACGTTAATTCCACGGCCACAGGCAGGGAGCGCCTGCGTACGCAGGTAACTTCAGGCGCTTTACTGCACAAAATCGCCGTTTATTCCCATCCCAGGGGACGGCCAGGCGGTTACGGAAAGAATTTCACATTAACATTATGATAACTTGACATAATTCGACGCCGATTTAAGTCGCCATCTTTTATACTGCTCTTGCGCTAACAAAGAACCTGAATGGCGATATCCACAAGTCTTACCACCTGGTCTGGTACTCAGCATTCACCTGCCAGCGTATATTCACATTGTTAATAATCCGTGAAACACACTCGCCATAGCGTTGAATATCATGGTGAGAAGCGGTTATCCATTATCCCGGAGGTATCATTATGATCGGTGATATGCATGTTTTTATGGCGGTACTGGGAACAATCGTTTTTGCGGGATTTATCGCCGCTTACATGAGCCATAAATGGGACGATTAATTCTATTTCCTGTACCCAGTGAGTAGCCCGCTGCACGGGTCGTGTAAGCGGGCTTTTTTATGCCTGCGATATTGTGGCAAAAAAAAACCGCCAGCCTGCCTGACGGTTTAAATTGCTTGCATGGATAGCCCTGATTTTCTGGCGGTTACGGCGGCTCAACACAAGGTCAAACTCGCACCTGCGTCGCCAGAATCAGGCGGTATTGATTATTTTACGCCCTGTTACAGGCATTATTGTTTACGTTGTTGACTCTATCGCAACAGATATCAACAAATGCTAAACAAAATCGGCATCCGGGTATTTCATTATTGTTTTCTCAGGAATGATACATTCTGTTACACTTCCCGCCTCACAACTAATATGGAGATTGACGATGAAATCACTTCTGGGATTCGACACCCTTATTACCCCAAAACTACTGGTTATCTTTTACTGGATTGCCATGGTGCTCATTCTACTGGGCGGCATTGTTGGCACTATTCAGGGCAATATTTTCGCCGGTATTTTAGGCACCGTATTCGCGCTGGTGATGTGCCGCGTGTCTTTCGAACTCATCATGATTGCGTTTAAAAATAACGAATATCTGCGTATTCTCGCAGAAAAAGCCGATAAAAAAGCCTGATTGAGGTTGCGGCTGCCGCGCTAACGTCGCAGCCGCAATGCCAGCAAAAACACCCCCGCCCCACACGACAGTAGTCCCAGAACCGGAAACACCGGAATACCCCAGATGCGCCAGCTACTTGCCATGAGCCAGGGCGTAATGCCTAACGCGATTGCCGCAGTCACTACCGCTATCGCCAGTGTGACAGCCGAACGCTCCAGCGCCCGGCTCAGGTGACTCATGTTGTTGATTTCCAGCGTCGCACGCAGTTTGCCCTGCTTGAGGCGGCGCAGCATCAGGCGTAGCGTTTGTGGCAATTCCTCACCCGCATCCAGCGCCTGTGCACCAAGCGCCAGCATACGTCGGCGTGAGGCAATAGGCCGGTAACGGCGCAGCAGCACACGGGTGAGCATCGGGCGCAGTGTGGCAACAATATCAAACTGCGGGTCGAGGCGATGCAATACACCATCGGCAGTGATAAGCGCCTTAAATAACAGCGTTAAGTCGCTTGGCAGCGAAAGCTGAAACTCGCGCACCATCGCCAGCAAATCCACCAACGCTTTACCCAACTGCATTGGTGCCGAGCCCTGCTTGTCGAGGAAGTTTTGTGCCGCCAGCTCAAAGCGCGTTACATCAATAGCCTCATCGCCAGACCATTCAATCAGCGCATTGACGATGCCATCGCTCTGGCGGCGCGAGAGGGCCTCAAGCATCAGCAGCAACTGGTTACGTCGCCGTTCGCTCAGGCGTCCCACCATTCCAAAATCGATAAACGCCACCCGGTTACCCACCAGCGCCATGACGTTGCCTGGATGCGGATCGGCGTGATAAAGGCAGTGTTCGAGTACCATCTGCATAAAGGCCTTTGCCCCTTCGCGTGCCAGCGTCGGCCCGTCAAAACCCTCTGCCGCCAACTGCTGGGGGCTTTCTGGCGTCACGCCAGGCAAGAACTCCTGCACTAACAGGTGCGGCGTGGTCCACTGCCAGTAGATTTTCGGTATTTTCACCTGCGGCTGGTCGGCAAAGTTCTGCGCCACTAACTCGCAGTTGTGTGCCTCTTGTGTTAAATCCAGTTCATGGTTAAGTGCGGTGGCCAGCGCCAGAACGACCCGGCGCGGATGATAGCGCGCCAGCGTTTCGCTCTGCTCTTCCAGCGATTCAGCCAGAAAGGTCAAAAGTCGCAGGTCGGCGCGGATGGTTTTCTCAAGCCCTGGACGCAGCACCTTGATAATGACATCTTCACCACCGTGTAGCCTGGCGCGATACACCTGCGCCATTGACGCAGCGGCAATGGGTTCAGGATAAAATTCAGCAAAGACGTTTTCCGGCGCATCACCAAGCTCGGCATGAATGCGCCCGGCCAGCGCCTCCCAGGGCAACGTGGTGGCATTGCTGTGCAGTTTTTCCAGCTCGTCGGTCCACATTGGGTCAAGCAGGTCGGTACGCGTCGCCAGAATCTGCCCGAGTTTGACAAATGTGGGTCCCAGCTCCTCCAGCGCCTGACGCAGGCGCTCCGGCATGGTCTGTTTTTCATATTCTTCGCGTCGACCAGAAAGGCGATTCACCAGCTGGGCCAACCCCAGCAGCCGCACGATATCCTGAAGACCATAGCGCACCAGCACGGCGGTAATCTCACTCAGGCGCGCTCTGTCGCGGGCGGTAACCAACATCATCTTTAACATGGATTTTTACTCTCTCACTCGTCCTTGCATAATCATAAGAGCCCCTGTCGTCAGCCACCATCAGAACAAGTGCAATGCGCTATTGTCCAAATCCCGCCTCAGGCTCATTCATCACACAATTGGTTTTCATGTGATCGCGATCAAAATTTACCGTGCCAATAGTCGCAAAATAGGGGTCACCTCACGCGCTTTACCCCATTCAGAGGAGAAACTACCATGATGACTTACGATCGTAACCGCAACCCTATCACCACCGGCAGCCGGGTAATGGTGAACGGTTCGCGCCAGACAGGCGTTATCACTGCCATCCACGGCGACGGCATAAGCGCACAACAATTGCGCCGTACAAAAACCGTGGAAGTGTCAGGCTGCGACGGCCAGTTCGAACCCGTTGAGCTGATTCGTCTGGGTCTTCATTAAGCGTAGACAGTGCCGCTACGGCGGCACTTACATATATTTTTCAAACTGCCAGGCTGCCACCGCCGTCCAGATAAAAAGTCCTGCACTCAGGCACCCCAGCACCAACCGACGGCGCCAGAAGCTCCAGACGCAAAAAAAACCCATCACCGGTAAACTCCAGCGCCAGCCTGCCACAACGGTCAGCATAGCGACGATGAGATAATCTTTCATACCCAGCCTCCCAAAGATAAGACTCAGAGTGTAAACCTCAGGACGAGCTGCGCCAGAAATTTGCGTGAATTTTCCAGGTTCACGTTGCGCCAGTACGCCAGTGTTGCGTATCGTTATGGTGAGCCTTCCTTTTTGCCTGTGGCCTGGAGACGCCATGATTCAACACCCGGTCACCTCATCGCGTATTGCTACTATTGGCTACGACCCGGCCACCGCTGAACTTGAAATTGCGTTCAAAGAAGGGAGTGTTTATCGCTATCGCGGCGTGCCAGAGCATTTATTTCGCACATTCCTTTCCGTTGTCTCAAAAGGCCGTTTCTACGACGGCGTCATTCGCGACAAGTTTGCGCACACCCGAATTCGATAGCGTTGCCCCGCCGGACGGCGGGGCAATAAGGCAGGTTACTCGTTGATACGCGGATGCTGGTCTACCAGCGTTCTACGCTTCGCTTCCAGCTCGGCAATTTCGCGATCAAGGTCTTCAATTTTGTGCTCAATGTTGTCGTGATGTTCACGCAGGATTTCACGCGCTTCATTGATGTCTGATGCCGCAGGGGTGGCTCCCTTGAGCGGTTTGTTGGCCGTCTCTTTCATGTACAGACCGGTAATCAGGCCAATCACACCAATCACCATCAGGTAGTAGCCTGGCATCATCAGGTTCTGTGTGCTCTCCACCAGCCATGCTGCAAGCGTTGGTGTCAGACCAGCAATCAGTACCGAGATGTTAAAGGCACTGGCCAGCGCACTGTAGCGAATGTGGGTCGGGAACATCGCCGGCAGCGAGGCGGCCATGACCCCGGTGAACGAGTTAAGGATCACTGCAAGAATCAGCAGACCGGCAAAAATCAGGCCGATAACGTCGCTGTTAATCAACTTAAAGGCCGGTACGGCAAACAGAATTAACGCCACACTGCCGCAAATAATGAACGGGCGGCGACCGAAGCGGTCACTCAAAAGCCCCATTACGGGCTGCACAAACAGCATACCAATCATGATAGCGATGATAATGAGTACGCCGTGGTCTTCCGAGTAGTGCAGGTTGTGCGACAGATAGCTCGGCATGTAGGTCAGCAGCATGTAATAGGTCACGTTGGTGGCAATGACCAGGCCGATACAAGCCAGCAGACTGCGCCAGTGTTTGGTGGCAATCTCTTTAAAGGAGACTTTAGGGCCATCCTGTAAGCCTTCGCGGTCGCCCTGCTCCAGCTTATCGACGTGCTGCTGGAACGCCGGGGTCTCTTCCAGCGCGTGGCGCAGATAAAGCCCGACGACACCCAGCGGGAGCGCCAGGAAGAACGGAATACGCCAGCCCCATTCGAGGAAGTTCGCCTCACCCAGGAGAGTAGAAAGCAGCACCACTACGCCCGCGCCCAGCACAAAACCCGCAATCGAGCCAAAGTCCAGCCAGCTGCCCATAAAGCCGCGTTTACGATCCGGGGAATATTCCGCCACAAAAATCGACGCGCCGGTGTATTCGCCCCCAACCGAGAACCCCTGCGCCATTTTACACAGCAGCAGCAGCACGGGCGCCCAGATACCTATGGTTTCATAAGAGGGGATCAGGCCAATACAGAATGTACTTATCGACATGATCACAATCGTGATGGCAAGGATGCGCTGACGGCCATATTTATCGCCAAGCATGCCAAAAAAGACCCCGCCCAGCGGACGAATTAAAAAGGGAACTGAGAAGGTACCCAACGCGGCAATCATCTGCACGCTGGGATCGGCGCCGGGGAAAAAGACCTTGCCGAGTGCATAAGCAACAAATCCATAAACACCAAAATCGAACCATTCCATTGCATTACCGAGCGAGGCGCCGGTGATAGCTTTACGTAGTTTGGAATCGTCGATAATCGTCACATCACTCAGTGTGATGGGTTTAACCTTTTTCCTTCTTAACTTCATATTCATCCTCTGCGTTAACACTTACTCAGGACGGGTCTGTAAAAGGCTATCTGACTAAAAATTGATATGCCTGGCAGTATGATGCGCTATGCAGATCTTACGTCTGCGCCGTCCGGCAAATGACCCGTGCGGGTCGAAGTTATTATGATTTTCCTGCTTAAGCGTAGCAGGTTTCGGGGTAGTCACTGCGGGAAGGTACTGTCGGTCTCCCTTGCAAATAAACCGGTGTTTCACCGGGGCAATTATTAGTGATTCTGATCACACATTTCTTTACATAAGGCCTGAAATTTTGAGCTTCGTCAACCGTATGTTGCGCATCTCCCCCCTGTAATGGCACCTTTTACGCCCAGGAACATTCTTAAAAACCGCCTTTTTTATCGGGTAAAATGCTACAGGATTTTATTCTGAAAATGCGCGAAGCCGCGTGATATCGGGGTTTGGCGCTCTGGCTGATGACAGAAAAATACAATCATGCACAACGGGAAAGCGCAGCCGGATGTATTGCGTCTAAAATTAATCGACAAATGTGGGTGTTACACGCGTTTTGACGGTGAAAATCTGCCGTCAGATTATAAATGCTTACGCTTTACTGTTCGTTTTTCACACTAAAGGAGGTTCTGTTATGGGATTCTGGCGCATCGTATTTACCATCATTCTCCCGCCACTGGGCGTACTGCTCGCCAAAGGTTTGGGTTGGGCATTTCTGCTCAACATTATCCTGACGCTACTGGGCTATATCCCTGGTCTGATTCATGCGTTCTGGGTGCAAACTCGCGATTAATCCGCGATCGAGAAACATCTTAAAACGCGTTACTGGCCAGGTGAAACCACAGGACTTGTGCCAGTATTATGACGATTACCTGAACAATCCCTGTAATAACCCTTTTCGGCGCTGACGTGCGCCGTTTTTTTTTGCCCGTCCCTTACCCACACGTGCCCTTCACGCTGGTTGTTGCGCGGGTTACACCAACATCGTACTTTCTGTACACCCCAGTGCAGGTACGGTTAAGCTTAACGCTTCTTAACCCGCCACAGGATTGCCGCGTGAAAACTCTCGCTCTCTCTTTGTTCTTGACCTTACCTTTCGCCGCGCTTGCCGCTGATGAACTCCCTGCGCCCGTAAAACAAATCGAGAAACAGGGTATTGAGATTATCAAACCATTCGACGCGCCCGGTGGTCTGCGGGGCTGGCTTGGCCGCTATCAGGGGATGGGTGTGGCTGTCTATCTGACACCGGACGGTAAACACGCCATTTCCGGCTATATGTACGATGAGGACGGCAACAACCTGAGCGAAAAGCTGTTCCAGAATGAACTGTATGCGCCAGAAGGCCGTAAGATGTGGGAGCGCCTGCTAAAAACGCCCGCCATTAAAGAAGGACGTGCCGACGCACCGCGCACGCTGGTGGTGTTTGCTGACCCATTCTGCCCGTATTGCAAAAAATTCTGGCAAATGGCGCAACCGTGGGTGAGTTCTGGCAAAGTCCAGATGCGCACGCTGCTGGTTGGCGTGATTAAACCCGAAAGCGGACGCTATGCAGCGGCAATTCTCAGCGCCAAAAACCCCGCAGAAGCCTGGCAACACTATGAGGCATCTAACGGGAAAACGGTGCCCCCTTTTCCGGCCTCAACCGAAAAAGCGGTCTGGGATGAAATTCAGCTTAATCAGAAGCTAATGGATGACCTGGGGGCTAACGCCACGCCCGCTATCTATTACCTTAACGCAAAGCGCGAGCTACAGCAGGTTGTCGGTCTGCCCGATGACGAGCAGCTTAAGGCGATGCTGGGCGACAAATAAACCTTGCCGCCTCTCTTTGTCACACGGTTAGGGTCACGCCCTCTTCGAGGGCGTATTTATCCCGTCGCATGATGCCAAGCGCAATCCCATACAACCCAACCATAAAGGGAATTTCATACAGCTCTTCAATCAAATCCTGGTAGTTCGCCGCATGCAAAAACAACGGAGCAATCGCACGATGGTGCTCAACGGCATCGGCAATCAGAAACGACACCACCACCAGCGCGACGCCCCATAGCGGCAGCGTTTCGCTACGCAGGCGTGATGCCAGTTCGCGACGTAGTGCCGCAGAGCACAGCGGGTACAGAACCAGTAGCGCAATAAGCACAATGGAAATAGCACGAAACAACCCGCGCGGGCCTTCCGGGAAAAAATCGCGTCCCCAGCTGATGCCGCGGCCAAACAGCGTTAGCCACCACACCACCGACCACAACCAGAACTGTTTTGGCCCCTGCTCCAGGGTAAAAGGCTTCATGTAACTGACCGTAAACAGTGCGGCAAACAGCAGCCAGAGGGACTGCACATCTTCTATGCATTTAACCAGCAGGCCGTGTACCAGCGGGGTTTTTATATCGGCCAGAAAGGGAAAAAACAAACTCGCCATCGCCAGCAGTACAACCGGCACGGATAATGATTTATCAAATTTCATAATTAAAACCGCAGGAAGGTAAAACCCAAGAATATAATTTCACACCATTAAGGATATTCGCCTTATGTGCCATTATTCGTTGCAGCAATCAAATGGCGCATTAAATATCAAAACCACAAAACAAATAAAAAATTAACCACGTAAATTAATTAATCATGATGATTGCCGCACTGGATGTGTCTTGTCACCCGGTGTCCGGCAGGCATTTACTCTTGTGCAGTCACAATCAGGTTGTATGCCCGGTGAAAAAATAACAATGCTTTGGTTAGCCAGAAAATAACGGTGACACGCTTAAACACAGCACCTCACCACGCGGTCAAATCCGCTAGCGCATAAAAATACGATTTATTACCGCCTTTTTGTGCGCAAAAAAATCACCGTAATTAACCCAGCCCGGTTTTAATACCGGGCCGGATATTTTCAGATAACGTCTTTCATTGTTGTCGTGGCATTTACGTCTGCGGCTGTAACGTCTGGACTTTACTACTTCCGGCAGCAATGACAGGTAAACCTTCCTGCTGCCAGGCGCGAAATAGCACGGCCTGTTGCGGGCTCAGCGGTATATCATTCCAGACAATAATATGTTCATACATCCCGGCGGTGAGCGGCGGTAACGCAATGGCTCCGGCCAGCACTTCCAGACGCAGGCCTTCTGCACCATAACGTATTGCTTCAAGCCACGGCTCCAGGCTATCCAGCAGGTTCATCCCCAGAATCAGGAGGGTACCACCTGGGCGCTTGCGACTGGCCGCAACGACACGGGTTGCGTATTCCGTTAACGCACTATCAAGACGGATGCGCCACAGGCTTGCCTGCACGCTCTTGTCTGCCAGTAGCCTCTGTCGTAGCGGACGAATGACCTGGTTTACCAGCAAACTCGGCGGCAGCTCGCGCCCCAATCGCCAGAGGCTGTCGCGTAGCCCACCTGGCGTGTCAGTCCTGCAGTTTTCAAGCAGCAACGCCTGCACCTCCTGCCAGCCTGCGCAACTGCATGTTTCACTTCCCTGTAAATGTTCTGCCACATTGCCCAGTGCAATACCGTTCGCAAGTGCCCGCACAATCTGCGTGACGTGCGTTACGTGTGTGAAATCGTAATAGCGATGCCCCTGGGCATCGCATTTTGGTTCAATCAGGCCACAGCGCTGCCAGGCACGTAAATTCGCCGTAGAAACACCACACTGTATAGCCAGCACATCAATCGTAAATGTACTCATCAGGCGTTCCTTATAATGTGATATGCCCGTCGCCCTGGGGCTTATGAATCAACTGCCCCGGTACGTTGAATATCCGTACTGGCTTAGCAGTAATGGAATATGTAGCTTCTGATTTTTTTCCGTCACACTAAATATCACCGGTACTTCCGGGAAGAAGGTCTTTTTACCCTCAGCGTTAAAATAATCGCCAGTATGAAAAGTCACCTTATAAACCCCTGGATTCATATCAGCCGCAGCAGGATAGAGCGATTTAATCCGGCCATCGCTGTCGGTTTTTGACTCTGCAACAGCACTCCATTTGCCATTACTGTTTTTTTCCAGCGTTACCGTAACACCCGGTGAAGGCAGCCCGGTTTGCTGGTTGAGAATATGGACACTGAGCGTTCCCTCCGGCGCTGCCAGCGCAGCAAAACTTAACATTGACATGGCGCAGCCAATCGCAAATTTCATTTTTTCTCCCTAACGTGATTCGAGCAGATAAGTTCATACT
Organism: Enterobacteriaceae bacterium 4M9; assembly: GCA_010092695.1. Lineage (GTDB taxonomy): Bacteria > Pseudomonadota > Gammaproteobacteria > Enterobacterales > Enterobacteriaceae > Tenebrionibacter. Next base: position 2,428,560 of record JAADJJ010000001.1, on the reverse strand, counting down.
CACCATGATGAAATATAGGCGATGTGCGTTCGCAGGCATAGAGAATAAAAACAATACATTAAACAGGGGAAATAATTCCGGCGCTGTTTCAGAACAAATGAATTACTTTACGCGCCAGTAAACTTTTACTGTTATTCCTGGACGCACTGACAATTAAATCGCAGCGTGCCCTGTCAAAAAGGCGGTGTTTTTTTACAAGTAAAGAATGAATTAAAATAATAAAATTACGCTTGCTTGCTCTTTTGATAAAAAACCGGGCCACTGAGTGCCCGGTATAGACTTCACGCCCTGCTTTTCATTTACTCGTCTGTCAGACCGCGATTTTCCAGCATCGGCTCGATAAGTGGGTCATGACCGCGCCAGTTCCGATACAGTGCCGACAATTCGCTGCTGTTGCCACGTGACAAAATCTCCTCACGGAACCGCTCGCCGTTTTCGCGACTTAAACCGCCCTGCTCCTCAAACCATTTAAAACCATCGTCGGCCAGCATCTGGGTCCAGAGATAAGCGTAATACCCCGCTGCGTAACCGCCGCCGAAGATATGGGCAAAATAGCTACTGCGATAACGCGGCGGTATGGCCTCAATGGCCACGCTTTCCTGTGCCAGCGCCGCCGCTTCAAAGGCATTAACGTCCACGACCGACTCACCCACGTGCAGGCTGTGCCAGTGCATGTCCAGCAGCGCTGCGCTCAGCAACTCGGTCATGTCGTAGCCTTTATTAAAGCGCGTGGCACGAAACAGCTTCGCACGTAACGCCTCAGGCATCGGTTCACCACTCTCAACGTGGCGTGCATAGTTGGCGAAGACCTCAGGGTGGCTTGCCCAGTGCTCGTTAATTTGCGACGGAAACTCAACAAAGTCCCGCGGCGTGTTGGTGCCTGAGAGCGTGGCGTAACGCTGGCAGGCAAAAAGACCGTGCAGCGCGTGGCCGAATTCGTGAAACAGCGTGATGGTTTCATCCCAGGACAGCAGCGCCGGTTCGCCAGGCTGCGGTTTCTGGTAGTTGCACACATTGTAAATAACCGGCGACTGCGCCAGCAATGTGGACTGCTCGACAAAATTGCCCATCCAGGCGCCACCACCTTTGCTGTCGCGGGCAAAGAAATCGCCATAGAACAGCGCCAGACCGCGCCCGTCGTTATCAAAAATTTCCCAGACGCGCACGTCATCGTGATAAACCGGAATATCAAAACGCTCAATAAACGTCAGACCAAACAGCGCACTGGCGGCATAAAATACGCCGCGATCCAGCACGTTATTGAGCGCGAAATAAGGACGCACTGCCTTTTCATCAAAACTATAGCGTTCTGACTTTACCTGCCCGGCATAGAAGTTCCAGTCCCAGGCCTGTACCTGCGCCCCACTGTGCTGCGCCCGTAGCCGCTGTGCAATGTCTTCCTGCTCACGCCTGGCCCGTTTGGTGGCCGCAGGGACAATATTGCGCATAAAATCGAGCGCCGCCTGCGGCGTTTGTGCCATCTGATCGGCAATGCTCCAGCTGGCGTAATCCGCAAACCCCAGCAACTGCGCCTGCTCGGCACGCAGGCTGGCAAGACGAGTCACGATATCGCGGGTGTCGTTGGCATCCTGCTTTTCACAGCGCGACCAGGCCGCGTGAAACAGGTTTTCGCGCGTCTGGCGATTCGCCAGGCTTTGCAGTGCAGGCTGCTGCGTAGTGTTGAGTAAGCCCAGCAAATAACGCCCTTCCAGCCCCTTTTCCTGCGCGGCGCGTGCGGCGATGGCAATCTCCGCCTCGCTCAACCCATCGAGCTGCTCGCGAGACTCCACCACCAATCCGCCCGCTTTGGTGGCCGCCAGCAGGCGGCTACTGAACTGGCTCGCCAGGCGCGCCGCGTCCTGATTAAGCGCTTTCAGCCGCGCCTTCTGCTCTGCATTCAGTCTGGCTCCAGCCAGTACAAACCGCTGGTGCATCACCTGGAGCAAACGCCGGGACTCATTGTCCAGCGCGAGCGTGTCACGCTGGTTCCAGAGCGCATCAATGCGCGCGAATAGCCGCTCGTTAAGATAAATATCATCACTAAGCTGCGCCAGTTCGCCGGAAAACGCCTCATCCAGTGCCTGAATCTCATCGCTGGTGTGTGCTGATGCCATGGCAAAAAAGACGCTGGTGACCCGAGAAAGCATCTGCCCGCTGCGCTCCAGCGCAAGGCAGGTATTGTCAAAGTTGGGAGGCGCATCGTTTTGCACAATGGCAGTCAACTCCTCGCGTTTGATGCGCACCGCTTCATCAAACGCCGGGCGATAATGTGCAACGGTAATCACATCAAAGCGTGGTGCCTGATAAGGCAGCAGGCTTACCTGATTAAAAGGATTTTCAACGGCCATTTTCTCTCCAGGAACACGGGCATCATGACGTAAGCTTATGCGGCTCCTTAGTACAGAGCAATGATTTCACCGCTGCCAGGCGCCTGAAGGACCGCTCACGTGCTAAGGTATGACAACAATCAAAAATCATTGAGGAACAGTGAGATGATAATTCTGGTTACAGGTGCTACCGCAGGTTTTGGTGAGGCTATCGCCCGCCGCTTTATTAAAAACGGCCACAAAGTGATTGCCACTGGCCGCCGTCAGGCGCGCCTGCTTGAGCTTAAAGATGAGCTGGGCGATGCGCTTTATCCCATAGAGCTTGATGTGCGCAACCGCGCCGCCGTTGAGGAAGCTATCGCCGCATTACCGGCTCAGTGGCGCGATATTGACGTGCTGGTCAATAACGCAGGTCTGGCACTGGGCCTGGAGCCAGCGCACCGCGCGAATGTTGATGACTGGGAAACCATGATTGACACCAACAACAAAGGGCTGGTGTATATGACCCGCGCCGTGCTGCCCGGCATGGTGGAGCGCAACCGTGGCCACATTATTAATATGGGCTCAACGGCGGGCAGTTGGCCCTATTCCGGCGGCAACGTATACGGCGCAACCAAGGCTTTTGTGCGCCAGTTCAGTCTGAACCTGCGTACCGATTTGCACGGCACCCGGCTTCGCGTCACCGATATAGAACCTGGGCTTGTGGGCGGAACCGAGTTCTCAAACGTGCGCTTTAAAGGCGACGAAGGCAAAGTGGAGCAAACCTACAAAGACAGCAACGCCCTGACCGCCGAAGACGTGACGGAAGCCGTATGGTGGGTGGCAACTCTGCCCGCCCATGTGAATATCAATACGTTAGAAATGATGCCGGTCAGCCAGAGCTTTGCCGGGCTTAGCGTACACAGACAGCAATAATTGGCACGCCCATTCGGCTCTGCGGGATGGGCTGCTGTTAAAAAAGGTGGTAAAATTAACCAGTTACCCCTTACCAGGCAAATTTTATGGCCGCCGATACGCTTAATGCCAGTCAGCCCGTCAATCAGCAAATTTATCACATTCTGCGCAAGGATATCGTGGAGTGCCATATTGCACCGGGAACACTGCTTTCGGAAAAAGAAGTATCGGTGCGCTTTGAGGTTTCCCGCCAACCGGTGCGCGAAGCCTTCATCAAACTGGCCGAGAACGGCTTTATTCAGATTCTTCCTCAGCGCGGCAGCTACGTTAACAAGATCTCCATCCATCAGGTGATTAACGGCTGTTTCGTGCGTGAAGCCATTGAGCGCGCCGTCGTGCGCCGCGCAATATCACGCGTTGATGACAGCAAATTGTGGCGCCTGGAGCAAAACATCCAGCAGCAGCGCAGCGCGGTAGAACGCCACCAGCCTAATGACTTCTTCGTACTCGACAACGAGTTCCACCAACTGCTGGCACAGATTGCAGACTGCAGGCTGGCATGGGATACGGTTGAAAACATTAAGGCTGCAATGGACAGGGTGCGCTATATCAATCCGGGCCACCTCACTACGCCCAACGTGCTCCTGGAGCAACATAACGCGATTTTTAACGCACTGGTCCAGCGCGACACCACGGCAGCCGATGCCGCGATGCTTCACCACCTGCATGACATACGCGAAGCAATTCTGATAATTCACCAGGAAAACAGCGACTGGTTTACTCAGGAGTAAGGCAGGTTGCGCGGCTATACGCAGTAGAGCCTCATCGGTTGCGGGTTTAACAATCTCAATTAGGTCTGAATATTGACGCAGTGGGTGCGCCGGTGTAGCGAAATGCGCTAAAATCCCGGCATTGCATTCAATAAGGAAATCATTATGACGACGCTACGTAACCGTCTGGCGCTGGTGCTCCTGCCACTGGCATTTTCTACTGCCGCCGTACTGAGCGCGCCAGTCACAGCACAGACCAACAAATTGATCATCGAGTCCGGCGACAATGCCAGCAGTCGCCAGCGCGCGGAGATGGATAAAGAGCAGTGGAGCAACACCCGCACGCTGCGCCAGAAGGTTAACCGTCGCACAGAAAAAGAGTGGGACAAAACCGACGCCGCGTATGACCTGCGCGACAACTGCCTGAAAAGCGCTAACGTGAATGTCTACTGGGAAGCCAACACCGAGCGCTGCCTCGACAGACGCACTGGCCGTCCCATACTCGCCCCGTGATCTCATGGCCCCGTCCGGGGCCGTTTCTCTCTGAGGATTTTTTATGGCTCATCCTGACGTCAGGCTACGCCCTCTTGAGCGAGAGGACCTGCGTTTTGTTCACCAACTCGACAATAACGCCAGTGTGATGCGTTACTGGTTTGAAGAGCCTTACGAGGCCTTTGTGGAGCTGTCAGACCTTTATGATAAGCACATCCACGACCAGAGCGAGCGCCGTTTTGTAGTGGAATGCAATGGTGAAAACGCGGGCCTGGTAGAACTGGTCGAAATCAACCACATTCACCGCCGTGCCGAATTCCAGATAATCATTTCGCCGGAGCACCAGGGCAAAGGCCTGGCTTCCAGCGCAGCCAGGCTTGCGATGGATTACGGCTTTACCGTGCTCAATCTCTATAAACTGTATCTGATTGTTGATAAAGAGAACGCGAAGGCGATTCACATCTACGAAAAGCTGGGGTTTATGGTGGAAGGCGAACTTATTCACGAGTTCTTCATCAACGGCGAGTATCGCAATACTATCCGTATGTGCATTTTCCAGCACCAGTATCTGGCCGGACACAAGGCACCCGACGGCAATTTGCTCAAGCCCACGGCGCAGTAGTTAACGCGCTGCAGCGGTGTGTATCAGTAGTACTCGATATTATTTTTGATGGAATAGTGTGCGACGGTCGGCGGCTTCGCGCTGGTGTTGCGCACTTCAAGCTGACAGCTGAGCGGATTGTGGCGCGCGTCGTACTCGCAGGACTGGCGCACGGTAGTAACCGTTTTGCCATTCAGCGCGTTAATCACCTGCCCGTTGAGCTTTTTATCCCACTGCGTCGCGCTGGCGCTCACCGTAAAGGTATCGCCACCGGTAGAGGTAATTTTGCCTAGCGGGTAACCGTCGCTGTCATAACGATATGACACGTTTACCTCAGCGCTCTTTGCGCCGGTCACAAAACCGCGTGAATCGGTTTCATACATCAGCCCCGCGGCAGGCAACTGAGCAAGCTGGCAGTGTCCGTTAAGATGAATGCGTGGCTCTTTGGTAAACGCATCAAGCAAAGCATCACGCTCACGCACCAGCGCCGCGCCGGTATTGTTATCAATGTCATGAAATTCAAGCGCCTCGAAGCACCCTTCAGTGTTAAGGATACCGGTCACCATTTTTCTGACTTCACCGTTTTGGTTAAGCAACATCTGGCGAAATTGCCTGACCGGCCCGCGCAGTGGATCAAAATCAAACTCGTTGGCAAAGCTTGCCATCTCCGGGGTGTAGGCGACCGACTCACGAGCATCGTTATCACAGGCACTTAACACCAGCCCGCTCATCAGCGCCAGGCCTGATAAACATGCAGTCTTCACGGCTATGACTCTCATCCTTTGCGAAGTGGCCCGCCATGATATGCGTTAAATACAATAATTTACACCCCGTCTGCTATGCTTTTATGTCACGCTTAACATAAGGAAGCGATAATGAAACACTCCCTCTGGACTGGCGTAGTGCTGTGCCTGGCCGCCGTTCCGGCCATAGCTGAACAGAATTCATGTGAAAGAGTGAAGTCGCAGATTGAACAGCGCATCATCCAGAATGGTGTGCCAGAATCCGGCTTTACGCTCAGTATTGTACCTAACGATCAGGCAAACCAGCCCGACGCCCAGGTTGTTGGGCATTGTGCTAACGATACGCAAAAAATTCTCTATACGCGCACCACCAGCGGCAACTACCCGGTGAGCGGTGAAAGCTCCAGCGACGCAGGCACGCCTGAGCCACAGCAGTGATCCTTCCGGGGCGCGCAGGCGCCCTGCTTTTACTCCTCAATTTCGCTCAACCTTGACCGGCATTAACATTTTTTACTCCAAAGTGGGTAACACTTCGCATCCTGTACTCTGTCTGTCCCGCCTTACTCTGATACTAAAAACAGGCACCTTCTCAGTGAAGGAATGCCAGGGAGCGAGCTATGTCAACGTTATCTCATCCTGACGGCATCAGCCGTCGTACTCTGGTCAAATCATCGGCGCTGGGCGCTCTGGCACTGGCTGCTGGCGGCATTGCTTTGCCGTTTACGGTTAAAAAGGCTGCCGCTGGCGTGGCAAACGCACTCGCGCCTGCAGACAGCCGCGTAGTCTGGGGCGCCTGTTCGGTGAACTGTGGCAGCCGCTGCGCACTGCGCCTGCATGTACGTGACGATGAAGTCTGGCGGGTGGAAACAGACAATACGGGTGATGACAGCTACGGCAATCATCAGGTGCGCGCCTGTCTGCGCGGGCGCTCCATCCGCAGACGAATTAATCATCCGCAACGGCTTAACTATCCCATGAAGCGCGTGGGCAAGCGCGGTGAAGGGAAATTCGAGCGCATTTCCTGGGACGAGGCGCTGGACACGCTGGCCTCACGGCTTAAACACACCGTGGAGCAATACGGCAACGAAGCTGTGTATCTCAACTACTCTTCCGGTATTGTCGGCGGCAACATCACCCGCTCCTCGCCTTACGCCTCTCTGGTCGCCAGGCTGATGAACTGCTATGGCGGTTTCCTCAGCCATTACGGCACCTACAGCACCGCGCAAATTGCCTGCGCGATGCCCTACACCTACGGCAGCAACGACGGCAACAGCACCTCGGATATTGAAAACAGCCAGCTGGTAGTGATGTTCGGCAATAACCCGGCAGAAACCCGCATGAGCGGCGGCGGTATTACCTGGTACCTTGAGCAGGCGCGCGAGCGCTCGAATGCACGCATGATCGTTATCGATCCTCGCTATACCGACACCGCCGCCGGGCGCGAAGACGAGTGGATCCCTATTCGTCCCGGCACCGATGCCGCACTGGTTGCTGGCATTGCCTGGGTACTGATTACGGAAAATAAGGTCAACCAGCCGTTTCTGGATAAATACTGTGTCGGTTACGACGAAACAACCCTGCCCGCAGGCGCCCCGACCAACGGGCACTATAAAGCCTACATTCTCGGCCAGGGCGACGACGGCGTAGCAAAAACGCCGCAGTGGGCCGCGCAGATAACCGGCATTCCCGCTGATCGTATTATCAAACTGGCGCGTGAAATCGGTGACGCGAAGCCTGCCTACATTTGCCAGGGCTGGGGTCCACAGCGCCACGCTAACGGTGAGCAAACCGCACGCGCTATCGCCATGCTGCCCATTCTCACCGGCAACGTTGGCATAAACGGCGGCAACAGCGGCGCGCGTGAGTCTACGTATACCATCACCATTGAGCGCATGCCGGTACTTGAAAACCCGGTTAAGACGGCCATTTCGGTGTTCACCTGGACTGATGCCATTACCCGCGCCCAGGAGATGACCCACACACGCGACGGCGTGCGCGGTAAAGAAAAGCTCGATGTACCCATCAAGTTTATCTGGAACTATGCTGGCAACACGCTGGTCAATCAGCATTCAGACATCAACCGCACTCACGATATTTTGCAGGACGACAGCCTGTGCGAAACCATTGTGGTCATCGACAACTTTATGACCTCCTCGGCGAAATACGCTGACCTGCTGCTGCCTGATTTGATGACTGTGGAACAGGAAGACATTATTCCAAACGACTACGCCGGCAACATGGGTTATCTGATTTTCAGCCAACCTGCCACCGCGCCGAAGTTTGAGCGCCGCCCTGTCTATGACATTCTGAGCGATGTGGCAAAACGCCTGGGGCCGGATGTATTCCAGGCCTTTACCGAAGGCCGCAGCCAGCGCGAATGGCTTGAACATCTCTACGCCACCATGCAGGCCCGGGATCCCGCATTGCCCTCCTTTGAGGCGCTTCGCCAGATGGGGATTTACAAGCGTAAAGACCCGAACGGCCATTTCGTTGCCTATAAAGCCTTTCGTGACGACCCGCAGGCCAACCCATTGAAAACGCCGTCAGGCAAGATTGAAATCTACTCCGAGCGACTGGCGCAGATTGCAGCTAGCTGGCAGCTGGAAAAAGACGACATGATAAGTGCTCTGCCGGTTTACGCTCCGGGCTTTGAAAGCTGGGAGTCGCCGGAGCGCAGCCGCTTCCCGCTGCAAATGTTCGGCTTTCACTACAAGGCACGTACCCATTCCACCTACGCCAATATTGATGTTCTCAACGCCGCCTGCCCGCAGGAAGTCTGGCTTAATCCGGTTGATGCCGCCCAGCGCGGCATCAGCAACGGCGATACCGTGCGGGTGTTTAACCACCGCGGCGAGGTGCGGCTGGCAGCGAAAGTGACACCGCGTATCATGCCCGGCGTCACGGCCATGGGCCAGGGCGCCTGGCACGATGTCAGAATGGACGGTGACCGTATCGACAAAGGCGGCTGTGTGAACACCCTCACCACGCTGCGGCCTTCACCGCTGGCCAAAGGCAACCCGCAGCACTCAAACCTGGTGGAGATTGAGAAGGTCTGATGCTGATTCGTGCCACAATGCAACTATCTGTAGCAGCATGGGACACGCCTGTCCGGCGCAGACAGAGCCGTTATACTACCCATAAGCGGGTTACCGACTCAGCAACGCCAGAGTGCATAGCACACATGCCTGCAATGGCGCGTGCTACAACCGATTTTGATTTCAGGTCGCCAGGCGCTATCTGCTGGCGGCTGATATGAAGGAAACGCAATGAGTAATGATGTGACAACAAAACTAACGACGATTGAGCTTACTGGCCGCGTGCTGGGCGCACTGTTTTATTACGAGCCGGGCAGCGAGGCCGCCGCCCCTCTGGTTGCTATGTTGCGCCAGCCTGGTTGGGAAACCCAGTGGCCGGTGGCAAGTGACAAGCTGAGCCTACTTGCTCAAGAAATGGCTCGTGAATCTGACACTGAAACGCTGGAGCAAGCCTGGCAACGCCTGTTCATTGGCCCCTACGCACTGCCTGCGCCGCCCTGGGGCTCGGTCTGGCTGGATCGCGAAAATGTGTTGTTTGGTGACTCGACGCTGGCGCTACGTGGCTGGATGCAGCAAAACGGCATCGCCCATAACAGCGAGATGAATGAGCCGGAAGATCAGTTCGGCACCCTGCTGATGCTCGCCGCCTGGCTTGCCAGTGAAGGCCGCGAGCAGGCGCTCGACGAGCTGCTGGCCTTGCATCTGTTTCCGTGGTCAGCACGCTTTCTGGAGCAGTTTGTTGATGGTGCACAGCATCCGTTCTGGCAGGCACTGGGCGAGCTGGCGCAGTTAACGCTCAACGACTGGCAACATGCCCTGACGCTCCCGGTCGCGCAGTATAAATTGTATCGCTAATCCACAGGCCAGCCTCAGGGCTGGCTTTTTTGTCACCATCAAAAGTGACATTGTCACATAAAAATCTCTGCTTTGAGAATATTCTGCCACCGCGCGCCCTGCGCAGGCCACCACAGGCCAGGCCCATGATTTTCTGAACAAATCTGACCCGCTAATGACGCTCAAAACTGGCGCTTGTGCCGTTACGTTGCTATAGCTCAACAAGCAGCCACAACTTCAGGCATAACGACAATGCGGCATGATGCCGCTTTTTTCTTTCTACGTTTTACCAACAAACCGGGAGAAATAGCATGCATCTGACTTTCGCAAAGCGTGCCGTGCTGGGCATTCTGGCGCTGCTGGTGGTGCTCACCCTGGTGGTCTGGGGCGTGGGGCCGCAAACGATCAGCGCGCGTAAAGTTGACCTGATTTATCTCGGCCAGCAGCACATGATTCTGGTCTTCAGTTCGCTGACGCTGGCGCTGCTGGTCGGCATACCCAGCGGTATTGTATTAAGTCGCCCTTTTGCGCGCCGCTGGGCCGAGTACGTCATGCAGATTTTCAATATCGGCAACACGTTACCGCCGCTGGCGGTGCTGGCACTGGCGATGGTATTGATTGGTATTGGCGACAAACCGGCCATTATCGCGCTTTTTCTCGCCTCGCTGCTGCCGATTGTCCGTAATACTTTTGCCGGGTTGTGTTCGGTGCCGCCACCGCTGATTGAAGCGGCCAAAGGCATCGGTATGACCCGCATTCAACGCCTGTGGCAAGTGGAACTGCCGGCTGCCTGGCCGGTCATTCTGTCAGGTATACGCATTGCCACTGCCATTAACGTCGGCACTGCACCGCTGGCTTTTCTGATTGGTGCCAGCAGCTATGGTGAAATGATTTTTCCGGGGATTTACCTTAACGACTTCCCGACGCTTATCCTGGGGGCCACCGCAACAGCGCTGATCGCCTTAATTCTCGATATGCTGCTCGCCGCACTTGGACGCTGGCTGAGCCCACATCTGGCTTAACAGGAGGTCGTTTTGACACTAAAAAACCTGCTGTGTGCAGCGGCGGCGGTTATAGCGCTGCTGGGCACCAGCGTACAGGCTGCCCCTCTGGTGCTGGCAACCAAGAGCTTTACGGAGCAGCATATTCTGTCAGCACTGACGGTGCTGTATCTGCAAAAAAAGGGATTTCAGGTTGAGGCACAAACCAACATTGCCACCGTCATCTCACGTAATGCCATGATTAACAAACAAATTGACATGACGTGGGAATACACCGGCACCTCACTCATTATCTTCAATCATATTAAAAAACGCATGACGCCGCAGGAGTCTTACGACACGGTAAAACGCCTCGATGCCCGCCTTGGTCTGGTATGGCTTAAGCCTGCGGACATGAACAACACCTACGCCTTCGCCATGCAGCGCAAGCGCGCCGACGCCGAGCACATCAGCACGATGTCGCAAATGGTGGCAAAAATTGAGCATATCCGTCAGACCGACCCGGACAATAACTGGCTGCTGGGACTGGATCTGGAATTTGCCGGGCGTAGCGACGGCATGAAGCCGCTGCAGCAGGCCTACAACATGCCGCTGGACCGCCCGCAAATCCGCCAGATGGACCCAGGGCTTGTGTATAACGCGATTCGCGACGGCTTTGTTGATGCCGGTCTTATCTATACCACCGACGGGCGCGTGAAAGGCTTTGACCTTAAAGTGCTGGAAGACGATAAGGGCTTTTTCCCAGGTTACGCTGTCACGCCCGTTGTACGTAAAGATACGCTGGATGCCAACCCTGGCCTTGAGCAGGCGTTTGACACGCTCACAAGCCTTCTCAATAACGAGGTCATAACCACGCTTAATGCCAAAGTGGATATCGATCACCAGACGCCGCAGCAGGTCGCGCGCGATTTCCTCAAACAGAAAGGTCTGCTGTAAGGAGTGATAATGGAGACGATTAACTACATGCTGGATAACGCAGGTTATCTGGCCATGCTGACGCTACAGCACCTGATGCTGGTGGCTGTTGCCGTGGGCTGCGCCATCCTGGTCGGCGTGCCGTTGGGGGTGTTGATTGTGCGCCATAAGTGGCTTTCAGGCCCGGTACTCAGTGTGGCTACGCTGGTACTGACCATTCCGTCCATTGCGCTATTCGGCCTGATGATTCCACTGTTTTCGCTGATCGGTCACGGTATTGGCGCGCTGCCTGCCATCACTGCGGTCTTTCTCTACTCCCTGCTGCCCATTGTGCGCAATACCTTCACCGCCATCGACAATCTGCCGCCAGAGCTGCGCGAAGCCGGACGCGGTATCGGCATGACGTTCTGGCAGCGCCTGCGCTGGGTAGAAATTCCGCTGGCATTACCGGTGATTTTTGGCGGTATCCGCACTGCGGTGGTGATGAACATTGGTGTCATGGCCATTGCCGCCGTTATTGGCGCAGGCGGGCTGGGACTGTTGCTGCTTAACGGTATCAGCGGCAGCGATATCCGCATGCTGATTTGCGGCGCGGTCCTGATTTGCCTGCTGGCTATTGTGCTTGACTGGCTGCTGCACGGCGTGCAAAAAACGCTGATGCGCGGGTAAAGCCTGGCAGCGATCGGCTAAATTTTGTTATAAAGGAAGCTGGAAAATGGAAAAAAAGGATGTGTTTATGTCAGTCATTTTGCAATTTGATTTCTCTTTCCCTGCCGAGTACCTGGGTGATGCCCTCACCGCCAATGCGCAGGAGCTTGCACACAGCATTACCCAGGAGCCGGGCTTTATCGCCAAAATCTGGACTGAAAACCTCGAAACGGGCGAAGCCGGTGGATTGTATAAATTTGCCGACGAAGCCTCCGCCCGTCGCTACCTGGAAATGCATGTTCCGCGTGCAGAATCGATGGGTGCGAAAAACGTACGCTATAAGATTTTTACCATCAATGAGCCGCTGACTGAAATCACTCACGGTAAGCAGTTCCTGTAAAAATCCGGGGGCGCTACCGCCCCTTTGCTCTTACAACTCGCCCACCGCATTCACTTCAAACTGAAAAACGTACGGGTCGGAAATCAGCGCAAACTGCTCATCATCAGGATACGTCACCGCCACCTGATAATGTTCACCCGCAAATGCCTTGATCGCCGTTAAATCCTGCCACCATGTGGCCAGGAAAAAATGTGCGTACTCCCCATGCTGCTCACAACGAACCTTTGCTGCCAGGTTTCCCTCAGTTGTTCTGGCATGCTGCACACCGGTTATCTCCAGATGCTTTGCAAAACCCGCCGCGTGCTGCACAGGCACGCAACCGTGCCAGGTGCGGACGATCATGTTCTCTCCTTAGTTATTCATTATTACTTCATAAATACGCATATCTTCTTGACTGTAATAGCATGCTGTGCACCACAGCGTTGTACTTTTTGAGCCAATTGTGAAGAAACAAAGGAGATGCACGGCTCGATGTTGTAATGAGAAAGATTATCAATATCATCTTGATTCTCAGTTTCATTTGTTTACATTATGGAAAATACCGTCATGCGTGCTAACAAAAATTACATAGTGAAACCACTGGCATTATTCATCGCCGGGATGGCCAGCAGCAGTACCTTCGCGGGCGAAGCGTCAATGAACAATGGCGAAACGATGGTGGTTCAGGCAACCGCAGAGCAGGAACTCAAACAACAGCCCGGCGTGTCTATTATCACCGCCGAGGATATCGAAAAAAATCCTCCCGTTAACGACCTGTCAGACATCATTCGCACGATGCCGGGCGTCAACCTTACCGGCAACAGCGCCAGCGGCAGTCGGGGTAACAACCGCCAGATTGATATTCGCGGCATGGGCCCGGAAAACACGCTGATCCTGATTGACGGCGTTCCAGTGACATCACGCAACTCGGTACGCTATAGCTGGCGCGGTGAGCGCGACAGCCGCGGTGATACCAACTGGGTGCCGCCGGAGATGGTCGAACGTATTGAGGTATTGCGCGGCCCTGCCGCTGCCCGTTACGGCTCCGGTGCTGCCGGTGGTGTGGTGAATATCATCACCAAACGCCCAACCAACGACTGGCACGGCTCCCTGTCATTGTTCACCAACCAGCCAGAGAACGACAAAGAGGGGGCGACAACGCGCACTAACTTTAGCCTCAACGGCCCGCTGGCAGGCGACGCACTCACGCTGCGTTTGTACGGTAACCTCAATAAAACCGACGCTGACGCAGCCGATATAAACACCGCACAGAACGGTTCTTACGCTGCTGGTCGCGAAGGCGTGCGCAATAAAGACATCAATGCCCTGCTCTCCTGGAAACTCTCACCTGAACAAATCATTGATGTTGAGTATGGCTACAGCCGCCAGGGCAACATTTACGCCGGTGATACCCAGTACAGCAACAGTAACGTCAGCCCTGACGGGCTTATTAGCACGCTGTACGGTGATGAAACCAATCGCCTTTACCGTCAGAACTACGGCATTACCCACAACGGCATCTGGGACTGGGGCCAGTCGAAGCTCGGTCTCTATTACGATAAAACCAACAACACCCGTATGCAGGAAGGCGCTGGCGGCAAAGTTGAAGGGATGATTAACAGTACCGATTACACCACCAGCCGCCTTGAAAGCTATCGCTCGCTTGCTGAAATCAGTTTGCCAGTGCACCTGTTGTTTGAACAAACCATGACATTCGGCGCCGAGTGGAACCGCGAGGCGCTCGACGATCCGAACTCGATGTCAATGGTCGATGTTGCTGGCACCACACTCGGTAATGTTTCGGCCGATGCCAGCGCCCGCAACAGTAAGAACAGCGCTAACACCGCTGCCGCCTGGTTTGAAGACAATATTGAACTGCACCCCGGCACTAATTTGATCCCGGGCCTGCGTTTTGACTACCACACCGAGTTTGGCACTAACTGGAGCCCAGCGCTTAACGCCTCGCAGGAGTTGGGTGATTACTTCAAGGTCAAAGCCGGTATCGCTCGCGTGTTCAAAGCCCCCAACCTGTATCAGTCCAGCGAAGGCTATCTGCTCAATACCCGCGGCAACGGCTGCCCGAACACTATTGCACAAGGCAGTTGTTACCTACTCGGCAACAGTAATCTCGACCCGGAGATAAGCATCAATAAAGAGATTGGGATTGAGTTTACGAAGGATGGCTGGGATGCCGGTATCACGTATTTTCGTAATGATTACAAGAATAAAATCGTGTCGGGAACTGAGCTTATCGGCTATGCCTCAAACGGTAACAACATTCTGCAATGGGAAAACGGCGGCAAGGCTATTGTAGAAGGTCTGGAAGCCAACCTGGTCATCCCTGTCATGGCCGATGTGCTGAACTGGCGCACCAACGCCACCTACATGATCAAATCGGAAAATAAAGACACTGGCAACCCACTGTCGATCATTCCAAAGTACACCGTTAACACGATGCTGGACTGGCAGATTACCGACGCCGTGTCCACGAATCTGAACTGGACATTCTATGGCCGTCAGAAGCCGCGAAAATATGCGGAGATTCGCAACGAAGTGGATAGCATGTCATCTCGCGAAGTCGCTGCGTACTCAATCGTCGGTATTGGCGCAACCTGGAAAGTGAATAAGAACTTCCGCGTTAAGGGCGGCATCAGTAACCTTTTTGATAAAACACTCTATCGTGAGAACGACGGTGCATCTACCTATAACGAGCCGGGTAGAGCCTATTATGCTGGCCTGACACTGTCATTCTGATCAAAATAAAATCCAGGCGGGAAGTCTCCCCGCCTTTTTAACCTCATTCAAAGCATTCCCCCGAATATTAATCCGTGACCAGCCTCATCTTCAGCAATAATACCGCATTGAGGTAGCGCCTCCCCTGTTAAAATCTCCTGCAGCGTTCAAGCATTCACATCAAAAATCCGAATGTTTTAATGCATTCACATGATGAATACATTAGATTTATATATATGAAAAACAAGGGAGTTATAATTAAGGCATAAAAATTTGATCATTTTCAATATGTTATGCTAATAATGTATAGGAGGCATCAGAAATTACAGGTACCATACTTAAGTATGGCTGAACACTAAACCCTTAACAGGAGTGAGGTTTATCATTATGATCATTCAAAGTTCCTCATAATCATCCCTCTGTCAGTTCTTTCTACAACGTATCAAAGAGCAATATCTTGCTCTTGAGAAAATTATCTACCGATGGATGCCCGGAGGGGAAAATGCGGTACGGTGTTATTGACTCTTTTGTCTGCCCGGCTTCAGGAACTATTTTTTCCTGTATTATTTCCACTAACAATCAAAAGGCTATTTTATGGTATGAGAGTAGCTATTTGTTAACACCCGGAGATATTTTAACCAAAGACAAAAATGCACTGCTGGTCAACGGAAAACACGCTGAGTTTATTTTGCATAACATATCAGCCTTTAATGCGGCGTTGTGGAAATCTTTGCAAAAACGAACGATGTGTCCGGGAAATAAAATACACCGGCCTTCTCTTTGTAATAATCGCGCCGACTGTTTGTTTAGCCATTGTCCTTACGGAATATGTGGCATAAGACTACAACCTGATAACGAGTCCGCAACCATCCTCTGAAATGGCTGACACACACGCTCCGCGGGTTTAAGACTATTCACACGGCTGGTGCCGTTTGAGTACCTATACTCAAAGCAGGATTCATTTTGCAATTTGCTGAATATCCATGCTTTTTGTGTGCTTAACCCGCGGCACCGTACAACAGGAGACGATAATGATAAAACTGGAGAACCTGACCAAACAGTTTGTGCAAAAAAACGGTCAGCGCTTCAATGCTGTCGATAACGTCAGCCTGAATGTACCTGAAGGTGAAATGTGTGTTCTGTTGGGGCCATCTGGCTGTGGTAAAACCACCACCCTGAAAATGATCAATCGCCTGATAGCCCCCAGTAGCGGCACGATCCTGATTAACGGTAAAGATACCAGCGAGCTGGACACCGTGACATTGCGACGCAACATCGGTTACGTCATTCAGCAGATAGGCTTATTCCCTAATATGACAATTGCTGAAAACATCACGGTTGTGCCACGCATGCTGGGCTGGGATAAAAAGCGCTGTCGCGAACGCGCCAGCGAACTGATGAGCATGGTGGCACTCGACCCTGTCCGCTATCTGTCACGCTACCCTAAAGAGCTCTCCGGCGGGCAACAGCAGCGTATTGGCGTGATCCGCGCCCTCGCTGCCGATCCTCCGGTTCTGCTGATGGACGAACCTTTCGGGGCCGTCGATCCCATCAACCGTGAAGTCATTCAAAATGAATTTCTGGATATGCAGCGTCAGCTGAAAAAAACCGTGATGCTGGTCAGCCATGATATTGATGAAGCGCTGAAACTCGGCGATCGTATCGCCGTTTTTCGCCAGGGGAAAATCATCCAGTGCGCCAGCCCAGACGAACTGCTGGCAAGGCCAGCCAATGAATTCGTCGGCACCTTTGTCGGACAGGACCGTACACTCAAGCGCCTGCTGCTGGTCAATGCCGGTGACGTGACCGACATGCAGCCCACCATTACCGCCCTGCGCGACACGTCGCTTGGCGACGCGTTTGCAACAATGGATGATAACGATATGCGGTCTATCACCGTGGTTGACCACGACGGTAAACCACTGGGCTTTGTGAAACGCCGCGAGGCGCGCGGCAACAGCGGCACCTGCGCGGATATGCTGCACCCGTTCCGGGTTACCGGAAAAGCCGAGGACAATCTGCGTGTCGTGCTCTCAAAACTCTACGAGCACAATACAGTGTGGATGCCTATCGTGGATGAAGACGGACGCTACAGTGGGGAAATTTCGCAGGATTATATTGCAGATTATCTCAGCTCTGGCCGCACCCGCCGTGCATTGAACATTGCGGGTAGCTAAAGCCCCGGCTCCGTACAGGAGCCTTTTTTATGCAGTCACGGTTTTGCGCTCAAGTGCACCCGTAAGCGCCGGCAAATCAATGTAACCGCCCAGCTCGCGCTGCTCGGCTCGCGGCAGATACGGTAGCTCACCGACCAGCGGCGCATTGAGTTTCTTACCCAGCACATCAATAATTTCTGCGTAATGCGCAAGGCCCGGATTGATACGGTTTGCCACCCAGCCTAAAAGCGGCAGGCCGTCGTTGGCGATGGCCTGCGCGGTCAGCAGCGCGTGGTTAATGCAGCCTTCCTGAATCCCCACCACCATCAGCACGGGCAACTGCTCTTGTACCACCCACTCGGACAGCGGACGTAAATCGTTCATCAGACTGCGCCAGCCACCTGTGCCTTCCACCACTACGCTGTCGGCACACGCGCTCAGCTCAGCCAGACCTTGCGACAGCAGTCCGTAGTTGACCGGACAGTTGTGCGCTACGCTGCTTTCCTGCTCGCCAATGGCAATAGGGTTAATAGCGCTGTAAGGCAGCTCCAGCGTCGAGACACTCTGCAAAACCAGCGCATCTTTATTACGCAACCCTTCTGGCGTTTGCTTGCTGCCCTTTGCCACCGGCTTATAGCCGACCACAGACTTGCCGCTGGCTGCCAGTACCTGAATGAGCGCACGCGATACAACGGTTTTGCCAACCGAGGTGTCCGTACCTGTTATAAAGAAACGCTTAAGCATTGAATCGCTCCGGCAGTTAAGCTCAGGGAATATCAATAGATAAAATAATTTCGAAGGGAGAAAGTCTAAAAGAAGCGTCTGTAGCCCGGATTGAGTTAGCGCAATTTTTGGTGAATAAACTGTAAAATATCAGCCCTGGAGCAACCTGATCAATAACGTTCCGTTATACATTGCATCTTTGACCAGCGCGGTACCCGCCATCGTACCACGGTTATCAAAATGGGTAGCTGTGACCTCTGTATTGCGGCTGTAGGCGGGTAAAGACTGCTGGTGAATGCACTCCAGAATGGCAGGATAAAGAATTTCTGAGGCGCGATTAAGTGGCGAACCTATCAGTATTTTTTGAGGGTTGAACAGGTTTACCATTATGGCAAGAATGCGCCCAACGCTGGTCCCGACACCACGAATCACATCACGCGCAAGCTGGTCGCCCTGCAGTGCAGCATCACACAACGACTCGATGGTCAGCGGCTGGCCGTGCAAAATGGAACTCATCGACTGCGCCATGCGCTGCTGTGCCAGTTCCAGCACACTTTCTACGCTGGCGATAGTCTCCAGGCAACCGTGGTTGCCGCAATAACAGCGCTTGCCGTAAGGATCGACCTGCGTATGACCAATCTCCACCAGGCTGCTGCTGCCCGCATGCAGTAATCTCCCGTCGGTAATCACCCCGGCACCGACGTTGTGGTCGATAACCACCTGAATAACATCACGCGTGCCACGCGAGGCACCGAACATCGACTCCGCCATTGTCCAGGCACTGATATCATGCTGAATAAACACCGGCACGCCGATGTGCTGCTCCAGCATTTCCGCCAGCGGCATATCACTCACGTCGTAAAACGGCATGCGATAAACAATACCAAGCTCGGTATTTACAATGCCTGGAAGCGTAATGGCAATGGCTGTCAGGCGCTCCAGCCGGTGCTGCTGGCGAGTAAAAAAGCCGTCAATCTGGTTGATGATGCGGGTGATAAGCGGCTCGTCGGCCACCAGCGGCAAGGCCTCGTCTTCTTCAACCACCATTGCACCGCTGAGATCGCGCAGCGCCATCGCAAGACTGCCACGGCTGACGCGTACCGACAGGTAATGCCAGGCTTCCGTTTCGACTTTCAGACCCACGGCTGGTCGGCCACGGCTGCCCGGCTCCTGGATTTCCGTTTCCTGAACCAGGTGCGCTTCGAGCATCTCGCGAACGATTTTGGTGATACTGGCGGGTGCCAGTTGGGCGAGACGTGAGAGATCGATGCGCGATACCGGCCCCAGCGTGTCGATCAACCGGTAAACGGCTCCGGCATTGGTTTGCTTAATCTGATCGATATGTCCCGGTTGACTGTCAGCCACCACGTCTGGATCCTTTATTTTCGCGCTTCGAAATAATATACAAGGGATGGTGAATCAGTTCGCCAGACGACGCCATAATTTTGCCCGTCATTGTGATTTAACGCACATTTTTTACGGTCTCTGTCGCTGCTGCCATCAGGAGTGCTGAAAAATGCGCCGCTGCTGCGCCCATCTCGCGGTGGCGCGGCCACACCAGCCACATTTCAGATACCGCGTCCTCTTCCTCTATGGGCAGCCATACCATATCCGCAAGCCGCACGCGGCCAAACGAGGCAGGAAGGATAGACACCCCTAACCCTGCCGCCACCAGCCCGATAATAGTCATCGCTTCCCCCACCTCCTGCGTGATATAGGGCGAAATACCATAGCGACGCAGCAACCCAAGAATATCGTCATACAGCCCGGTGCCGACGTGCGGGTCAAAAAAGACAAACGGCTCGCTCGCCAGCGCCGCAAGCGACACCGACGGGCGACCTGCCAGCGGGTGGTCGCGGTGCAGCATCGCCAGCAGCGGTTCGCGCAGCACCAGTTGCCAGGCAAGGCTGTCCGGCAGTTCGGTATTACGCATTAGCCCCAGATCCAGCTCGCCTTCATTGAGCGGAGCAATCTGCGCACGGGTGTTAATTTCCAGCGTCTGGATATGTACATCAGGAAAGCGGCGGCGAAAGCTCGAAAGGCTGTCTGACACCGAGCGGATAAACGGCGCCGAGGAGGTAAAACCTATGCGCAACTCTCCCGTTTCTCCGTGGTGCAGCCGGGCCGCACGTGAAGCGGCGGCCTCCACCTGGCTTAAAATCTGTCGGGCATCCCCCATAAACTGCTGACCCGCGGCTGTCAGGCGCACGCTGCGATTGGTGCGTGCCAGCAACCGGGCGCCAATTTCATTTTCCAGCGCCTGAATTTGCTGACTTAACGGTGGCTGGGAGATGTTCAGCCGTGCGGCAGCGCGGCCAAAATGCAACTCCTCCGCAACGGCCACAAAATAGCGTAGATGACGCAGCCCGATATTCATATTTTTTACGTATCATTTGAGATTATTAATATATTAGACAGAACAATTGCCACTTTCTACCCTGTCAGTACGTGATCAGTATCACTTTTACAAGGATATTTTGTGAGTCGTACGACTACCGTCAATGTTGATGCGCTTACGCAACGCGATGACGACGCAACCGGCCGCCCCGGTTACATCAAACGCAGCACCGCTCAGTTTACGCGCGCTACGCTGGCGCTGTTTTCTGCCGGGCTTGCCACCTTTGCGCTGGTGTACTGCGTGCAGCCAATTTTGCCGGTGCTTTCCCAGGAGTTCGGGATCTCACCGGCCAGCACCAGTATTTCACTTTCCGTTACCACCGCCATGCTTGCCATCGGTATGCTCTTTACCGGCCCGATTTCCGACGCAGTGGGTCGTAAGCCGGTTATGGTAACCGCGCTGCTGCTCGCGTCTGGCTGTGCACTGTTATCGACCTTCATGACCGGCTGGCACGGCATCCTCATCATGCGTGCCCTCACCGGCCTTGCCCTTAGCGGCGTGGCGGCGGTGGGCATGACCTGGCTTAGTGAAGAAATGCACCCCAGCGTGGCGGCCTTCTCGATGGGGCTTTACATCAGCGGGAACTCTATCGGCGGTATGAGTGGTCGCCTGCTAAGCGGTGTGGTAACTGACCTGTTCGGCTGGCGTATCGCGCTGGCGGCGATCGCCTGCTTTGCGCTCGCCTCAGCGCTGATGTTCTGGAAAATCCTGCCCGCCTCACGCCACTTTCGTGCCACACCGCTCAAGTCCAGGACGCTGTTTATTAACTTTCGTCTGCACTGGCGCGATAAAGGGCTGCCGTGGCTGTTCGCCGAAGGCTTTTTGTTGATGGGCGCATTCGTGACGCTGTTCAATTACATCGGCTATCGCCTGATGCAGGAGCCCTGGCAACTTAGCCAGACCGTGGTGGGGCTACTTTCAGTGGCGTATCTCACCGGCACCTGGAGCTCGCCTAAAGCTGGTGCGCTCACGGTACGCTATGGCCGCGGCCCCATTTTACTGCTGTTTACCACAATGATGCTCGCCGGGCTGCTGTTGACGCTCACAAGCTGGCTGTGGGCCATTTTCGCGGGCCTGCTGCTGTTCTCTGCCGGATTCTTTGGCGCCCACTCTGTTGCCAGCAGTTGGGTTGGCAACCGCGCACGGCGCGCCAAGGGGCAGGCATCTTCACTGTATCTGTTCAGCTACTACATGGGTTCAAGTATCTCAGGCACCAGCGGCGGCTACTTCTGGCATGAATACGGCTGGCCGGGTCTGGGCGCGTTTATCGCCTCGTTATTGGTTATTGCCCTGCTGGTCGGGCGCCACCTGCATCACCGCCTTCCCTGATAGCTTTTGCGGCAGCCTCAGGCTGCCGCTGCCTGTATGTTGTACACTTTCTGAATCATGCGCAGCGCGCTGCGCATGCATGAGATACAAACAATACACCACGAAAGCGCATAATTATGGTAAATTGCCCGCCGTTTTTTCATTTCATTGGTTGAATACGTCAAAGAATGTCGAAAATATGGTCAAAAGAAGAGACTCTCTGGAGTTTCGCCCTGTACGGTACGGCGGTAGGTGCCGGGACGCTGTTCCTGCCTATCCAGCTCGGTTCGGCTGGCTCCATCGTGCTGCTGCTTACCGCGCTCGTTGCCTACCCCTTAACGCTCTGGCCACACCGCGCGCTGTGTCAGTTCATTCTGTCAGCTAAAACGACGGGCGGTGAAGGCATCACGCAGGCCGTTAACCACTGGTACGGTAAACGCATTGGACAGCTGATTACGGCGCTCTACTTCCTCGCCTTTTTTGTGGTGGTACTGATTTATGCAGTGGCGATTACTAACTCGCTGACCGAGCAGCTGGCAAAGCGCATGGAGATAACCCTTAGCGTGCGCGTGCTGGTGAGTCTGGGCGTAGTGCTGGTATTAAACCTGATCTTTCTGATGGGCCGCCACGTCACGCTTAAAGTCATGAGCTTTCTGGTGTTTCCGCTTATCGCCTATTTCCTGTTTCTGTCGCTCTGGCTAACCGGTAGCTGGCAGACCGCGCACTTTACCGAGCAGCTGCACTTTACGCCGCAGACGCTGCATGAAATCTGGATCTCTATCCCTGTGATGGTTTTTGCTTTTAGCCATACCCCGATTATCTCGACCTTTGCCGTGGATCACCGCGAGCGCTACGGCGATCGAGCTATGGATAAATGCAAAAAAATTATGAAGGTTTCGTACCTGATAATTTGCCTGAGCGTGCTGTTTTTTGTGTTCAGCTGCCTGCTGGCTATCCCGTCATCCTACATTCTTGACGCACGCGAGCATGGACTTACCATTCTTTCGGCTCTGGCCATGATGCCTTCGGCGCCCGACTGGCTGGGTATTTCCGGGATTGTTGTCGCGGTCGTCGCGATGTCGAAATCGTTTCTCGGCACCTATTTTGGTGTGATTGAAGGGGCAACGGAGATGGTGCGCGCGGGGCTGGGCCAGGCAGGGGTAAAGAAAAGCCGCGCTTTTAACCGGGCGCTGTCGCTGATACTGGTCAGCGGCATCACGTTTGTGGTCTGCTGCATCAACCCGAACGCAATTTCGATGATTTACGCCATCAGCGGGCCGCTGATTGCCATGATTCTGTTCATTATGCCAACGCTTGCCACTCTGATTATCCCGGCGCTTAAACCGTACCGCTCGCTGGCAAACATGATTACCCTGCTCGTTGGTATTTTGTGCGTGTCGGTGATGTTTATTCCCTGAGATTTTTCTGGCGTGCTCCTGGCCGGGAGCCGCCTTTAGCCCATCGCCTGCGTTACCAGTGCAAAGCTCTGCGGTGCATCGCGCGCAGGCTGCCATCGCATTCCCCGCACCATCGCTGTCGGGCGGTCCACCAGAGCTAATCCCTGAGCCGCCAGCCAGTCGTTTATTTCCCCCTGACTATCAAGACGCACAAAGGTGTGGCCAATATCGGCAAAAAGCGCACTGCACAACGCCCTGGCGTCTTCAGGATGGGGACAGACCAGCGGTCCCAGCATATAACCCCGGCCAAAACGGCGCAGCACAGCAAAACCCAGCATCGCGCCCTGTTCATCCTCAAGCACCCTCAGAGCAGACTCCCTGAGTAGCCCGGCAATCAGGGCGTCACGCTGCATACCGCTGGCCTGATAGTCGAGTGCAGCAAGCGCTGTGATATCTGCCACGTGCCCAGGGCGCAGGCGCGTTCCTGCACGAGGCAAACAGGGTGTTGTCATTGTCAACGCCCCCTGGTACTGATACACGTAACCGGTCACCTCAAAACCAAATTTTTCATACAGCGAGCGCCCTTCGGGTGTGGCGTGCAGACGCACGCTGTAGCCCTCAAGCTTTTCCATGAGCGCCTTAAACAGCGCCTTCCCAAGCCCCTGCCCACGTAACGCTTCATTCACAATAACCAGTCCAATGCTGGCCGCGCGCGGTCCCCAGCACCAGTACAGCGCCGTAGCAACCACCTTGCCAGCCTCTACCATCACCAGCCCCTGGCCGAGACGAAAGGCTTCCTGCCAGTCCTCCAGACGGTTTGACCAGCCCAACTGCTGGCTGAGTGCGTGGCCTTGTGTTAAATCATGTGGCGTCATCGGGCGAATCGTAAACGGCATGTCATCCTCGGTTTACCCAGGCTTTCAGACAGTGTAGCAACGCCAGTTGCGACATCGTCTCGTTTTTTGCGCCGTCTACTGCTACCTTGCTGTTACTGATAACAAACTCACGAGTAACAATGAAGCCAACATACTATCAGCAGCTGACCCAGACCTTTCAACGCCTGTCCCGTTTCTCCCATCTCTCGGCTATCGCTGGCTGGGATATGTACACCATGATGCCCTCCGGTGGCAGTCAGGCACGCAGTGAAGCGCTGGCCGAACTGAGCGTGCTGCAACACCAAATTCTGACCGCGCCACAAACCGGCGAATGGCTTGACGGCGCAGAGCAGGAGCCACTTAATGAGCTGGAGCAGGCTAACCTGCGCGAAATGCGCCGCAGTTACCAGCAGGCGGTGCTGCTGCCTACGGAACTGGTACAGGCGAAATCCCTCGCCGGTAGCCACTGCGAACACGCCTGGCGCAGCCAGCGCCCGGCTAACGACTGGCAAAGCTTTGCCGTAAACCTCAAAGAAGTGGTGAAATTCAGCCGCGAAGAGGCCGAGATCCGCGCCAGAGCAGCGGGTGTCTCCCGCTATGATGCACTGCTGGACGTATTTGAACCCGGCATGACCAGCCGCCGCCTCGATGTGCTGTTTGGCGACCTTAAAAGCTGGCTACCGGCGTTACTCCAGCGAGCCGTCGAAAAGCAGGCACAGAAACCGCTTATTGCTCCCGAAGGTCCTTTCCCGGTAGAAAAACAGCGCGCCCTGGGGCTGGACGCCATGACGCTGCTTGGTTTTGACTTTAACGGCGGGCGCCTTGACGTCAGCGCCCATCCGTTTTGCGGTGGCGTGCCTGAAGATGTACGTATCACTACGCGCTACCGGGAAGACGAACTGTTCAGCGCTCTGCTGGGCGTGATTCATGAAACCGGCCACGCACGCTATGAACAGAATCTGCCACGCGAATGGGCAGGCCAGCCGATCGCCCTGGCGCGCTCGACGGCTATTCATGAATCCCAGAGCCTGTTTTTTGAAATGCAGCTTGCGCGCAGCACACCGTTCCTTAAACGCCTGCGCCCGCAGATTATCGCTCACTTCGCAGAACAACCCGCGTTTGAAGAACGTAACTATATTGCCTGGAACCAGCGCGTGAAACCGGGTCTGATTCGTATTGATGCCGATGAGGTCAGCTACCCTGCCCACATAGTGCTGCGCTATGAAATTGAACGTGCGCTTATTGATGGTGATATTGAAGTGGATGATATCCCCGCGCTGTGGGATGAGAAAATGCAGGCGTGGCTTGGTCTTTCCACCCTGGGCAACTATCGCGACGGCTGCATGCAGGATATCCACTGGACTGACGGCGGGTTTGGCTACTTCCCCACCTATACGCTGGGTGCAATGTACGCCGCGCAGCTCTTCCAGAGCGCACGTCGCGCCCTGCCGGGCCTTGAAGACGATATTGCCCAGGGCGATATCAGCGCGCTGTTTGACTGGCTGCGCCAGAATATCTGGCAGCACGGCAGCCGCTTTACCACCACACAGCTGATTGAAAACGCCACCGGGGAAGATCTCAATCCACAATGGTTTCGCCAGCATCTGGAAGCCCGCTACCTGTAATGCCCGCGCGCGCCATCCGGCGCGCTTTTTTATGTTGTACATACCGTTACACGCCGATACCAATGACTCACGGAAAGCCCGCGCATACAGGCATATAGTTCATCTCAACGGCCCCGCAGTGGGGTTGCACATACACTAAATGAGGGTTTTGCGATGAAAAAGGTATTAGCGCTGGTTGTTGCCGCTGCCATGAGTCTTTCCACTTGCGTATTCGCCGCTGAACAGGCACCGGCGGCTGGCACTAAGGCACCTCAAGCCACCTCGGTTCAGCATAAGGCAATGACAAAACACAGCAAAAAAGCCCCGGCACAGAAGGCTCAGGCTGCGAAAAAACACAGCAAAAAAGCCCCGGCGCAGAAAGCTCAGGCTGCGAAAAAACACAGCAAAAAAGCCCCGGCGCAGAAAGCTCAGGCTGCAAAAAAACACCAGAAAAAAGCCCCGGCACAGAAAGCTCAGGCTGCAAAAAAACATCAGAAAAAAACTGCACTCAAAAAACAGGCTACGCAGAATAACGCCGCGTAAGCGCCTCGTGATGACAACAGCGCCCGCCCTTTCGGGCGCTGGTTTTCGGAGTTCACGCTATGGCACGCCGCTACCGCTTCGAAATCCTGCTGACGCTGCTGATTATCTGTGCCATCGTCACCGCCAGCTTCTGGTTTTAACAACGTAGTTCGCTGATTTTGCTCCCACTTTCTTACCGTCCCGGCTATAGTTATGTCTTCAGGGAATGCTCAAGAACCTGTCGCCCGCCCTTTGAGAGTGATATGCGTAAAACTTTTATGTTATTTGTGGGCTCGCTGTACTTACTGCCTCAGCCCGGCTGGAGCGACGTCGGCGATACCGACACCCTTAATGCCGCAGAAATTCAGACACTGTTTTTTGGCAAAGATGAGCGCGTGCGCGTCGACAATCCGACCACGCCACCGTGGGATGCCATCGGCCAGCTCGAAACCGCCAGCGGAAATCTGTGCACCGCCACGCTCATCGCTCCGAATCTGGCGCTAACTGCAGGCCATTGTCTGCTGACGCCACCCGACGGCGCTCCGGATAAAGCCGTCGCGCTGCGCTTTGTCTCACGCAACGGCATCTGGCGCTATGAAATCCACGGTATTGAAGGCCGGGTTACCTCTTCCCTGCGCCGGCGCCTGAAACCGGACGGTGACGGCTGGATAGTCCCACCTGCCGCCGCGCCGTGGGATTTTGGGCTGGTGGTGCTGAACTATGCCATCTCGGGCATCACGCCTGTTCCACTGTTTCAGGGCGACAAGGACGCACTCACCGCCGCGCTCAAAGCCCAGGACCGTAAAGTCACGCAGTCAGGTTACCCGGAAGATCACCTTAATACGCTCTACCGCCATGAAAACTGCCAGGTTACGGGTTGGCCGCAGCAGTCGGTGCTGTCTCACCGCTGCGACACCTTACCAGGAGACAGCGGTTCGCCGCTTTTGTTAAAAACTGACAACGGCTGGGCACTTATTGCCGTACAAAGCTCTGCCCCCGCAGCCAAAGACCGCAACCGCGCTGATAACCGCGCCATTGCCGTTACCGGCTTTCGCGATAAGCTGATGAAACTGGCTGAACTCTGACAACCGTCATCGCTACGGCAGACAAAAAAGGGAAATGCTTACGCATTTCCCTTTTTCGTTGACTGGACAGGGTTTTCTACTTATCAGGCAAGCTTAATGAGCATCATACCCAGCAGTAGCAGCCCCAGCCCGAACCAGCCCTTGCGGTTCAGCCTCTGGCCAAACAATATCCAGCCCGCCGCAACCGTCGCTGCCACGCCAAAACCGCCCCACAGCGCATAGGCAACCGAAAGCTCTATGCCCTTAACTGCCTGTGACAGGGCGCTGAACGCCGCCAGGACCGCCACCAGCGACAACATGCCGTAAATTTTACGGCGAAAGCCGTCGGAGAATTTAAGGAAAATATTGGCGACGATTTCAAGCAAAATTGCCAGCATCAACCACAGGGCGTGGCCCCACTCAAACGGCTGCATGAGGCACCTCCGTCTTTTCCTGGGTACGGGTGCCAGATTTAATCAGCGCAATACCCGCGACCAGCGTGCCAAGTCCGGCAAGTTTCATTACCGACAGCGACTCGTTAAATAACAGCACGCTAAAAAGCGTAATAAATAATATACCGATGCCTTCCCACATGGCGTATGCCACACCCAGCGCAATACGCTTTACGGCAAAAGCCAGGAAAATATAAGAAATGGCGATCATTGCCAGCATAATAATATAACCAGCAACCCCATTACCTTCGCTAGCCCATCTCATCGACAGCGTTCCGGTAATTTCAGCCACAATAGCCAGGGCCAGTAATAGCCAGTAAAACATGGTTCTTCTCCTGCGAAGAATAATATCAGGCGCAGCCCGTTTTATTTACGGACCGGAAAAAAGAAAGATTATTGGCGCACGATACCCGATGGGTATTCAGACCATAAAACAGGAGAAAGGAGACTAAAGCGCGTTGCGCCAGTGTTGCTCACCGGCAAGTAGCCAGACAGAAGCGAAGGGAATGAGATTGGTAATAAATAAGGTGGCGAACATCTTGTTCATAGTTTTTACAACTTAATCCGCGGCGTTGCTTCTCATCATTGCGGAAAGAAAATTGTCTCCGGAAGTTAAACACGAAGCATTTTTACCACAACGGCCATTACCTCTCAATCTTTTTTCAGTTCTTTACGTGAGGTTATTTATAAAGCAGGTTTATTCCTTCGGCTAATCCTTCTATCATAACGAAATTAAGGATTGGCTTATTTTTAAAAATGCGTGGAGAGCCTGATGGCCAGACACATCATCACAATAAATGGGTTAAAAGTGGTCCTGATGCTCGGCATGCTTACCATCATTCTTGCCGGTATCCGCGTCTCTGCCGATTTGATTGTCCCTTTTATCCTGGCGCTGTTTATTGCCGTCATCCTCAATCCGCTGGTGCGCCTGCTGGGCCGCCTGCACATCCCACGCGTCCTTGCCGTTTCGTTGCTGGTCACCGCCATCGTTATGCTGGCCGTGCTGCTGGTGGCCTATCTGGGTACCTCGCTCAACGAACTGGCGCGCACTCTGCCACAATACCGCTCCTCACTGGTTGCCCCCTTACAAACCCTGGAGCCCTGGTTACAGCGCGCGGGCATTGAGGTATCGGTGGAAGAAGTCCTGAAGTATGTCGACCCCAACGCCGCCATGACGCTCATTACCGGCCTGCTTGCCCACCTTTCCAGCGCCATGTCTTCTATCTTCCTGCTGCTTTTAACGGTGGTATTTATGCTGCTGGAGGTGCCACAGCTGCCGGTCAAGCTCCAGCAGCTAATGTCGCGCCCGGTAGAAGGGATGGATGCCATACAGCGTGCGCTCAACAGCGTTACCCATTACCTGGTGCTGAAAACCGCCATCAGCCTTGTCACCGGCCTGGTGGTGTGGGGCATGCTCTCCCTGCTGTCGGTACGCTTTGCCTTTGTCTGGGGACTGCTCGCCTTCTCGCTCAACTACATTCCCAACATCGGCTCGGTGCTGGCCGCGATCCCGCCCGTGGCACAAGTGATGGTGTTCAGCGGTTTTTATGACGCACTGGTGGTCATTGCTGGCTATCTGGCTATCAACCTGCTGTTTGGCAACATTCTGGAGCCGCGCATTATGGGGCGCGGGCTGGGACTCTCAACGCTGGTGGTATTTTTGTCGCTGATATTCTGGGGCTGGCTACTGGGACCGGTGGGGATGCTGCTGTCGGTGCCGCTCACCATCGCCGCAAAGATTGCCCTTGAGCAAAGCCTGAGCGGGCGGCGCATCGCATTTTTACTCAGCGATGTCCACCCGGACCAGGCGCCGCACCGTCGCGGCGCAAAGCAGGATTAACGGAACGGGCCTTCGCCGTTGAGTACCTGGTCGATAATGCGCAGCACGCCGGCCTGGTTGTTGGACGTGGTTTCATAGCGCGCCACGTCCTTCACTTCGCTTGCCGCATTCGCCATGGCAAACGGATAACCCACCAGGCGCAGCATTTCGACATCATTACCGCTGTCACCCACCGCCACGCACTCCTGCGCCGTGATATGCCATCTGTCGAGCAGGCGCTGTAGACCGCTTGCCTTATGCGCACCAGGAATGATCAAATCGACAAAACCAAAACCGCTGGTCACCGGTTTTACAATGCCGTCCAGTGAATGATGAAGCTGATTCACCAGCGCCGGGATTTCGGCATCTGGCAGGTTGAGCGAGAATTTGAAAATGACGTCATCGATGTCACGCAGATTTGTCACTGGCTTCAGGCGATGATAATGCTTTGCCATCAGCGCCATAAAGGCTTCCGGCGTGCCTTCACGCACGTAAGCGCTCTCAAGACCGCAGGCGACAAAATTAACGCCGTCAAACGTCGCCAGCGTGTCCAGCACCTTCTGGTAGTTATCGCGGCTCAGTTCGCCGTGCCACAGGCGCTCGTCACGGTCATACACCAGCGCACCGTTCTCGGCAACAAAGGCGATATCGTGGCGAATGTCAGGAAAAAAGGAGATAAGCTGGTAATACTGATTGCCGCTGGCGACGACGAATTTAATGCCTTTATCACGCAGTGCAACGTACTGCGCCATAAACCTTTCTTTATCATATTGTTTATTATCATCAAGAAAGGTGCCGTCCATATCAACGGCAATAAGTTTGATTTTCATACAACCTCAATATTGAACTACCGGTGTGGCAAACTCATTGCAGTATAACAACCGCCCGGAAGGCAACAAATCCGTTTACAGAATTAAGCAGGCAGGTGGTTATTTATTCAGCGACAGACGGGCATTTTCTGATTATTCCCAGCAGAAAAAGAAGCGGTGCACTCAACATGCACCGCGGGAAAATCACATCGTGTAACCGGGTTTTTTCACCAGGCTATCGAGCGCTGGCTTAATCACCGGATCGTACACCTCGGCCTTCCAGTCCTCAGGTGCGACCTCGGTTAACGCCACAGACAGCGCGCTGTCTTTGGACTGCAGATGCTTTTTCAGCACCTCACACACGTCGTTGGCCAGCGCCTGCTTTTGCTCTTCAGAAAGCTCGCGGGGGAAATATTTAATATCAATGTGCGGCACAGTATTTCTCCTGTTTTTGCTGCTCGTTATTTCGCCGCAGAGGCAGCGAGAATTCAGAGTAGATCGCCGCGCGTATTATCGCAATCCCGCAACCGTTCGGCCTCAAATAAACCACTCGAATTAAAAGGTTATTATTGCTGGCTGCTATCAGGCATATTGGATAATGAGAAAACGCCGGGCGCTTAAGCACCCGGCGTTATTTTATAAAGCCTTATCCAGAACGGGATAATCAATATAGCCCTGCGCACCACCGCCGAAATAAGTCTGCCTGTCGGCCTCATTGAGCACAGCCCCTGTACGCAGTCGCTCAACAAAATCCGGGTTTGCCAGCACCATCTGCCCGTAGGCTTCAAGCTCGGCGACACCCTGAGCAATATCCTGCCCGATGTCTTCCCGTGCCTTACCGGGACGGTTAACAATGAGTGTTCCCTGCCAGCGCTGGCGAATCTCTGCCAGCAGCGGCTCATTGCCCTGATGCATGATATGCAGGTACGCCAGCCCCAGCTTGTTAAGCGCCTCCACCAGATAACGGTACAGCGCCGGGCCTTCTGCCCCTTCGTCAATGCCCCACAACACCATACCTGGCGACAGGCGAATAGCCGTTCTGTCGGCACCAATTTCCTGAGCAATCGCCGTAGCCACCTCAATAGCAAACCGGGCACGGTTTTGCAGCGAGCCGCCGTATTCATCGTCGCGCACGTTGGCACTCGGTGCCAGGAACTGATGAATCAGATAAGCGTTAGCGCCGTGAATCTCTACGCCATCGGCCCCCGCTTCTATCGCCTTGCGCGCCGCGTGGCGAAAATCATCCACCGTCTGGCGAACTTCTTGCGTACTCAGCGCACGCGGTATCGGGATGGGCTGCATGCCTGTCACAGTAAACATGTCACTGCCTGGAGCGATAGCCGACGGCGCAACGCCCTGGCGATGATGCGGCGTATTGTCCGGGTGCGACATGCGCCCGGCGTGCATCAGTTGAATAAATAAATGCCCGCCCTGCGCGTGTACCGCCTCGGCAACATTACGCCAGCCCGCTACGTGCGCCTCGCTGTAGATGCCCGGCGTGGTCAGATAGCCCTGACCATCTTCTGACGGTTGAGTGCCCTCGCTCACGATAAGCCCCATGCTTGCACGCTGAGCGTAATATGTTGCGGCCAGCTCGCCCGGTGTGCCATCGGTATGTGCACGTGAGCGGGTCATCGGGGCCATCACCAGGCGGTTTGTCAGGGTATAACGGCCAACGTTAATCGGTTCAAACAGGGTTTTCATGGTGGCTCTCCTCGCCGGATAAACAGATACGCTTTTCTCCCGGAAAAGCATGATTGCGATGGCAGGATTATTATCTGCTTCTTATTTGGGATAAACCGGGTATTCTGGATAACATTGTTCCAAAAATGGCACAGTTAAAATGGAATTACTGAACGACATGGCGCTGTTTGTGGAAGTGGTGCGGGCAAAGGGCTTCCGTCGCGCGGCACAGGCGCTGGATATGCCGGGTTCCACGCTGTCTCGGCGCATCAGCCAGCTTGAGCGTGCGATTGGTCTGCGCTTACTGCACCGTACCACGCGCAAAATTGAACTGACCGAGGCCGGGCAAATCTACTTTGAGCGCTGCCAGCGCATAGTGGATGAGGCGCGTCTGGCTCACGAACAGCTTGGTGAGATGCTGACGCAGCCCACTGGCACCGTGCGCATTTCGCTGCCAGTGGATTTTGCTGTGACCTGGCTTGCCCAACCGTTGGTGGAATTTGCCGCGCGTTACCCGGCAATTGATTTCAGTCTGGATCTGACGCCGCGGCAAATCAGCCTTATCAGCGATCCGTTCGATCTGGCCGTGCGCATTGGCGAACCGGAGGACTCGCAGCTTATCGCCCGCCCGCTGATCACCTTCACACCACAACTTTATGCCTCACCCGGGTATCTGGCGCGCGCCGGTGAGCCCCAAAGCCCGGCAGAGCTGGAGCACCACACCTGCCTGAACATGCCTGGCACCCGGCGCTGGACGCTGCACAACGGCCAGCAACGTGTGACCACCGACGTCAGCGGGCGTTTTTCGCTCAACAATATGGGAATGATTCGCCGACTGGCCGTTCTTGATGCAGGGCTGATTCTGGTGGCAGAAAAACTGGTCGCTGAAGACGTAGCCTGCGGCAGGCTGCGTAACGTACTACCTGACTGGTCCGGCACGCCATTGCCGGTTTATGCCCTGACGGCAACGCGCCTGCTGCCCGCCAGGGTCCAGCTTTTGCTGGCGTTTTTACGCGAGCGGCTGGCGCAGTAACTATTTTACCCAGGGCAAATCGGTAAAACGGGTGGTATAGCAGGGCGAGAGAAAATCCCGCCGCATTGCCCAGCGCTCGCCGGTTCCTTGCCCGGCAAACCACAGCGTTCCCCTGCCCTTGAGGTTAATGTTGTCTATGGTTTCCATCAGCCTGTCGCTATTGGCACGCGGCGCATGCTGGTCAAATAAATTAAGCTGCGCCACGCCCTGGCTAAAGAAATCGCCCAGCATCACTCCTGCCTTGACGTAGCGCGGCCCCGGCTTCCAGACGGCATCCAGCGCGCGTACCGCTGCGGCGACAATATCGCGAGTATCCTGGGTCGGTGTTTGCAGGCGTATACCCGCACGGTTGCTGTAATAGGCCGCCCCCTCGTCATGCGGACTGTTTTTAATAAACGTTGCCACGTAGCGGCAGTACTGGTGCTCCACACGCAGCTTTTCTGCCGCCCTGGCAGCCCAGGCACAGACCGCCTCGCGCATGGGCTCGTAGTCTGTCACCCGCTGACCAAAGGAGCGCGAGCTGATAATTTCCTGCTTTGTGGGAACGAACTCCTCAAACGCCAGGCACGGCTCGCCGCGCAGTTCGCGCACCGTGCGCTCCAGCACCACGCTGAAATGCTTGCGAATAAACCGCAGGTCGCTCTGCGCCAGCTGCAGTGTGGTTTTAATACCCATCTCGTCCAGGCGACGGCTAAGTCTGCGCCCAACACCCCAAACTTCTTCTACCGGCACTTGTGCCATTAACCTGTGCTGGCGCACCGGATCGCTGAGATCGACAACTCCCTGCACCTGCACATACTTTTTTGCCGCGTAGTTCGCAAGCTTAGCTGTGTAACACTGCTGTTCTACACTTAATCAAAAATCCAGTTACATCAGTACATCTGCCATATGCTGCCAGCATTAGAGGAGAGGTATATATGTTTCGGTTACATCGCGGTAGTGGTGATTTTCTATTTCATGTAACAGATTCTCAGGGGCTGCCACATTTACTGTTGACGGTTTATGCGTGCCGAGCCGACAGGTTCCATTCACCAGCTACAGTTAAGGCTTATCTCAGGCATCTTCTGGCATTTTTTTCGTGGGCTGGGCAGGATGAAACAGTTAAACGCCAGCATTGGGATTTGCTGGGCAACAGCAGTCAGGTCCGTGCTGTACTCGAACATTTCCTGACAACCCAGCTGCACTGCACCTTATTTTTCGGACGCGATCTGTCAGGAGGAGATATTCGCAAGGTGCAGGTTACTTGGGGAAAAGCCCACCGGATAAATCATCTGTTAGCTGCGCTGCGATCTTTTTATCAGTTACTCATCTCGATGCAGCTGTATCCTCATCTTCACCCTCTTGATTCACCCCATGCCCAAAATATGATTGCCGAAATCCGGCAGCAGCATCTTGATGACTTTGTGAGAATAAATCAGCGACCGCCGATGCCATCAGACAGTGGCATCGACCATTGGCGTCCTCTCAGACTGACTTCTTCGTATTACAGAATTAAAGATAATCAATGGATTCCTGAGTATTTGGACGATCCGGAACTCATGGGGCATGTGCTGGCCTCAGGCGAACAGGGCGGCTGGAACCTACAGGATATAGCGCTCGTGAGAATACTTTTCGATACGGGCTGCAGAATACACGAGGCCTGCGCGCTGACCATGCATGACTGGAAGGTCAGCGGTTTTCGCAACATGTTCATGTCGCTAAGTAAAGGCAGTCGTGGGAAGCGGGTCAAGAATATTATCATCACGGATAAAACGCTGAAGGTGCTGCTGCGCTATATCAGAAATGACAGGCCTGAGCTGCTGCCATATATCAACGGGCGCTCCGCTTTGCCTCCCGAAAATGTTCACCGGCTTCCTCTCTTCTGTACAAAAAGAGGTCATCCACTGACACCGGACAACTTTAGGCGTTACCGGTGGACGCCTGTGCTGGCCGTTGCCGGGCTTAAGATACGTATGCACCAAGTTCGACACTGGTTTGTCACGATGGCACTGAACGAGATCCACCGTAGCGCCGTTTCAGAGGCTGATCTTCTGCAGAAACGCAGCGCCCTACAGGTATTAATGGGATGGAGATCCGATATGTTGCCAGCTTATGATCAAGCCCGACAGCGTAATGATTTGCCTTTGCTGGCAAGTGCAATACACACCTACATCGAAGACAAGCAGTTGGAGGCTCAAGCTGCTTGTGGTGTGCCCGATGACAAGGAAAGTCAGGGCTCGCTGATGCTGAAAGAAATGTTTGAGGGGAGAAACTATGAGCGTTGATACTCAACCTGCTGCACGGCGCCGTCATACATTATTTTTTGAACTTACTCAGCGTGAAGAACGGGGAAACTGGTTCAGGATTGAAGATTTACCGGGCACTCGTACCGGACGGCCTGCACTGAAAAGAGCGTTGATGCCTTACATTGAGAATGTTATGGCTCAGCTGCTTGGTACTACGCCCATGTGCGATAAGACGTTTCTAAGATGGGAGCGGCAATATCTGACATTTGATTTTTTCATCCGATGCAGCAGATATGCACTGGAGATTAAATACCGATACATTATTTATTGCATTGAGGATGGGCTCAGAAACAACAATGAAGAGTATATATTAAAAATAAGACAGCAGTGTTGTGCTGCAGATAAAGATATTTTCAGCATTGTTGAGAAAATTAAGTTCAAGGAGCCTATAGCCAAACCTGTTGCACTCTCTGGCTCTATTTTACGCCTGCCTCTGGATGAGCGTGAAAAGGTTATTTATAAATTATACGACTTTTATAAAGCGCAGGCTGAACCCTTTAAAACTTCAGAAATATCAGATCAATTCGGCATAGATTTACATATCATATCTAGGTATGGACGTTGTTACATTAGCGAACTGGCTGATCTGCTTCTTGACGAAGATGTTTCTGATGATTTGGCCTACTTTGAATGGAACAGAACGGTAACGACCTTCAAGTACTCACTGCAAAATACAGCAAGAGCAAAAGAGATTGGCGAGAAAAAAGTGGCTCTTGCCATTGATTATTTAAGTCGAAATCAACGTGAAGTGACATATTCAGAAATAACCACCATAGTCTGCCTTGACCATCGGCTAGTTAAAAGAGCGGTGGATCAATGGGAAAAGCGCACTGATAAAAAATTGGTGAAAAAAGATGCCTGGAAGACAATCTCTTTGGATGAGCTGATCGCCACACTCGACCCGGTTCTTCATACAATACCGCTGACATTTCTGGATTCGCCTGCAACAGGTAAACCAATGACCAATGCACAGATACGTATGATTTATGAGATTAAGCAACCGGGTCTGAGAAACACGGCATTTTTTATCATGGCGACCTGTTACAGCAACAGAAGAAATGACATTACTTTTTTTTATTACATGCCCCGGTTTCTTAACGCAACTGGCTTGGATGACATAGACCAGTTTGACTGTGATACCTTTTTCAAAGCGTATCATCAAGGTGATCTTATCCCGGAAGACAACATGGGGCAGCGGGCCAGAATAATTCAGACGTATTTTCGGTTACTCGTTAAACAAGCGGATTACTTTAGCAAACTAAACACAGAGCAGCGAGAAAAGTTTTCTCCCTTTGCCCTGCCGCGTGTGTCCGACGATTTATTCTGGAAAAAATCCACCCTGCATAGAGAAGTCTCACAGGATCAAAAAAATAAAAGAAAATCTAAAACAGCCGTCCTTCATCAGAAATTTTATTTTCTTCGCGATTTTGTGGAAAGAAGAAAACTGCAGATTAACAGGCTACATCAGGAGATACAAAAGGCGTTTGAGCGATTTGAAAAGTCAGGGAAAAAGACTCCGCTGGTTTTTGAGTATACAGAATCTGTTGTCATGGAAAACAGAGGCGAACAGGCATATACGCACAGGTTTAAAGTCTGGGACGCAAAACTATTGAGGCAGGCACATGAGCATGTCGCTGAAACCGGAATCTATCGATTTCATGATGCTAATCCGCATCATACTATTCACAACTCGGATATAAAATTCACTACTTATGAGGGAAGCTACGACAAACATCACCAGCCCGTTGAAGGGTTGTGGTTCACTGAACTGATCACGCTTGCCGCTTTCACGGGCACTCCTTCGGCTGAAATCACTGACCGATACGGGGTCTCTAAGACGTCTTTTCAAGGTCCCATCACCACTCCCTACGGATATACAGCCAGTCGGTGGCAATACCTGTTGAGTAAAGATTTGGGGCTGATATTTATTCCTGTTGAAATTTTGATGGTCGATGCTCTGTTGGCGCATTCTGTTGTACAAATCATGTCAAAGACAGGGGCCAGGGCACATGAGTTCTTGCAGATAAGGTTAGTCCCAGAGCATCTTTATCGGATCAATCTGGCAGAAAATAAAGAGTGCATTTTATTTAACGCGGTTCCCAAAGGGAGATTAAAAGAGGAGCCTTTTTATATTGATAATAAGTGCATGGAAAGTCTTTATGAATGGTGGGGTTACCAAAGAAGCAGATCGCAGACTTTTCCCGTGATTAAAGCAGCAGCATGCCTGGGACCAAAATTAAAACCTGCGAGTTACCTCTGGCAAAATGATGAAAGACATTTTACACAGAAAGACATTAACGGCGCACTTTCCGTTATGCTCCATGGGCTTTCCTTGAAAACGCCCACCGGGCAACCTATAAAAGTCACTAGCCATCTGCTCAGACATAGCTTTGCAACAGAGATGCGTACACTGAATACGCCACTGGACGTACTAGCTTTGTTGATGAAGCAAAAAGATGTCAACGTTACGGAATATTATGCCAGGCATACCCCCTCTCAGTTGGTCGAACTGCAACAGAAAATCTTTACTCAGCGACATGACTTTTCCAGGCAACATATCCGCACAAAAGGCGATATTGATCAGCAACTGACAGAAGCTGTAGGTAAGGTTGGAGCGCTGATCCCTGTTACGGGCGGATGTTGCACTATTGCGAAAGATGCCCGGAACCGTTGCCAGTTTTAGGCTGTGCGGGGCATGCCCCCGCACCCGCCCCACCCCGCGTGTGCCGACCTAGTCTCCAGCGCAGATTATAATTTTTTATGTGATTAATATAATCCCAGTGGAACAGATGGCTGAGCTGGCCGAGGCAGCCGGAATAATTGCCTGCGGACACGGGCCAACGCACCCGCAATAATTGGCCTTAATGATGGACGACCTGCAGGAAGAACAGAATTCTGCTCTAGAGCAGGTCGTCCCAACTTCGTCCACAGCCGTCCTCCACCTGCCGCCCCTGTAATTCTGATATATACTTACCAATACCCACATTCTCTTACAACCATCCATTCCCTTCCACCTCGATAGTCACCCTTTCTACCAATTATACCCCTATCTCAATCACATCACACACTGTATTCACGTACACCTAGCTCTCAATAACATTCAACCCCCCCCTGATACTCACCATCTTTCTCCCCTGTTCTCATCTACCCCCACAATTCTGTCCCCTTCCCATCCATTCTCTGACACACCACCCATGCCCGCATGTCGCCTCCTAAGCCTCCCAACACGTCCCCAAAATTTCACAGCTCTCCTTCAATCCCCCCTCTAGTCATCCAACCGTATGCGCAACAAACTAGTGATACTCTACCCCCCCCCCATCAATCTCCTTAACATAATCAATTCCTAGCTCTAGACCCATGATGTCCCAACTCACGTCCCCCATCGCTGCTCCTCCCAACCATACTCATCCTGCCCACCTCCCCATACCTCCCCCTCCAACCATATCAAATTCTCCCTTCTCCAATCCACTCGCTAAGTAGACATCCTTGTATGTCCCACATCACCCTTATCCAAGCCCCTGTCAAATCCTCCTTCCCTCCCCCCATACTTACAAATCAGTCCTCGAACCCATCCTACTCTACCTACCATCTATTTATCACAACTAAACTTCTCTCTATCCAATTGACACCCCCCCAACTATTTCATATC
The DNA here is from genome assembly GCA_010092695.1 of Enterobacteriaceae bacterium 4M9. Taxonomy (GTDB): domain Bacteria; phylum Pseudomonadota; class Gammaproteobacteria; order Enterobacterales; family Enterobacteriaceae; genus Tenebrionibacter. Next base: position 2,389,411 of record JAADJJ010000001.1, on the reverse strand, counting down.
GCTCACCCCCTACCTCTCACCATCCCTAAAACATATTTACACCCACTCCACCATCATATCATTATCCTCCCTCAATCAAACCTCTTCCACCTCACTGATAATACCAAACCTCATCAAATTAAACACCACCCAACAACCATATTTATACTTATTTAAATTCCCCATCCCCAACCCCACCTACCCCCCCCCCCAAACTTCCCCACCCCCCTTCATCGCCCAAACCCCTCCCCCCCAACTTATTCTGCCATTACGCTCACCACCCCACCTGCCGCCACCCCCAGCCCGTGCCAGCACCCCCCCCCCACTGCCCCCCCGACGCATATCTGCATACTCGGTAATACGATACCCAAAAGATCGGCTGCACATAATCTATTGCTTATCTGGCGCGAACTCCTCAAGCGCCAGACACGGTTCACCACGCAGCTCACGCAACGTTCTTTCCAGAACAACGTTGAAATGCTTTTTGATTACCCACGGTGAGCTATTGGCTAAGTCCAGCGCTGTACTGATCCCCATAACGTTCAGTTTTTTGCTGATGCGCCTTCCTACCCCCCACACCTCCTCTACAGGCACACGCTCTAACAGCTTTCGCTGACGTGATATGTCAGATAAATCAACCACGCCTCCCGTACCAGGCCATCTCTTTGCTGCGTAATTTGCTAATTTCGCTAACGTTTTGGTTTGCGAAGCGCCGATCCCGATCGTGAGCCCGGTACTTTTAAACACTTGGTTTCTCACGGTTTTGCCAAAATCTGTCAGCGACATGCAGCTAGCTACACCAGATAAGTCGATAAAGGCTTCATCGATTGAATAGATCTCGATGGATGGCGACATCTCCGTCAGCGTCTGCATAACTCGCGCGCTGAGGTCGGCATAAAGGGCATAGTTTGAGCTGAATACGTGCACTGCGGAGGGAAATATTTTATTTTTCAATTTAAAAAAAGGTTCTCCCATCGTAATGCCGAGCGCTTTTGCCTCTGCTGAACGCGAAATTACGCAACCGTCGTTGTTAGAGACCACCACCACGGGTTTTCCCTTTAAATCCGGGCGGAACACCGTTTCACAGGACGTATAAAAGTTGTTGATGTCAGCCAGAGCAAACATCGACATTGTCTTTGACATCATGACCATTTCCCCACCGCACATGTATATGTACCGCAAAAAGTTCAGAAGCACCCGATATCTTCTACCTATACGAACATAGCCATAATCACGAAGTCCCCGTTGCCGGCCGGGATAGCAGTGCGCACTCCTAGACGGTACATTCTCCGGACGGCCGCAATCACTATCGATCAGCATGACTTGCCGAACGCGCAGATCAACCACCGAAGTCACATACCAAATCCGCGTCGACCTTTCCACTCCCCTGACTAATCCTCACCAATATTCTAACTTTATTTCACACCCCCTCTACAATATCAAACCCCACACAACGCTACTACAATATCTTTCACTTCCCCCCCTTACACTCACCCTACCCCCTCTCTCTTTCCTCTTTTTCCCACACACATTTCACCCACCTCAACCACCACACTCTCCACCACACCCATACAATCACCCTACACCGATTCAAAAACTCTAACCTTAAACCGCTTAAACATTCCCTATATCCAACCTCTTCCTAATTAAACCTCCATTTCATATATATAGAGAGAACCTAATCAAATAATCATCAAAATTCACCAATCTCACCCAACACCAAATACCTCCACCTCTTTGTTCAACCCCCTTCCGTTATCATACCTAAATCCAACCCCATCCCGCTCCCTAAACCACTTAGAACTCTTTAATCCACAAATCGTTCAAGATCTTCACAACACAACTAACTTCCACCCCCCCTCTCTCACTCCGAATATCCATCCCCCAAATCCAAAACACACTTCCCTCTTTCACCCTTACCTTCATCACAACATTAGTGAACTAATTCCCTTCTCTACCCAAAAAATATCATACCCAACATCCCCTATCATCTATTACTCAACGTTCTCCACCACAATTCAACCACATACAACCCCCCACCCCCCCCTCACCTTCTACCGCCATGTCCATACATGACAATCATCATCCATTCCGTACCCACCAATAGACTAGACTTGTGGCCCTGCTAACTATCCCAACAATATAACTAGACCCCTAACTACTCCTCCACTTCCTCACTATAACCTTAAATTCCCCCATACAATCCCCGCACCGTCCACCCTCACCCCCTCGCCTCCCCACCTTCAACCCCCACATGAATATACTTATATCACCACTACCACAACAACCCGTACCATCCCACTCCCCCCTCCCAACACCCCCCACCCCCCCCCCCCCCCCCCCCCCCACTTTTCTCAAATTCCCGTTCATTCCTCACAACCATATTGCGCGCCAGCCTCGGGAGACATAATGCCCACCCCCCACCCCCCCTCCCCCCTGCTCGCGAATTACCCCCACCACCTTCACCCCCTTACCCCCCCTCCCTCCCTCAGATTGAACGACTACTAAGTGCTCGAAATAGAAATTAAGGCGGCTCAGGACCACATGTAACATAGGTCACTCAAATCCCCGCCTAAGGCACATTTGAGTGGCTGCAGCCAAGTCTGTTACATAGCGCCGATTGCCCGACCAACATACATTGAAACTTTATCTGCATTTGCAATTATTGCTGGCCTGCTTTTATCGGACCAGTGAGCTGACTTTGTTGACTACAGCGATCTCACTCTGGAATACGGTATATATAGAAAGAGCCATAGATTCTGTGAAGCGAAAAGGGATTCCATTCAATGGCCAGCTGATTTCTCATCTGTCCCCGCTGGAATGGGAACACATCAACCTAAGTGGAGATTACGTCTGGCGAACAAACCTCAAACCAGGGCAGGGGAAATACCGTTCATTACACTCGGCAGATACCAATCAGTACAATAAAAGGCTTAGCGTAGGATATTTTCCGTTTTCCAAGCGGCCCCTTTCATCCACGAAATACCCGGACAAATCCCTCTTCTCACATAAATAAATAATAAAAAATTTACTGAAGCCCCAAAGCAGGCTGGCGCAACTGCATTCTGCCTACAGTCGACAGCAACTGAATGTTTTCATAAAAAAATGAGCCAAGGGATAGCACTTCTCTCAGTATCTTGATTTAACAAATTTTTATTGTTAACGTTTCCCCAATCCACCCTTCAGAATAAATCCTATGGTAACTGCGGTAACAGCAAGATGGCATGGTGATGACTATCAGTCGCGTTTCTTCTGGATAAAGGCTGCTGCGTTACGGGATCCTGACACTCCCCACGTCATTGAAGTATCATATGAAGCTGATGGGCCTAAGGCTTTTGACGATGTTATCATCCGCTATTCTCCTTCCCGAGCAAGTTGCGGCCCAGAGCGCATATCTGCTGATTATTTTCAAATTAAATTTCACGTAGTCAGAGCGGGCCGGTTTGGATATGAAGACTTAGTTTTGCCCGAATTTATAGGCGCTCAGACCACATCATTGCTGGAAAGGCTTCAGGAGGCAAAGTTATCTTCTTCCGGGGATGCTGCATTCCATCTGGTCACTACTGACAGTATTAAAGATGGGGACCTTCTCGGTGAACTGATCTCCAGTGAAAACGGAAGGCTCCGCACTGACAAGCTATCAGAAGGAAAGACAGATAGCAGTAAAATGGGGCGTGTACGTAAACTATGGCGTACTCACCTCGGGCTCAAAGATAATGACGAATTGTTCAAAATCCTAAAGAATTTCCATGTTCATGCTAACCAGCCCTCTCTGGAAAGACTCCGCGATGATGTCAACATTAAATTTCAGATAATAGGCCTCACCCCCTGCACTTCCGGTTCGGAGTTCAGGTACGATGGCGCAGCCAAAGCGCTAAAAAGCAGGGGGCTTTATCAGTTTACCCGTGAAGCATTTGAGGCACTTTGTCTTCAGGAAGGATGGGTAAAATCAGAGCCTTCAGGAAAATTTATTAATGTGGCTCTTCGTTCGTTCAGTGACGGCCCGGCTGATTTTATGGACGCGACGCCTGAAAATACATTATCACTTCTCCATTTCTTCCATGGGCGTCACCTTTCACCTGATGAAGACTGGGATACTAATGTTCGTCCACTGGTTGAGGATTTTTTTCAACGCATCAGACAACATGAACGCCGTATACGCCTGTTTCTTGATACTCATTCCTCTGTTGCATTCCTCGCAGGTAAATGCCTTGGCCTGAAGTCAGGTATGGCTGTTGAACTTATTCAGAAAGGCCGGGCAGGAACCTCAGTCTGGCGGTCAGATGACCAGAGCGAAATCAGACCAACAGTAACAAGTATCGAGCATATAAATGAAGGGGTAGATATAGCCGTCGTGATGAGCATTACACGGGACGCTTCTGACCATGTACGGGAGTATCTGGCCTCCTGTCACCCTGAAGTCGGACGCATGTTACATGTAACACCAGACGGTGGTCCGGGGCAAAATGCGATTACTGGCGGTGCTCACGCGGCAAGGCTTGCAGAAAATATCGCCGATGGGGTAGCCAAAGCCCGGGTTAAGTTTGGTGCCAGAGTCCATATATTTAGTGCAGCCCCCGGCGCCGTTAACTTTTTCACAGGCCAGCAGCTGGAAAGTATGGGGCGTTGCGTATTATACGAATTTGATTTCAATCAGCGTATTGATGGGAGCTACCATCCATCATTTAAGGTGTAATGACATGGAACTGAAATCCCAGTTTGCAGAGTTTATGACAAATATCCGTCCAACCTCGTCACAACAGGATGACTGGAAGGTCGGTTCCAGAACCCTCAGATCGCGTCTCGATAATGATGAAGAACTCAAAAAGATTGTCGTGGCAACCTTCTTACAGGGCAGTATTCGTCGTTCCACCGCGGTACGGCCGACTGGAGACAAACGGCCTGATATCGATATTGTTGTCGTCACAAATATCGATCACAACAAACTCTCTCCTCAGGAAGCAATGGATCTCTTTGAACCGTTTCTGGAGAAGCACTATAAAGGGAAATGGCGCCCTCAGGGACGATCCTTTGGCATTGAACTGTCCTATGTCGACCTAGATCTGGTTATCACGGCGTTACCTACCGATACTGCAAGCCGAAGTTCACTTGAAAACCTTTATAAGTCCACTGCCGTTTTAACAACCAACTCACTTGAGGAAGATACCGACTGGAGACTGAACAGAAACTGGTCGCCCTCAGCGCATGGCGGCCTCTTCAGCAGCCTTTCACAGCTAAATGATGCGCCTCAGGAAGAATGGAAACCTCATCCATTATACCTTCCTGATCGCGATGCCGGCACGTGGGGTAAGACACACCCGCTTGCTCAAATTCAGTGGACTGCGGCCAAAAACAGGTCCTGTAATGGGCACTATATTAACCTAGTCAAAGCGGTAAAATGGTGGCGCCAGATTAATGCTGATGCACTCCCGCGATATCCAAAAGGTTATCCACTGGAGCATATGATTGGCTTTCTCCTCTCTGACGGTACCCTCTCAATGGCCAGTGGCCTCGTTCAGGTGCTCGAGAACTTCAGGGAGACATGGAGAACACATGCCCTTCTCCATCTGACGCCCACCTTATCCGATCACGGAGTACCTGAGCATAACGTACTTTCACGCCTGTCCGGGGAGGATTTTACAGCGTTCTATAATGCAGTCTGTGAAGCAGCAGCGCTTGCGCGACAGGCTCTAGACTCAACGGATGCGACCGAGAGTGGGATACTCTGGCAGGAACTACTGGGAAGCAAATTCCCGTTACCGGGGCCACAGGGTGGTGATCGTTCCGGGGGGAGCTTTACTCCGCCAGCAGAGCCAGCCAGGCCGGAACAATCAGGCCGTTTCGCTTAATGAGTAACCGGCCCGTGGTTCCTGATATTCTGATGTCAGTTATCAATATCATTCACGCGGCACCAGGGATGGATACCGATGATAACTGGATCCTGAATCCTGATAAAATATGGTCACTGCGTTTTAAAGCCCGGCTTTCCGTTCCAGAATCACTTTTCATGCCTCGTGAGTCAGCCTGGCATCTTCTCATCTGGTCAAAAGGCTTTGACCAGATAGTCCGCATCTACCCGGATAAAGAACATGGGATCGATGCAACATTTCAGCATCAGGATTTTAATCAGCAAGCATCCTCCTTACCCTGGCGTGCAGGGAAACCCTGCCTTGAACAATCACTCAGTATTTTTGGAAGACGTTCCTGGTCTGATGAACCTGAAGAATTGCTGCAACGTATAGCATGGCTGCTTCAGCGACTTATGTTATGGATTGACTCCGCAGCATGTAACTCACTGGTGATGAAAGGCGAGCCGCTGGAGTTACCTGTTCTGCCTGGCGCAATACACCATCCTCTCGTCGGCTTCAGCGAAACCCGTGAGGACTTCTCCAAGGCGATTCAGTCTCCCGGGCAATGGGGGACTGCATCGGTGCCCCCTCTGACAGGGGCTCACCATACTCACTATATCGCGCGCTTTCACGACCAGAAAGACCGGATCATCAGAACACCGGAATGGTCTGCAATGATGCATAACCGAAAGCAAACCAGCAATGCTCTCTGGCTTATGCTTGAACACCTGCCTGTGCTTGCCCCCTGGCAGGCTCCCACCCGCTGGTATCAACTCAATTCCTTGCTTTCAGACCAGGGGATCAGTCTTGAAAAAATCTTCACCGAAGCAGGCATTTTTATCAGGAAAAACAGATTTAAGTTAACACCTTCTTTCCTCCTTCTGGGTTTTCCACTGGCTGAGAAAATCGGTTCTGCCCCCTTTCGCTTACACTGGCTGGCGCTAAAATGCCCTTACCTGAGTCACAAATCTTCCCGTCGTGACGGATTCAGAGTAAGTGAAAGAAACCATCGCAGGTGGGATGCAGAAGCCGCAGTATCCACACAAAATTTATACTGGTTACAATCGTCAAACTGGGCTCCTGACCAGGTCAGGACACGTGGTGGCGCTGAAGATGAGATGAAGCAGAAACAAGTCCTGATAATTGGTGCTGGCGCTCTGGGAAGTGCTATTTCAGATAATCTGCTCCGGATGGGGATCTGCCGTATGGGCATCATGGACCATGATACTGTCGCAATGGGTAACCTTAGCAGGCATGTTCTTGACATGAGTTCAGTTGGCCGCAGTAAGGCAAGTGCTTTGGCAGAGCACCTGAATCGCACGATGCCAGATGCCCGCATCAGGGCTTTTAACTCAGCGTTTCCGCCAGAAAATTTACAGACCAGTCAGGCTATCAAGAACTATGATGTCATCATTGATTGTACTGCCGATGATAATGTCCTCAGAGCCCTTTCTCTTTTTGAATGGCCTGAAGAAAAATTGTTTATTAGTCTGTCCATCTCATGGCAAGCAGAAGGTCTGTTTGCTTTTGCTGCATCCGAAGCACGTTTCCCGGTAGTTGATGCCCTGGCCCATTTCGATAAATCCCCGGCACCTCCCATTGCAGAACTCGATCGGCATACCGAAGGTATGGGATGCTGGCATGCCGTATTTCCGGCAACGGCAGCAGATATTCAGTTATGGGCATCAGTAAGTACACGTTTCATCCTGAACGCAATGAAGACTACGGGACGACAATATGCGTATTACAGACAAAACCCGGAAGGGACTGTGGAGAAAGTAAATGTCGAATGACGCCTCTTTGTTTTTCACTGACGACCTAGGATACAGCGTCACGATAACGCCTCAGGTAACTGAGTTAATACGCAGCAATTGCGTTAAAGCAGGCGGTAATGAGACCGGGGGGATCCTGATTGGAAAATATATTGAAAATGGACATATCGCGGTAGTCACAGAAGCGACAGGAAGCCCTGAAGACTCTATCAGTGGAAGAACGTCATGGCAACGCGGCAAAAAAGGCCTGAAAGCGCTACTGGCAGATCGATGGAAGGAAGGACTCTGGTATCTGGGAGAATGGCATTTCCATCCTGGCAGTTCTCCCGCACCCAGTGGAGCAGACATTAAAGCAATGACCGATATTTCCACCACCGGGGAATATCAATGCAAGGCCCCACTACTGCTTATTGCCGGCGGAACGCCTCCGGACAGACTGAGTATCAGTATAACAGTGTTTCCGGCAGGAAAATCCTCTGTCAGCCTCTTTACCCAGTAATCGAAATTATGGATAAATAATCTTTGTGATGGACGGAGCATATTATACATGGGTGTTTCTCCTGCTCACATCCAGAATCTATGAGCAACTTCAGGAAATAGACGTTACGAAAAAATATACATTTTTCCTTCTAAAATGCTCGACTATTCCTTTGCGGTGCACTATGTATCCTGCTGGATATTTTACTATAAAACCGTAGCCAATATGTTTTGACTACAACAGAAACATAAAACAACCAAGGAAATCTCTGGATGACTCTACAACTACAAACAGAATCTCCGGCCGACCAAGATCTCTTTCGTGGCAGCAGCCATGAGAAAGTCGCAGAAAATATGGCTCAGGTAATTAAAACACCTAATGTGAATATCATCGGCCTCGAAGGCGAACTGGGCTCCGGTAAATCAACAATACTCCAGTTCCTTCAGAAACAACTCGTGGATGAATTTAGCTTCATCAATTTCGATGCCGAACGATATCATCACGGTTCAACAAAAAAAGCGCTGATAGACGTCATTCATAAAGGGATTAGCCAGCAATGCCCGGAATCACAAAACAGGCTGGATAAATTCAAAAACCAAGCTCTGGGTAACATTGTTGAATATGATAAAAAAGTCAGCAGTCGACTGAGCTGGCTGACCGTTATTTTTATCTTGCTTTCTTTACTGTCAGTTCAGATGTTGCGCTATGTCCTGACAGACCTTAACGATTTTTTTGCTAACGAGAAGCCACTAGTCTGGTGGCTTTTTATTGCAGAAATGACCGCATTTCTTTCACCAGGCTTGATGGTCGTGTGCCTGGCATTAGTGCAAAACAGAAGTTGGTACAGAAAAAGAGGATACACAAACGTCGGAGATTTGTTCAAACGAAACAGTACTGACAGAATTGAGGAGACCTGGATAGCCAATAAAGAGGTGGGCGCAATTGAACTGTCAGATGCACTCAGGGGATTCACCTCAAAGGAAGTAATATCTGAGGGAACACGCTTTATTCTTATCATCGATAACCTTGATCGCATCAGTGCAGATAAAGTCAAAGAGCTCTGGAGTGACATGGAGCTTATCGCAGGTGCCACACATGAGCATTTCCGGATAGTTGTTCCCTATTCTGCAAGGCAGGTATCCGCTTCACTTTCCGTCGCAGGCTTCAGCGGGCGTGAATTTATAGCCAAACGTATCCCGGTTAGTTTTCAGGTTCCACCGCTTATCTCTGCCGGATGGCAGGAAGCATTCAGACAGTACTGGAAAGAAACGGTAGATGAAGATGTTGAACTGGCGTGCAATGAAGCAACAGTATTACTGGAACGCTGGAGACCTGTGGAATATCCCCGGATTACGCCCAGACTCATGAAGAAATTCGTAAACGACATTCATATTCTGAGTCTCACCGTCCCCTCGACGGAAAAGTACAGACATATCCTTATAGCGCTTTACCTTCTGGTGGTCAGGTATGGGGACAGGGATATAAAAGTATTGCTGCGCGATCCTCGAAATAATCAGGCTCAACCGGATATTGCTCCGGATGATTTTGATGAAATGTTAACACTCACCATCCTGCAGATATCAAGGATTTTTGATAATGATACTGCCCGCTGGAGTGAGTTTCTGATGAGCATTCACTACCAATCAACCACTGAACTTGCCAGAAGTGAACTGCTTGATATTCCGCTTAAGGAGGCAATAAGCTCAACAAATGGCTCTCAGCTTGCAGTTCTGATCGATTTGTGGGGCTTCTCAGAAGCATGGCAACGTATCGCCCCTCAGATTCAGATGCGTGACTGGCTGGTGACGGTTACTCAGTTAGAAGACAGCTTACAGGCTCTGGTTGAAGCACAAATCAGCATTGCTCTACAGACAATGAATCAGAGTTTTGCTGTATTACACAGGGAAAAATTTGACGAGGTATTAATTCATAGTCTGAAAGCCCTTAAAACAACCAGACGGATGAAGTTTGATTCTTTCATTGAGAGGCAGGTAACGTTTCTTGTCAATAAACTTGATGAGGTACAGAATGCTGAACAATGGGAAACTGAAAATGCAGAATCCTTACTGCAGGAAGCAAATCTCTACTCGGGCCTGGTAGGAGAATCGTTACTGGAGAAAATGAGTCAATATGTAGACGGAGTGTACTACGCAAGTTACCTCGCCGGTCAGGAACATTTATACCCCGACTTGGCAATTGAAACCCTGGATATTGGCTACCAAAGTCGGGAGCAAATGCTGTTTTTTGCCAGTGAGCAAACGCATGTCGATCTGTTTAACCCAGGGATTATCCGACATATCACACTTATTTCGCAGGCAATGCGTAAAGTTATTGAAGCGCCAGACAGTGCTAATATCAGTTCTGTAATGAACGCACTTAAGAATCGTCAGGCCATTGATGATATTGTCCAGTTCCGAAAAATCATTCTGAGCACGGAGTGGAATAACAATACCTTAAACTCATACTATTTAAACAACTCAGCGACAAGGGAGCTTTACAGGAGCGAATTCGCAGCCCAAGCGATAGCCCATATGGTATTACGTAGCAATTACAGCGGCATTGAATCATTCAGTGAACATCAAAATGAGGAAGAGTTTGATGCTGCGATGATGTCTTATATGTGTTATTTCAACTCTGCTGAACGCATCTTCAGAGCACTTCAGAACAATGACGTTCTTCCTTACATCAAAACTGCAGTGTGCAGGTTATTTAACTCCGGTCTGATGAAAAACATTCCTGTGCTGAATTTTATTCAAGGCCAGTATGACGTCATCAGAAATGTAACAGAAGACACAGACCCAATGGCGCTGGTACAGACACGACAGCAATTCATTACTGAAAAAATTAGTGAAACAGACATTTCCAAACTTGGCAAAGTCTTTTTACATGATTTATATCATCCTAGCAGGGACATGGGACTGCTGACAGAGCACCTGAATGAAAAAACATCCTTAATATTCAAAGATCCTTCTAAACTTATTGAAGCGTTCAGCAACTTGCACCCAAATAGCCGATTCATTCTTGAACAAATGTCGTCATCAGATTCTGGCATAGTGATGGAAAACAGTTTGGGTATTTTTGCATCCTGGTTCAGGGATGCAACCGCCGATGAACTGTCCCGGGCTGTCAATATCCATTTCCTCTGGTCATGTCTTGAGTTCTCTCAGCGGGAAATAGTTCTTTCTGACCTACACGATGTGTTACTGGAAAGACACATTCGTATTGATAACCGAATTGCAATAATCAACAGTTTCCATAATGAGCTGTCTTTTGTCGAACCACAAAAGGGAGCTGAGCGCCGGGCCATTGCAGCCCTCTTCGTGGCTTCTGTTGACAACCCAGTCCTTTGCCAGTGGTTAGATAAACAGTCATTTACTTTCTCTTTATGGCCACAGGAAGACGCCCGGACAGCGGTAGCCTGCATTACAACAAATGCTCATCTGTTCCCTATGATTTGTAGTACATCACAATATATTAAAAACAGAATCACTAAAGATAATAAGGACGAGCCTGAAGAAGAAGATACCTTACCAACCTGAAGGGGGTAAGCAGAATTTTAGTGTCGTATAACACAGAAACAGCTTCATTAACCTTTGTGCTAAGGATGTAAAATGACGTGCTAAACCATGAATGATTTAGCACGTATCGCACGCCAGCTGGGGAGCTTTGTTATCACTACGGGGTAGCAAAAGCATTTGCATGCTGCAATATTGCCTATGAATACAGTCCAGTGATACTGAAGACCCACCACAAGAAGCTATGCATAAAATTGATGTAACTAAATGGCCGTTTTGCCGAGATACTTACATCATGCTGGGTGCTGTTGAAAAACGCTTCGGGCAACATCTGCCATCAGAGCCACTGGAATGGCTGACGGACAATGGTTCGGCCTACAGGGCGTATGAAACGCGGGCGTTCGCCCGGATGCTGGGACTGGAACCCTGCGCGACAAGAGTGCGCAGTCCGGCAAGCAACGGGATTGCAGAAAGCTTCGTGAAGACGATAAAGCGGGATTAAATTGTAAGCATGATGCTTAAACCGGACTGACAGATGGCGGTGATAAATCTGGCAGTAGCGTTCAGCCATTACAATGAACATCATCCACACAGCGCGCTGGGGTGTCGTTCGCCACGGGAATTTATATGCCGGAAGTTATCGCAACGGTAAGAGAGAAAATGCGTCTGGATATATAGGGTCAAATCCACTATCCCCTGAGACCTATCGATACTCCGTCACTAACGAAATCATTCGGTATAGAACGAGAAAAATATATTAATTAGCTTGTAACATATGTTCCATTAAATCGCATGGTAAATTTCGAATATCACATTAATATTGCCGGTATGTCTGAAAGACTCCATGAGTGGCCAACGTGGAAAGTGTGTGACTAGTCCGCCAAGTAGAGTCTTCTGATACATATTACAGGTCAATTTTTTTGTCGATGTCATCTATTGGATATAGTGGATTGTTATCTTCATCAAAGAGATCATCCATATGGATTTGAGTATTCAAGGTTCGCCATATAAGGCTTACAGGAGTCATCTGGTATTGATCTCGTTCGAACCTATTTGCTTCTCGTAGTTTCGGAAACCATTTAAGTGGAGCCCCAACGATCCTTCCATCTGCCAGTTCAACCCAAACCATAGAATGCTCAAAAGATACATTAACTGGGAATTCGAACTCACACTGAGGTTCAGATAATAGCGCCATTTTTATACGGTCCGACTGCTTAACTGAAGCAGTAAAAGCCGAATTACTTCTGTTGCGTTCTACATTAGCACTTTCAAGCATATGCTGCAGTACGGTAATTTGCGGACTTAGGCAATGTTCTTTCGTCGCACTGATAATGTTACGCTGGAAAGATCGCCAGTTGATTTCTTCTCTAATCGGTTCTGTAATCATCTGGCGCTCTTCTCCTGTAGCGCTTCCCACCCGCTCAGAAAGTGCTTTAAGGCGGTCCATCGCAACGTCAGAATCAGCATAAAGAGTTAGTATCTCGCCACAAGTTAACTTTCCCAACAACACTGCTCGTTCATATTCTTCTGCCAACCCCATGATTGTGCTATCAGATACATGATTGTTCCTGATCCAACTAACAATATTTTGTAGCGCAGCGACACGCTGAATAATGGCCATAGCCTGACGGTTACAGTTAGTTACGCGTTGAACTCGAGTAGTTAGAACATCGTTAACATTTACGATAGCGGGCTCATCAATGATCTCCCTCAGCAGTTTTGAACGCTGGCTAAGGGTTGCTTCAATTCCTGAGTAAATTTTGAAAGTTTCGTTATGTCCTTTAATGACATATTCAATAAGTTGTACGCATCGGTTACAAGTAATAACCACTTGATGAAGTGATGCAAGACGGTTTTCCCAGTACCTTGTATAGGCAGTTTCGATACCGCTATGGAAAACATCCAGCGGCGGTATTGCATCGCCTGTTTTCCCGTGCTGGGCGGCAACAATCATCTGAAGTTTGTCTGTCGAAAGAGAATACAGATGCCAATTCATCAAATAAATCGAACTCTTATGAAATACCGGTTAACTAATACTGCTACCTATCTTCAAGTTTTTCCAGTATCAATTCAGTCGGCACGTCCGTCAGTTCAATATACCCACTCTCCAGCGGGCTCAACAGATTGTTCCATATGCTATTAGCATATGTGAAAAGCATTGTTAAATGCTGACTAATGAAGAAAAGCTTGATCACTGTATAACGCCAGTGTTTTCGTGGGCGCAATCCCCACGCCAACCATCAGACCGGTGTACTGTCTGATGCGGCTACGTATCTGGCGGCCCAGCGTATCAAGACTGTCGACAAGCGCCATTCCGCTCATATCGACAAAGGCCTCATCAATGGAATACTGCTCCACCGCCGGGCAAAATTCTTCACGGATGTTCATCACCCGCCGGGACATATCGCCGTACAGCACATAATTAGAGCTGAACACCTGTACATGATGGCGCGCAATAAGCTCACGGATTTTGAAAAACGGCTCTGCCATTTTGATACCAAGCGCTTTTGCCTGCGGGTTGCGGGAAATGACACAGCCGTCGTTATTGCTAAGTACAATCACCGGTAACCCACGCAGATCGGGGCGAAACACGATCTCACAGGCGGTGTAGAAATTATTAACATCAACCAGCGCAATCATGGCTATTTATGCGCCTTAACGGTAAACGTAACGACACCAAAGATTTCCAGTTCCTCTTCGTCGTGCAGGCGAATCGGCGGATAGTTTGGGTTGTGTGCAACCAGCTGCAACACCGGCCGGATACGCAACTCTTTGAGCGTAAAAGCCCCGTCGATGCAGGCAATCACCAGGTTGCCATGTTCAGGTTTGAGCGAGCGATCGACCACCACCAGATCGCCCTCATCAATGCCTGCATCGGTCATTGAATCCCCGCTGGCCCGCAGAAAAAACGTGGCGCTGGGATGGCTGACAAGCAGCGTGTTCAGATCGATAAGATCTTCCAGGTAATCCTGCGCCGGGCTGGGGAAACCACAGGGGATACGCTCGGTAAAAAGCGGTAATGTGCTGATTTTGCTGATGCTTGAAAGATGTGAAAACGTCATCGTGTTTCTTCTATGTAATACTGTATTGATATACAGTATCCGTATGCAAAGGAAACGATCAAGGTGAGTTTCAGATGATTTTCAGAACTTATTGAATGTATGGGGTTTATTCTTGTGGTTTAAGACTGTTGGATTGGGGAAGAGTGCAATGTTCGTGTTTTCTAAAAGTGTGTAGAGCTGATTGCAGCAATAAAAACGGCGCTCCGGGAAATGCGGGTTTAAAACTGGCTTAACCGGTAAATATAAAAATAGCCAGAAAGTTCTGAGGGAATTTTTCCAACTTTATACTCTATCGAGAAAACAAATTGTGCTGTATCACTGTATTTTCAAACTGTTTTTCGATGGTAAAAAACCACCTTTAAATTTGACACCACGAAAATCACATTTTTAAATCACCATTTTTCATCCAGTCGTTTAATTGAGGATAACGACCAAGGATATCCCTTCTAAATGCAGGATCTGTTTCCATTCTACTCATAAGATCTGCATTTGCTCTATTAAATTGAACAGCATCACTTGAATATCTGTATTGAGGATCAAGTGAATAATCATGGAATATATGATACTTCCCATTGTTCGGTCAATTTGCAAGACCTAATGGATCAACACAATTAATCGGATTAGGCGCATAAACATAAACATAAACATAAACATAAACATAAACATAAACATAAACATAAACATTAATCCCCCCGCCAGCCCTATCGGGTCCTGCGAGATATACCGCCCACTCTCCGGCTCGTAATACCTGTATCGATTGTAGTGTAATCCACTCTCTTCATCAAAGTACTGGCCCTGAAAACGCAGCGGGTTTGAGACCTGAATCTCACTCACCTGCCCGTTTTCACCCCACGCGCCGGACTCCAGCGACCACGCGCTGTAACCCCGGGCATCGGTTATACGCAGCGGCGCACCGTTAATGTCATTGTGGTAAAAGTACACGGCAGGAGGATTAACCACACTTCCCGCCGCGTTACCCTGCATGCTTCCTGCGGTTATCAGTGCCAGCGGCTCAAAGCTGTCTGGCCGGTAAACATACTCCTGAAGCAGCGCACCACTGACCAGCTGGAGAAGATGTGAATGACGGGCCAGCTCGCTGTTTATCTCGTCCGGCGCGCAGGCCTGCGTCACAGTTTCCGCTGCCTGCGCCTGTTCATCACATTCGGCCAGCAGCGTATCACCGTCCCACCAGAACCAGCGGATATCCGACACTTCGCTTCCTGCCCGTGTGGTCTTTTTAAATACCCGCCGCCCCAGTCCGTCGTAACCATATTCCGAACACAACCGCTCGTTGCGATACGTTGCCAGTCGCCCCAGTTCATCCCACGTCAGGTCATCCGTCTGCTGCGTGGTGAATCCGTTTACCAGCCTGCGCTGACGGCGTTGTATCAACTGCCCGTTGCGGTTATACCAGTGCTCCAGGGCATCCCGGTCCTCTGCCAGCCAGGCGTGACACACCCAGTTGTCATCTCCACCGCCTTCGCGCCGCTGTATCTCTTCCTGTAGCCGGTTACCGGCTGCATCCGTAATAAACCGCTGTACCCGGCCCAGCACATCCGTGCACGCGGTGAGCTGACCGATCACGTCATACTCAAACCGCGTTTCACCACGGATGCTGTCGTGGCGGCTGATGATATTCCCCTGCTGATCGTAACGCCATTCCAGGCTAAACAACGGTACGTTGTCCTTACTCACGTCCTGCTCGTCAGCTGGCCCCGTGTGTTATACACCCACTAGCGGACCAGCCCTGCCGCCAGCTGGTCCTCGGTATAGCCGATACTACTGCTGTCCGGCAGCATTATCTGCGTTATCCGTGAGTAAACATCCATCACATAGCGCTTTAGCGATCACGGTAAACCTCGGATTTTTCCTTAATATTAACTCTATGCTTTATGGGTACCGCTGTTCCTCATAACCGTTAGGAAATACATTAATAATGGATTCCAATTCCTGATTATTATATTTAAATTTGACATTGAAAGTTGAACCCTTCTCCTCATTATGCTCCTTCTCAAAAACTTTAATGCAATCAATTAATTTATTTTCAGAATATATATAATCAGAAATGGAAAACCCGTATTTACCATAATTAAATTCGCTGATAAAAAAAACACCTTGCAAAATACACTTCCTTATATTTCTAATATCACCAGCAGCATCAAAAAAATATATAAAAATACAATCGGAATGATAAAAATAAAATTCCCTATCAACAAGATCACCATCGTAAATTTCAATAAGCCTAACTTTACCGCAGTCGTCGTAATAATATTTATATATGTTTTTAAATTTAGCCGGCTCTTTTTTTAAAACCCTTCCTAATTTAATACCTGCCCTCTCTATTTCAAATGGCCTAACATTTACAAATGCACCTTTGCTAATAAAAATTTTCTTGCACTCTCTAAATATAGCACTTAAATGATCACTAAATCCTGCCACTCCTTTTGATTTTAAAGAAGAAAATAACACTTCAAGTTCTTTTATTTCACTATGCATATTCACCTCAATAATTAAAATCCAAATGTACCTTTTTTCAATTCGTCAGCAATTTTACTAAGTTCGCTTTCAAAATCAGATTTGTTATTTATATCATTAAGCCTGTCATACACATTTTGTTTATATGCATCTGTATGTACTCTTGAGTGGGCAATTGCACTTGTGCCAGAATTTTTTTTCACCTTTGAACTTGTAGGCAAATAAACCCCGTTATCTGCTGAGTTAATTTTAACACCAAGTTCATCCATTTTTTCGCGAAGAGCTACCATTCTTGAGTCTTTAGAATTAGACATAACAATATGATGCGCTGAATTTTTATAATCTGGCGTCTTTTTTCCTGCCGCTTCCATATTCTTGCGTAGTACAGCTGCATCAGAACTGCAACTTAACCCTAGTGGATCGAACCACCTCAGTGGCTCAGGTGCATACTGGTATACATTTATCCCCCCCGCCAGCCCTAGCGGGTCATCGGAACGAACCCGACACTATCGTATCTTTTCACACGCTAACGCCTGCTCCGTTTCTCGCTTCCCGACCACTACCTTTTCCCTGCTTAACAGCGTGTTAACCCGTTTTTCCCGACGTGCGACCTTAGCATCCCCTTTTGCTACTGTCATTAGTGGCTCCGTTACTCTGGGACACTGCTGTTTGGCCGGGGTGACAACACCGGATCTGGGAGGGAGCTGGCGAGGACGAGTGATACGCGACATGAGCCACCGTAGCCAAACGCAGGTCGGCAACCTTTTTAATCAGCCCTCATCCACGAATGGGGCCGGAGCCACCAGGGATGGCGGCGACTGCGGCGTTAAGCCATGAACGCGGCGTTTGTTTAGTGGATTGAAAGGTGATTAAATAATTAAAAAGCCAGGAAGATTTAATATCCCCCGGCTTTTTATTATTTGTTTTTCTTGGCTAAATAAAAGTCAAGATACTTCTTCGGTCTTTCTTTAAACGCACGAGCTTTACCGTAACTATAGGCGCCATCAAAGTATTTATATGATTCATCATATTGCTCTAACTCATAACAAACCATGCCAAGATCAATCAACGGAGCAGTATCTATATCTGAGACTCGAGTTTGCAATGCAACTTCTGCCCATTTTTTAGCCTTTGGAAAGGCTGCCATATCAAAGTAAGCACTATATATACATGCCGCAATCCAACTGACGATTTCCCACTCTAACTTAGGTTCGGGAAGTAATCCCCAAGCCCTTTTATATTCATCTAACGCTTCTTCATAAGATTTACTATCGTGAAACTCATTGCCTTTCTCCACAATAGAGACTATTATCTCCTCTAGTTTTTTATTTTCTTCAGCAAGCTCTTTCATTACACTTAACCTTTAGTTATGGAAAGTATTGTGACATTTCTGCCGGACCAATAAAATCACCCGGACTTTTATATCTATCAGATAATTTTGCGCCTTGAGAACGGTTATGACCATAATATTCTAATTCATAATTTTTGGAATCTAGCATAAAGGCTCTAACTTCTTTAGATTTTTGACTACCGCTTGCCGATATTTTTTATCAGAAAAATTTTCCACTTGACATTCTCTCCCCTGGTTCTTTTAAAGCTTGCTCCACACTAGCTTTCCCAGCACTTTCATCAGCAGCCACAAGAACATCTTTAACATGGTGAGCGGCATCAGAACGGCAACTTAGCCATAGAGGATCGAACCATCCAAGTGTATTAGATGCGGTTTTACCACTGCCGCTTTCTATTTCAGAACTTTTACCATCCAATATGATGCACTGAGCAATACAGGGAATATCCCGCTAATTAAGCATCAGAGGATAAAATATGGACTCTGACAAGATAAAATAAAAACCGGGAAATTTAATATCATCCCGGCCCCTACTAATTTTATAAACCTAACTCTCTTTTGGCTGACGCACCAAAAACTTTATCTTGTGATAGACTCTGCAAGGCATTGTGTGCCGAAGATAAACTCTTATGTTCAACAATCAAAGAAAATGCAGCTTCTTTCACTAAAATATAATAGTTCCCGTTTATGATATTTAGGAAAAAATCGACATCAGACTCATCAATACTCATTAAAGACAGAGCATTAATTAAATATACTTTTAGCTCATCATCCTCATCAGAACCAAGCAAAAATAATAACTCCTTTTTTATAAAGCCATCATGATAATCACCTTTATATAGACCTAGTATTTTTGCCACTTCAATTCTTAAAAGCTCATCTTCTGAATCATCTTTCACGACATTGAGAAAAAAACCAGCCAATTCTAAATCTAATGCATTACTAAAGTTGCGAATAAAATCTATTTTACCATCAGTATCCAGTGCATTATAACTATTAATAATCTCATTTTTTTTATTCATTTCATAATCTCTAATCGAAGAATAGTTTTGATGTAATTCTCGTAACATCATCAGGCATATCTAATATTTGACGAGCAATACTTGGAGCATTCCCACCAATAATTGAGTTCTCTCTACTAAGTCCCGTTCTGCTTACATCACTAGGTAAACCACCCGTTCTCATATCAGGTTCATGCAACCAAACCTTTCCTTCCCCAGCTGTTCCTAATCCTCTAACGTAATCCCGCCCTTCTTTTTCTAACACAGAATTGTAGTCGTTTATACGTTTCTTAAGACCGCTCATCCCTTCTTCTTTTAATATTTTATTAAATGCTCTTACTTGCCCTCTGATTTGGCGACGAAGTTCTCGGATGTTAGTTACTTTATTAGGCTTTTGTTTATGGCGGTATTCAATAGTCCCACATTTAAGCCCTAACAGGTCGAACCATGACAGCGTATTAGGCACATACTGATAAACATTAATCCCGCCCATCAGCCCTATCGGGTCCTGCGAGATATACCGTCCGCTCTCCGGCTCGTAATACCTGTATCGATTGTAGTGTAATCCACTCTCTTCATCAAAGTACTGGCCCTGAAAACGCAGCGGGTTTGAGACCTGAATCTCACTCACCTGCCCGTTTTCACCCCACGCGCCGGGCTCCAGCGACCACGCGCTGTAACCCCGGGCATCGGTTATACGCAGCGGCGCACCGTTAATGTCATTGTGGTAAAAGTACACGGCAGGAGGATTAACCACACTTCCCGCCGCGTTACCCTGCATGCTTCCTGCGGTTATCAGTGCCAGCGGCTCAAAGCTGTCTGGCCGGTAAACATACTCCTGAAGCAGCGCACCACTGACCAGCTGGAGAAGATGTGAATGGCGGTCCAGCTCGCTGTTTATCTCGTCCGGCGCGCAGGCCTGCGTCACAGCTTCCGCTGCCTGCGCCTGTTCATCACATTCAGCCAGCAGCGTATCACCGTCCCACCAGAACCAGCGGATATCCGACACTTCGCTTCCTGCCCGTGTGGTCTTTTTAAATACCCGCCGCCCCAGTCCGTCGTAACCATATTCCGAACACAACCGCTCGTTGCGATACGTTGCCAGTCGCCCCAGTTCATCCCACGTCAGGTCATCCGTCTGCTGCGTGGTGAATCCGTTTACCAGCCTGCGCTGACGGCGTTGTATCAACTGCCCGTTGCGGTTATACCAGTGCTCCAGGGCATCCCAGTCCTCTGCCAGCCAGGCGTGACACACCCAGTTGTCATCTCCACCGCCTTCGCGCCGCTGTATCTCTTCCTGTAGCCGGTTACCGGCTGCATCCGTAATAAACCGCTGTACCCGGCCCAGCACATCCGTGCACGCGGTGAGCTGACCGATCATGTCATACTCAAACCGCGTTTCACCACGGATGCTGTCGTGGCGGCTGATGATATTCCCCTGCTGATCGTAACGCCATTCCAGGCTAAACAACGGTACGTTGTCCTTACTCACGTCCTGGCTCGTCAGCTGGCCCCGTGTGTTATACATCCGTTCGCGGACCAGCCCTGCCGCCAGTTGCTCCCGTACCGGGCGGCCCAGCATGTCGTACTCCTGCAATACCGGCTGCCCATCGTTAATCTGTATCTGACTGATTAGCCCTGCATCGTTATAGGCCAGCGCAACGCGGTTACCGCTGCTGCTTTCCCGCCCGGCATACTGCCCCTGGGCTGAGTAAAAATGCTGAACGGTGAACGCATCCTGGTGCTCCTGCACCAGGCGTCCTGCGGCATCATACTCCCACGCCAGGCGACGATAGGGGTTGTCACACGCCGTCAGTCGCCCCTGCTCATCATAGCCATAGCGCGCCAACAACCTGCCGTCGTCGCACAGCGCCGTCATCCGACCCACACGATCATGCTGATATGTCAGGCTTCGACCGTCCGGCGTGGTGCGCGACGTCAGCCATCCATCCGCATTCCAACCGTAACGGGTACTCTGCTTCCGCCAGTTGCGCTCCTCTGTAATGCGCCCGAGACCATCGCGCCGCAGAAGCCAGCGCTGACCCAGCTCGTTACACACCGCCGTCAGCTGGTCCTCGGTATCATACTCATAACCGATACGGCTGCCGTCCGGCTTTATGCACTCCGTCACCTCCCCGGTCGGGCTATAACTCAGCCTCGTTACCCGACCTGCCTCATCCCGGTACGCTGTTATCTGTCCTTCTGCGTCATACGTGATATCCACGTACCGCCCGTCCGGTAGCATGACCTGCGTCACCCGTTCGCAAACATCCACCGTGTAGCGCGTCTGCTGTAACAGCGCGTTTGTCTGCGACAGCAGGCTTCCACAGTTATTCCATTCATACCAGTCCCGGCTGCCGTTGCGGTGCGTTACGCAGTGGACAAACCCCAGTCGGTCGTAGGTGAACTGCACATCATTGCCAGCGCCGTATGTCTGGCGGATTATCTGCCCCAGAGGGTCGTGCTGGAAACCCTGCGCCACACCTGACGGGTCGGTGACGGCTGTCAGGTTACCTGAAGCATCATACTCAAAAACCCATTTCCCGCCGTCTGGTGCGCAGTACTCTGTCAGGTGATTATCCTGCCAGGCCGCCGTCCATTTGCTGTCGTCTGCTGCCGTCTCGCTGCAGACGTTACCCATATCATCGTATTCCCAGCTGGTGGTGCCACCGCCCGGTGCCGTGACGCCAGTGGTCAGGCCGTATTCGTCATAGAGGTAAAACGTCACGCCGCCTTCAGGGTCTATCTCACACAGTGGCAGGCGATCCTCGCTAAAGCGCAGAATACTGGCGTGGCCCAGCGAATCAGTAACCACCAACTCATGGCTGCTGTCATTCCATTCAAAGCGATAGTCGTAGTAGCCCCCGTCACCCCACGCATGTACGACTCGCCACTGGTCGTCATAGTCGTAATGAAAGCGCTGCCCCAGCCGATCGGCGTGATAGCGCATATAATTCCCGCTAAGCCAGGCGTAACGCTGGCTGTGCCCTGCATTGTCGGTATGGCTGACTAAGCGGTTCTCGTCGTCATACCCATATGTAGCCAGAGAACGGGGATGATATTTACCACTGCCGGGCTCCAGCACAGTGTCTTCCAGTACGATGTGGCTGATACGACGGTTTTCAACCGGCATCTCAAGCTGGCGTCCCGTCACTCCCTGGCGGGTATATTCGGTTAACGTCAGTAAATTACGAGCGAAGCTAAAGCGCCAGCCGTTGCCATTATTGTCTTCCAGGGCCTCAGGCACGAGTTCTGGCGCGTCGCGTTCATCAGTGAATATCCAGAACTGATTTTCCTGCGTCTCGGCATACCAGCGCGTAACGCCAGCATCGTCTTCAAACCACAGTCGGGCGCTGGCCGGGATGCTGTATACTGCCGCCGCTTTACCCGCAACAGCCGGCACGTCCGGAAAGAGCAGCGGCCCATCGGCGAGTTCTAAAAACCGCACGCCGCTGTCGCGGTCAAGACAAAGCCGGGTATCCACCAGCGTACGCCAGCCATTTCCCATTACACCTTCGTCGTCGGTATCGGCTGTGTTGTAATAACGGTTCCACGCCAGAGGTACCCGCCCCGGCAGCACAAAGTCCTGATGTACAACATGTACACTACCGTCCCGAATATCCACCGGCTCGGCGCGTAAAATGTCGCATTTCAACGTTCCCGGCTTCATATTCTTGAAAATTTTCTGTCTGAACTCCTTAAACTTGTTCATGCCTTTCTTGAATTTCTGGCTTTTTTTCACCTTTTTGGCGATTTTCGAGATGGCGGCAAAACCGAGTTTCATCGCCATCGCCATCCAGTTAATCGTCAGTGGGCCACCCACAATGACCTGATGAGGCAGTGCAAGGTTAACGGTCAGCGGGAGCGTCAGGGCAAACGTCTTGACCGCTTTTTTGGGACGAAATGGCGGGAGGATACCGACAATGTTGCAACTTAACGTCGGCACCACCATACGGGAAAGCGGGTCGCCATCGGCAATCACGGTTTTGCTGCCCATGAACACTTCGGCTTCAGGTTTTAGAAACTCGTCCAGCGACGACGGAGATGGCACCCCAATCGGGATATGAAAAGACAGTCCTTCTGTACCCGCAGTTGTACGCCTGAGTCCATGAATGGACACCGTCGCGCCTATCAGCGGCAGGTAGTCAAACAGATCCAGAACCAGTGAAATATGCGGCGTGGGCCATACGCCGGGTGGCGCAATATATTCGTGAAAATCCACGCCCAGCATCGGGTCAAAGTGTTTACTTCCATGTATTGCCATGTCAGGGGATCTCCGTACCCGCTAATTACAATATCCGTCTCAACTCACGTAAGAATGCCCGCGCTTCGTTAGCCCCCTCATCACTGAACACACCTGCCCAGAACAACGCCAGAACAATGGCCACAGCAACAAGGGTAATCAGCCATGCTTTGAAATTAATATTGGGCATCAGACTCGTCCTCTTTATCAGTCAGTATTTGCCGGAACAACGTCCGAACGGTTTGCGGGGCAGGTTCAGGGCTGGCCGGTGCGGTAAGCACACGGCATCCCCAGCGCTCTACGGGTTGCTCCGTCGGGTGTGAAAAGTCAGTGCCAGGGCACCAGAAGGGATAGCTATAACACCGCGCCAGGCTCAGTAACTCACGCCATACTTTTGCGCCCTGAGCCAGTAGCGCCTCTCTTTGGGATATGCATTTTTCAAATAGCACTTCCAGCGCAATCACTAATTCGGCATCGCAACGCGCCACTGTCTCACGGATTTCATCGGGCCTGGCGGCAGCAATCTGACGTTCCGTGTGAGCTATCAACTGTTGCTGCTCGCTAAGCCAGGTTTCAGCAAGCTGATTGCAACGTGTCGTCAGGCCAGGCTCACGCCAGTTCAGCAGATCGCGAAAAACCTGCATCAGGTTGCATGAAGAGCGTTCTTCCTCATTCATGGCTAATGCCGCCGTCAATGCAGAGAAATAATGATCGGCCGCCGCAGATCGCCAGCGAGAATGCTCCAGCAATGTAAATCCAGCCATGCGGTGACCTTCCATTTCCAGCGTAAGTGAAGGGATCTGTCTGGCTCGCAGAGCAGCGCGCGCATAGCGTTCAGAAGCCTGGAAGGGATCTTTAGCCATATACCAGGCATTACCTTCTGCCATTAACCCCTGCGTGACCAGATGATGACGGCTTTCAGGTGCGCTCTGCTCGCCTGCTGACTGAACGTTGATGTAACGTTCAATGGCCTTATGTGGCTCACCGGCCTTAAGCCAGGCGCCAGCCATCAGACTTAGCACCACCACTTGCTGCTCCGGTATTTTTAACTGAGTGGCAATATCAAGTGCTTTTTGCCCTGTCTGGATAACCTGTGGAGCATCACCTGATTTGAGAGCTAAAAAAGTGTCTGTCATTAGCTGGCGAAAACGCAGCATAGTGCTGCCGTCTGTGGTGGGTGTTTCATTGATAATCTGTCGGGCCAGCTCGCCCTGACTGGCATCGATACTAATAATCTGAACCTGTTCAGGGTAGCGGTCAGCCAGCCACTGCCATGCGGGGTCTTCCTGTGTATCTATCAGTGCAAAGCGCGCACGCGTATCATCGTGCAGCGCACAAAGCGCGCCCACGAAATCATTGAATGAGCGTTTACTGATAATTGAAGACGGCTGCAATAGCATGACAAGATAACGAAAGCCATCACCTACATAACGGGCAAAATCATCCAACAAACTGGCTACATCACCCGGCAGCCAACAGGGCAATTGGGTAGTGGGATCCCAATGTGGTGTTGGGAGTTCCGTCCGTGCAGCCCGCTCAACAAACTGCTCGGCTACCGTGCGGGAAAAATTGTATGACGTGTCGTAAGGTTCACGGGTACTCACAAACATATCTGGCAGACTAAATTCACTTTCTCCGGCTTCCTGTAGAGCGAAGAAAGCCTGAACCAGTCGGATAGCATCTGCTGGCGCACGCCAGATAAACACGCGTTTACTTTCATTTTCACTGACCGACAGCCAGGTGAGATTAAGTTCGGCCATTTTTCTTTCAACAGCATTGCGGCTAACGGTGTGTCCTGCCATTATTTCGCATCCTTATTTACAACTTAGCCGTTCAGCTTAATTTTACTGCCATCCACACTGACATCTCCGGTGGCAACAAACGAAAATGTCTGGCCGTTGAGCGTCACCGAACCGTCTTTTTTAATTTCCAGGGTCGCAGCACCACACTGGAGCACAATGGACTCTCCGGCGACCAACACCATCTTCCCCGTCACCTGGGTAAACTGATTCTTAGTAACAATTAATTTGCGACCACCGGTAATCACATTTTCCTGATCGCCAGTAATATGGTTTCGCTGCCCTCCGGCCTTAACGACCGTTTGCTGGCCAACTGTATCAACGGTAACAAAATGCCCCTTCTTAACCTGTAACGCACTCTGGCCTGCACTTACCGTTACAGACTGGTTCCCCGTAGAAATCTCAGTGATGCTGTGGCCTTCTGTCACCAGCAGCGTACGATCGCCTTTAACAGTAATATTTTGTTTTTGATTAACATTTAGTGTCTGGTTCTGCACAACCGTCTCTTGCTGATCTTTGGTGACCGAAATAGTCTGGTTCCCTCCCACCGTTACTGTCTGGTTATTAGTGATATTGACAGACTGGTTGTTACCCACGCTTTCACTATGATCGTTACCCACGTTCGTTCCACGATCGTTATTCACCTTCGTATACATGTCTTTCTGAGCATGCATAGACAGCTCTTCCTGACCGTTCGCATCCTCAAACTTCAGCTCGTTATAGCCTTCGCCTTTATGGGTTTTACTGCGAAACGCCATCTGCGTTTTGGCCACAGGCAGGCCAATCGACGGCAGGTTATTCGCATGGTAGGTACGCCCGATAATAATGGGTTGATCCGGGTCGCCATGTAGAAAATCCACAACCACTTCCTGGCCAATGCGCGGCGTGGCGATCATCCCCCAGCCCTGACCTGCCCAGGGTTGCGATACGCGAATCCAGCAGGAGCTTTTATCGTCTGACTGACCATAACGATCCCACGGGAACTGCACCCGAACGCGACCATAGTTATCGCAGTAAATCTCCTCTCCCGGCGGTCCCACCACAATACCTATTTGCGAGCCGTCCATCCGTGGCTTAGGTAACGGCGTCGGACGCCAGGTCTGGGTCGCAGGAACATAGCTAAAGTCGTTATAAAGCACGGTTCCCTGTTCACCAGACTCCTGCTCCAGCGCCTGGGGCTGTTTACCCTGATGGGTGATGCTCACTACCTGCCAGCGGGTATTGAGATCGGGTCTTGGATGGTTCTTCAGCGTGAAAAGCAGTCCTGGAGAAAGCTGAAAGACGTTACTTTTCCCCTGACCCGCGTCGGCATCGTTACGCAGCCCTTCGAGCTGATAGCGAGTAAAATCCTTACCATGCTGATCGTCTTTAAAACGACCGGGAAAGTCATAATATTCATAATCCGGGCGTTGATTGTGTAGCTCAACGGCCTGCTCGCTAAACTGTCCAGGCCAGCCCGGGTTTTTGAAGGTGTAGTCTTTAAGCTCAACGGTGGCTGGCCGCACCTGAACACTGCGGCGAAACGTATTAATACAAAGCTCACTGGTCTGTGCTTCTTTGGCTGGATTCCAGGGCAGCACCGGCCCCGCAGGCAATACGCCAGCATCATCGGCGAAAATGAGTGTTTGTCCTCCCTCGCCTTCTTCAAAGTAGTAATACATGCCCTCTTCGGCACTAATGCGCTGAATAAACGCAAAATCATCTTCCTGGTACTGAACGCAGAACTCACGCACCGGATGTACATGACGCAGTGAGAACGCCACGTTGACCACAGCACTTTCACGCAAAAGCGTTGTAATTATCTCTTCCGGTGTCTGCTGCTGGAAAATACGCGAATTACGCCTCAGCGAAGTGCGCCAAAGTTCAGGGCGAATAATCATGCTATACCGGGTCTGGTGAAAGCCCGTATCACCTTGTTCAAAAACAGCAACGACCCCGGATACACGTCTTTCCAGTACCCCATCACGCCAGACATAAAGCGTAACGTCATTATCCAGCACAGCCTCAAAACTCACCGCCGGAGAAGCACTGGCAAGACCCGCCTGCAAAACCCACGGATGAGAAAAAGACTCTGTGAGGGAGAAATCCACCACCACAAAAGTATCGGGCGCCAGCCCATTAACCGTTAGCGTAAACTGTAAGCCTGATGGATCTGTGCCGGCAGCTTTTGCCAGCATCGAAGTTGCACTACCACTGCCCGCAACGAAACCCGGTATTGAAGGTACCTGGGGTGTTTGTGTTTTTGCCAGCAGGGTTTGGGCTGTTGCGGGGACCATCTGAGCCTTCGCGGCCAGGGATTGTGCATTGTCTGAAAGCGTTTGCGCTTTCGCGGCCAGCGCCTGTGCTTTTTCCGGTAATACGTTTTTCGACGTTAACGACGACATGGCTGTCGATTTAACATTCTTTAAAACCGCGCCGCCCAGCAGGGCATTCTTTTTATCGTCATCAGAAAACATCGATAACTCCGTTTAGTCGTATTTTCTACGTTAATGAAAGCTGAAACGCTCCGTTCAGCCAGTACACAGCAATGTGCTCAGACAGAGAAACCCGGACAATACATTTAACCCATCACGCCACGACAAACATCATAAATAATATTTTTGCCGCCTTCAATTCCACAGAAATCAGTTAAAACAATGCGTTAAACGAAATCATAAAATTACAATGCATTATCCTGACCAACACCCCATTTATAATGGATAATGCCAGCCAGGCAAACTTTCTAATTTTATCCACCCACCGTTTTAGCCCGATTATCGCGATTCCATGAAAGGGATCACAATATAAGCACATCCTGCTTCAGGCATTCACTTCTCATGTAATTATTCATGGTTGAGTTATTTCCACTGCGGGTCGAGATAACAATTGGTAATAGCGCCCGTTCATCTGCGCCCATCGGACATTAATCTGCATTAGCAGAGCATCCGGTACGGGTTTTTCAAGCTGTGAGGTAATGTCCAGCTGCCTTAACAATTCCTCCAGTGGCACTTCTGCGGCCAATGTATTCTGCATCTGGTGAATCGCCGTCTTAAGATAGGAAAGCGTAAACCCGGCGTGAGAGCGCTCTTTCTCAAGCAAATCGTTACTCAGCGTCGCAAGCTGCTGCTGTAGCGTAAAATAGGCTGAACCGCTATAGGTTTGCGACAAACTCTGGGCCTGTGCCTGCCAGCTTCGGGTCTGAGCACGTTGAGTTTCATCATCTCCCCAGCGTTGCTGCGCCAGGGCTATTGAGCGCTCAGCCAGTTCAAGCGCAACATAAGGTGGGCTTGCTGCCAGTCGATTCAACTGTCGGTCATAGTTAGCGATGTCTGGCTGGTTAAGCCACACTAACGCCGCCCCGATAGGATGCCGGGACACACCCTCAAGTACCTTTTTCGCTGGCAGAATATAAAAATAGGCCGCGACGCCTGTCACGACAGCTGCGCAGATCATACCTACTGTAAATTCTCGCCAGCGCCAGCGGGCATTCTCGCTTTGCGAGGGTGCATGTTGAACAGACGGCGTATCAGGCAGACTTTCACTGCTCTGTGCAAGAGCGACAGGCACGGTGGACTGAGCGGATATGTCTGTTTCTGGTTGAGCGTGCGCCTGCGTGGGTGGGTTCGTTTTGTCCTGCGTAACGTCGCGTCTTCGTTCAGTTTTTTTCGGTTTTTTCGCCTGCTCAATGTGCTGCCCTGTGCGCTGTATAAAGGCCAGCAGACCCGTCTGCTCAGTAACATTTCTGCGCGACCCGCTATCCTGAAGTTTACTGTCAATAATCTGCAGCGCTCGTTCAGTGCGATATAATAATGGCAGATGTTTTTCATTAAATGACAACGGACGCAATACGCTTGCCGCTTTAGCTTTGAACCATTCAAGGATATCAACTCGTGCGGTTTTATTGACAGGCCACACCTTATCCCATTCCTGAATGGTAATCTCGGCCAGCAGTTCGGCCCCTTCCGTGACGCCTGCAAGGCCATTCTTACGCGCCCTGGCAAGGGCGTAATACGCTGCTGTCTGTAAATCCACGCCGTTGCGACTAAAAATATTCAGCGCCTGTGACTCTACAACCGCCCAGTTAATTTCAGGCTGGGCCGGATGACTAAGTTTATTAATTTCCTCCCGAATCATAACAAACTCCGGGAGCGGGCGTGGATCACCACCGCTGCGCACACGAATCTGAACCATACTATTACCGTCTTATTTTATATTGAGGGCTAACCTGCACGTTGAAATAAGTACTCTGGCAACCCCATTATTTATCCGTTTATTGCACGCTCTCAAACACGCGTTGTTATAACTGTTTTTGCTCTGTTGCTGACACAACAGCAAAAACTAAAGCGGTGACAAAAATAGCGAGAAAGCACAGTAACGCTTTTCAGAGTCATAACTGATTTCATAACGCCATTTTTTCTCCACAACGTATCCCTGAACGCACCGCTTACTCTTGATAACAGCGACAACGTTTATATTGATAAAAAGAGCAATCATGTCTGATGTTCTTTCTCTAAGAAACGGGACAGAATACCGCTTTCAGTTTGCAGATAACTCCCGGCGCTATCCGCCGGGAGACATCATTAATACAGCGTTTCAGGTAAGCTAAACCGACTGAATAACCCACCGGCAAACGGGTTATCAGAGGAATCAACATGAACACGGTAAATCATATAACCGCCATCAACGTTAAAACGTACATTGAACTTACCTTCGCTCACGCTGGTTAGCTGCCCGGAGTTGATGAGCCGCAACTGCGCCCACGGCCCGCTGTAGCTCAGACTGCGTGGTGACTTATTACTGGCATCAGGCACCAGTGTCAGCTTACTTTCCACACCGGCCCGCATCGAGTTTGGCCAAACCAACTGTACCGTGCGTCCGCGTCCGTGACTGTATTCCAGCAACTGACCGTCCATATTCAGTACGCTGCGGCGTTTACCCGCAGAGAGTTCTACTGTCTCAATCGCATACTGGGTACCCAGCCCATTTTGTGCTGTAAAGAACGTGCTGCGAATCTTCTGCGCTATCTCAAGCTGCTGTCGAATATCGTTACGAATCAGTGCCTGGCCATCGCTGCCCCAGGTCAGCTCATTTTCAATAAACGGTTTGAGATTTTGCTCGCAAAATGCATCCAGCGTACCGCCAGGTTTGAAGAAGCGTTCAAACTCGCTTAATGACACATCTTCTTTCGCCGAGGCGTTAAACGGATAGCGTCCGGCGAAATAGGTCTGCCAGGGTTTAACCACCACCGCGCCCCACTCAACTTCCAGATACTGGATAGCTTCCAGCATTACCACACGCCAGGCCTGTTCAGCCAGATCCCCCACCCAACGGTTGAGCGGCGCAGGCAAATTTTTTGCCATTTGCTGAGCGGCAAAAATCGGATCGCTGCTGTTTTCATTCAGACGCATCTGCACAGCCTTAAGCGCCGATTTTCCCTGTGTGGGGGAGTTTTGTATTGCCAGCAGATAGCGATGCAGGTCCGTCAGTTTCTGATACACCCCCTGGAGAACGCCGCTACCGTCTTTTTGTTCATCCAGCACGCTGTTTTCCGGCGCAAAATCCCGGCTTATACGCGCCAGAAGACGATAATCGCTCGATTCCAGGAACTCCTGACGCGCCTTATCCGGTATCCCTTCCGGTAATGCCGGTGCCTGGGTGTTGTCACGCAACGTCTGTAGTGCACGACGGAATACCTGGTCACCGCTGATAACCTGCTCCAGCGCGGCAACGACCATTGGCATTTCATCAAACTGCATCACCTCAATATTGCCCATCGCAGCGCGCCAGGTCGCCGTATAATCCCCCAGGTACTGCTCGGTGATATGGCGCTGGATCTCGTTACGATCGGCCTCGCTGTACTGCACATTTTGCGTCAGGTTCAGTACCCAACTGTCCATCGCCGTCAGCTCTACCAGACTTTCCCGCTGCTTCACAAAATAGTTTTTCAACCCACCGCGCGTCAGAAACTGCGGAACATTCAACAGGGCTTCATTGCTGGCAACAAATATGGTGTCGAAGTTAGCACCGACACGATCGCGCAAATTAAGATCAGAGGGCAGCACCTGCTGCGCTTTAGCACGCAGGCTCTGGTAAACGCGCTGGTAAATCGCCATTTTGCTGAGTTCACGCTGGGCCGCACGGATAGGCTGTTCATAAGGAGCAAAGCTGCTAATTGCCTCTTTATTACCTTCGTGTCGCAGTGTGCGCCAGTCAGTATGTTCCAGCGCATAATCCAGATGTGCCATCAGACGCGCCTGCAACGCATTTTGCCCGCTGAAGCGTTGACTCCAGCGCTCTGCCATATACTGCTCAACAAGTGGTTTATTGCGCCCGCTTTTGTCTTCAAGCATACGCATAATACGCAGGATCCTGAGCTGCTCCTCGCTACCGGGTGCTGCGGCATTCATGTCTTTAAGCAACCCACTCATCAACGCCGGGAGATAGCGCTGTTGCAGCAACTGAAGGTAAGTATCTTCAACATAAGGACCAATCCTGTCGCCCTGATACAGCCCCATATCTGCCAGCAACGCATTGCGGTTGTGATAATCACCGTAGGCCAGTGTCGCCTCGCGTAGCGGATCTAACAGTGGCAGTTGCAGATTGCCAAAATTATCGGTCTCTACCGGCGGTGGAATGTCCAGAAACGCTTTCGCTTGTGCCAGTACCTCAACACCCGCGTGATAGTTAATCTGATAGTAACGGTGCCAGCCGTAAAACAGACATAGCATTGCCACGCCACCACATGTCGCATATAACGTCAGACGGCGTCGTGATTTCTCACGCCAGACACTGTTTTCACCCGCAAGATTTGGCTCAGCAAATAGCACCTGGTTAAACAACGCCCGGGTAAAATACGGCACGCTGTCGGCCACCGGCCAGGAGGGAAGCACCTGGTTGCCCAGGTGATACTGCACTGCCGCACTTTGCACAAACATGTCATCCATCTGCCCACTCTGGCGCGCCGAGGTCAGATAGACACCGCGTAATAGCGGTGGATGTTCATCATTAAACAAAATACCGTCTAAAAGCTGCTCTACATATTCATGCAGCCCATACATCTGACGCACGTAGCTGAACAATGGGCTACGCTGCCCGCCGTCCACGTCGTTAATCATCATCCCTGGCATGGCATCATTCATTTGCTGGTTCCAGCCCTGCCAGAACGTCTCCAGTTCCCGACGCCAGTTTTCTGGCTGATGGGAAAATGTCACGCCCAGAACCGACTCACGCTGCGGCTTATCCAGCGACTGATACATGGCGTCAAAGCCATAAAAGCGGTCAAGATGCGTTAACACCACATAAACCGGTAACTGGCAATGCAGACGCAGGCGCAAATCCTGCAAACGCTGGCGCACGGTTGCAAGCCATGCATCGCGCTGTGTCTTACTGGACGTGACAAACTCCTCAATATCGACAGTCAGCACCACACCGTTAAGCGGCTGACGAGTGCGAATTTCAGATAACCACTGCAATAAGTCGAGCCACAAACGTGCAAACAATTCCGGTTTACCTGCATCGGGGGCATAAGGCTGCCAGGTCAACACCCCGTCAACATCCAGCAATACTGCCTGCTCACCGGCCTGACAGTGAACATGCAACCTTTCATTCTGCTGCTCGCCACTGGCTTTCTCTGGTACATACAACGGTGCCAGTTTCGGCCCCTGACGAAGTAACGTAGTCTTGCCGCTACCGCTACTGCCTATTACCAGATACCACG
This sequence comes from Enterobacteriaceae bacterium 4M9, assembly GCA_010092695.1. Classification (GTDB taxonomy): domain Bacteria; phylum Pseudomonadota; class Gammaproteobacteria; order Enterobacterales; family Enterobacteriaceae; genus Tenebrionibacter. The sequence continues at coordinate 2,356,194 of JAADJJ010000001.1, read as the reverse complement.
GAAGCTGATACAAAAAGCGTCGGTGATGGAGATGTCGTTCCAACTGAAGCAGCCAGTGCGTCAGATAACGTCGCTGGGCGTTAATATCCGCACTCACCGGATCTTTTACTTCTGTACGTGCGAGTTTTTGTAGGCGCTCAAGCTGCTGCAGGCGACGCAGCATACGCAGCGCTAACCAACCCAGCGCGATAAGCACCAGCACAGCGGTTAATAACCAGCGACTAAGTGGCGTCGAAAGCGGTTTTTGCTGGCCCATGTCCCAGTCTGGTCCCCACCACCAGACCCAGAACACCGCTGCACACCAGGCTAGCGCCAGCAACAGGCTGGCCGATGCCCTGAACTTGGGAAGAGCGGGCTTTAGCACGCGAAAAAATCCCGGTACTTTCATTGGTTAAAACTCCTGTTCCGCTCCATGGTTATCCTTCACTGCTGTGTTGTTGTTCCTGTAACTGCGCAATAAGCTCCGGCTCCCAGTGCGCAAGGGTGATATCTCGTGCAACCCGGTAAAGATGGCCGTATCCCTGACGTGCCAGCGTTGTCATACCGGCCTGTTCCAGCAGGCGATGGCCCAGAAGCTGACAATAAAATTGCCCCCGTGGATTAAGCTGTGCGGCAACGCTATCCAGCATGACAAGTGCGGCTTCTGTTCCTTGTTCTCGCCAGCACTGCCACACCGCCTCCTGATCAATATCGGTCTGCAGTGGTGTTGCAAAAACCTCCCCCTGTGGAACAGACGCCTCTTCAAGCCAGCTGCGCACCTCATCAGGTAAAAATGGCGAGCGATCGCTAAATCTAAGCTCCGCTATCTGCGGCAAACGTTGCAAAAAAAACTGTAACTCTTCCCGAATGGCACCCGCCACACGGGTATGTCCAAGCGCCAGCGCAATCTTCGCCGAGAGCCGATGCCCCTCAAACCAGTAAGGAGCCAGCGTCAGGCTTTGCTCCACCTGTTCCCACAACGCCACGCTGGGACTGGCGATGGCACCGGCATATTCCGCCATACGGTCGGCTGAAAACGCGGCCAACGGCGTTCTGCCGTCGGCCTGGGCGAGAGGCGCACTGGTGATGCCCTGCCAAACGGCATTGCGCCGCATCCGGTAGCCCAGAGGATTTTCCGGTTGCCGTTCACACAACATCTGCGCCATGCGCAGCTGGGTCTGACGCCAGGCCTTGTCATCCGTTGCGTCAAGATCTGGCGCCGGTATACCGGCTACTGAAAGCGGGTTTTGCGAGGGGAGCGACGGAATGATGCCCGGCATTTCATCAACGTCAGCGACCCGCTCCGGCTGGCGACGAAAAACCACGCCAAGTGCATCCACCTCTGCGGCCAGCGCGCTATTATCTGCCTGCCACAGCAACGCCAGTCGTGCCAGCGCACCAAGGGCCTGTTGGCGCTCATCGTCGTCTGCTCGCTCAATAAAAAGATTTGCGGCGGTTGAAAAGCGCTTCAGTACCTGCTGCGCCAGTCGACTTTTCATGGTCGCGTTATGCGGCCATGCTTCGCTCCAGTAGGCTTCCACCCAGGTGGACAAAAGCAGTAACGCCAGCAGTACTTCCTGCGGCTGACCTGCGTGCTGGAGCGTGCGCAGTAGGTGTACAACAAGCCGGAAGTCCTTACTTTCGCTGGCAAGCAGCACTAAAATGCGGCGCTGCACCTCTTTAATATCCAGCGAACCGTGGCTGAGCGCCCCCAGTTTGACCATTTCACCGTCAATGAACTCCCAGTGCGGGTTATCGTCACTGATACGGGCGCGAATCTGTTCTGGTGGCAGCGGCGTCGTCAGTTTTTCCAGCCAGTCATCACGTTCAGCCATTACACCCCCTACCAACGACACGCTTTACGCAGAGCTTCCGACTCCTGCGCCAGCCCGTTTATATTAAACACCAACCGTGATGTGGCTCCTGGCAATGTCAGCGTCAAACGTTGTGCTCCAAAAAGCCGCCTGATTTCATCAATTCCTGCCAGCCCACGACTGGACTCAAGCAGATAGCCACTCTCACGCACAAACCAGGTCGGGCTAAACTGGGTTTTGTCAGTCTGTAACACAACGGCGCCCTCCGCGTTGCGTAACGGCACCGTTAACGCAACCTGCAAACGGGTAATGTTGTCGATACAACTGAGCATTAATACCGGGCGTGGCGGCGGTACACCAATGGCAGGCGTGGTCAGGATAACCCGCGGGTTCTCTCCCTCATCGGCGGTTAACAGAAATGCCGTTGAACGGTCATCACGTTGGCTTTCCTGATTCATGGCTCTTTTCCAGGCCACACCGGCAACCGCAGTTTGTTTTAACGGCGCACTGTCCTCATCGGCCAGTGCCTCGTCATAGCAGTCCAGGCGCAGCAAGGGAGAAGGCTCCTTGCGACAAGCCAACGCATCTGCAAGCCTCACATCATCCTTCGCATACAACGGCACGCCTGTTGCCAGCACCAGGCTGCCGAGCAGCAGCCAAAACAATGTCCTCATAACTCACACCCATATTTGGACAATTTGTAGCTCAGCGTTCGCGGCGACAAATTCAGGCTCATCGCAATGCGCCGTTTATCTGACGGAAACTGACGCAGTCGCTGAGTCAGTACTTCACATTCAAATCGTTCCAGAGCGGCATACAGATCATCAACGTCGCTGTAGTCTTTTGCGATACCTGAAAATCCCTTAGGCATACCTGAACTTAGCGTTGTTATAAGCTCATCAAGCTGCTTCTGTTTTTGCTGCTGACTGCGAAACACATCCTGAATCTGGTGCAAATGACGGCGCAGCGTGTCCAGTTCGCAAATATTTTTCAGTTGATACTGAAATAACTCGCTGCTGAAGCTAAACAGCGAGCCCGATCGGCTACATGACTCCGGCTCACGGCTGAACGCGGCGATAATCCCGCAGGCTAATGACTGGTTATCAAAAACTGGGCGAGCATGCATGCCGCATTCACCGGGCAGATCGTAAATAAAATGGCGCAAACGCGGCTCTTCTATGCGTATACCCCGCAGCAGCGTTTGCCAGGTGAACGGCATACCACTGCGCAAAACATGTATCAGCGGATGGCTGACATCATGCAGACTGGTTTCAAAACGCTGGATATTAAGATTATTCGTCCCGCAAACGGCATAACATTCCAGATGCTGTTCAGCGGCATTCACCATCCCCACCATCAGCGCTTCATAGCGCGGGCGGCGTTGGTTTAGCTCGAGAAAATCAAACATCAGCTGCTCGCGGGTCTTGCTGTCCAGCAGCGTGAGGACATTTTTCATGCGTATTCTCATGGACTGGACTCCACTTCTGCGCAGAACTCATGTTCACGGGTAAAAATACGGATATGCTTCACGCCATTGCCTGCAGCAATGTGCTGCAACAGCAGAAGAGAAAGCGGTGGCAGTAGCGCACCATCAATCACTGACTCCAGCATACGTGCGCCATTTTCCGCACGCGTCACGCGACGCATGATTTCCTGCGTAACGGAGGCATCAATCTCAACCGCCGCATCAAAGCGGTGAGTCAGCAGCGTGGTCAGACGCTCAAGTTTGGCAGCGATGATTTCCACCAGCACCTCACTACCGAGCGGCATATAGGGGATAACCTCCATACGCGCCAGCAGCGCCGGTTTGAAGAAATCGGCCAGTACCGGATACAACCTGTCCTGTAACTCATCCGGTTTATCAACACTGTCCACAATGACCTGATAGCCAAGGTTAGAGGTGAGAAAGAACACGACGTTTTTACAATCAATAACCCGACCTTCGCCGTCAGCCAGTTCGCCTTTATCGAAAGCCTGATAGAACAGGTTCAATACATCGGGATGGGCTTTTTCCACCTCATCAAGCAGTACGACCGAGTAAGGTTTCTGGCGAATGGCTTCGGTCAGTACGCCACCTTCGCCGTACCCCACATAGCCCGGCGGCGAACCAATCAGACGCGAAACGGTATGCTTTTCCTGAAACTCCGACATGTTAATGGTGGTGAGATACTGACGCCCACCAAACAGGACATCAGCAATCTGCAACACGCTTTCAGTCTTACCTACTCCGCTTGGACCAACCAGCAGGAAAGCCCCCTGCGGTCGGCCAGGCCTGCGCAAATCAGCGCGTGCTGTCAACAGGTGTTTATGGAGTTGTTCAATAGCCAACGACTGACCACGAATTGCCTGCCCCAACCACTGAGGCAGCTCGGCGATTGCCGTCATTTCGCTTTGTGACAGGCGGTTGAGCGGCACACCGGTCCATTCGGCAACCACGGCTGCGATTTGCTGTTTCCCGACGTGGGGAGAAACCAGCGCCTTGTCCTTTTGCAACGCCTCAAGTTGTTCTGTGTCATCGGCCAGCTGGCGTATTTTTTCAACATCCGACTGGCCTTCCTGCGCCAGAAGCTCACCGCGCAGCATAATGATGTTACTTACCAGCTTTTGCTGTTGTGACCAGTCCGCTTCAAGCGACGCCAGCGTTTCACTCAACGAGGTCCGGCGCACATGTAACCCAGCAAGATATTCCGCTTTACCCGGTAAACCGATGCGCTGCTCGCGTTCAAGCTGCTCAATCTCCTGATTCAACTGGTACTGCTCTGTTGTCAGCGCAGACACCTGGCGCGGCGGTGAGGTCAGGTTAATGGCAACCCGTGCACAAGCCGTATCCAGCACGTCAATGGCTTTATCAGGCAACTGGCGCCCGGACAAATAGCGCTCGCTCAGGTTGGCCGCTGCCTGAAGTGCCTCATCATCAATCAGTACACCATGTGCTTTTTCATACACCGTGAGCAGCCCACGTAAAATAATGGTTGCCTCTGCCGCCGTAGGTTCAGCCACTTTGACCACCTGAAAACGCCGGGATAATGCGGCGTCTTTTTCGAAATATTTTTTGTATTCACCCCAGGTGGTTGCCGCTATGGTCTTAAGTTCACCTCTGGCAAGCGCTGGTTTAAGCAGGTTTGAAATATCCAGCCCACCCTGTTGATTGCCCGCCCCAATAAGCGTATGTGCTTCATCAATAAACAGAATAACCGGGTCAACCGACTGTACAGCTTCCGCCATAATGCCTTTAAAGCGCTTTTCAAATTCTCCCTTTACCGCAGCGCCTGCCTGCAATGCCCCCAGATCCAGCGTCATCAGGCGCGTATTGCGCAACTTCTCCGGCACCTGGTCTGCCACAATACGCAGCGCCAGGCCTTCAATCAGCGCACTTTTGCCTACACCGGCCTCACCGACAACGATGGGATTGTTCTTACGTCGGCGACACAAAATGTCGATCATCAGGTCAATTTCGGCGTCGCGGCACAGTACCGGATCCAGATGCCCGTCTCGCGCGGCCTGTGTCATATCAGTAGCAAAGCGCGCCAGCAGACTTTCATCGCCGCGTCCTCCCGCAACCGCGCCGCGCCCTTCTGGTGGCACATCACTTTCAGCCGACTCAGCGGTCCAGGCGCTGAACTCCTCCTGAAGCAAAGCCTGATTAATCTTAAGCAGTAGCTGCACTGCGCTGGCCGGCAAATAGCGATGCGGTGACTGCAACAGCGCCAGCAGCAGGACACCGCTGCGCAATTGGGTATGTGCCAGTTCGGTGGAAGCCAGCAACCAACTGTCTTTCAACCACTCCACCAACAACGGAGAAAACGCCGGATAACCCGCAGCCAGGTTGCGCCCGGCAGACTGTATAGGGTCCAGCAACTCACGCAGCGCGTCGCAGTCAACGCCCGCACGGTTAACAATCAGACGGACATCACACAGCGGCGTATTGACCAGATGCAACAGTACCTGCGGTACGGTAATTTCCGCTTCGTTATCGTTAACACATTGTGCCGCCGCGCTTTCCAGCGCGTGGCGAGCAACTGGATGAAGCCGGTTAACCAGTGTCGCCAGGTCAATAGAAATCATCGTTTTCCCCCACTGAGCAATCCATTGAGCTGCTGCAAAATGTCCTGAGTCTGAATATTCAGGCGCAGCAGGTAGAAGAGATAAACGGCAGCCGCCAGCGCCAGCCCCCCCAATACCAGGTGCCTCGGCGTTAAGCGCGGGATAAGCCGGTAAGCGCTACGTGATGCAGTGGCATCCTGGTAAAACAGCGGCGAGCCAGTTTGTGGCCGCAGCTGGCGCACCGCGTTATAAAGCCTGCGAAAAATACGTTCGAACTCATCGCCATACTGAGCAGTCACTTTGTAACGCCCGCGAAAGCCCAGGCAAAAACACAGGTAGATGAACTCGAGCAAATCACGATAGCGCTGCGGCTCGCTCATCAGACGCTCCAGCAGGACATATACCTTTTCCCCACCCCAGGTTTCGTTATGGAAATGCACCAGCAGAGACTGTGTTTGCCAACCACCCTCGCTATTCCAGCCGTGCCCCAGCGCTGCCTCATCAATGAAGGTGCACAGTACGTAGCGAAACGACACAATTGCCCCTGGCTCATAACCCTGAGTTTGCAGCAGCTGCTCAATAGACTGCACGTCTGCAACTACCTGTGGGTACAACTGGTCGGGCAGAGCCTGAGCGCTCATGCTTTTGAGCCGTAGCACCATCCCAAGTAGCGGTGTTGCAGCATCAATCATCGGGTTCAGGCTGCCGCCACGCAGTAACAACTGATACTGGCGACGATTTAATCCGCTCTCACCTGAAACCAAAACTGGGTTAGTCTCACTCACGCTTATCTCGCTCATGGTTAGTTCCCTCTGATAGCCCAGAACTGCATATCCAGCTCAGGGAAATCGCCCGAAACGTGGAAGGCAATCGCATTGCTTTGTTGCACGTCTTTCCAGGCAGGGCTCTGTCTGTCAAGCATGAAGTAGGTGTAACCGGAGTGGTAAGGCAACTGACGCGGCGCAGCCGATAGCGGTACCAGCGGCACGCCTGGCAACTGCACGCTAACCAGATCACGAATACGCTCCAGCGATGTCACTTTGGTTTGCTGAACAAACTGTCTGCGCAGCTGCTCCTGAGGGATCTGTGCCCGAATAGCCAGCACAAAGTCGGCACTATTCAGCAGCTCGTGTTCGTTGATTGTTGCCACCCGGATGCCGTGTGCCTGCTGGCGTAACTGGATCGAAATCGCACGCGGCGTCAGTACCGTGCTAAGTGCTTGCCGTACCATCAGAATGAGCGGATGGAAGGTATCCGTCAGGTTGTCATGGTTATAAATCGGGAATGTTCCTGGCAGGCGTGACTCGTCGGTGAACGTCATCAACTCACCGCAGCTTTGCACCAGTTGCTGATAAAAGGTTTCCGGGTGCAGTGAGCTTTGATAGGCCAGATGCGTGAATGTCGGTTGCAGCCGATTAAATAACTGCAGCATCATAAATTCTGCCACATCGGCAATACCCTGCTGACCGGGTGAGCCAATACGCTGTGACAACATTCGCGCCCGCTCCACCAGCGTTCCCTGAACTTCATCCATGAACCGACGCAGGGGTGGCGAAACGCTAATGTTCAGGCAACTCGGAATAAAATCATCATCCAACACAAGAGCACCATCCGGGCGCTTTTCACGGATACGGCACAGAGGCAGTACCGTCCAGGCACTTAAATCCTCATGGCCTTGCATCAGACGTGGTGACAGTTGCGCCAGTACCAGCGAGCTGATATCACCGTCCTGCGAATGCAAATCACGCACGCTGGACAGCACTTCACGATAGCGCATGCGCCCATCGCCACCGGCTTCGGTGGATTCAATTTCATTAATGGCATCGTTAAGCAACGGCAGTGCCAGGTAGATATCACGACTACCAGGTTCGTGAATCGGCCCGATATCCAACGGGGGTGGCAGAAGATCCTGGTGCGGTATATCAAACAGCGTGCCATCCGGCATAATGCCCTGTGCCGAGGTCAGGCCAATACGACCAAGTTTCAGCACATCGTGGTTGAGGGTTAAAGCATGCAGGCCGTAACCGTAACGCAAAAGCATATCCAGACGAACGTTGAGCAAATAATCGTTGTGGCGCTGCTGCTGTTGAAAGTGTTGGGGCTTTACAAACAATCCTTCGCGCCAGATAACCCGGTTCCTTGTCGGCATATCAGTCCTCCTCCCTTTGTAATTCAACCTCACCGGCGCGCACGTGAATAAGCAGGTGATAAACGTGCCCCATTCCCTTCGCTTTGATGATTTTTTTCCATTGCGTTTCATTCTCATCGGCATAATAGATAACAACGCCGATGTACTGATTTTTGGGCTCAAGCGTGACCGGCTCCAGCGGCTTAAACTGGCCAGGGGTCAGTGTGAAATCCTGGTGATCGATGTAGTTCTTACCCAACAAATCGGAAAGTTTTCGCTCGTCGTCGTTAAGCTCGTCGAAATCCGTCGCCAGGAGTTTTGAGTCCTCGCTGAGATACACCACCTGCAGGTTGACTGGCGTTGCCTCGTCGCTTTCATTTTTATTGATATCCGGCTCTGCCAGCAGCGTGATACGCACGCTGGACGGCTGGTCGGCAAGCGACCCCACCTGGATATTCGGATCCATCAGCACCTTGCCAAGCTTCTTACTTGTGGAACAGCCGCTGACGAGCAATATCAGCAGCAGATACACCGCCAGCCGGCGTATCATGCATCACGCTCCCGCTGCCCCTGGCGCAGCGCCCGGTCATAGGCCTGTTCGTAGACCTCATTGAACAGCTTTTCGAACCCCTGCTGACGGCTGGAAGCCAATTCCTGGTAGTAGCTGCAGTACATGTTCCATGCCCAATCGGCCCCCATTTCTCCGCGCTCTGCGCTGCGGCGATACTGGGTAAAACGCGCCATCAGCCGCGACGGTGAAAACGCGTCAAGCATCACCGCCAGTGCTTCGCCAATCGCTTCACGGTTAGCCTGATGATGCAGGCGCATGTTATGCAAGCTTTCTGCCACCGCCTCTGGCGCGGACAGATGGACCGGGCTTTTACCTTCACCGAACAGCACATTGAGCGTGGCGTCATAATCCATGTTCAGGCGCAGCGGGTTATCTTCCAACGGGCGCAAATGTTTATCAGACAACGCGTCTTGCTGGCGCTGCAAAGCAAGCAGGCCGCGCACCGTGGCCTGCAATGTCCGTCCCATTTCTTCGAGCAATTCGTTGGCCCGCTGACTATCCTGAATCGACAGTGGTGCTTCCAGTCCACGCATCAGCGGCGTTACGGCAACATAGCGCTGTGCAGTTTCCTCACGTTCCGCTTCGCTTTGTACTGCGCGGCGACCACTAACGTGTGGTAATTCCATATATTCCTGGTCCATCGCGTATTCTCGGGCATTATCGGAAAGGGGATCGGCCACGGTACGTAGCCGCACTGCGGGCAGTGGCGCATAGTCAGGTATTGGCCTAATACCCGGCTGGGTAAGGCTTTCGTTTTGCAGCGCCTGTAGCGGATCGCTCGAGCGGGCACCGGCAACCGTTGTCTCCATGACCGGTGCTGCCATCGCCCCCCTTTCCTGTGCAGGACCTGTTTGCAGTAGAGAATCCAGAGGATTGCTGTAGTCTGCGACCAGTGATTCCGGCGTGGTGCGTAATGGATCGTAAATACCCTCACCGTTCAGGCTAATAAATACGCTCATCGACAATTTTCCTGACGTTATTTCATCGCCCTGCTGTAACCGTACCAGGCCGATATTATCCTCAACGTAGGCACGATTAAGCTGCAAGGCCGTACCGGCCGCCTGCAGACAAAACGCGCCGTCACGCCAGACAATACTGAAATGCTCGGTTGCGACATCGCCTGCGCTGTCCTGAATGCGCCAGTCATTGTGCAAACCGCAGCCAATACGCCCGCCCTGTTCCCCAAACGTATGACTTGCTTCACAGCCACTTTGTAGCTGATTACTGTTGTTCACCCGCAGCAGGAGTGACGGTCGCTGTTGTTCCATATTGTTCATCCTTGTTTGCTTCACCTTCACTCCCTGACGCAAATGACCACCTCAGGCTGCATAGCGGGTTTGCCCAGAAAACAGGTCCAGCCCAGCATTGCGTTTTGTTCCACACCCAGCGTCATTCCACCTACCTGCTCAGACGCAATACCCAGCTTCAAATCCCAGGCAAACTGATCGCGCAAAATAAAAGAGGTGAACAACACCAGCGGTAAATAACTCTGGCCATTGGGTAGAAAATCCAGAAACCGCTGACGCGTCAGCCCATTAATCGACAACCTGAACTTACCGCTTCTGTCAGGAACCCTTGCCCCAAGGGTAAAATTTTCGCCCAGTACCGATTTGCGTTGTGCGCGTCTGCCGCTATAGCGGTGAAAAGCACCCAGCCGATTTTGTTGTCCCGGATGAATAGTGACGTAGCGAGGCTGCCAGCCATGCAGCTGCACGTCATCAAGCTCAAAGCAGTGCGAAATCAACCCGCAGATAACATCCGGTGAGCGACCTGGGCTTGCCAGCAGCCCGGCATAGGCCAACATCTTGCTGTGGCTGATTTGCAACTGTTGGCGCACCTGCGTACAGCCAAGCCCCACCAGCGCAAACATCCGCTGTGAAAAGGCGTCCTGTCCTTCGTTGTCATAACAGATGTAGTAGCGGTATTTACGCCACACGCGATGCAGTAGCGTCAGCAAACGATGGTTAAATACGTTAAGAAAATCGGTCAGACCGTTGTTGTTCTGCGCTTGCTCCCAGGCGAGGCTGTCAAGGTAGTAACCTGGAAGAGGTGACTGGCTACCGTGCAACCCTAAAAACGAGGTCATTAGCTCCCAGCGCCCGTCAGCCCCAGGCTTGAGTGAAACCACATCACGTGATGCAAACGCAATGCTGGCCGAAGCGAGAAACTGAATGTTCCCGATACCCGTATTTTCCTTTACGGCAGGTGACTCTCCTGCCTCACGCGACAGTAACTCCACCAGTTGATAGAAGTTGTAGCGCCCGGCTTCGGCACTCAGCTTCTCACGCCTTAAATCAGCGCGTGCTGCCCCACCTGTACCGGCCATTCGTAACACTCCTTGTTATCCATATTGACGACTTTCAGCACGTGAAAGGCATTGACACTGGCGTAAAGCGAGAAGAAACGCGCCAGTACTGTCCCAAACAAATACAGTTCGCCTTCACATGAATATGCTCCCTGCTCCAGCCACAGCGTGGACTCAAGCCCACGAACGGGCACCCCCTGAAACAAGCGGTCTGTAGGTTGAGTTTCAATACGATTGATGCCCTCAAGTCTTTTTTGCGAGGCGCGAGCCGCCTGTCTGTCATGCATTCCGGGCAGATCGTAAGTACGCAAAATTTGCCGAAGTGCCTCTTTATTAAGCAGAGACAGATAATTGAGAGACATATTTGAAATCAGAGACCAGTGCAGGCTGCCATCCAATACGGGATAGAGCGGTGCGGTCGGTCTTGTGACATTTCGAAAAGTGGCAAACGACGGGTTATCGCTGCCAGGAATGCAGATATCGCCCACTCGCAACAATGTGGGTAGCTCCCGGTTGGTACAGGTCAGTTGAATCGACACCGTTTCATCCCGCAGGATGCACTGTGACTCATCGCCACGCACAAAAGACAGCGCGTGCTCCAGCCCTGGTCGAAACAGTGAGGGACGCGTACGTACCCGGTAATAAAGCGTTTCTCTGCCGTTTGCAGTTTCAGCCCGATGCTGAAAACTCTCAAACGGCGCATAGTGGCGCATGGCACCGCGAGAACGTCCATCCTCACTGCCTTTAAGCCAGCTTTCCACTTTATCAACAGAGAAAATGTCGTAAAAATCCGGTTCACGATAGCTGACCCGCAACGGATATTCTGCCTGTGTACCATTAAGTAACAGGGACTCACCATAGCGACTGAAAAGATTCACCGCAGGCGTACAATGCAGGCGTAGAGAGTCACGGCGAATTTTCACTTCCGGCGGCAGCGGCTTTGAGAAATAAAAACGCAGCGAGAAGCGCTCAGCGTGCAACCCTGCGGGTAAGCGGGTCATTCCCTGAGCATCAAGAAACAAGAAACCTTCAGGAAAACAAAAATACTCCTGCAAAATGCGATAACCCATAGCCGCATTTTTGGGGTAAGGCAGTATGGCGTCATCCCGACTAAAACCAAGCGGCGTAAAATCGAAATCCGGTAGCGGATACGTCTCGTCATCCACCACCAGTTCCGCTTTTTCAAAGTAGTAGCTGAACCAGAAGTAAAGCTGATAACTGCTGTAACCGGCTTCACCCAGCCAGAAGCGCAGACGATTAAGCCCAACGTCGTTCAGAGAGATTTCTTTGCCGGTGGAGAAATTTACATTCAGAATGGCAAGCTCGTTGCTGTTATTGAGGTGGATGTCCTCCAGCACAAGCGGTAACAACCATAAATCCCGGCACTGAGTAAATGTGCACTGAGGCTGCCCACGCGTGTCGCTGTCACTGTGGTTGACATTCAACGGGCGGCTCAACAGTGTAGTTCCACGCCTGACTATTGTGGCTTCGGTAATGATATTTTTCTCAGGCGTGTATTCAATTACAGTCATGCCTGGCGTGGGTCGCAATGCGTTCGGCCAGAGCATGTTCAGTAAACTGTGGGTAAGCTCGGGGAATTGATCGTCAATCTTCTCGCGCAGATTACCGGATAAAAAAGCGAATCCTTCCAGAAGGCGCTCAACATCCGGATCGGCACCTTTTTCCGACAGGAATGCGGCCAGATGTGGCTTTTCATGTGCCACGTCACGGCCAATCTGACGCAAATAATCCAGTTCGTCCCTGAAGTATTTTTCAAATGCCATTTTATTCGCTCAGATGATAGCGCTGATGATTATCCAGCTGGATGTTGAACTCAATAACGTCGTCAATGTCATCAAAACTGACCTGCGCCAGAATATGAAAACGGAGCATCAACGGATCGTCACCCTCACTGTTCCCCGTACTGACGGCCACGCGGGAAATACGAGGCTCATAGTTAAGAATGCACTCGCGGATTGCCTCTTCAATGGCTTTGCGAAAATCCGTCGCGGTTGCAGTGGCATCATTAAGGTCGATAACTCCCAACAACGGTGAGCTCTTGCTGCCACCGGGGTGCGAATTCAACACCCGATTAAGGTTATGTTTAATCGATGTCAGTAGTTCCGCGTTGCGAGAATAGCGGTTCAAACCGTCATCCTGTGCCTGAATCCGCTCGAATAAACTGGCCGAACGATCGCGCCTCCAGCTTAACAGCCCGGCCATTTGCACTTACTCCTTATCCAGACGGCCTACCAGCGACAACTCAAAGCTGGCACCCATATATTTAAAATGTGGGCGTACAGAAATAGCCACCTGATACCAGCCCGGATCGCCCTCGACATCCAGCACCTGGATTTGTGCGGCGCGCAACGGGCGACGGCTGCGAACGTCTGTTGGCGGGTTTTCTTGATCGGCAATGTACTGTTTAAGCCAAAGGTTCAGTTCACGCTCCAGATCCTGACGCTCCTTCCATGAACCAATTTGTTCACGTTGAAGAACTTTGATGTAGTGCGCCAGTCGGTTAATGATGAACATATAAGGCAGCTGTGTACCAAGCTTGTAGTTGGTTTCAGCCATTTTCCCTTCACGAGTATTTGGGAAAACTTTTGGCTTCTGAATGGAGTTGGCCGAGAAAAATGCCGCATTATCGCTGTCCTTACGCATCGTCAGCGAAATAAAACCCTCTTCCGCCAGTTCAAACTCACGTCGGTCAGTGATCAGCACTTCTGTGGGGATTTTTGCCTGAATATGCCCCATTGCTTCGTACAGATGAACCGGCAGATCTTTAACCGCCCCGCCACTTTGCGGACCAATAATGTTCGGGCACCAGCGATATTTGGCAAAACTGTCCGTCAGGCAGCTAGCCAGTAAAAAGGCGGTGTTACCCCAAAGGAAGTTGTCATGGCTGTTGTGCACACCTTCATCATAACCAAAGGAGCGTATTGGATTTTCAGTCGGTGAATAAGGTAAACGCAGCAAAAAGCGTGGCGCAGTAAGCCCGATGTAACGTGAATCTTCTGATTCACGTAGAGCACGCCATTTAGTATGAGAAGGCCCTTCGAAAACGGATTTAAGTTCTTTGATGGCAGGCAGTTCAGTGAAACTGTTAACACCAAAAAATTCCGGGGCAACCGAGGACAAGAACGGCGCATGCGCCATGGCACCTACGGCACCCACATATTGCAGCAGCTTCATATCTGGTGCTGTGTTGTTAAAGGCATAGTTACCAATAACTGCGCCTACAGGCTCGCCACCAAACTGACCGTAGCCTGAAGAGTAAATGTGTTTATAAAAACCAGACTGAACGATTTCTGGAGCGAACTCAAAATCATCCAGCAACTCTTCTTTCGTCGCGTGCAGGACGTTGATTTTGATGTTTTCACGAAAATCGGTGCGATCGACAAGCAGTTTTAGCGAACGCCAGGACGATTCCAGCGCGCGAAATGGCTCCGCGTGCAAAATTTCATCCATCTGTGCGCTCAGTTTTTTATCCAGTTCAACAATCATGCGATCAACCAGCACTTTGTTGATTGGCTCTTCGCGATTGCCTGAATCAAGGAGATTGGCGATAAAAGCAGCAACACCCTGGCGAGCGATATCATAGCCGTCGTTCTCAGGCTGTATATTGGCCTGAGCCATGATTTCATCCAGCAAGGAAACCTGTCCCGCCTGACGCTCCAACATTGATGTCTGTTCTTCGTGCATTGACATGGTGTTAATTCCCTCTAAGCTCAAATCCGTCTCACTTCTTATCAAGAATGTGCAGCTCTTCGAGCAGCTGCGCTCTGGCATCTTCGTCCTGAAGAAGTGCCTGTAGCCTTGCGCGGAAAGCCGGCACGTTGCCTAACGGCCCCTTCAACGCCACGAGTGCATCACGCAATTCAAGTAGCTTGTTAAGTTCCGGCACGTTGCGAGCCACGCTGTCTGGAGAGAAATCCGTCAGGGACTGGATATCCAGATGTACCGGCAGGTCGTTGTCGCCATTCTCTGTCTTTTCATCCAGTCGGTTGGGTACGTTAAAGGTCAGGCTGATGCCTGCTTCTCCCATAACGGAATTAAAATTATTTTTATTAATTGACACCGGCTGGCGCTCTTCGAGAGAGGAGTCTTCACGCGTCCCTTTCATATCTCCGACGACAAATAAATTTAGCGGCAGCTCAATCTCAGCAACCTGATCGCCCGTGTTGGGTACGTACTTAATGTTGATGCGCTCTTTAGGTGCCACGCTGCTGCTTAGATTATTCTTACTCATGTCAGACATCCTCTTTCTGGCAATTAATGGCTCAAATTTTAAGTAAAGAAAAAAACCTTCTACAAAGGATTATCAGCAAAGCCCTGGTACTTATTTAGGCCGATTATTGGCATATCCCTTAAGACCCCCGCCCGGGGTTCTCATGATTAATACAAAGCCTTCACCAGTCAGCGTTCATATAGCGCCGGATTACCTTAAAAGGTATTCAGACATACAGCATGCTTCACAATACCCTGAGAATATCCGGGAGGTTACCATACCTGTTACAGGTATAAATAGTTCAGCCACACCAAACAGTCCACACCACACAAAAACACCATCTTATTGATAATAAATAAATTAATAATAAATCAGGGTCCCCACACCAGAAAAAAACGACATTAATATTTACCATTCACTTAAGAATCAATATTTCGTTCTGTTTTGGCAAAAATTATAATAATTTTATCCATTATTATGAGTACAAACCGTTCTCTTCATATACTCAGCTATGGATTTTTTTTGCTGATTCTTTATATTCCACTGAGTGAAATTCATGGCATTTATGTTTGATGGCAAAATCCATTATCAATATTTTTATTAACCATGACTTTCATCACACTATCCCGGAAATACATTCACCGGGTTAATACATAGCAAAAATAAGGATATTAGGCCATGCCAACTCCATGCTATATCGCTATCACGGGCAAGACTCAGGGCAATATCACCGCAGGGGCATTTACCGCTGAATCCGTCGGTAATATTTTTGTTCAGGGCCACGAAGATGAAATGCTGGTCCAGGAATTTGAACATATCGTTACCGTTCCTACTGACCCTCAGTCTGGTCAGCCCTCAGGTCAGCGTGTTCATAAACCCTTTCGCTTTAC
The DNA here is from genome assembly GCA_010092695.1 of Enterobacteriaceae bacterium 4M9. Taxonomy (GTDB): domain Bacteria; phylum Pseudomonadota; class Gammaproteobacteria; order Enterobacterales; family Enterobacteriaceae; genus Tenebrionibacter. The sequence continues at coordinate 2,340,232 of JAADJJ010000001.1, read as the reverse complement.
CGTGTCGCTCAACAAAGCTGTGCCGCTGCTGTATAACGCGCTGGCCTCGGGTGAAATGCTGCCAACAGTGGAACTGCGTTGGTATCGTACCTCTGTTGAAGGCAAGCAGGAGCATTTCTTCACCAGCAAGCTTGAAGATGCCACGATCATCGAAATCGACTGCAAAATGCCGCATTGCCAGGATGTGAGCAAAGCCGAGTTCACCCAGTTAGTTCGTGTTTCCCTTTCCTATCGCAAAATTACCTGGGAACATACGGTTGCCGGAACATCGGGCGCTGACGACTGGCGCGCACCGATTGAAGGCTAATAGTGACTTTTTAACGCAAGGGGGAAATTCCCCCTTCTTGTTTACTGCATCAAACGACCAGTATTGACATCAATAACAACCTGCTATTAAAGGGAATTGTATGGCAAATATTATCTATCTGACGATTAAAGGTGAAAAGCAAGGATTGATATCTGCAGGATGCTCAAGTGTTGAATCCATTGGTAATAAGTTTCAATCCGGGCACGAAGATGAAATTTTTATCCTCGAACTTACCAGCCAAATGATACGCAGTGATAATCTGGCACTCCGTCCTGTACAGATTCGCAAACCTATTGATAAAGCCACACCATTGCTTGCTCAGGCAATCAGCAATAATGAAAAGCTTGAATGCACGTTTTTGCTATACCGAACTGCACAATCCGGCGGTAACGAGCTTTATTTCAAAATGAAGCTCTCGAAAGCGACTATTGGCGATATCCAGCTCTTCTGCCCTAACTCAGTATCGCACAATGAAATGCAACCTCAGGAAACGGTTTCTTTTAATTATGCTTCTGTCACCTGGGAACACGTTATGGCTGGTACCAGCGCATACAGTCTGTGGGAGGAAAGGATTTACTGATATGTCCACTGTTGCCATATTAACCATTCGCTTTTATGAAGAAAGTGCGCAACTGAAAAGAGTTGCGCTATTAGCGTCTGGTTTTTTCATAGAAAACAGTGCCATAAGAATGGAGTATCTCAAGGATATTGACGATTTTGTCAATATGATTTACTCAAAAATCTCATCTTCGTTGTATTCATTCCATGATAAATCACTGTCGCTTCAAGAACTGAGCAATGAACGAGAGAGTACAGAAAAGGAATATCAGAAGTTACGTCAGGGCGATTACACAAAATATCTGACGACAGATATTTTTGAAGAACATGGCGTCCTGAAATATATGCCTGTCGCTGCTGATATTTTTTCCGGAGCATTTCAGGCTTACGCAGGTTACAGGCTGGCCCATTTTGGCCCAAAAGCCCATATAAAGCATCTCAAAACAGTGGGGCTGACGCTTATCGCTCACGGCAGTAATAATATCTATGAAGCGGTTTCTCCCTTGCTGTATGAAGGACGTCATCAGTCTGGGTGGTTACGGGACATTTACCGGGGGATTTCATCAAAGATGGGTTATAGCGATAACCAGGGCGATCTTGGTTAGGCTATCAGCGATTTTTCCTTAACCTCATTTGCTGCATTCAGAAAACCTGTTTTAACGGAAAGCTCCCATCGACTTGTGAGTCAGGGCATGCTGGATCCTTCCAGAACAAATAAACTTTTTCATTATATGAATCGAGACTATAAATCAAAATTCTATGCCTCCAGCACCCCCGTAAAGTTATTCCTTGTCGGAAAATCAGGATATAACCTCTATGCTATCTTCAACGATAACAATTACCTTCTTAAGAATAAAAAGTAACATTAACCGTAGAAGCGATGCAGAAACCTCAGCACAAACAATTTTACCGCTGTTTTGAATCGTAAACCGAACAAATCACCGTTCGCTTTAATGACGCAAAATAAAAGAATTATCGCAAGCAACAGGAAAATGATGGCAGCACTCTCTGCCGCTCTGTTTTTATAAAAATCATACAGAGCGAATGATAAAGCAAACAGCCCAGCAAGAGTAGTACCACGCCAGCACTGCTGAGACATAAATATAATGTAGTTTAAAAAATTCTTGTGCGTTTTCGAACGAGCGTCACTGGCATCGCCTTTTTTATTGTCAGATGTGTAGAGGCGGCGAAGGTCAAGAAGATCCCGTGATGACAAACCTATCCGGGCGATCAGTTGGCGGGTTTTGTCTCCTGTATCCTTGCTCACGTGTGATCACTCCTTTGAATATCGTCCGGTGCTGTGTTTACAGTAGCAGCCCATTTTCAGACGGCATACTTTTACATTTTGCAATAAATAATATACACCTGATTATGAAGTGCGCAACCCCACACTCCATCAATATATGCTGACAGCCTGTCATGCCAGTGCTTATTAGTGCTGCAGTCATAAAATTGTTGGAATAATAAAATGGCGGGATAAAGAAATAACAGACGGACGAAAAATACTGCCAATGGCACCTTCCCCCTGCTACAAATCATTATGATATTTTTATAACATCAACGTTTACCCGTAATACACATTATGCAGGTCGCCATCAGACTGAATTTTTTGTTAAAGCAACCCATAATAAACCTGAGCGGATATCCACAAATGGCATTTGACTGATTAATCTATGAAAGAATCGGCGAGTTATAGAAACCCGCCAGAATAAAATCCGCACTTACGCCTGTCCAATACGTTAAGCAACGACTATTCACATGAGGATGCCCTCTGCTATCGCACTACTCCCCATCCACCTCATCAAACACCTGTTGCGCCAGGTGCAGCGTGGCGTTGGCGGCGGGCAGGCCGCAATACAGCGCTGAGTGCATGATCAGCTCTTTAAGCTCATCGCGCGTCACACCGTTGTTAAACGCGGCGCGCAGGTGCATTTTTAGCTCGGCTTCGCGGTTAAGCGCTATCAGCATGGCGATGGTTATCATGCTACGGGTGTGGCGGCTTAATCCCTCACGCGTCCAGGTTTCACCCCAGGCGTAGCGGGTGATGAAGTTCTGAAACTCTTCGTTGAGCGGGCTGAGGTTGTTCAGCGTACGGTCAACATGGGCATCCCCCAACACCGCGCGGCGTACCTCCATGCCCTGCTGATAGCGTTCATCGTCATTCATACGTTATCCCTTTTGTAAAAAGCCCAGCAGCGCGGCGTTAAACAGAGCCGGTTGTTCGATGTTCGACAGATGTGACGCAGGAAGCCGGACAAGGTTTGCCTCAGGCACCTGGTTGCGTAAAAACTCACTGTCAGGCACCGTGGTCACCGGGTCTGCTTCACCGGCAATCAGCAACAGCGGCAGGCGAATATCTGCGACCTCAGCGCGTAAATCGGCGGCGGCCAGTGCCTCGCAGCATTCGGCATAACCTTCTGCCTTGCTGGTTGCCAGCTGATGTACCAGCGACTCAACCTCTGCCGGATGATGCTGGCGAAACGACGGAGTAAACCAGCGGTCAGCCGAACCTGCGGCGACCACACCCATGCCTTCCTGGCGTACGGTACGGGCGCGTGACAGCCAGTTCGCCTGCTCACCAATTTTAGCCGCGCTGTTAGCCACCGTGACGCTGTAAAAACGCTCCGGCGCAAAGCGCGCCAGCCATAAGCCAGTGATACCGCCCATTGAAATACCGCAGAAGTGGGCTTTCTCTACACCCGCCTGCGTCATCACGCTCAGCACGTCTTCGCCCAACTGTGCCAGCGTGACTTTACCCTGTTTTGTGGTGCACCCATGACCGTGAGTGTCGTAACGCAGCACGCGAAAATGCGCCAGCAGCGCTTCCATCTGGCCGTCCCACATGGAAAGCGTGGTGCCGAGCGAGTTAGAGAGCACGATAACCGGCGCATCAGCGCGCCCGTCGAGTTGATAGTGAATTGTCATAATGCATTCCTGAAGCGCACCAGTACCTGGCGCAAAAAGTGGCTGGCGCTGCCGGTAGCCGAGGATGGGTCAAGAAGGCGGGCTATCTGTTGCCCGCTAAGGTACCGACTTACCTGTTCGTCCTGTTCCAGCAGCGTTTGCAGCGGCTTGCCGCCGTCCAGCGCCTGGTGACAAAGCTGCTCTATGCGATGATGAGCCTCCGCTTTACCAATATGTTCAGCCAGCGCGAGCGTGACGGCTTCCGCCATAATCAGTCCGTGCGTGATGTCGAGGTTCTGTCGCATCCGTTCAGTGAATACCTGCATGCCTTCCACCAGCATCAGGCTGTTGTTCAATACGCCGCCAGCCAGCGTTGCCAGTTCAGGGAGCGTCTGCCACTCTGCCTGCCAGCCGCCAAGGGCGCGTTCGTGCTGCTGAAGCTGACCTGTATAAAGCGTCGCCATCAGCCCTGGAATACGCGTCACGGTGCTGAGAATGGCCGCACAGGTCACCGGATTACGCTTATGCGGCATGGTGGAGGAGCCGCCCTTGCCTTCTGCCGTTGGCTCGGCAACTTCGGCAACTTCGGTTTGCATCTGCAAAGCAAAATCCCCGGCAAATTTGCCAAGCGTGGTGCTAACGCCTGCCAGCCACCCTGCGGCCTCAAGCAGCCGGTCGCGCTGGGTATGCCACGGCGTATCCGCAAGAGCAAGGTTAAGTTGCTGCGCCAGCGCCTGCGACACCTGCGGGCCGTTTTCCTTCAATGAGGCGAGCGTGCCCGCAGCGCCGCCAAACTGTAATACCAGCAGCCGCGGCGTTAACTCCTGCAGTCGTTCATGCCAGCGCAGCAGCGCATCAAGCGTTCCGGCCAGTTTGAGGCCGTAAGTCGTGGGCAGCGCGTGCTGAAGCCAGGTACGACCCGGCATCACGCTGTCGGCATGAGTCTGCACCTGTACCGCCAGTGCCTGCATGAGTTTTACCAGCAGCATTTCGGCCTGCACCAGCGCTGCGCGCAGTTGCACAACCATGCCGGTATCAATGGCATCCTGGCTGGTTGCGCCCCAGTGCACGTAACGCGCGGCCTGCTCGTCCTGCGCCTTCACCGCTGCTGTTAACTGTTTGACCAACGGAATGGCAAGGTTACCCGCACTGGCTGCAGCCTGCGCCAGTGCAGCGGCATCCAGGCACTCTGTCCGACACGCTGCTTCAATGGGCGCTACCGCCGCCTGCGGGATCACACCACAATGCGCCTGCGCACGCGCAAGCGCCGCTTCAAAATCCAGCATCCCCTGTAGGGTCGCGCGTTCGCTGAAAAAATCTGCCAGGGTTGAGTCGTGAAATAGCGACGAGTACAGTCCCATTAATGCTCCTTACACCCTCTCAAGAATCAGCGCGATCCCCTGTCCGACACCAATACACATGGTGCACAACGCGTAACGCCCACCGGTACGCTTAAGCTGGTACGCCGCCGTCATGGCGATACGCCCGCCAGACGCCCCCAGCGGATGGCCCAGTGCAATTGCGCCACCGTTCGGGTTGACGTGTTCGGCATCATCCGGCAGGCCAAGATCGCGCATCACCGCCAGCGCCTGGGCGGCAAAGGCTTCGTTAAGTTCAACCACATCCATCTGCTCAAGCGTGAGCCCGGTCTGCGCCAGTACTTTGCGCACCGCTGGCGCCGGGCCAAAGCCCATAATACGTGGCGCCACTCCAGCCGTTGCTACCCCCACCACGCGCGCCAGAGGCTGCAAATCATGGGTACGCATCGCCAGTTCGCTGGCAATCAGCAGCGCACAAGCGCCATCGTTAACGCCTGACGCATTGCCTGCGGTCACCGTACCGCCGGGACGCACCACGCTTTTAAGCTTCGCCAGCGTTTCCAGCGACGTGGCACGCGGGTGCTCATCAGTGGTGAAAAGCAGCGGTTCGCCCTTACGCTGTGGAATGGACACCGGAATAAGCTCGTCGGCAAACAGCCCCATTTCCTGTGCTCTGGCGGTGCGTAGCTGACTGCGCACGGCAAAAGCATCCTGATCTTCGCGACTGATAGCAAAGTCATCTGCTACGTTTTCTGCCGTTTCCGGCATAGAGTCAACACCAAACTCGGCCTTCATCTGCGGGTTGATAAAACGCCAGCCAATGGTGGTGTCTTCCAGGCGTGCGCTGCGGCTGAAGGCCGTTTCGGCCTTGCCCATAACAAACGGTGCACGCGACATGCTCTCCACGCCACCGGCAATCATCAGGTTAGTCTCACCGCTTTTAATGGCGCGCGCCGCCGTACCAATGGCGTCCAGACTTGAAGCGCACAGGCGGTTAAGCGTGCTGCCCGGCACGGTTTCCGGCAGCCCCGCCAGTAACAGCGCCATGCGCGCCACGTTGCGGTTATCTTCACCCGCCTGGTTGGCGCAGCCGTAAAGCACGTCGTCAACCTGGCTCCAGTCAAGATTCGGATGGCGCGCTATCAGCGCCTTGAGCGGCAGCGCCGCCAGGTCGTCGGCCCGCACGGTGGCAAGCGTGCCACCAAAGCGGCCAAAGGGAGTACGCACTGCATCGCAGATAAATGCCTGATTCATCATAGTTCCTTACGCGCTTTGTGCCAGTTGTTCAAAGGTCAGTTTGACCGGAGTGATACGCTGCAACTCCTCAAAGGAGAGGCCATTGAAAATCTCGCGCACCACCGGCCCACGTTCAGTGATATCGATCACCGCAAGGTCGGTGTAAATGCGGCTGACGCAACCCACGCCAGTGAGCGGATAGGTGCAGGTGTCTACCAGTTTGCTCTGCCCGTCGCGGGTCAGATGATCCATCATCACAAACACCTGGCGAGCGCCGATAGCAAGGTCCATCGCCCCGCCCACCGCCGGGATGGCATCCGGTGCGCCGGTGCTCCAGTTGGCGAGCTCGCCGCTGGCTGACACCTGGTAGGCACCTAACACGCAGATATCCAGGTGGCCACCACGCATCATGGCAAAGGAGTCGCCGTGGTGGAAAAAGCAGCCGCCGGTCAGCAGCGTCACGTACTCTTTACCGGCGTTGATAAGCTCCGGGTCTTCCTCGCCCGGCGCGGGTTTGGGTCCCATGCCCAGCAGACCATTTTCGCTGTGCAGGAACACCTCTTTATCCGCTGGCAGGTAGTTCGCAATACGCGTTGGCAGACCAATGCCTAAGTTCACGTAGGCACCTTCCGGGATGTCGCGCGCCACGCGCTGCGCCATTTCGTCACGGGTCAGTTTTTGCATTCTCATCTCCTTACGCGCGCTGCGCCGCATGGGCACAGGGTTCGAGCGATACCACGCGCTGCACAAATATTCCCGGTGTAACGATGTTCTCCGGGTCCAGTTCGCCCAGCGCCACAATGCGGCTGACTTCCGCAATCGTGGTGGTCGCGGCCGTCGCCATAATCGGCCCAAAGTTACGCGCCGCCTTGCGGTAAACCAGATTGCCCCAGCGGTCGCCGTGGTGCGCTTTGATCAGTGCAAAGTCAGCTTTAATTGGATATTCCAGTACGTAATGACGACCGTCGATTTCGCGTGTTTCTTTGCCTTCAGCGAGCGGCGTCCCATAACCGGTAGGTGTAAACACCGCGCCAAGACCTGAGCCTGCGGCCTGGATGCGCGCGGCCAGGTTGCCCTGCGGCACCAGTTCCAGCTCGACTTCGCCGCGACGATAAAGATCGTCAAAAATTTGTGAATCCACCTGGCGTGGAAAGGAACAAATCATCTTGCGCACCCGGCCCGCCTTGAGCAGCGCCGCCAGGCCAACTTCGCCGTTACCGGCGTTGTTATTAATGATGGTGAGATTGCTCGCGCCGTGGGCAATCAGCGCATCAATCAGCGTGGTGGGCTGACCCGCAGGGCCAAAACCGCCGATCATAATGGTGGCACCGTCGTGAATATCAGCGACGGCTTCTTCAGGCGAAGTCACACTCTTATCAATCATTACTCTGCTCCCGGATTGTGCGGGCATCGCACAACGTTGCGTTCTTTGTTCAGAATGTGAGCCTGCTCGCGATAACGGTCAAGGGCGATAATCGAAATATGGTGCGATTATCGAACATCGTGTATCTTTCTCTTCAGAGTGTGATCGATGGCGAAAAACAGGGGCAATAAATGGAACAAGAGCGCGAACAATACGCAGGTGGTGAGCGAGACCCGTTTAAAGGCGACCCCAATTTTATGGCTTCGCTGGCGCGCGGACTGGAAGTGATTCAGGCCTTTACGCCACAACGTCGGGTGCTGTCGATTTCGCAAATTAGCCAAAAGACCGGCATCCCACGTGCAGCGGTGCGCCGCTGTCTGTACACGCTGGGCAAACTCGGTTTTGTGTACGCCGAAGACGGCAAAAACTTCCAGCTACGCCCGCGCATTTTATCGCTCGGCCACGCCTGGCTTGCCTCCACGCCGCTGGCAAAATCAGCGCAACCGGTACTAAAGGCGCTGAGTACGCGCCTGAATGAATCCTGCTCCATTGCCGTGCTGGACGGTGACGATATTCTGTACATTTCCCGCGCCTCTGGTGCGCGCATTATGACTATCGATCTGGACGTGGGCAGCCGCCTGCCCGCCTGGTCAACCTCAATGGGACGCGTGCTGTTAAGCCACCTGCCAGAGGAGCAGTTAAACGACTTTCTGGGGCGAATCAACATGATTTGCTATACGCCGCAGACGATTGGGTCCGTAACAAAATTGCGCGAGGAATTACAGCGAGTGCGCCAACAAGGCTATGCGCTTAACGATCAGGAACTGGAGATGGGGCTGCGCTCTATTGCGGTACCCCTCTATAACCCGCATGGCCAGGTGGAAGCCGCGTTGAACGTGGGCGTACACGCAGGCCAGGTGTCAGCCCAGGCGCTGCGCGAGCAGGTGCTGCCCGCGTTACAGGGCGCCGCGCTGGAGCTGTCATTGCTGCTGAAATAATTTATGCAGAGTGAAAACAAAAAGGCAGCCCGGAGGCTGCCCTTTTGCTTACTGCGCCCGCCGTGCGGCATGGCGCTCGCGGTTATCAAGCTTCGCCTGCGCCGATTTACGCAGCGCCACATAGCAGGCGCCGGTGCCGCCGTGATGGGGCTGCGCGCTGCAATAGGCCTGCACATCGTCAAACTCCGTCAGCCAGCGCGCCACGTAGCTGCGCACGATGTTGGCGTGAGACTCCGCCTCTCTGCCGCGGCCATGAATAATCAACAGATTACGCAGGCCATCGCGTTTTGCCTGGAGAATAAAGGCATAGAGCTGCTGGCGGCACTGCTCTACCGGCTGGCGCAGCAGGTTAAGGTTTGCCTGGCGCGGGTACTTGCCCTGACGCAGTTTATCAAGCACGCCGGTCTGCACACCTTCGCGCTTAAACGCCAGCGGTTCGCCTGGCGGGATAATATCGAGATAGCCGGTCGTGAGAAAGTTGTCGAGCTGTAAGGTATCGAGGTGCTGGCGCGTGCGCAGCGTTGTAGGCTTATTCCAGCGCGTTTCGCCACTACACGTTTTGAGCGGCTTCACGTCTTCCATTGCATCAAGAAACAGCGTTTTGTCGTCTGGATTCATAACACCTCCGGCCACAAAATTACCCGCACACTATAGCCGCCCTGGGCCGGTAGCTCAACGCAGAGCGCAGGCAGTGCGGTGCATATTATTACAACAGGCCGTGTGCCTGTTCGTTTCTGTTTATGGCTCTGTTGGTTGCACCTGAGTCTGTGTTACCCCTCCGATTTATTAACAGCCGTGATATCCTGAACGCCGCTTTTAGCCCAACCCGGATAACTGGACATGGACATGCTACTCCTCCTTGAAGATAAAATTGCCACCCCGCTTGGCCCGCTGTGGGTTATCTGTGATGAAGCGTTTAACCTGCGTGCCGTAGAGTGGGAAGAGCACAGTGACCGTATGGAACAACTGCTGGAACTTCATTATCGGTCAACTGGCTATGAACGCCGTGCCAGCCGTAACCCTGGCGGCTTGAGTGCAAAACTCAGCGACTATTTTGACGGTGACCTCGCCGCCATTAACACACTGCCCAGCGCCACGGCAGGCACGCCGTTTCAGCGTGAAGTCTGGCAGGCACTGCGTAATATCCCCTGCGGACAGGTCATGCATTATGGTGAGCTGGCAAGTCAGCTCGGTCGACCCGGTGCGGCCCGTGCAGTGGGAGCCGCCAATGGCTCGAATCCGGTAAGTATTGTTGTGCCCTGCCATCGGGTGATTGGCAGCAACGGCACCATGACCGGTTATGCCGGCGGCGTTACGCGAAAAGAGTGGCTGCTGCGCCACGAAGGCTACCTGCTCTTGTAAAGCCAGCAAAAATTTTGTAAATCGCCCCAGAATTTGTCATACCAGTTCAATGACATGGCGACAATCTCTGACAACAATTTCAGACATTAGCAGGTTGCACTTTTTCCATACTTATCACGTGCCCAAAAAGATGTTAAAATTGACTCATATCAATTAGGGCCTGAGCATACTTATGATCCCAGAAAAGCGCATTATCCGACGCATCCAGTCTGGCGGTTGTGCCATCCATTGCCAGGATTGCAGCATCAGCCAGCTTTGTATCCCGTTCACGCTCAACGAGCATGAGCTTGACCAGCTCGATAACATCATTGAGCGTAAAAAGCCGATCCAGAAGGGTCAAACGCTGTTCAAGGCGGGTGATGAGCTGAAATCGCTGTATGCCATCCGTTCCGGCACCATCAAAAGCTACACCATCACTGAACAAGGTGATGAGCAGATTACCGGCTTCCATCTGGCTGGCGACCTGGTTGGCTTTGATGCGATTGGCACCGGGCATCATCCAAGTTTTGCGCAGGCGCTGGAAACGTCAATGGTCTGTGAGATCCCGTTTGAAACGCTTGACGATCTCTCCGGTAAAATGCCCAATCTACGCCAGCAGATGATGCGCCTGATGAGCGGCGAAATTAAGGGCGACCAGGATATGATCCTGCTGCTGTCGAAGAAAAATGCCGAAGAGCGCCTTGCCGCCTTTGTGTACAACCTTTCGCGCCGCTTCGCCCAGCGTGGCTTCTCACCGCGTGAGTTCCGCCTGACCATGACCCGTGGCGACATCGGTAACTACCTCGGCCTGACGGTAGAGACTATCAGCCGTCTGCTGGGGCGTTTCCAGAAAAGTGGCATGCTGTCGGTAAAAGGCAAATACATCACTATTGAAAACAGCGAGATGCTGGCTCAACTGGCAGGTCAGGCACGCAACGTTGCCTGATACTTCATCACTCGCGCCGTCGGATTGATTTATATTTCGCATTTCTTGATCCGGCGGCGGTTTCTTCCCTGTTTGAATCCCCCCTTATAGGTTAATCTTACTTCATAGACTGAGGTTTACAGTTGTAAGGAGACCCTGTATGGCGAAGTATCAAAACATGCTGGTCGCAATCGATCCGAGTCAGGACGATCAGCCTGCTCTACGGCGCGCGGTGTATCTGCATCAACGGATTGGCGGCAAAATCAAAGCCTTTCTTCCCATCTATGACTTCTCGTATGAGATGACCACCCTGCTCTCGCCCGATGAGCGCACCGCCATGCGTAAAGGGGTGATTGCTCAACGCACGGCGTGGATCCGCGAACAAGCGCAGTATTACATTGATGCCGGTATCCCCATTGATATTAAAGTGGTCTGGCACAATCGCCCCTTTGAGGCAATTATCCAGGAAGTGATTGCCGATAAGCATGATTTGATTCTGAAGATGGCCCACCAGCACGACAAGCTGGAAGCCGTTATCTTCACGCCAACCGACTGGCACCTGCTGCGTAAATGCCCATGCCCGGTGTGGATGGTTAAAGACAAACCCTGGCCGGAAGGCGGTAAAGCGCTGGTGGCCGTCAATCTCGCCAGCGAGGAGCTTTATCACAACGCGCTCAATGAAAAACTGGTGCGCGAAACGTTGCAGCTGGCCGAGCGAGTCAACCATACCGAAGTGCATCTGGTCGGTGCCTATCCGATAACGCCCATTAATATCGCCATCGAACTGCCGGACTTTGATCCCAGCGTGTATAACGACGCTATCCGCGGCCAGCACCTGCTTGCCATGAAGGCGTTGCGCCAGCAGTTTGGCATTGGTGAAAATATGACGCACGTTGAAAAAGGTCTGCCGGAGGAAGTGATCCCGGACCTGGCAGAACATCTTGATGCGGGGATTGTGGTGCTCGGCACCGTGGGCCGCACCGGGATTTCGGCCGCGTTTCTGGGCAATACTGCTGAGCAGGTGATTGACCACCTGCGTTGTGACCTGCTGGTGGTGAAACCGGACGACTATCAGACTCCCGTCGAACTCGATGACGACGAAGACGACTAACGCCGGGTTTCATTACTAAAAGGGCAGCCTGTTGGCTGCCCTTTTTTATCTACAGCGACAGCCTCAACACCAGCGCGCTCAGCGTCACCAGCAACACCGGCACCGTCATGATCACGCCCATGCGGAAATAGTAGCCCCAGGTCACGGTAATACGTTTTTTGGACAATACGTGCAGCCACAGCAAGGTGGCAAGACTACCAATAGGCGTGATTTTCGGCCCCAGATCGCAGCCAATGATGTTGGCGTAAATCATCCCTTCACGCACTACGCCACTGGCGTTACTGGCATCAATAGAAAGCGCGCCAATCAGCACGCTTGGCAGGTTGTTCATTACTGATGACAGCAGCGCTGTCAAAAAGCCGGTGCCGAGCGTTGCCACCCATAACCCCTGCCCGGCAAGCTGGTTCAGAAGCCCGGTCAGGTAATCGGTTAATCCGGCATTACGCAGACCATAAACCACCAGGTACATGCCAAGCGAGAACAACACAATTTGCCAGGGAGCTGACTTCAAAACGCGGCTGGTATTAATCACGCGTGCGCTGCGCGCTGCCAATAACAGCGCCAGTGCACCAATAGCAGACACCAGGCTCACCGGCACACCGCGCGGCTCCAGCACGAAAAAGCCCATCAGCAGCAGGACCAGCACCACCCAGCCCGCGCGAAAAGTTCGCTTATCAACAATGGCCTGCGCGGGCTCTTTGAGTTTTGACAGGTCGTACGTCACCGGGATTGTGCAGCGAAACACCAGCCACAGCACGCACAAGGTAGCGAAAACCGACGCGAGGTTAACCGGCACCATGACCGAAGCGTACTGGTTAAAGCCGAGATCAAAATAGTCTGCGGTCACGATGTTCACCAGGTTTGATACCACCAGCGGCAGGCTCGCCGTATCGGCAATAAATCCGGCAGCCATCACAAACGCCAGCGTGGCGCCACGGCTAAAACCGAGCGACAGCAAAATGGCTATCGCAATAGGCGTAAGGATGAGCGCCGCCCCATCGTTGGCAAACAGCGCCGATACCATCGCGCCCAACACAATCAGCCACAGGAACAACGCATGTCCGCGCCCGTTGCCAATGCGTGCCACATGCAGCGCTGCCCACTCAAAAAAGCCTGCTTCATCAAGCAACAGGCTGATGATAATGATAGCGATGAAGGTGGCGGTGGCATTCCAGACAATCTGCCACACCGTGGCGATGTCGTGAAAATGCACCACGCCTGTCGCCAGTGCTAATGCAGCCCCACCCAGCGCACTCCAACCAATGCCCAGTCCCTTTGGCTGCCAGATAACCAGTATCAATGTTAAAATAAAAATTCCACCCGCCAGCAACATCGTGATTCTCTTCCTTTTGCCTGAGCCGCTATTTCGTCGCGCTCATCCTAACGCCGCGCACAGCCAAAGCCGTAATACTTTATAAAATCAACGCACAAAAAAAGCCGCCCACAAGGGCGGCTTTATTAACGGTGCGAAGCTTACAGCGCGCGCAGAATGTTTTCCACACTCTCTTTGGCATCGCCAAACAGCATTTGGGTGTTGTCTTTAAAGAACAGCGGGTTCTGCACTCCGGCGTAGCCCGTGTTCATGGAGCGTTTGAACACCACCACGTTCTGGGCTTTCCACACTTCCAGCACCGGCATACCAGCGATAGGGCTGTGCGGATCGTCCTGCGCTGCCGGGTTGACGGTGTCGTTGGCACCAATCACCAGCACCGTGTCGGTTTCCGGGAAATCATCGTTGATTTCGTCCATCTCCAGCACGATGTCGTAAGGCACTTTCGCCTCAGCCAGCAGCACGTTCATGTGGCCCGGCAGACGCCCGGCAACCGGGTGGATACCAAAGCGCACTTTGATGCCGCGTGCACGCAGCTTCTCGGTGATTTCCGCGACCGGATACTGCGCCTGCGCAACCGCCATGCCATAGCCTGGGGTGATTATCACAGACGTAGAGTTCTTCAGCAGTTCCGCCGTTTCTTCTGCGCTGATTTCGCGGTGCTCGCCCACTTCTTCATCGCCCGTTGAAACAGCGCCGTCGGTACCAAAACCACCGGCAATCACGCTGATAAAGGAGCGGTTCATGGCCTTACACATGATGTAAGACAGAATTGCACCCGAAGAGCCCACCAGCGCACCGGTCACAATCAGCAGGTCGTTGCTGAGCATAAAGCCCGCCGCCGCCGCTGCCCAACCAGAGTAGGAGTTCAACATCGACACCACAACCGGCATGTCGGCACCACCGATGGAGGCGACCAGGTGCCAGCCAAACGCCAGCGCGATAAGCGTCATCGCCAGCAGCACCAGTACCTGCATGCCCACGCTTTCGCTGCGTACAAACACAACCAACAGCAGGAAAGAAACCACCAGCGCGGCCAGGTTCAGCTTATGACGGTTCGGCAGCATCAGCGGTTTAGACGAAATCTTGCCGCGCAGTTTGCCAAACGCCACGATAGAACCGGTAAAGGTCACCGCACCAATAAAGACACCGAGGAACACTTCGGTCAAATGGATGTTTTCCATCACCGGCTCAAGGCCCGGCGCGTGGTCGAGGTAGCTGTTAAAGCCCACCAGCACAGCAGCAAGACCAACAAAGCTGTGCAGAATGGCTACCAGCTCTGGCATTTCGGTCATCTCCACCTTTTTCGCAAAGTGGATACCGATGCCGCCACCGATAATCATCGCCACGATAATCCACGCCACATTGCCGGCATCCGGCCCAAAAATGGTGGCGATAAGCGCAATCGCCATACCGGCGATACCGAACAGGTTACCCTGCTTTGATGTCTCGTGTTTTGACAACCCGGCAAGGCTGCAAATAAACAGAATAGCGGCAACAATATAGGCCGCAGTAACTAATCCTCCGGACATGGCTTTCCCCTTTTAGTTCTTCCGGAACATTTTCAGCATGCGCTGAGTGACGGTAAAGCCACCAAAAATGTTGATACTGGCGATAAGTACGGCGATAAAGCTCAGGAATGTCACCCAGCCGCCGTGGCCAATTTGCAGCAGTGCGCCCACCACGATAATGCCTGAAATGGCGTTCGTGACCGACATCAGCGGTGTATGCAGCGCGTGTGACACGTTCCACACAACGTAGTAACCCACCACGCAGGAGAGCGCGAACACGGTAAAGTGACCGAGGAACTCACGCGGTGCGACGTTTGCCAGCCAACCAAAGAGGATAATGGCCAGTGCAATTAGCGCGTATTTACGCCACGGGGAGGCCGGTTTTTTGGGCTCTGCGGCGACCTGAGGCTGCGCTTTTGCTGCTGCCTGCGGTTGTGCTGACACCTGAATCGGCGGTGCAGGCCAGGTCACTTCGCCTTCACGAATCACCGTCACGCCACGCACGACGACATCCTCGAAATCAACGGCGACATTACCGTCTTTTTCTTTGCACAACAGCTTGAGCAGGTTCACCAGGTTGGTGCCGTACAGCTGGGAGGATTGGGTTGGTAAGCGGCTTGCCAGGTCGGTATAGCCGATAATTTTGACGCCGTTTGGCGTAGTGAAGATTTCGCCCGGTACGGTGTACTCGCAGTTGCCGCCGTTTTGCGCGGCAAGGTCAACCACCACACTGCCAGGCGTCATGCTGTCGACCATTTCACGGGTGATAAGCTTCGGTGCTGGTTTACCCGGAATGAGTGCTGTGGTGACGATGATGTCCACCTCTTTCGCCTGGGCGGCGAACAGCGCCATTTCAGCCTTGATAAACGCCTCGGACATCACTTTGGCATAGCCATCGCCGCTGCCCGCTTCTTCTTTAAAGTCCAGTTCAAGGAACTCGGCGCCCATACTCTGCACCTGCTCCTTCACTTCCGGGCGCGTGTCAAAGGCACGCACAATGGCGCCCAGGCTGCCCGCTGCGCCAATCGCCGCAAGACCTGCAACTCCCGCGCCAATCACCATCACTTTTGCCGGTGGCACTTTGCCTGCGGCGGTGATCTGGCCGGTAAAGAAGCGGCCAAACTCATGAGCCGCTTCCACAATAGCGCGATAGCCTGCAATGTTCGCCATTGAACTGAGCGCATCCAGGGACTGGGCGCGTGAAATGCGCGGCACCGAATCCATCGCCATGACGGTAACATTGCGCGCTGCCAGCTTTTCAAGCAGCGCCGGGTTCTGTGCAGGCCAGATAAAGCTTACCAGCGTTGCCCCTTCACGCAGCAGTGCGATTTCGTCATCCTGCGGTGCGTTAACTTTCAGTACGATATCTGACTGCCAGACATCCGCGCCGTCGCTGATGCTTGCGCCTGCGCTGACAAATGCCTCGTCATCAAAGCTCGCCAGTTTGCCCGCGCCGTGTTCGACCACGACGCTAAACCCGAGCTTCAGCAGCTGCTCGACGGTTTTCGGCGTAGCTGCGACGCGGGTTTCATTGGCTAACCGCTCTTTTGGTACCCCAATACGCATAGTATTCCCTTCCATCGGTTATTTGATGATGGTTTGTTTGTAATATCCCAAACGACGCAGCGCAGTGTTGCAGACACACTCAACATTACGCCCTGCCGCTGCTAAATACTTATGTAACAAACTTTCTATAACCTACTGAAAATAACGCCCGTGATCTAGCGCATAATTCAATGATTTTTTGCAATATTAGCAAAACTGTATTCACCATTTAGTCAAACAGCTATTTTTACTGATATATCCGGGTTACAGGCCTGATATTACGCTCATCGGCACAAAGGAAAAGATGAGTTACGCCCCATTAAAACCGCAATTTAACAACACATTAACACTAAAACTCATAAGCTTTAGCAGTTTTAGTGGTCAAAGCGCCACTTTATTCGCTTTCTTGTTGAAGATGTCAGATACGCGCTACCGTTGTATTAAAAACATAAACCGGGAGCAGACAGCCGCCATATTTCAATGCAATAATCGGCGGCTGACGAGAATTATAGAGCAACTTGTTTCGTTCACACTTTTGCGCATGGCGAAGGATTAATTGTATGAAGCTTAAGAATACCCTTCTGGCAACCGCCCTGTTTTCCGCAACGGCTTTCTGCGCCCAGGCGGCGACAGAGTTAACGCCAGAGCAGGCGGCCTCTCTCAAGCCTTTCGAACGTATTACGCTAACCGGACGTTTCAATGCGCTCAATGAAGCCGCGAAAGCCGTCTCGCGCCGCGCGGACGATATGGGTGCTGCCTCGTTCTACGTGGTGGATACCAGCGATGTGGGCAACAGCGGCAACTGGCGCGTGGTGGCCGATGTGTATCGTGAAGACGCACCAAAAGCAGACCAACCAGAAAACCGCGTGATCAACGGCGTGATGGAACTGCCCAAAGAGCAGGCTTACGCCCTTGAGCCGTTTGATACCGTAAGCGTACAGGGCTTCTTTCGCAGCCAGCCGGACGTAAACGATGCCATTACGAAAGAAGCGAAGCGCAAAGGTGCAGCATCTTTCTTTATAGTGCGCCAGATTGATACCAACTCCGGCGGCGGTAACCAGCAGGTCACGGCTTATATCTACAAAGCCGATGCTAAAAAACGCGTGGTGCAAAGTGCAGACGCTATCCCGGCTGACTCCCAGGCCGGTCGCGCCGCCATCGCCGCAGGCGGGACCGCCGCTAAACAGGTTGAGATCCCAGGCGTTGCTTCTGCCGATATGCCAGATACCAACGTGGGTCGCTTCTTTGAAACCCAGACGTCAAAAGGCGGGCGTTACACTGTCACCCTGCCGGACGGCACTAAAATCGAAGAAGTGAACAAAATCACCGCCGCACAGATGGTGCCGTTTGACAGCATTACCTTCACTGGCCACTTCAGCAGCATGACTGACGTTTCCTACAACGTAGCCAAGCGTGCAGCGAAGAAAGGCGCGAAGTACTATCACGTCACTCGCCAGTGGCAGGAGCGCGGCGGCAACATGACCGTCAGCGCCGACCTGTTTAAATAACCGCGTATCACATTACCTGGGCAGCCTGTGGCTGCCCATTTTTTTACCACTCATCGCCCGCCCCGACAGTTCTCATTGCAAGCCGGATTCGCTGTCCGTAGAATCGCGTATCTTTAGTACGATCCGCTAGATTTATGCGCCAGAGCGACATAATTATTCCGGATCCCCCGCCTGACTGACAGGATAACCATGGAAAAGAAACTGGGCCTTGCCGCCCTTACCGCGCTGGTACTGAGCTCAATGCTGGGCGCTGGCGTATTCAGTTTGCCGCAGAATATGGCGCACGTAGCAGCACCTGCCGCGCTGCTTATCGGCTGGCTGATAACAGGCGTTGGGATCCTGCTGCTGTCGCTGGCGATGCTGGTGCTTACGCGCCTGCGCCCGGAACTGGACGGCGGTATCTTTACTTACGCACGCGAAGGTTTTGGCGAGCTTATCGGCTTTTGCTCTGCCTGGGGTTACTGGCTGTGCGCCGTTATCGCCAACGTCTCTTACCTGGTTATCGTCTTTTCTGCCCTGAGCTTTTTTACCGATACGCCAGAGCTGAAGCTTTTTGGTGATGGCAATACCTGGCAATCTATTGTTGGGGCCTCAGTGTTGCTGTGGTTTGTCCACTGGCTGGTGTTGCGCGGCGTACAGACCGCAGCCAGCATTAACCTGGTTGCCACACTTGCCAAACTGCTGCCGCTGGGGCTGTTTGTGGTGCTGGCTATTGCCGCCTTTAGTCTCACCACCTTCACGCTTGATTTCAGCGGCGTGGAGCTGGGTGTGCCAGTGTGGGAACAGGTTAAAAACACCATGCTGATTACACTTTGGGTGTTTATTGGTGTTGAAGGTGCAGTGGTGGTTTCTTCTCGCGCACGTAACAAACGCGATGTGGGCCGCGCCACGCTGCTGGCGGTATCGGCAGCGCTGACCGTCTATCTGCTGGTCACGCTACTGTCGCTGGGCGTTATCCCGCGTAGCGATCTCGCGCAGATGCGCAACCCGTCAATGGCCGGGTTAATGGTGCATATGATGGGTTCCTGGGGCGAGATTGTGATTGCCGCCGGGCTGATTGTTTCGGTCTGCGGCGCTTACCTGAGCTGGACAATCATGGCTGCCGAAGTGCCGCTGCTGGCCGCCACGCACAAAGCGTTCCCCAAAATCTTTGCCCGCCAGAACCAGAACAACGCGCCATCGGCCTCGCTGTGGCTGACCAACATTAGCGTGCAGGTCAGTCTGGTGCTGATTTGGCTTACCGGCTCTGATTACAACACGCTGCTGACCATCGCGTCAGAAATGATTCTGGTGCCGTATCTGCTGGTAGGCGCCTTCCTGGTCAAAGTCGCCCGCCGCCCGCTGCACCGCGCGATTGGCCTGGGCGCTTGCGCCTACGGTATCTGGCTAATTTATGCCGCTGGACTGATGCACTTGCTGCTCTCCGTTGTGCTGTACGCGCCGGGCCTGCTGGTGTTCCTGTACGCCCGCTACAGCCACCAGCACAACAACTCGCTGAATATGCAGGAAAAGACTATCATTTTGCTGATGCTTGTCGCCGCATTTCCGGCGACCTGGGTTCTGATGGGGTAAGTTTTGGCCCCGTCATCGCAATGGGGGCAAACACATGGGTAAAAAATTACAGCGTCCTGTCGTCATCACCGGCGGCGGACGCCGCATCGGGCTGGCGCTGGCACACCACCTTCTGGCGCAAAAAATCCCGGTGCTGGTGAGCTACCGCACGCGCTATGACGCCATCGACGTACTGGCCGACAGCGGTGCCACCTGCGTGCAGGCCAACTTCTGTCACGATGACGGCATCCTTGCCTTTGCTGAGGAAGTCAAAGCACGCTGCGACGGACTGCGCGCCCTGCTCCATAACGCCAGTGAGTGGCAGGCAGAAAGCCCCAACGTAGCGCTTAGCAACACGTTAAGCGCCATGCTGCAAATCCACGTACACGCGCCCTATCTGCTCAATTTCCATCTTGCACCTTTGCTACGCGGTTATGGCCACGCCGCCTCCGACATTATTCACTTTACCGATTACGTAGTGGAAACCGGTAGCGATAAGCATATCGCCTATGCCGCCAGCAAGGCTGCGCTGGATAACCTCACCCGCTCGTTTGCCCGCAAGCTGGCACCAGAGGTAAAAGTCAATGCCATCGCCCCGGCGCTGATTCTGTTTAACGAAAGCGATGACGCCGACTATCGCCAGAAAGCACTGAACAAATCACTGATGAAAATCGCCCCCGGTGAGAAAGAGATCCTCGACCTGGTGGATTACCTGCTGACCAGCCGCTTTGTGACCGGACGCAGTTTCGCCGTGGACGGCGGTCGGCCGCTGCGCTAACGATGGCGCAGCAAAGCGCGCCGGTGTATGGTGCTGTCTTCTGGATGATGCGTGATAAGCCATGAGCAAAATTGTATTTGTAGAAGACGATCCTGAAGTCGGGCAACTTATCGCCGCCTGGCTTGGCAAACACGATATCGACACCGTGCTTGAAAGCCGTGGCGACCGCGCTGAAGAAACCATTCTCCGGGAACAGCCCGACCTGGTTTTGCTCGACATCATGCTACCGGGCAAAGACGGCATGACGCTGTGTCGCGACCTGCGTCCGCAGTGGCCAGGCCCTATCGTACTGCTGACCTCCCTTGACAGCGATATGAACCATATTCTGTCGCTTGAGCTGGGTGCCTGCGACTATATCCTCAAAACCACACCGCCGCCGGTGCTGCTTGCCCGCTTGCGCCTGCATCTGCGCCAGTCGCCAAATAGCGCGACGGCCCGCACCCAGGCCCAGCCTGCATCCACGCTAATGCCTCATCGCCCGCTGCGTTTTGGCGCACTGTGCATCGACCCGGTTAACCGCCAGGTGACGCTCGGCGTGCAGGATGTGTCGCTGTCGTCGGCAGATTTTGACCTGCTGTGGGAGCTTGCAACCCACGCCGGGCAAATTATGGACCGCGACGCGCTGCTGAAAAACCTGCGCGGTGTGAGTTATGACGGGCTGGACCGCAGCGTGGATGTTGCGGTGTCGCGTCTGCGTAAAAAGCTCGGCGACAGCGCGGCCGAACCGTTTCGTATCAAGACCGTTCGCAACAAAGGCTATCTGTTTGCTCCCCAGGCCTGGGAGCAGTAATTCGCCGCCTCGTCCGGCCCAGAAGGTGTTATGAAAAAGCTGTTTATTCAGTTCTACCTGTTGCTGTTTGTCTGCTTTCTGGTCATGACGATGCTGGTCGGGTTGGTCTATAAATTTACCGCCGAGCGTGCCGGGCGCCAGTCGCTGGAAGATCTGATGATCAGTTCGCTGTATATGGTACGAAGCGAGCTTAAAGAAATCCCGCCGCGCGACTGGAGTAAAACGCTCGAGGATGCCGACCTTAACCTGTCGTTCGATCTCAGCATTGAGCCGCTCAGCGACTATCACCTCGATCCTGCCTCCACCCGAAAGCTGCTTAATGGCGATATTGTGGGGCTGGATGAGGAATACACGTTTATCCAGCGCATTCCCGACAGCCGCTATGTACTTGTTGCAGGCCCGGTGCCGTATCTGTTTTTTCTGCACCAGATGCGCCTGCTGGACGTGATGATTATCGCTTTTATCGCTATCTCGTTGGCCTTCCCGGTGTTTATCTGGATGCGCCCGCACTGGCAGGACATGCTGAAGCTGGAGTCAGCTGCCCAGCGCTTTGGCAGCGGCCACCTGGACGAACGACTGCACTTTGACAGCACATCAAGCTTTGAGCGCATGGGCGTGGCGTTTAACCAGATGGCAGATAACATCAATGCGCTGATTGCCAGCAAAAAACAGCTGATTGACGGTATCGCCCATGAACTGCGCACGCCGCTGGTGCGCCTGCGTTACCGGCTGGCGATGAGTGAAAACCTGAGTGAGGATGAGTCCCAGGGACTGAACCGCGATATCGGCCAACTGGAATCGCTGATAGAAGAGTTGCTGACCTATGCACGCCTTGACCGACCGCAGAATGAGCTACATCCGACAAGCCTCAATCTTAATGACTGGCTGCACGAACGCATTGAAGAAGTGCAGCTTATTCACGCTGACCGCGCCGTTGAACTGATATTGCCCACAACAGCACACACGGAGCACCTTGATGTGCGCCTGATGGAGCGTGTGCTGGATAATCTACTGAACAATGCGCTGCGCTACAGCCAGCAGCAGTTGCGCGTTACGCTACACACCCAGGCGCAGGAAACCGTGCTCACTGTTGAAGATGATGGCCCTGGCATCCCTGCTGATGAGCGTGAGCATATCTTCGAGCCGTTTGTGCGCCTCGACCCAAGCCGCGATCGCGCAACCGGCGGCTGCGGCCTGGGGCTGGCCATTGTGCATTCCATCGCAACCGCAATGGGCGGTCGCGTCAGCGCCGATGAGAGCGGGCTCGGCGGCGCACGCCTGAGTTTTCGCTGGCCCTCGCAGACAAGCGACACCCAGCCGCTCAGCTGATTTCCTGGTACCGCGCACCTGTTCGAATCTGCGGCGCAAAAGCCGCCACCTTGCGCAACTTACCTGTTCTGCCTTGCGTGCACACTGGCTGAGCTTGCGCTGCTGTGTTATATCTTTAGCATGTTGTAACTATTTTACCGCTCGCTGCACCGGAGAAATGATGAGCCGCTACGCGTTAACCGACAGCCTGACCAGCACGTTCAGAACGCTGGAGCACGAACTGCTGGCGCTGCGTCAGATGCTGGAGTCCTGCCGCCTGCTCGCCGCTCGCGTGTTTGAACTGCCGCCGGTTGAGAAAGGCAAAGAGCATGATCCGCTCGACAGCATTGTCGTTACCCAGCGCACAGGCAAAGCCGCAGCAGAGATAGCACTGCGCCACTTTACCCATTTGTTTATTCAGCAGCAGTCGGAAAAACGCAGCAGCAAAGCCGCCGTGCGCCTGCCTGGCGCGTTGTGCTTCGAGGCAGAACCCTTCCGCCAGCAGGAGATTAGCGAGCAGATAGCGCGCATCAACACCCTGAAAGCCGCGCTGGAAAAGATAGTCACCGTGGAGTCAGGGCTGCCCGCCGGGCAACGCTTTGAGTGGGTGCATCGCCACCTGCCGGGATTATTGACCCTCAGCGCTTACCGCCAACTCGCGCTGCTGGAGCGCCCCGGCACATTGCGCTTTGGCTGGGCCAACAAGCAAATTGTTAAAAACCTCACCCGCAATGCGGTGCTGACAATGCTGGAAAAAAGCCTCGCCGCCGGGCGTGCAGTCCCACCGTTTACCCGTGAGCAGTGGGCGGCAAAACTCACGGCTGAATACAATGATATAGCCGCGCTGCCCGAAAACGCGCGGCTTAAGATTAAACGTCCGGTTAAGGTACAACCGATTGCCCGTGCCTGGTATCCCGAAAGTCAGCGTCAGGTACAGCACGCCTGCCCTTCGCCGCTGATTACGCTCACGCCACCGGGCGGTGCGGTGCCAGAGATTGGCGAGCTGAATAATTATGACGCTGACAACATCCGGCATCGCCATTTACCGCTGGCACAGCCGTTGACATTGCTTATCCCGCGTCTGCATTTATGGCTGGCTCCCTGAGACAGTGCGCCAGCGCAACGGCTTATGTACCAACGCTAAGCACGCGTGCAGGCAAGCCGACCTGGTGCTACCGGCGTGCTGGCCTGGCAAATCCCTTACGCTTTACTGCCCGTCATCTCCTGCGGGCGCACCCACTCATCAAACTCCTGCTCCGTCAGGTAGCCTAACGCCAGGGCTGACGCCTTCAACGTCAGCCCTTCTTTGTGTGCTTTCTTGGCAATGTCCGCCGCCTTGTCATAGCCAATATGAGTATTGAGCGCCGTAACCAGCATCAGCGACTCTCTGAGCAACGTATCAATGCGTTCGCGGTCAGGTTCAATCCCCTCGGCGCAGTGCTCGTTAAAGCTCGCCATACCGTCTGCCAGCAACCGCACCGTTTGCAGGAAGTTATGGATAACCATTGGCCGAAACACGTTCAACTCAAAGTTGCCAGACGCGCCACCAAT
This sequence comes from Enterobacteriaceae bacterium 4M9, assembly GCA_010092695.1. GTDB lineage: Bacteria > Pseudomonadota > Gammaproteobacteria > Enterobacterales > Enterobacteriaceae > Tenebrionibacter. The sequence continues at coordinate 2,316,298 of JAADJJ010000001.1, read as the reverse complement.
GTTGATCGCCACATCATTGCCCATCACCTGACAGCACAGCATGGTCAACGCCTCACACTGGGTTGGATTGACCTTACCCGGCATGATGGAGCTACCCGGCTCATTTTCCGGGATGCGGATTTCACCAATGCCGCAGCGCGGCCCCGAGGCCAGCCAGCGCACGTCGTTGGCAATTTTCATCAGCGATGCGGCCAGCCCTTTCAGCGCGCCATGCGCCTGCACCAGCGCATCACAGCTTGCCAGCGCCTCAAACTTATTGGGAGCGGTCACAAACGGCAGGCCCGTCTGTTCGGCCAGCGCCTGCGCCACGCGCTCGGCGTATTGCGGATGGGTGTTCAACCCGGTCCCGACCGCCGTACCGCCCAGCGCCAGCTCACCGAGGTGCTCAAGGCTGCTCTCAATATGCTTACGGCTGTGGGTCAGCATCGCCACCCAGCCGGAGATTTCCTGGCCGAGCGTCAACGGTGTCGCATCCTGCAAATGGGTGCGGCCAATCTTGACGATGTCGCTAAACGCCACCGATTTCGCCTTCAGGGTTTGCGTCAGTGTTGCCAACGCAGGCAGCAATGCATGGTGCAGCGCTGTCAGCGCCGCCACGTGCATCGCCGTGGGGAAGACGTCGTTAGAACTCTGGCTTTTGTTGACATCATCGTTCGGGTGCACCAGCCGCGCCATGCCACGCTCGCCGCCCAGCAGCTCACTGGCGCGATTGGCCAGCACTTCGTTCATATTCATGTTGGACTGGGTGCCAGAGCCGGTCTGCCATATCGCCAGCGGAAACTCATCCGGGTGCTTACCTGCCAGCACTTCATCCGCAGCGGCAATGATAGCGCTGCCGCGCTGCTCATCGAGCAGGCCAAGGGCAATGTTCACCGTAGCCGAGGCACGTTTCGTCTGCGCCAGCGCGTGAATGAGCGCCGGCGGCATTTTTTCTGATGAGATGCGAAAGTGCTCCAGCGAACGCTGCGTCTGCGCGCCCCAGAGTTTGTCCTGCGGCACGCTGATGCTGCCCATAGAATCTTTTTCGTGGCGACTGGCTACCATGACCTGCTCCTGTGCAAATAACGGAAAAGCATGGCGTTGAGTATGGCCGCTGGCGGTGAAAGAGTTTGGTGCTTCGTGCGGTTACGATGGGGAAGATGACCGCCCGAACGGGCGGTCAGACGCGGTTATTTCACGCAGTTGCTGCACTGTGAGGTCCGGATTTGAGCAAAGAAGTCATTGCCCTTGTCATCCACCAGGATAAACGCCGGGAAGTCTTCGACCTCAATTTTCCAGATAGCTTCCATGCCCAGTTCCGGATAGGCCACACATTCCAGATGGCGGATGCTCTGCTGCGCCAGGACCGCAGCCGGACCACCGATGCTACCAAGATAGAAGCCGCCGTGCTTATGACAGGCGTCAGTCACCTGCTGACTACGGTTACCTTTCGCCAGCATCACCATACTGCCGCCGTTGGCCTGTAGCAGGTCAACGTAGGAATCCATACGCCCGGCAGTGGTCGGCCCCAGTGAACCAGAGGCATAGCCTTCCGGTGTTTTCGCCGGACCGGCGTAGTACACCGGGTGATCTTTGATGTACTGCGGCAACGGTTCACCGTTGTCGAGCAGCTCTTTGAGTTTGGCGTGGGCAATATCACGCGCCACAATGATTGTGCCATTGAGCGACAACCGCGTGGAAACCGGATACTGCGAGAGCAGTTTTCTGATTTCATCCATCGGACGGTTCAGATCGACGCGCACCACTTCACCTTCACCGGCCTGACGCAGGGCTTGCGGGATGTACTGCCCTGGGTTGTGCTCCAGCTTCTCAATCCAGATACCGTCGCGGTTGATTTTGGCCTTGATGTTGCGGTCAGCCGAACAGGACACGCCCATACCAACCGGGCAGGATGCGCCGTGGCGCGGCAAACGAATCACGCGAATATCATGGGCGAAATATTTGCCGCCGAACTGCGCGCCGAGACCGAGATTACGCGCCTCTTCCAGCAGTTCAGCTTCCAGCGCCAGGTCACGAAACGCCTGGCCGTGCTCGTTACCTTCCGTTGGCAGCCCGTCATAATATTTGGTGGAGGCAAGCTTCACGGTTTTGAGCGTGGATTCAGCAGAGGTGCCGCCAATCACAAACGCGATATGGTACGGCGGGCACGCAGCGGTGCCGAGGGTACGCATTTTCTCTACCAGGTAATTTTTCAGTTTGCCCGGCGACAGCAGCGCACGGGTTTCCTGGTAAAGATAGGTTTTATTCGCCGAACCACCGCCCTTGGCGATGCACAGGAATTTGTACTCCGCGCCGTCTACGCTGTAGAGGTCAATTTGCGCAGGCAGGTTGGTGCCGGTGTTAACCTCGTTATACATATCCAACGCTGCGTTCTGTGAGTAGCGCAGGTTGTCTTCGATGTAAGTGTTGTAGATACCGCGCGACAGTGCTTCTTCATCACCACCGCCGGTCCACACGCGCTGGCCTTTTTTACCGGTGATAATCGCGGTGCCGGTGTCCTGGCAGGTCGGTAACACGCCCCTGGCGGCAATCTCAGAGTTACGCAGAAACTGCAGCGCGACGTATCTGTCGTTATTGCTGGCTTCTGGGTCATCAAGGATGGCGGCAACTTGTTTCTGGTGGGCGGGGCGAAGCATAAAGGAGGCATCGTGGAAGGCTTGCTGCGCAAGAAGCGTCAGGGCGTGCGGTTCGACTTTTAACACCTCCTGCCCTTCAAACTCTGACACAGAAACATAATCAGAGGTCAGCAGGTAGTATTCGGTGTCATCCTTTTTGAGCGGGAAAGGCTCCTGGTACTGGAAAGGTTTATTCGACATTTATCTCTCACTTGCTACTTCAGCTACGTTAAATCCATTTCCGGCGCGGCGTGCAGCGGCACCCGGCCACACCAGAACGGTGGCGGCAAATATGTTATACATTTTTTTAACAAAAACTGAGACTGATACGACTTTTTACTCTTCAGGGTTACTTCAGACAAGAGAATTGGTTTAATAAGGCCAGAAACCTTTCCATTCATCACAAGGCATTGCTAATGCAAAAATTAATCAACTCAGTGCAAAATTATGCCTGGGGCAGCAAAACAGCGCTGACTAAGCTGTATGGCATTCAAAACCCGGACAATCTGCCTATGGCAGAGTTATGGATGGGCGCACACCCCAAAAGCAGTTCCTCTGTGACAATGTCTGATGGCAGCGTACGTAGCCTGCGCGAGGTGATTAACGCTGACCCGGCGGCAACATTGGGTCAGGCGGTTAATGCACGTTTTGGTGAACTGCCGTTTCTGTTTAAAGTGCTGTGCGCCGACCAGGCGCTGTCTATTCAGGTCCATCCGAATAAGAAAGCGTCTGAAGAAGGCTTTGCCCGTGAGAACGCTGCCGGTATCCCGCTTGATGCCGCCGAGCGTAACTACAAAGACCCAAACCACAAACCGGAACTGGTATTTGCACTGACGCCGTTTCTGGCAATGAACGCCTTTCGTGAGTTTTCAGACATTGTCTCGCTGCTGCAACCGGTCGCAGGTGCACATCCGGCTATCGCCCACTTCCTGACCAACCCAAATGCCGACAGCCTGCGTGACCTGTTTGCTGCGCTGCTCAATATGCAGGGCGAGGAGAAACAGCGCGCGCTGGCAGTACTGAAATCTGTTCTGCAAACCCATGAGGGCGAGCCGTGGCAGACCATTCGTCTTATCAGCCAGAACTACCCGGACGACAGCGGCCTGTTCTCACCGCTGCTGCTTAATGTGGTGAAGCTCGAACCTGGTGAAGCCATGTTCCTGTTTGCCGAAACGCCGCATGCCTATTTGCAGGGCGTGGCGCTGGAGGTCATGGCCAACTCGGATAACGTGCTGCGCGCCGGGCTGACGCCGAAGTACATTGATATTGCGGAACTGGTGGCGAATGTGAAATTTACGCCGAAAGCGCCAGACTCGCTGCTGACTATGCCGGTGCAGCATGGTGCAGAACTGGATTTCCCGATTCCGGTAGATGACTTTGCGTTCTCGCTGCATGAACTCAGCAGCAGCGCTACGGAGCTTGCGCAAGACAGCGCCGCGATTGTGTTCTGCGTTGAAGGCGAAGCGGTGCTGGTCAACGCAGAGGAACGTCTGGTGCTTAAGCCCGGCGAGTCCGCGTTTATCCCGGCCAACGACGGCGCGGTGAACGTCAGCGGCGTGGGCCGCGTGGCGAGGGTGTTCAATAAGTTGTCGTAAACGCCCTCTCCCTCCCACCTTCCCAGGTGAGCCACGGCGCGGGCCACCTGGGTCGCGCTTTTGCGCTGGTTTTGTCTTATTCGGGAATCACTTACTGATTTTTCAGGCTGGTGTTGCTAAGCTTTTGGCGCACACCGAAATTTCACTCCGGGTCGGATAACCCGGTTTACCAGGAAATGACATGATGAAAAAATCTCTGGTTGCTGTTGGCATTATTGTGGCACTCGGCGCAGTCTGGACCGGCAGCGCATGGTATACGGGCAAACAGCTTGAAAAACGTATCAACGACGCCATCGTCGAAGCCAACAGCCAGCTTAAAGTCGCCGCTCCTGATGCCGGCCTGACTATCGGATATGAGAACTACCAGCGCAACGTATTCAGCAGCCAGTTGCAGCTGGTCGTCAAACCCGACGCCAGCGCGAAAAATAGCTGGTTGCAAAAAGATCAGAGCGTGGTGTTCAGCGAAACGGTCGATCATGGTCCATTCCCCTTCGCACAGCTCAAAAAGTTCAACCTGATACCTTCTATGGCTTCCGTGCATACAGTGCTTGAGAAAAATGCCACCACTCAGGCGCTGTTTGATATGGCAAAGGGAAAATCCTTTGCCGATATTGACACCCGCGTTGGTTACAGCGGTGCCACATCGTCAGATATCACCCTGCTCCCGCTTGATTACGTTAAAGATAAAGTCAAAATCACCTTTAGCGGCGGCAGCTTTACGGCTGATGCCGATGCCAAAGGCGATAACGTTTCTCTCAAGGGCTCTGCGGACAGCGGCCTGGTATCCACACCGAATGAATACGGTCAGCAGGTACAGCTGACGTTTAATAACCTTAAAACCGACGGCGAAACCAACCTTTCCACCTTCCAGGAGCGCGTAGGCAGCCAGACGCTGAGTCTCGACAAGCTCGCGGTGGCGGTAGAAGGCAAGGAAATGGCGGTGCTCGACGGCCTTAACATCAACGGTAAATCCGCACCTGACGCCGACGGCAAAACCCTCAATGGCGAAATAAGCTACACGCTTGATAAACTGCGTATGCAGAACCAGGACATGGGCCAGGGCGGGTTGACGCTGAAAGTAAGCAAGATTGACGGCGCGGCAGCACACCAGTTCAGCCAGATGTATAACGCCAAAACCCAGGCGCTGATGGCACAACCGGGCATTGAAGACAACCCTGAGCTTTACCAGGAAAAAGCGCTGGACGCCCTGCTTTCAAGCCTGCCGGTACTGCTCAAAGGTGAGCCGGTGGTCACCATCGCACCACTAAGCTGGAAGAATGATAAGGGAGAGAGTTCACTCACGCTGTCGCTGTTCCTTAAAGAGCCGGTTGCGCAGGATCTGAGTACGGCCATCAAGTCCATTGACGGCAAGCTGACCATTCCGATGCCGATGGCAACGGAGTTGATGACGCAGGTCGCGAAGATTGAAGGCTATCAGCAGGACGAAGCCAGCAAACTGGCAAGCCAGCAGGTGAAAGGCCTGGCGGCGATGGGTCAGATGTTCCGCCTGACGACGGTAACGGACGATGCCATCACCACCAGCCTGCAGTACAGCGGCGGCACCGCGACCCTCAACGGTCAGCAGATGGCGCTTGAGCAGCTGCTCGGCATGTTTGGTCTGGCCCCGGAGCTGGATAACGACGCGCAGCCAGAAGAAGCGCCGCAGCCGCCGGTTATCCCGCCTGCACAATAATGTCTTACCGGCGGCCCCGCTCGCGGGCCGCCATCATCCCTGATGCCTGACCAGTCTCGCTGGCACAATAACATTCCCGGCTGCTCGCCGCTCTTCAGGCTGACTGTGCAAAATACGCTGCGCCGCGCTGCGGCCAATTTCTCTGGCAGGTGTGGTCACCCAGGTGACAGGCACGTCGTCAAGCCTCGCCTCCGGCACGTCGGCAAATGCCGCCAGCGCCACCTGGTGATCATAATAGCTGGCAAAACTGTCCTCACCGCTCTGACGCCCGGCGCGTAGTAAACCGAACCAGGCCCCCATAGCAATGGTGCTGTTGTGGCATACCACCGCGGTAATGGTTGGGTTACGGTGTAACAAATTCGCCACCGCTTCAGCGGCCCGCCGCTGGGTGGATTCGCATTCAATAATCCACTGGCTGTGAAACGGCAACCCATACTGCAACAGCGTGGCGCAAAACCCGCCCAGCCGCTCGGCGCGCGTGAGTGACGCGCTGTGCCCACCAAGCCAGGCAATGCGCTGATGCCCTTTTTTAATCAGATGCTCGGTTATCAGCCTCGCAGCTTGTTGATTGTCCGGGCGCACCATCGCCACCTCATCAGGATGGCTTGCCCAGGAGGCAAACAGCAGCGCGACACCGCTTTGCGCCGCGCGCTCACGCAGTTCAGCCCAGCCGCCGCTGGCGCCCACAATCACAATACCGTCCACGCCCTGGGCTATCAGTCTGTCCACGCATTGTTGCAGGCGCTCGGCATCACCCCCGTCCTGTAGCAGCGTCAGGGTGCGTCCGTTTTGCTCCAGTTCCTCAGCCAGCCCTGCCGTTAGCTCAGCATAAAACGGGTGGCACAAGTCGTGAACAACGACCCCAATGCCACCGCTGTGGCCACCGCGCAGCGCTACCGCCTGCTGGTTGCGCACAAAACCCAGTTTCTCCACGGCGGCATTTACGCGCTCCCCTGTCGCGCTGGAAATACGCCCTTTACCGCTCAGCACCAGCGACACTGTACTGACCGACACGCCAGCGGCCTGCGCCACATCGTTAATGGTGATTCGTTTTAGCAGCGTCATTGCCGTCTCTTTTATTACGTCAGAAATCAGATTTCGTGATGGATAAAACGTTTTATCTATCTGAGCCAGTGAAATCTGTTAACAACATCAAATTACCAGGAATTGTCTGTAAAAAAATAAGGTAAAACGTTTTATCCTTCGCTGCGTTTACTTTCCATACATTCTCCAGGGAGTCGTTAATGACGGCTAAAACCACGCAAAAAATTACGCTCTGGGAGTTTTTCCAGAGCCTTGGCAAAACCTTCATGCTGCCAGTTGCACTGCTGTCGTTCTGCGGCATCATGCTGGGCATCGGCAGTTCACTGAGCAGCCGGGATGTTATCACTCTGCTGCCGTTTCTCGGCAACCCGGTGTTGCAACTGCTGTTTACCTGGATGAGCAAAGTCGGCTCTTTCGCCTTCAGCTTCCTGCCTGTGATGTTCTGTATCGCCATTCCGCTTGGTCTGGCACGTGAGAATAAAGGCGTTGCTGCCTTCTCAGGCTTTGTTGGCTACGCGGTGATGAATCTGGCGGTTAACTTCTGGCTCACGGCCAAAGGTATTCTGCCGACCACTGATGCAGAGATACTTAAAGCTAACAACATTCAAAACATTCTCGGCATTCAGTCTATCGATACCGGCATCCTGGGTGCGGTGATGGTGGGCGTTATCGTGTTTATGTTGCATGAGCGCTTTCACACTATTCGCCTGCCGGACGCGCTGGCGTTCTTTGGTGGCACCCGTTTTGTGCCTATCATCACGTTGCTGGTGCTGGGGCTGTTTGGTCTGGTTATTCCGCTCATCTGGCCGTTCTTTGCCATGGGCATCGCCGGACTGGGGCATGTTATCAATAGCGCAGGTGACTTCGGGCCGATGATTTTTGGTACCGGTGAACGTCTGCTGCTGCCGTTTGGTCTGCATCACATTCTGGTGGCGCTGATTCGCTTTACCGACGCAGGCGGCACGCTTGACGTATGCGGCAACACCGTGAGTGGCGCGCTGACCATCTTCCAGGCCCAGCTGAGCTGCCCTGAGACTCAAGGCTTTGCCGAGAGCGCCACCCGCTTCCTGTCGCAGGGTAAAATGCCGGCGTTCCTGGGCGGCCTGCCGGGTGCGGCCCTGGCAATGTACCACTGTGCTCGCCCGGAAAACCGCCACAAGATTAAAGGCCTGCTGATTTCAGGCGTGGTAGCTTGCGTGGTCGGCGGCACCACCGAACCGCTGGAGTTCCTGTTCCTGTTTGTTGCTCCGGTGCTGTACCTCATTCACGCGCTGCTGACCGGCCTTGGCTTTACCATGATGGCTATCCTTGGCGTGACTATCGGCAACACCGACGGCAATGTTATTGACTTTGTGGTCTTCGGCATCCTGCATGGGCTGTCCACCAAATGGTATATGGTGCCGGTCGTGGCCGCCGTCTGGTTTGCGGTTTACTATGGCATCTTCCGCTTTGCCATCATGCGCTTTAACATCAAAACGCCGGGTCGCGACGTTGAGAAGGCAAGCCAGGTGGAAAAAGCCATCAGCGGCACCATCGGTAAATCCGGCTACAACGTACCGGCCATCCTGGCGGCACTGGGCGGTGCGGATAACATCATTAGCCTTGATAACTGCATCACCCGTTTGCGTATGTCGGTAAAAGACATGTCGCTGGTCGACACGGATGCCCTGAAAGAACTGCGCGCCATTGGCGTTGTGCAGCTCAATCAGCACAATTTACAGGTGGTAATAGGACCGCAGGTGCAATCGGTCAAAGATGAGATGGAACTGCTGATGAACAGCGTTCAGGCTTAATTTCCCCGGCTCCCTCTACGTGAGGGAGCCTGTCTTTCAGAGGTACTATGTTCGATTTTTCCACTCCCGTAGACCGCCACGGCACCTGGTGCACGCAGTGGGACTACGTAGCCGACCGCTTCGGCGCGCCCGATTTACTCCCCTTCACTATCTCCGACATGGATTTCCCCACCGCCCCGTGCGTGTTGAACGCTCTGACCCAGCGCCTTAACCACGGCGTGCTCGGCTACAGCCGTTGGCAGAACCCGCAATTCAGCAGTGCGATTGCCCACTGGTTTGCCAGCCGCTTTGGCGCACACATTGACGAACAGCAGCTTATTTACGGTCCGTCGGTGATTTACATGGCCTCACAACTGATTCGCCAGTGGAGCGCTCCTGGTGATGAAGTGCTGGTGCACACCCCGGCTTACGACGCCTTCTTTAAATCCATCAACGGTAACGACCGCCAGGTGCTGGCCGCCCCACTGACGCTTATCGACGGCGACTGGCAGTGCGATATGAGCGCGCTCGAAGCCCTGCTGGCGCGCCCGCAGTGCACGCTGATGTTATTGTGCAGCCCACACAACCCGACCGGCAAAGTCTGGACCCGGGACGAGCTTGAGCACATGGCCGTGTTGTGTGAGCGCCATAACGTCAGCGTTATCAGCGACGAAATTCATATGGATATGACATGGGGAGAAAACCGCCACACGCCGTGGACACAGGTGGGTCGCAACCGCTGGGCGCTTATCACCTCGGCATCCAAAAGCTTCAACATTCCGGCGCTGACCGGCGCTTACGGGCTGGTTCATAACCCGGATGACAAAGCGCGCTATCTTGACGTACTCAAGGGTCAGGACGGACTGTCTTCCCCGGCGGTGCTGGCCCTGGTGGCACACATCGCGGCCTATCGTGAGGGGGCGCCCTGGCTGGATGCACTGCGCGACTACCTGAGCGACAACCTGGAATTTATCGCCCGCGAGCTTAACAGTGCCTTCCCGGAATTAGCCTGGCGCATGCCGCAATCCACCTATCTGGCGTGGATTGATTTACGTCCGCTCGGCCTTGATGACCATGCATTACAGCAAGAACTCATTGAACGGCAAAAAGTGGCGATTATGCCTGGCTTTACTTACGGTGCTGAAGGTGCGGGATTTATTCGTCTTAATGCCGGCTGCCCGCGCGTGAAGCTTGAAGACGGCGTGCAGCGCCTGATTGCCGGTATTCGCGCCGTGCGTGCGGCAAAAAAATAGCTAAGCTACACAAATCATTACGTTTCTTTGACGACAACCAGGATAAGTAACCACACAAAAAGACTTACTCTGGCATTATACGTTTCGAGGACAAAGCACCTCACGTTATATGCCAACACCATTTACCGACATACTTGCCAGGTATGTCGGCTTTTTTTTGCCTGTAGAAAATAAAAAACCAGCCCGAAGGCTGGTGAATGAGGCGGCTATCTCTATCGCGTGGTGTGGACCATCCCCGGTCTGTGACTGCATCATAGCAATCAAGCATTGCCTGCCAACTGGCAGAACTCACCCGCAAATCCCTGTTAATTAATTGTTTTTCCCATAAATGCAACCACGGTTACGTCAACGCTTGCATAAAGCACCGCGCACGCCGGGCTGACTACGCTGCACCATTACGGCGCAATTGCAGTGGGACAAAGCAAAATGATTATGCATTCGACTCTGACCGCAAGCGGCAATATATCAACTCAAAAGTCACATTTCTATGTGTATTACGATAAAATATTACAAACTTAATATTCATAATCACGCGGTTTGTCTGATAATTTGATGCAATACGCTGTTTTTAACGTTTTTATCAACTTGTGCGATTTTGCATAACGTCTGCATAGCCCAATCTAATACGCCAAAAAACTCCATCTGACCAGTGCAACGCCCGATCAAAACAAATTTCATCAGAAGATAAATCTGATAATGCCCCGTAGCGCAGGAAGATTTATAATGGATTGCACTTTAACTAAAAAAGAGTGCGACCATGATCGACAAATCCCTTCCGTTAACTGACCTGCACCGCCACCTTGATGGCAACATTCGCGCACAGACAATCCTCGAACTTGGCCGCCAGTTCAACCTGCCGCTCCCGGCTGATTCCCTTGAGACACTGCGCCCTTATGTCCAGGTGACTGAAACTCAGCCGGACCTGGTAAGCTTCCTGGCAAAGCTCGACTGGGGCGTAAAAGTATTGGGTTCGCTTGAGGCCTGCCGCCGCGTAGCGCTGGAGAATATGGAAGACGCCGCCCGCCAGGGACTGCACTATGTTGAATTGCGCTTCTCGCCGCGCTATATGGCGATGACTCATGGTCTGCCGGTTGCAGGCGTGGTGGAAGCGGTCATTGACGGCGTGCGCCAGGGCGTGCGTGATTATGGCGTTCAGGCGCGACTTATCGGCATTTTGAGCCGCACCTTTGGCGAAGCGGCCTGTGAGGCCGAACTGGAAGGCCTGCTGGCACACCGTGACGCGATTACCGCACTCGATCTTGCCGGTGATGAAATCGGCTTTCCCGGTAGCCTGTTCCTGAATCACTTCAATCGCGCCCGCGATGCAGGCTGGCGTATCACCGTACACGCTGGCGAGGCCGCCGGGCCGCAGAGCATCTGGCAGGCTATTCGCGAGTTGGGCGCCGAGCGCATTGGTCACGGTATTAAGGCCGCAGAAGATGAAAAGCTGATGGATTTCCTGGCCGAACAAGGTATTGGCATTGAATCCTGCCTGACATCCAACATTCAGACCAGCACTGTCGGTTCGCTTGCCGAGCACCCGCTGGTTACCTTCCTTGATCGCGGCATTCTGGCCACGCTTAACTCAGACGATCCGGCGGTTCAGGGCGTGGATATCGTGCACGAATATACGCAGGCAGCCCCTCAGGCAGGGCTGAGCGCGGCGCATATCCGTACCGCACAGGAAAACGGGCTGAAGATTGCCTTCCTGTCAGAGGCAGAAAAACGCGCGCTGCGTGAAAGCGTGCGCGCGGTGTAAAGCAATGCGCCGCCCTCAGGCTACGGGCGGCGTTTTTTGCTGTAGACGGCGCGCATAGCGCTGTGCCAGCACGGCACACACCATCAGCTGAATCTGGTGAAAAATCATCAGCGGCAGCACCATCATGCCCACGGCACTGGCCGGGAACAGCACATTCGCCATCGGCACGCCGTTGGCGAGGCTTTTCTTGGAGCCGCAAAACACAATAGTAATTTCATCGGCAGTATCAAAACCAAGCAGCCGTGCCGCCCAGGTGTTGACGATCAGCACAATTGCCAGCAGCACCAGTGAAATCACCAGTACCCACAGCAGCGCCATGCCCGTCACCTGGTGCCAGATGCCTTCTACCACGGCTTCGCTGAAGGCGACATACACCACCAGCAGAATGGAGGAGCGGTCCGTGAGGTTAATCAGTTTTTTGTGTCTGTCGACCCAGCGGCCTATCAGCGGGCGCGACAGATGGCCGACGATAAACGGCACCATCAGCTGCAGGATAATTTTGCCAATGGCGTGCAGCGTATCGGTACTGCCTTCCTGGGTTTGCATCAGCGCGCCCACCAGCACCGGCGAGAGGAAAATGCCGAGTATGCTGGAGGCCGAGGCGCTACACACGGCCGCCGCCACGTTGCCCCCGGCCACCGAGGTGAAGGCAATGGCCGACTGCACCGTCGCAGGCAACGCGCAAAGATAAAGGAAACCCATAAACAGCGGCGGCGGCAGGATAGACGGCGGGATCCACGCCATGGCCAGCCCCAGCAGCGGAAATAGCGCAAAGGTGCTTAAGAAAACCACCAGGTGCAGCCGCCAGTGCCCGGCGCCGGCCAGAATCGCCTCACGCGAAAGTTTTGCTCCATGCATAAAAAACAAAAGCGCAATAGCCGCGGTAGTCAGGTATTCAAACCCTGTCTTCGCCACACCCTGCGCAGGCAGCAGCGAGGCTACCACCACAACCACAATCATTATGAGCAAAAATTTATCGATTTTCAGACGCTGCAGCCAACCCATGCTCTGTCCTGTTATGTCATTTGAGGGGCGATACTTTGCAATAAAAAGGCCCGCGATGCGAGCCCGTAACCGCACACGCCACGCAGGTGGCGCGTAAAACAACAATCACGTCAGATTCAGTACCGCGCGATGTTTTGCCGACTCGATACCTAACTCAATAAGCTCCATCACGCGAATGGCCTGGCTTGCCGGCACCGGGTTTTCTCCCTGGCCGTTGAGCGCATCGCGCACGCCTGCATAATATGCCGGATAATTTCCCGGCAGCGTCAGCAACGGTTTCTCGGCCAGCATGTCACCGTCTGCGAGCGTCAGCACGCCATCGCGCATATCGTAGCCCCAGTCTTCCTGCGGTGGGCGCTCGCCCGCCTTGAGCCGGTCTTCCTGCGGGTCAAGTCCATACTTCACATAGCTGCCGCGGGTACCGTGCACGATATAACGTGCAGACTCTGCCGCCGCCAGCATGCTGGCATGCAACACCACGCGCCGCTGCGGATAGTTAAGGATAGCGTGAAAATAGTCGGTGGTTTGCGCACCCGGGCGCAGCTGAGCGAGATCGACCGAAATGCTCACTGGCTGACCAAACAAAACCAACGCCTGGTCTACCAGATGCGGCCCCAGGTCGTACCAGATACCGCTGCCTACACCCGCCTGCTCGCGCCAGCGGTTGCGCACCTGTGGGCGAAAGCGGTCAAAATGCGATTCAAAATAAGCGACTTCACCCAGCGTGCCGTCGGCGAGCAGCGATTTGATCGTCAGAAAATCACTGTCCCAGCGGCGGTTGTGGAACACCGATAACACCAGACCGCGGCTTTTCGCCAGTGCCTCCAGTTCCCGCGCCTGTGACAACGTCACGGTAAACGGTTTATCCACAACGACATGCTTGCCCGCTTCCAGTGCGGCTTTTGCCAGCGGAAAGTGGGTGTCATTCGGCGTCGGGATAACGATTAAATCCAGATTCGGGTCATCAAACAGTGCCGTGGGGCTGGAAACGACCGCAACGCCAGGCCAGTCGGCGTGAACTTTTGAGGCATCACTGCTGGAAACTGCCGCCAGCTGCATGCCCGGCGTACCGACAATCAGCGGTGCATGAAACGTCTTGCTGGCATATCCGTAGCCAATTAATCCTACGCGGACAGTGTCGCTCATTAGATTTCCTCTCGTGAATTTTACCCGTGCCGACACACACCATACATCTGTGTAACATCCTTCGCAAAGTTAAGCGGGTTAACCATCTGCCGGGCCGGAATGAACCTGAGGAAGAAAACTCTTATTTCTTTTTTTATTCAGCGAATTAGATATAACCCCTCTCGCATTACGTTTATCATTCACTGCTTCTATGGCAAGAAGAATACTATTGTACGAATAATGGATTTTACCCTCATGACCGTTTTTGATTACTTATTAAAATTCCGCAAGATAAACACACTTGAAAGCCTTGAGAAACTTTTCGATCATCTTAACTATTCCCTGACTAATACCCAGGAGATTATTAATATGTATCGGGCAGCCGACCATCGTCGTGCTGAACTGGTTTCTGGTGGGCGTCTGTTCGACCCGGGACAGGTTCCCAAATCCGTCTGGCATTACGTGCAGTAGCGCTGTGTAAGCGGAATAAGAACAGGGGATATTCACCCTGCCCGCATAAACACCTCGCATCTGACACAAATAACCAGGACGGTGTATGTCCTGCGCGACAAGACCGAAAAAATGATAGCCGGGCAGCAACTAGCCTGCCCGGCATCACTCTGAAGCACACACCCAACATTCCCTGAGCGGCGCAAAACACATTATTCCCACGCCGCCCGGCAGTGCGTACTGTTCGTTACTCAACCTGCCTTCCAGCCCGACGTTTAACTTATCAGCAGTAATCTGCCGGCAGCATTCGTTTGTCTGTACGTGCAGTCGCATCGCTGCGTGGGTTTCAGAATACCTGGAATTTACTTATAATCGCGCCCGGCCACTGTTGCGCCGCCTGTTTGCCGCACCCCGGAGGAATAATGACCACCACGCACACGCCGCGTATTGGCGGCTGGCTGTTTGCAGCCCTCGCCTGGTTGTTGCTGACACTACTGAGCTCCACCATTGCCCTTGTGCTGTTTGGTATCGCCCTCACTAACACCAAGGCACACGCGGCACTAAGCCTACAGCCAGGCTCCCAGGTGGTCCTGTGGTATCTCTCGCTTGCCTGTGCGCTGGCGATGTGGTGCTACACCCTGTGGCTCTGCGCGGCGTTTTTCCAGCGCCGCCGCCTGGTCAGAAAGCACTATATTCTCTGGCTACTTATTTGCGTGCTGCTGGCGCTCAAATCGTTTGCGTTTACGCCGGTAACGGATGATATCGCGCTGCGTCAGCTCATTTTCCCGCTGATTGCTGCCGCACTACTGGCGCCCTATTTTCGCCATTCCTCGCGGGTGAAGACCACATTTGTTAATCCTTAGCCCGCAAATAAGGTACGGTTGTCGCCGCACGCCACTTATCCGATAATAGGCGGCTTTTTTTAATTCAGGTCGAATGATGTCAGACTACTTGCTTTTGTTTATCGGTACTGTGCTGGTCAATAACTTCGTGTTGGTGAAGTTCCTTGGCCTGTGCCCGTTTATGGGTGTATCGAAAAAACTGGAAACCGCCATCGGGATGGGGCTTGCCACCACGTTTGTGATGACGCTGGCAACCGTCTTTTCCTGGCTGATTGATCACCTGATTCTCGTGCCGCTGGAACTGGTTTACCTGCGCACGATGTCATTTATTCTGGTTATCGCCGTTGTGGTGCAGTTCACCGAAATGGTGGTACGCAAAACCAGCCCGGCGTTGTATCGCCTGTTGGGCATCTTCCTGCCGCTGATTACCACCAACTGCGCCGTTCTCGGTGTGGCGCTGCTTAGCATTAACCTGAACCACTCCTTTTTACAGTCGGCGCTGTACGGTTTTTCCGCTGCGGTCGGCTTTTCTCTGGTGATGGTGCTGTTCGCTTCGATTCGTGAGCGCCTTGCGGTTGCGGATGTCCCTGCGCCGTTTAAAGGTAATGCTATTGCGCTCATTACCGCCGGTCTGATGTCACTTGCCTTTATGGGTTTTAGCGGGCTGGTGAAATTCTGATGAGCATGATAACCATTGCCGTTGCGGTACTCACGATACTGTCGCTGCTGTTTGGCCTGTTGCTGGGTTACGCCTCGCGCCGCTTTGCCGTCGAAGAAGACCCGATTGTCGATAAAATTGACGACCTGCTGCCCCAGAGCCAGTGCGGCCAGTGCGGCTATCCCGGCTGTCGCCCCTATGCCGAAGCGGTTGGCAATAATGGCGAGCGCATTAACCGCTGCGCCCCTGGCGGCGAAGCGGTGATGAACAAAATCGCGACCCTTTTAAACGTTGACCCTCAGCCCATTGGCGATGACGGTGCTGGCGCTGAACCAGTGCGTATGTTGGCCGTTATTGATGAAGCTAACTGCATTGGCTGCACCAAGTGCATTCAGGCTTGCCCGGTGGACGCCATCGTTGGCGCAACGCGTGCCATGCATACTGTCGTCAGCGATTTATGCACGGGCTGTAACCTGTGCGTCGACCCCTGCCCCACACAGTGCATTGAACTGCGCCCTGTCGCGCAAACTCCCGACACCTGGAAGTGGGATTTGCAGACCATTCCCGTGCGCGTAATCACGACGGAACAACATGCTTAAGATATTTTCCGCGTTCAGAAAAGAGAAACTCTGGGACTTTCACGGCGGTATTCACCCACCTGAAATGAAAACCCAGTCCAGCGGTACGCCGCTGCGCCAGGTGCCGCTGCCAACCCGCTTTATTCTGCCGCTCAAGCAACACCTAGGCCTTGAGGGTGAACCGTGCGTGAGCGTAGGTGAACATGTGCTGCGCGGCCAACCGCTGACCCGCGGCGGCGGCCGAATGCTGCCGATTCACGCTCCTACGTCGGGCACCGTGGTGGCGATTGAGCCACACACCACCGCGCACCCTTCCGGGCTGGCGGAGCTGTGCGCGGTTATCGACGCCGACGGTGAAGACCGCTGGTTCGATCGCGAACGCATGGAAGATTATCGCTGCCAGAGCCGCGAAGCGCTGATTGAGCGTATCCACCAGTACGGCGTGGCCGGGCTGGGCGGTGCAGGCTTCCCTACCGGCGTGAAACTGCGCGGTGGTGGCAGCAACATCACCACGCTGATTATTAATGCCGCAGAGTGTGAGCCTTACATCACCGCTGACGACAGGCTGATGCAGGACTGCGCCGCACAGGTTGTGGAAGGGATTCGCATACTGGCGCATATTCTCCAGCCACGTGAAACGCTCATCGGTATTGAAGATAACAAACCGCAGGCGATTTCGATGCTGCGTGCGGTACTGGCAGATTCCCACGATATCCGCCTGCGCGTCATCCCGACCAAATATCCGTCTGGCGGTGCAAAACAGCTCACGCAAATTCTCACCGGCAAGCAGGTGCCGCACGGCGGCCGCTCATCGGATATTGGCGTGCTGATGCAAAACGTTGGCACCGCTTATGCGATTAAGCGCGCGGTCATCGATGGCGAGCCGCTAACCGAGCGCGTGGTGACGCTGACCGGGGAATCCGTCGCGCGCCCGGGTAACGTCTGGGCGCGTCTTGGTACGCCTGTGCGCCACCTGCTCGATTTTGCCGGTCTGCGCCCTACCAAACAGCAGCTTGTCATTATGGGTGGCCCGCTGATGGGCTTTACCCTGCCGACACTCGATGTGCCGGTGGTAAAAATCTCCAACTGTCTGCTGTCTCCCTCAGCCAGTGAAATGGGCGAAACGCCTGAGGAACAGGGCTGCATCCGCTGTAGCGCCTGCGCCGACGCCTGCCCGGCAGACCTACTGCCACAACAACTCTACTGGTTCAGCAAAGGCCAACAGCACGACAAGGCAACAGCGCACAATCTGGCTGACTGCATTGAGTGCGGTGCCTGCGCCTGGGTTTGCCCAAGCAACATCCCACTGGTGCAGTACTTTCGCCAGGAGAAGGCCGAGATTCGCGCCATTGACGATGAAGCCCGCCGTGCTGCCGAGGCAAAAGAGCGCTTTGAAGCCCGCCAGGCCCGCCTTGAGCGCGAGAAAGCCGCTCGCGCCAGCCGCCACAAGCAGGCCGCTGCCCAGCCTGGCGATACGGACAAAGACGCTATTGCAGCCGCGCTGGCACGCATTCGCACTAAAAAGGCAGATGCGACAGCAACCATTGAAATTGCGGCAGGCTCAAAACCTGACAACAGCGCGATGATAGCGGCTCGTGAAGCACGCAAAGCCGAGGCCAGAGCGCGCCAGGCAGAAAAAGCGCTGCAGGTGACGAATAGCGCACAAGCCCACACCGACGAGCAAAACGATCCACGTAAATCAGCCGTCGAAGCGGCTATTGCCCGCGCCAAAGCGCGCAAAGCTGCACAGCAGGCAGAAGGCGGTACTGAGGTACAGGCGCAAAACACAGACGCCGCCGTGCAGCCTGAAGAGACAACCGCACCGCCCATCGACCCGCGCAAAGCTGCGGTTGAAGCCGCTATTGCCCGCGCTAAAGCGCGCAAAGCTGCACAGCAGGCAGAAGGCGCTGGCGAGGTACAGGCGCAAAACACAGGCGCTGCCGCGCAGCCTGAAGAGACAACCGCACCGCCCATCGACCCGCGCAAAGCTGCGGTTGAAGCCGCCATTGCCCGCGCTAAAGCGCGCAAGGCTGCACAGCAGGCAGAAGGCAGTGCCGAGGCACAGTCGCAGATCACAGACGCCGCCGCGCAGCCTGAAGAGACAACCGCACCGCCCATCGACCCGCGCAAAGCTGCGGTCGAAGCCGCCATTGCCCGCGCCAAAGCGCGCAAGGCCGTACAGCAGGCAGAAGGCAGTGCTGAGGTACAGGCGCAAAACACAGGCGCTACCGCGCAGCCTGAAGAGACAACCGCACCGCCCATCGACCCGCGCAAAGCTGCGGTCGAAGCCGCCATTGCCCGCGCCAAAGCGCGCAAGGCCGAACGCACCGTGATTCACGAGGAATAAATGGTTTTCAGAATCGCAAGCTCCCCTTATACCCACAACCAGCGCCAGACATCGCGCATCATGATGCTGGTGACACTGGCCGCCATACCTGGTATCGCTGTGCAGACGGGCTTTTTCGGCTGGGGAACCCTCATTCAACTGTTGCTGGGTGTGCTCAGCGCCATCGCTGCTGAGGCTCTGGTTATCAGGCTTCGCAAGCAAGCCGCTGGTGCCGTGCTTGCTGACAACTCAGCACTGTTAACTGGCCTGCTGCTGGGCATCAGCATTCCACCGCTTGCACCGTGGTGGATGGCGATTCTGGGCACGGTGTTTGCCGTGATTATCGCCAAACAACTCTATGGCGGGCTGGGTAATAACCCGTTTAACCCGGCGATGGTCGGCTACGTTGTGCTGTTGATTTCCTTTCCCGTTCAAATGACCAGTTGGCTCCCTCCGCAGTCACTTGCCGCAACGCCGCCTGGATTTCTTGATGCGCTGGCTGTTATTTTCACCGGCCATACCAGCAGTGGCATGACAATGGATGCGCTACGTATGGGTGTGGATGGCATCAGCCAGGCCACTCCGCTTGATACCTTTAAAACCGGACTGCACGCGGGTCGCACGGCAGAGCAGCTGTTACAGTCGCCTGTCTACGGTGGCGTGCTGGCCGGCATCGGCTGGCAGTGGGTCAATCTCGCTTACCTGGCTGGCGGCGCATTCCTGCTGTGGCGTGGCACCATTCGCTGGCACATTCCGCTGGCGTTTATCACCTCGCTGCTGGTGTGCTCCACGCTTGGCTGGCTGCTGGCCCCCGAAACCTGCGCCTCACCGCTGATTCATCTGTTTTCAGGTGCCACCATGCTGGGTGCCTTCTTTATTCTTACCGACCCGGTGACCGCTTCCACCACCAACCGTGGCCGCCTGATCTTCGGCGCGCTGGCCGGACTGCTGGTGTGGCTGATTCGCACCTGGGGCGGCTACCCGGACGGTGTGGCTTTTGCTGTACTGCTTGCCAACATTACCGTGCCGCTGATTGACTACTACACCCGCCCGCGGGTTTACGGGCACCGCTAAGGAGACGCCATGCTGAAGACACTTCGCAAACACGGCGTTACGCTGGCCGTGTTCGCCGCACTGACTACCGCCCTCACCGCCGTGGTCAACGAACTCACCAAAAATACGATTGCCCAGCAAAGCGCGATACAGCAAAAACAACTGTTCGACCAGGTTGTTCCACCTGAGCTCTACGATAACGACCCTCAGCAAAGCTGCTACGTGGTGAGGAACCCGCAGCTTGGCACTGGTGAGCACCGCCTGTTCGTGGTAAGTAAGGGCGAACAGCCCGTGGGTGTCATCATGGAAACGACGGCTCCGGATGGTTATTCCGGCGCTATCCGGTTGCTGGTTGGGGCGGATTTCACGGGAACCGTGCTCGGTGTGCGCGTGACGGAACACCACGAAACACCAGGGCTGGGCGATAAGATTGAGCTTCGTATCAGCGACTGGATAACCGGCTTTGCCGGACAACACATTACCGGTGCGAACGACAGCCGCTGGGCGGTGAAAAAAGACGGCGGCCAGTTTGACCAGTTCACCGGTGCAACCATTACCCCGCGCGCCATTGTCAACGCCGTGAAGCGCGCCGGCCTGTATGCACAAACGCTGCCTGAGCAGTTCAACAGTCTCGCGACCTGTGGAGAACGCCAATGACCAGCATTAAACAAATTTTTGTCGATGGGTTGTGGAAAAATAACTCGGCGCTGGTGCAACTGTTGGGCATGTGCCCGCTGCTGGCGGTAACCTCTACGGCGACTAATGCCCTCGGTCTTGGGCTTGCCACCACGCTCGTACTGACGCTCACCAACCTGTCTATTTCGGCGTTTCGCCGCTGGATGCCGCCTGCGGTACGTATTCCTATCTACGTGATGATCATCGCCGCCGTGGTGAGCGTGGTCCAGATGCTGATCAACGCTTACGCGTTTGGCCTGTATCAGTCGCTTGGCATTTTTATTCCACTGATTGTCACCAACTGCATCGTGGTAGGCCGCGCCGAAGCCTTCGCGGCAAAAAATGGCGTGTTTCACTCCGCACTGGACGGGCTGGCTATCGGCCTGGGTGCCACCAGCGCCATGTTTGTACTTGGCTCAATGCGTGAGATCCTCGGCAATGGTACGCTATTTAACGGTGCCGACTCGCTACTGGGTGACTGGGCCAAAGTACTGCGTGTGGAAGTGTTCCATACCGACACGCCCTTCCTGCTGGCGATGCTGCCACCGGGTGCGTTTATTGGCCTGGGGCTGATGCTGGCGGTGAAATACCTCATTGATGAGAAAATGAAAGCAAAACGCGCGACACAAGGTAGCGTGATTGAAGGGACCCCTGAGAAAGCATCATGAATAAGGCAAAACGCACGGAGATCCTCACCCGGCTGCGGGACAACAATCCGCACCCGACTACCGAGCTGAATTTTACCTCGCCATTCGAACTGCTGATTGCGGTTCTGTTATCAGCCCAGGCAACGGATGTGAGCGTCAACAAGGCCACAGCCCGGCTCTATCCGGTGGCGAATACGCCGCAGGCCATGCTCGCGCTTGGCGTGGACGGCGTGAAGGACTACATCAAAACCATTGGCTTGTTTAACAGCAAGGCCGAGAACGTGATTAAGACCTGTCGCATGCTGATTGAGCTACATGGCGGCGAAGTGCCGGAAGACCGTGCTGCGCTGGAAGCACTGCCGGGTGTTGGGCGCAAAACCGCAAACGTGGTCCTCAACACCGCTTTTGGCTGGCCGACGATTGCTGTGGATACGCATATTTTTCGCGTCTGCAACCGCACAAACTTTGCCCCAGGCAAAAACGTCGAGCAAGTCGAAGAGAAGCTGCTGAAGGTGGTGCCTGCCGAGTTTAAAGTGGACTGTCACCACTGGCTGATTTTGCACGGTCGTTACACCTGCATCGCCCGTAAGCCGCGCTGCGGCTCATGCCTGATAGAAGATTTGTGCGAGTTCCGCGACAAGGAACAGTACATCCCATAATCTCATACCTACGCTGCACAATGACATTTAACATTGAAAAAGGCCGTGCATGTTGTTGCCCGGCCTTTTTCATTATTGCCGCTTTGAGAATTTTCTAAAAAACAGCTGGCTTCGTAAACGAAACGCTAAACATTCCATCAACAAGCTATTATTTTTCATTTATCGGAACTTACTAACTCCAGATAAAATAGCGCAACGAGCCAATTCGATATATTCTCCGGTTATTATTCAGCGTAAAAAGTTCAATTAAAAATAACATTACTGTTGATGAGCTGTTTAATTTCCCAGTCTTTTACTCCTTGCCACGCGTAGCGAAATGCGTACACGTAAAGAGAACGTGAGACTAATTATTATATTTTCATTATCATAATGCGCCGTCTTAATTTTATCCTAATCTTAGCGGGACATCATTTGGTCTCTGGTCAGGGATTAATAACAACGACGCTTTATTGTAGACCTGGTATTTTACCCCGGCGAATGCAGGTGTGCTTCGTGGTGCCTGCAAAAGCGCTCTCTTTTTACGGGAAGTGTTACGCATGAGTGAATTTTTGCCCTTTTCTCGCCCTTCAATGGACGAAAACGAATTTGCTGCGCTGAAAGAAGTCTTACAGTCAGGCTGGATAACCACAGGCCCGAAAAATCAGGCACTTGAAGAAGCCTTTTGTGCCTTAACCGGTAACCGCTTCGCTATTGCAGTCAGTTCGGCCACCGGCGGTATGCACGTTACGCTTGCCGCACTCGATATTGGCCCTGGCGACGAAGTCATTACCCCATCAATGACCTGGGTTTCTACCCTCAATATGATTGTCCAGTGCGGTGCAACACCGGTGATGATTGACGTTGACCGCGATACGCTCATGATTACGCCTGAGGCTATCGCCGCAGCTATCACCCCGCGTACTCGCGCCATTATCCCGGTGCACTATGCAGGCGCGCCGGCTGATATGGATGCAATCCGTGCGCTGGGTGAACGCCACGGCATTGCGGTCATTGAAGACGCCGCCCACGCCGCAGGCACGTACTATAAGGGCCAGCACGTCGGCCAGCGCGGGACCGCCATTTTCTCTTTTCACGCCATCAAAAACATGACCTGCGCCGAAGGCGGGCTGGTGGTTACCGATGACGAGAAGCTTGCCTCACGTATCCGCAGCCTGAAGTTTCACGGTCTTGGCGTTGACTCCTGGGACAGGCAGAGCCACGGGCGTACCCCGCAGGCCGAGGCGCTGGAGCCCGGTTTCAAATACAACCTTGCCGACATCAACGCCGCCCTGGCGCTGGTGCAGCTTGGCAAACTTAAGCGCGCCAACCAACGTCGCCACGACATCGCGCAGCGCTATCTGCAAGAACTGGCCGACACGCCGTTTCAACCGCTGGCTATTCCGCAATGGGAACACCAGCATGCCTGGCATCTGTTTATCATTCGCGTGGACGAAGCGCGCTGTGGCATCAGCCGCGATGCGTTGATGGAGCAACTTAAGGCTCAGGGCATCGGCACTGGCCTGCACTTTCGCGCAGTGCACACCCAAAAGTACTACCGTGAACGCTTTCCTGAACTGTCGTTACCCAACAGCGAATGGAACAGCGCACGCATTTGTTCAATACCTCTCTTCCCGGATATGACTCATGACGACACAACCCGCGTCATACGCGCACTCCATCAGCTTGCAGGACGCTGATATGTTTACGACACCTCCCGTTGCCAAAGTGTCGGTAGTTATCCCGGTGTACAACGAGCAGGAAAGCCTGCCAGAGTTGATACGCCGCACAGATGCGGCCTGCGCCAGCACCGGGCGCGACTATGAAATTCTGCTTGTGGATGACGGCAGCAGCGACAACTCAGCCCAACTGCTGTGTGAAGCGGCTCAGGCTCCAGGCAGCCACATCGTTGCTGTGCTGCTTAACCGCAACTACGGTCAGCACTCCGCCATTATGGCTGGCTTCAGCCACGTCACCGGCGACCTCATCATTACGCTGGATGCCGACTTACAGAACCCACCGGAAGAGATCCCACGCCTGGTGAGCACCGCAGATGAAGGTTATGACGTGGTCGGCACTGTGCGCCAGAACCGTCAGGACAGCCTGTTTCGCAAACTCGCCTCACGCACCATAAACAAGCTCATTCAGCGCACTACCGGCAAGGCCATGGGCGATTACGGCTGTATGCTGCGCGCCTACCGTCGTCACATCGTTGATGCCATGCTCAACTGTCACGAGCGCAGCACCTTTATCCCGATTCTCGCCAACACCTTCGCACGCCGCGCTACAGAAATTCCGGTGATGCACGCCGAGCGCGAGTTTGGTGATTCGAAATACAGCTTTATGCGCCTGATTAACCTGATGTACGACCTGGTGACCTGCCTGACCACCACGCCGCTGCGCCTGCTGAGTGTCTTCGGCAGTGTGATTGCCTTACTGGGCTTTGCCTTTTCCGTGGTGCTGGTGGTTCTGCGCCTGGCATTAGGTCCGCAGTGGGCAGCAGAGGGCGTGTTTATGCTTTTTGCTGTGCTGTTCATGTTTATTGGCGCCCAGTTTATCGGTATGGGTCTGCTGGGTGAATATATTGGTCGTATCTATAACGACGTCCGCGCCCGTCCCCGCTATTTCGTTCAACGCGTTGTTCGCCAGGATAACGCGACCACTCATGAGGAACATCGTTAATGAAAGCTGTTGTCTTTGCCTATCACGATATGGGCTGTACGGGGATTACTGCGCTACTGGAAGCCGGTTACGAAATCGCCGCCATCTTCACCCACGCCGACAGCGTTAACGAAACGCCTTTTTTTGGTTCTGTCTCACGTATTGCAGCAGAGCAAGGTATTCCGGTTTACGCACCGGACAATGTGAATCATCCGCTGTGGATTGAGCGTATCCGCGCTATCAATCCGGACGTGATTTTCTCCTTTTACTATCGCAACCTGCTGTGTGCAGATATTCTCAACGCCGCACAGCACGGTGCCTATAACCTGCACGGCTCTTTACTGCCAAAATACCGCGGCCGTGCGCCGCTCAACTGGGTGCTAGTCAACGGCGAGACCGAAACCGGTGTTACGCTGCACCGCATGGTCGCACGCGCCGATGCAGGTGACATCGTGGCACAGCAAAGCGTCGCGATTGACGATAACGATGCCGCACTCACGCTGCACCGCAAGCTGTGCGAGTCTTCTAAGGAGATGCTGAGCGCCATTCTGCCTGCCATTCGCGAAGGCAATGTACAAGGCCGGGCGCAGAATGAAAGCGAAGCTACGTATGTTGGAAGACGTACGCCGGAAGATGGCCGCCTTGACTGGTCGCGCCCGGCACGCGAACTGCACAACCTGGTGCGCGCGGTGTCTGACCCGTGGCCTGGCGCCTTCAGCTACGCAGGGGCGACTAAATTCATCGTCTGGACATCACGCCTGCATGCTGATGCACAGGGCGCAAAGCCAGGCACGGTGTTATCCGTTTCGCCATTTATCGTTGCCTGCGGCGAGGGCGCACTGGAAATTCGCACTGGCCAGACCGAACGTGGCGTTTATATGCAGGGCACCCAGCTTGCTCATGCGCTGGGGCTGGTACCTGCTGCCCTGCTCGGCAACGCGCCGGTGGTAGCCATTAAACGTCGCACGCGCGTGCTTATCCTGGGCGTTAACGGTTTTATCGGTAACCATCTCACCGAACGCCTGCTTCAGGATGATAATTACGAAATCTACGGACTGGACATCGGCACTGACGCCATCACCCGCTTCCTCGACTGCCCGCGTTTTCACTTTGTTGAAGGCGATATCAGCATCCACTCCGAGTGGATTGAATATCACATCAAGAAATGTGACGTGGTGCTGCCGCTGGTGGCGATTGCCACGCCAATTGAATATACCCGTAACCCGCTGCGCGTCTTCGAGCTTGATTTTGAAGAGAACCTTAAAATCATCCGCAACTGCGTGAAGTACCGCAAACGCATCATCTTCCCTTCCACGTCTGAGGTGTATGGCATGTGCACCGACAAAGACTTCAACGAAGACAGCTCTAATCTCGTGGTTGGCCCAATTAACAAACAGCGCTGGATTTATTCCGTGTCCAAGCAGCTGCTGGACCGCGTTATCTGGGCCTATGGCGACAAAGAAGGGCTGCGCTTTACGCTGTTTCGCCCGTTCAACTGGATGGGACCGCGCCTGGATAGCCTGAACGCTGCACGCATCGGCAGCTCGCGCGCCATCACGCAGCTTATCCTCAATCTGGTGGAAGGCTCCCCCATTAAGCTCATTGAAGGTGGCCAGCAGAAGCGCTGCTTTACTGATATCAGCGACGGCATCGAAGCACTGTTTCGCATTATTGAAAACAAAGGCGAGCGCTGCGACGGACAAATTATTAATATCGGTAACCCGAACAACGAAGCGAGCATTAAAGCGCTGGCGCAGATGCTGCTGGAAAGCTTTGAACGCCACCCGCTGCGTGACCGCTTCCCACCGTTTGCTGGTTTTCGCGAAGTGGAAAGCAGCGACTATTACGGTAAAGGCTATCAGGATGTGGAGCACCGCAAGCCGAGCATCCACAATGCTAAACGCTGCCTTGACTGGGAGCCGACGATTGCCATGCAGCAGACCGTTGACGAAACACTGGATTTCTTCCTGCGCACGGTGGAACTAACGGATAAACCTTCATGAGGAAAGTGGGATTACGTATTGACGTAGACACCTATCGCGGCACGCGCGATGGTGTTCCCCGGCTGCTGGAGATACTGGCTCAGCACGATGTGCGGGCAAGTTTCTTCTTCAGCGTCGGGCCGGATAATATGGGGCGCCATCTGTGGCGCCTGATAAAACCGAAGTTTTTGTGGAAAATGCTGCGCTCACGCGCAGCATCACTTTATGGCTGGGATATCCTGCTGGCAGGCACCGCCTGGCCGGGGCGTAATATCGGTGCAGGGCATGCCGACGTTATCCGCGCGGCGGCAGCTCAGCATGAGGTTGGGCTGCATGCCTGGGATCACCATGGCTGGCAGCGCAATGCCGGTCGCTGGAGTGAGGTGCGCCAGACTCAGGAGGTCGAACGCGGCCTGCGGGCGCTGGAGTCCATTACGGGGGCGGCGGTAAGTTGTTCGGCGGTCGCAGGCTGGCGTGCCGACGCGCATACCGTTGCGGCCAAAGAGCCATTCAACTTTCGCTACAACAGCGACTGTCGTGGCACGCGCCCGTTTCGTCCTCGGTTTGCAGACGGACACCATGCGACCGTGCAAATCCCGGTAACGCTTCCTACCTGGGATGAAGTCGTCGGAAGTACCGTCAGTAGCAGTGATTTTAACCGTTACCTGCTAGAGCGCATCCACCAGGATAGCGGCGTGCCGGTGTATACCATTCATGCCGAAGTGGAAGGCATCGCCTTTGCTTCGCAGTTTTCTGAATTGCTTACGCTGGCAGCACAGCAGGACATTGTCTTTTGCCCGCTCAGCGAACTGCTGCCCGATGATCTCAGCACCTTGCCTGAGGGTCAGGTGGTACGCGGTGAGATAGCCGGGCGTGAAGGCTGGCTGGGTTGTGAACAATTGCAGGACTCCATGTGATGAAACCTCTTCGTTACGGCGTCGCGCTAGTCGCGCTTTTTGCTCTCTACTACCTGATTCCTCTGCCCTTTCGTCTGCTGTGGCAGCCCGATGAAACCCGCTATGCGCAAATAAGCTATGAGATGCTGACTTCCGGTGACTGGATTGTGCCGCATTTTCTGGAACTGCGTTATTTCGAAAAGCCGGTTGCGGGATACTGGATTAACAGCATCGGTCAGTGGTTGTTTGGCCACAACAATTTCTCTGTGCGCTTCGGGTCTGTCTTCTCAACCACGCTCAGTGCGCTGTTGGTTGCCTGGCTTGCGTGGCGAATCTGGCGCGACAAACGCACCGCAGTCCTGGCAGGCGTCATCTATCTGACGGCATTTCTGGTCTACGGAATTGGCACTTACGCCGTGCTGGACCCGATGATTACGCTGTGGTTAACGCTGGGTATGTGTGCGTTCTGGGCCGCAGTTCAGGCAAATTCCCGTGCAGGCAAAGCCGGTGGCTGGGTTGTGCTGGGTCTTGCCTGCGGCATGGGTGTAATGACAAAAGGCTTTCTGGCGCTGGCCGTGCCGGTCATCAGCGTGCTGCCGTGGGTGATTGTGCATAAACGCTGGCGCGAAGTACTGACCTGGGGCTGGCTCGCCGTACTGGTTTGTACGCTCACTATTCTGCCCTGGGGACTGGCCATTGCCGCACGTGAGCCAGACTTCTGGAACTATTTCTTCTGGGTTGAGCACATTCAACGCTTTGCACAAAGCGATGCTCAGCACATCGCACCGTTCTGGTATTACCTGCCGTTCCTGCTTGCTGGCAGTCTGCCCTGGCTGGCGCTTCTGCCCGGTGCACTACTGCGCGGCTGGCGCGGGCGCGACGGTGACGGCCACGCGTTCTACCTGCTTGGCTGGGCGGTAATGCCACTGCTTTTTTTCAGCATCGCAAAAGGCAAACTACCGACCTATATCCTGCCCTGTTTTGCCCCGTTAGCGCTGTTAATGGCGCGCTACGGGCTGGATGCTGCACAGCGCGGCGCGCAGGCACTGCGCATAAACGGCGTGATTAACGTCGCTTTCGGGCTGGTGGGTGTCATTGCCGCGGTCGTCGTCTCCCCCTGGGGACCGCTGAAAGAACCGGTGTGGGGCGAAGCAGAATCCCTGAAAGTGCTGCTTGCCATGCTGGCATTTGGTGGCTGGGCGCTGGTGGGTTGGATGTCACTGAGAAATCCTGCCAGACAATGGACGCTGGCGGCCGGCTGCCCGCTGATACTCGCGCTGCTGGTTGGTCTTGCCATCCCGCAAAAGGTGATTGACAGCAAGCAGCCCCAGCAACTGATAGACAGCGCCAGAGCGGAGCTTACCGAAAGCCGCTACATACTGTCTAACAACGTCGGCATCGCCGCCGGGCTTGCCTGGGAGCTGAAGCGCAGCGACATTACCCTGCTTGGTCAGAAAGGTGAACTGAGATACGGGCTGAATTACCCGGATGCACAAGAGCGTTTTGTCTCCTGGCAAGACTTCAGCTACTGGCTGGCAGAACACCGTCAGCAAGGCCCTGTCAGTCTGGTGATACGGCTTAACCATGAAGGTTCCATTAACGACTTGCCGATACCGGAACCCAGTGCGGTGAAGATTATTGACCGTATGGCGGTTATAGAGTATCTGCCGCAATGATGGCAGGTCTGTGCCTTTTCCTGGCAAGCCTGCTCAGCAGCCTCGGCCAGCTTTGTCAGAAGCAAGCCACCCATCCCGCCCCTGTCGGGCGGCGTGGGCGACACCGGGCGCTATGGCTCGGTCTGGCGCTTGCCCTGCTCGGTTTCGCCATGCTGCTGTGGCTGATGGTGCTACAGCGCCTGCCGGTAGGGATTGCCTACCCCATGCTTAGCCTGAATTTTGTTTGGGTCACTCTTGGCGCACGTTTTATCTGGCAGGAGCCGGTGAGCGTGCGTCACTGGTGCGGTGTGGGGCTGATTATGGCCGGCATCGCCATTCTTGGGAGCAGTATGTAATGGGATTTATTCAGGCGCTGTTCAGCGTTTTGCTGGTCAGCATGGCGCAGCTAACCCTGCGCCATGCGATGGTGACGCTGCCCTCAGTCACCGAACCTGTCGCACTGATTGAGCATTTGCTGCATGGCAAAGCAGGAACCCTTGCCCTGTTGCTGGGGCTGCTGGGCTACCTTGCGTCAATGGTATGCTGGTTCTTTGCCCTGCACCGTCTGGCACTCTCCCGTGCCTGCGCCCTGTTGAGCCTGAGCTATGTGCTGGTCTGGGCGGCGGCTGTCTTCCTGCCGGGCTGGAATGAACCATTTCGCTGGCAGGCGCTCGCAGGCGTGGTAACGATAGTTTGCGGGGTATTGCTGATTTTTCTGCCTCAGTCCCGTACCGGTCGTGACAATTCGTAAGCGTCACTACTGTTTCAGATTATTCATCCAGTTACACCCGGCGGAACATCGCTCACTGACGTCATAAAACCACCATAAGTGGTAGATTGTTTTTTAATGGCAGGAATTTTCTATCGTTCTGCGAGCTGGATCACTATCGTAACATATTGTTAAACTTCACCTGACGAATACCCGCTAACCCTTTGCCATTACTGGTGTTAACGGGCTGTCACTGATACATCACACCACTTTTTGATCAATGGCTGGGCTTATCAACCAGAGAATTATCATTTCAGCAGAACATATACCCACCAACCTCCATAAACACCACTGTTACAGATAAAAATTCGACCAGAGTGCATTTGATAAAATTTAACACTGGATAACATTTCACTTAAGTGTCGATTATTCCACGTCACTCAAATGTAACCAAATATGTCAAAGCCCTTGCTGATTCTGTCAGGATAGGGAACATTACCCGCCGTTTCCCCCTTCCATACATAATTATAAGTAGCGCTTACCGGCAGGTCGCGCGACGTGATCCCCATTCAAATGGGATGCAAAATAAGAGGTATATGTGTCGACAGCAAACAACAAACCAACAGAAAACGTTAGTCTTAACGCTTTCAAACAGCCGAAATCGTTCTATCTCATCTTCTCTATAGAATTATGGGAGCGCTTTGGTTTTTACGGCCTGCAGGGGATCATGGCGGTCTACCTGGTCAGGCAACTCGGCATGTCCGAAGCCGAGTCCGTAACGCTTTTTGCCTCCTTCAGCGCACTGGTTTATGGCCTGGTAGCCGTTGGTGGCTGGCTCGGTGACAAAGTGCTGGGCACCAAACGCGTGATTCTGCTCGGCGCCATTGTTCTGGCACTGGGCTATGCGCTGGTGGCATGGTCCGGTCACGATGCGGGCATTGTTTACATCGGTATGGCGACAATCGCCGTCGGTAACGGTCTGTTCAAGGCCAACCCGTCAGCCCTGCTTTCTACCTGTTATGAGAAAGACGATCCGCGTCTGGACGGTGCATTTACCATGTACTACATGTCCATCAACATCGGCTCGTTCTTTTCCATGCTCGCCACACCGTGGCTGGCCGCACGCTACGGATGGAGCGTTGCCTTCGCCCTGAGCGTGGTCGGGATGCTGATTACCGTGGTGAACTTCATGTTCTGCCGCCACTGGGTGAAAGAGTACGGCTCAAAGCCGGACTTTGCGCCGGTGAATATGGGTAAACTGCTGGCAACGCTGGTTGGCGTGGTGATTGTTATCGTTATCGCTACCTGGCTTCTGCATCATCAGGATATCGCGCGTATGGCGCTGGGCGTTATCGTGCTGGGTATCGTCGCTCTCTTTGCGAAAGAAACCTTTGCCATGCACGGTGCCGCACGCCGCAAGATGATTGTTGCGTTTGTGCTGATGCTACAGGCCATTGTGTTCTTTGTGCTGTATAACCAGATGCCGACCTCGCTGAACTTCTTTGCTATTCGCAACGTTGAGCATTCCATTCTCGGTATTGCCTTTGCACCGGAGCAGTACCAGGCGCTGAACCCGTTCTGGATTATGGTCGCGAGCCCAATTCTGGCAGCTATCTACAATAAAATGGGTGACCGTCTGCCGATGCCGCATAAGTTTGCCATCGGTATGGTGCTGTGCTCCTGTGCCTTCCTGGTGCTGCCGCTGGGCGCGAAGTTTGCAACTGACGCAGGCATCGTATCTGTGAACTGGCTGATTCTGAGCTACGCGCTGCAAAGCATTGGTGAGCTGATGATTTCCGGCCTTGGCCTTGCCATGGTGGCACAGCTGGTACCACAGCGTCTGATGGGCTTCATTATGGGCAGCTGGTTCCTGACCACCGCCGGTGCGGCAATTATCGCGGGTAAAGTGGCGGCTCTGATGGCCGTGCCGGAAGATGTAACGGACCCGCTGGTGTCACTTGAAGTCTACGGCCGCGTGTTTATGCAGATTGGTATCGTGACCGCGGTTATCGCCGCCATCATGCTGCTGACCGCCCCGATGCTCAACCGTATGACTCACGACGACAGCACGGCTGCAGGCAAAGAAGCAACCGCATAACGCACTGCTTTTGCATAAAGCCACCTGCCTCACGCAGGTGGCTTTTTTTTTGGCGGCCAGCGTACTACCATCAGTTATCTTTCGTCACAGCATGGAGTTATCGATGAAACTGTATTACAAGCCCGGTGCCTGTTCCCTCTCTCCCCATATTGTTCTGCGTGAAAGCGGTCTCGACTTCACACTGGTAAAAGTGGATCTGGCAACCAAACTCACTGAAAGCGGCGACAACTATCTCGATATCAATCCGAAAGGACAGGTCCCGGCCTTACAGCTGGACGACAGCACAATGCTGACTGAAGGCGTTGCCATTGTGCAGTATATTGCAGACAAGGTGCCTGACCGCCAGCTTCTGGCCCCGGCAGGTAGCCTGACGCGCTACCACACGCTGGAATGGCTGAACTTTATCGCAACAGAGTTACATAAAGGCTTTACGCCGCTGTTTCGCCCGAACACGCCAGAAGAGTACAAAGTGATTGCGCGTGAGACGCTGGAACATAAACTGGGCTATGTGGATGACGAACTCAATGGCAAGCAGTGGCTAATGGGTCTGCGTTTTACCATCGCTGATGCTTACCTGTTTACCGTGCTGCGCTGGGCGCTGGCGGTGAAGCTGGATATTGGTGAACTGAAGAACATCGCACAATTTATGGCGCGAATGCAGGAAAGACCGGCCGTAAAAGCCGCACTGGCGGCTGAAGGGCTGTAACACCGGTCTGACGTAAACGCCCTGCCAGGCATAAAAAAACCGCTCACCCTGGAGCGGTTTTTTATTGTCGATACTTTATGGCATCAGTGTGGCTTCAAACCATTCGGGCGGTGTGGCAATACCGTCCTGTGCCGCGACAACCTGAAGCTCGTACTCGCCCATCTGGTGAGTGACCGTCATTAGTGCATACACTGCGGCAGTCACGTGCTCCAGCGCCGGTTTAGGGGCTTCGCCCTGAAGCAGCTTAACCAGCATCAGGCCGCTGGTGACATCGCCCACGCCCACCGGCTGACGTATACCAAAATCCACCAGCGGACGAGCGATATGCCAGGCATCATCCGCGGTAACCAGCAGCATTTCAAAGCGGTCCTGGCGATAGCCCGCGCGCGCCAGATGTTTGACCAGCACCACCTTTGGACCTTTCTCGATCAGCATCCGCGCCGCCGCAACCGCTTCCTGCGGCGTGCTGACGGTGCGCTCACTGAGCATTTCCAGTTCAATCAGGTTTGGCGCAATAATGTCGCAGGCGGGCAACGCGTAGCGCGCGTGAAATTCCGCCACGCCCGGCGCCACGATACAGCCTTTCTCCGGATGGCCCATCACCGGGTCACAAAACCACAGCGCCTTCGGGTTCGCCGCTTTAACTTTACGCACAATGCCCAGAATATGCTCGCCCTGCTCGGCCGAACCGAGATAGCCGGTAAGCACCGCGTCACAGCGCTTAAGCTGACCGATATTGTCAATACCCTGAACAATCTCGCTTAAGTGTTCAGGCGGCATCACACAGCCAGTCCACTGACCGTACTGCGTGTGGTTGGAAAACTGTACCGTATTCAGCGGCCAGACGTTAGCGCCCAGCCTGCGCATGGGAAATTCAGCCGCGCTGTTACCCGCATGGCCAAAAACCACGTGCGACTGAATGGCGAGAATGTTTTTCATGATGTGTTCCGGGAACGACGTATTGTGATGTCTTGCCAAAAATAAAGGGCGCGGTGTCACCCGCGCCCTCTGGTGTCAGAAATTACTTCCAGCACACCAGACAGTAGTTTTTCTTACCGCGACGCAACAGCGTGTAGCGGCCAAACAGGCGGTCGGCATCGCTGAAGCGGTATTCCGGGTCGCTCTGCTTTTCACCATTAATGGTAATCGCGTTCTGGGCGATGGATTTACGCGCCTGGCCGCGAGACGGCTGCAGCTCGGAATCCACCAGCGCCTGCTGAAGGTCGGCACTGTTGTCCAGTTCAATCATCGGCACGCCATCCTGCGCCAGCTGAGCGAAGTCTTCTTCGGTCAGATCGCTCAGGTTGCCATTAAACAGGCTGGACGTAATGCGCTGTGCTGCCGCCAGACCCTCTTCACCGTGCACTAAACGGGTGACTTCTTCTGCCAACACGTACTGGGCGCGAGGCGCTACGCCGCTGTTTTTGTCTTCTTCTTCCAGTGCATTGATGTCTTCAAGGCTCATGAAGGTGAAGAACTTGAGGAAGCGATACACGTCAGCATCCGCAGTGTTGATCCAGAACTGGTAGAACTTAAACGGGCTGGTTTTCTTCGGATCAAGCCAGACCGCGCCGCCTTCGGTTTTACCAAATTTAGTGCCGTCTGATTTAGTTATCAGCGGAACAGTCAAGCCCCAGGCCTGGTTCTGGTGCAGACGGCGGGTCAAATCGATACCGGAAACAATGTTGCCCCATTGGTCAGAACCACCAATCTGTAGCACCACGCCATGCTGTTTGTTCAGGCAGGCAAAGTCATAAC
Source organism: Enterobacteriaceae bacterium 4M9 (assembly GCA_010092695.1). Lineage (GTDB taxonomy): Bacteria > Pseudomonadota > Gammaproteobacteria > Enterobacterales > Enterobacteriaceae > Tenebrionibacter. Next base: position 2,282,108 of record JAADJJ010000001.1, on the reverse strand, counting down.
CCTGCAGCAGGTTGTAGGAAAACTCGGTAAACGAGATGCCTACGTCGTCGCGGTTCAGACGCTGCTTCACGGCTTCTTTGTTAATCATCTGGTTAACAGAGAAGTGCTTGCCGATATCGCGCAGGAACGTCAACACGTTCATGTTGCCAAACCAGTCGTAGTTATTAGCGGCAATGGCCGCGTTTTCACCACAGTTAAAATCCAGGAACGGTGCCACCTGGCGGCGGATTTTATCCACCCACTCCTGCACGGTGTCTTCGGTATTGAGTTTACGTTCAGTTGCCTTGAAGCTCGGATCGCCGATAAGACCGGTCGCCCCGCCCACCAGCGCAACAGGCTTGTGCCCGGCCTGCTGGAAACGCTTAAGGCACAGCAACGGAACCAGATGGCCCAAATGCAAGCTGTCGGCGGTAGGATCGAAGCCACAATAGAGGGCAATTGGCCCCTGCGCCAGTCGCTCTGCTAACGCATCCTCGTCCGTCACCTGGGCCACCAGGCCCCGCTCTTGCAATTGTTGAATGAGATTACTCGCCATCAAATTCTCCATGTATAAATCGGACTGCACCTTTACCGGTACACGGCTATTCGCAAGACCTGCGAATGTCAAATTCAGGGAGCACATAGAATAAAGCGCCGGCCCTTACAGCGCCAGCGCTTACGCTAACTATTTGTCCGGCTCAGGGAGCAAGGCGGTCTATTTTCCAGGCATCTCCCGCGCGCTGGTATAGAAAACGGTCGTGAAGGCGATTTTCACCGCCCTGCCAGAACTCCATCTGCTCAATGCTGATGCGATAGCCGCCCCAGAAGCTCGGCAACGGCACCTCGCCTTGCAGGAATTTGTTTTTGATTTCGAGGAATTTACTTTCCAGCACGCCGCGCGCAGAAATGCGGCTCGACTGTTTAGAGACCCAGGCACCAATCTGACTGTCACGCGGGCGGCTGTGGAAGTATTTCATCACCTCCAGCGTGGACAGGCGTTCGGCCTGGCCCTGCACCATCACCTGGCGCTCCAGCATATGCCAGGGGAACAGCAGGCTAACGCGGGGGTTGTGCTCAATGTGATGCGCCTTGCGGCTACCAAGGTTGGTGTAAAACACCATGCCGCGCTCATCGAAATGCTTTAGCAGCACGATGCGCTGGTACGGCTGGCCGCGTTCATCCACCGTCGCAACCACCATCGCCGTCGGGTCGCTCAGGCGCGCGTCACAAGCCTGCCCCAGCCAGCGCTCAAACAGTGGCAACGGCGCATCGGTCAGATCGCGGCGGCGCAGGCCACCTTTGGTGTATTCACGGCGCAGATGGGCTATCTGCTGTAAATCATGCGGGTCGGTCATGGCGTTAAGTCTATGAAATGTGCGGGTAAGGCTATTGTGCGCCGCGCCCGCAAAAATCTCAACGCTATGACGGTTGTCGCTGGCAGTTGTTCAGCACAATGCTGTCGCGTTGATAAACGGTGGCGCTGTCACCTTTGGACCAGAATACGTAGATACCGTCGGTATAGCGCGCGCCAGAGGCCGAAAGCCCCTGTTTTAAATGGAGTTGTTGGTTGTCATACACAAAACTCACTTCCTGGGTCGAATTGTTAAGCGTTACCGTTAGCGGCTTTTCATCACACTGGTACTGCAATGTATCGGTATTCATTTTGTTGAACATCGAGTTATAAAACGCGTTGTAGTAACTACACCCCACCAGCAGCGCAGGCAACGTGAGAATGAGCAGTTTTTTCATGGCAGATTCCTGAAATATTTTATTGTCCGGCAATGCCCGCCGTTCTTTTCTTTACCGAGTGTACGGTCTCAAACCCGGTGGTCATTTCAGTAAACTCTGATTCTTACACGCATGTGACACAAAACATGCGCGTTACAGCGCGCTACGCAACCCATCAGCAGGGAAAATGGCGCCCAGCACCGTTTCACGGCTTGCGCCAGTGACCGAAGCCAGGTTCCCCGGCAAACCGGATATTGTGCGTGCCGCAAGCCAGGCAAACGCCAGTGCTTCCATGTCGTCGCCGCTGATGCCGACGTCGTCGGTAGTGGCAACCTCTGTACCCGGCAACAGCCCTGCCAGGCGCGCCATCAACAATGGATTACGGGCTCCACCACCGCAGACCAGCAGACGATCGCAGCCACCGCCCAGCAGCACCTGCTCAGACACCGTTACTGCGCTAAGTTCTACCAGTGTTGCCTGCACATCCTGGCCCACAAGTCCCGGGAACGACGCCAGATGGCGCTCAAGCCAACCGTAATTAAAATATTCACGTCCGGTACTTTTGGGCGCCCGAGCGGCAAAGTAAGGGTCACTGAGCATCTGTTGCAGCAGCGGCAACACAACACGTCCGGTGCAGGCCCACTGAGCGTCCTTGTCATAAGGCTGCCCCTTCTGGCGCCAAATCCAGGCATCCAGCAGCATGTTGCCAGGCCCGGTGTCAAACCCCCGCACCGGTTGGCCCGGAAATAAAAAGGAGAGATTGGCGATACCGCCAACGTTAAGCACCATGCGCCGTTCTGCCGGATGTGACAACAGCGCATGATGAAACGCAGGCACCAGCGGTGCCCCCTGGCCGCCAAGCGCCATATCGCGACGACGGAAATCACCGACCACCGTCACGCCAGTGCGGGCGACTATCTGATTGTTATCACCAATTTGCAGTGAATGCGGCGCCTCGCCTTCTGGCTCGTGCCATACAGTCTGGCCGTGACAGCCAATCGCCACCACATCACGCGGATGCAGCTTTTCCTGCGCCATCAGCCCCTGTACGGCGTCAGCAAACAGCCGACCAAGTCGGGTATCCAGCCTGCCAAACTGCGACAACGTCAGCGGCTGTCCCTGACAAATCGCCAGAATCTCCTGTTTGATATGCAGCGGTACGGGATGGGAATAGCTGGCCTGTTGAGCCACCATGTGGTCATCAATCGCGGCGAGCACCACGTCCACACCATCAAGACTCGTCCCGGACATCACACCAATATAGCGACCCGCTCTCATTCACGATTCCCTCTTTATCACCGTTCGCAGAGTGCTTACTCCACCATAAAGCCAGGGCCAATGCCATGAATCAGCAATATTTCCTAACAAAGCTGAACAACTTTTATCCTTTCATCTGATTGCATAACTTTTATTTTTATCTTTCTTATCATCAGTTTAACAACGGTTAAGATGGACTGCTTTACGCTTTTTCCACCAAATGACCAGGGAATAGCATGAAACTTTATCGTTGAATGCCATATAATTTGGATATGAATGGATGCCCGTCCGGGCATTTTTTTGTGAACAGGAGATTCATAAATGATTTCACGAGTACTGGTTGTTTCCTTCGTCGGATTAACGCTGGTAGGTTGCGCCAATACGAGTACGCTTTCCGGCGACGTTTACAGCGCCTCCGAAGCCAAGCAAGTACAGAACGTCACCTACGGAACCATCGTTAGCATGCGCCCGGTTCAGATTCAGGCTGGCAGTGATGAGAATGTGATTGGTGCTATCGGTGGTGCGGTGCTGGGTGGCTTCCTCGGCAATACCATCGGCGGCGGTACGGGCCGATCGCTGGCTACGGCCGCAGGTGCAGTTGCAGGTGGTGTAGCAGGTCAGCAGGTTCAGGGCTCTCTGAATAAGACCCAGGGCGTTGAGCTGGAAATCCGTAAAGACGACGGCAACACGATTATGGTGGTGCAGAAACAGGGTAACACCCGTTTCTCTGCCGGCCAGCGTGTTGCACTCGCCAGCAACGGTCGCCAGATTACCGTTTCCCCGCGTTAATGATTGCGGCGGTGCGCTTGCACCGCCGTTTTCATCCCTTCCCGACTCACGCGCTTACGCTATGCGCCCTGTGCATGAAAATGCGCAAGGAGAGTCGTTAACCTTTGCGAAAGCCTGATGCGGGAAACCCCATTACCGCAGGCGGCATGGGGTTTCGGTTAGCCCTGAGACTGAAGGTCGATAATATTTTGCTCCAGACGAGCAATAAGGCTGATAAGCAGTTTTTCTTCTTCTTTACTGATGCCGGTGAGAATTTCCAGACGCGTTTTATCAATAACGTCTTCCATTTTCTCAATCAGCGGCTCTGCCTTTTCAGTCAGTCTAATGCGCTTCGCACGTCTGTCGCTTGCGCAGGTATGGCGCGCAATCAATCCCTTCTCTTCCAACTGATCGAGCGTACGCACCAGCGATGGCTGCTCAATACCAATGGCTTTGGCCAGTTGTATCTGCGACTGCTCTGGCGGTAACTGGTGAATATTATGCAGCGTTACCCAGTGTGTCTGCGTCAGTTCCAGCGGCTTGAGGCGATGATCGATCAGCGCACGCCAGATACGCACCAGACGCGAGAGATCCGAACCTAATGGCGATTCCAATTTCATCTCCTTATAATTAGCTTGCTAAGTTATTATAGCCACATTAGACTACGCATGCCAGCGCAGAAATCCTATGAACAAACCCGTAAATTCTGTCATGTTAATCGTAATGCTACACCTGCTAAGTGTACAACTCTGCATCAGGAAACGGCAGTCATGATACTTATATTAAAGGATTGTGCCGCATGAGCGCCCTGCTTTCGCCCCCGGGAATGCCGCTTCAGGACTTAATTCTTGGCGCATCAGTCTATTTTCCTCCGCTTTTTAAAGCCGTTTTTGTCGGTTTTTTTATCTGGCTTATCGCACACCATCTGCTGCGCGACTGGATGTACTCCGGTGAAATCTGGCACCCAACGTTGATGGATCTTTCACTCTTCGCCCTGTCGGTTTGCCTGGGGCTGGTTCTGCTGGTGGTTAGCTGACGCTATGAATCTCAAAACGCTGAAGTATTTCTCCACGCTGATTGTCCTTGCATTAGCGCTTATCGCTGGTTGGCTTATCTGGAATTATTACATGCAGTCGCCCTGGACGCGCGATGGTAAAGTGCGCGCCGAGCAGATTGGCATCACCCCGCAGGTTTCTGGCACCATTGCCAAACTGATGGTCCAGGACAACCAGTTTGTGAAGGCTGGCACAACGCTTTTTCAGATTGATGACACCCCTTTTCGCATTACCGTGCTGAACGCCCAGGCTCAACTGGCAAAAGCGCAGTCTGACCTTGCAAAGGCTGGTAACGAAGCGAGCCGCCGCCATCACCTGTCCGGTAACTATATCTCTGCCGAAGACATGGACAGCGCCGATCTCAACGTAAAAGCCATGCAGGCCACGGTAAAGGCCGCTCAGGCAACGCTTGAGCAGGCAAACTGGCAGCTTGAGCAAACCACCGTGCGCGCCCCGGTAGACGGCTGGATAACAAACCTCTCAACGCGTACCGGCAGTTATGCCAGCAGCGGGAATCCGGTGTTTGCGCTGGTCGACAGCCATTCGTTTTACGTTGTGGGGTATTTTGAAGAAACCAAACTGCGCCACATCAAGCCTGGCGACAGCGCTACCGTCACGCTTTACAGCAGCCGCACCCAGCTTACGGGCAAAGTCGAAAGCATCGGGCGTGCGATTTACGATCAAAGCGTTGAGACTGACAGCGGTCTGGTGGCAGATATCAAACCTAACGTGCCCTGGGTACGGCTGGCGCAGCGCGTACCGGTACGTATTACGCTAACTCACATCCCGCCCGACATCACTCTGGTCTCCGGCACAACCTGTACTGTCTCAATTCAGCGCTGACGCGGCCATGAACCTGAGCGGGATTAACTGGCGCAGCACACCCTGGGGCAAGGCAACGGGCGGCCAATGGCGTTATGCGCTTCGCAACAGCATTGCCATGTGCCTTGCGCTCAGCATTGCTTACGCGATAAATCTCGATGAACCCTACTGGGCCATGACCTCCGCTGCGGTAGTCAGTTTCCCGACCGTGGGTGGCGTTATCAGTAAAAGTCTCGGGCGCATTGCCGGAAGCCTGATAGGTGCGACTGCTTCGCTAATTATTGCCGGACACACCCTCAACGACCCGTGGCTGTTTACCTTTGCAATGGCCGCCTGGCTCTCTGCCTGCACGTGGATCTCCAGTCAGTACCAGAACAACGTTGCCTACGCTTTTGCGCTGGCGGGCTACACCGCAGCGATTATCGCCTTTCCGATGGTCAATACCCTTGAAACCACCGAGCTTTGGGACATTGCCCAGGCGCGGGTATGCGAAGTGATTATCGGCATTTTGTGCGGGGGTTTTATGATGATGGTGCTGCCTAGCACCTCTGACGGTAACGCCTTGCTCAGTGCACTGAAAAATATGCATTCCCGGCTGCTGGAGCACGCCAGCCTGTTGTGGCAGCCACAGACGACCGACGCCATCCGTTCAGCCCATGAAAGCGTCATCGGCCAGATTCTGACGATGAACCTGCTGCGTATTCAGGCCTTCTGGAGCCATTACCGCTTTCGCCAGCAAAATGCACTGCTCAACTATCTGCTCCACCAGCAACTGCGCCTGACAAGCATTATCTCCAGCCTGCGCCGTATGCTGCTTAACTGGCCTCAGGTGCCGGCGCACATCTGGCCACTGCTGGAAACGCTATTGCGCGAGCTGGCAAAACCGCAGGCAGATAAATACAGCATTGCACGGCTGTTGCAGCGCATTGCACCAGACAACCGCGACGATTACCGCCATCGCGCCTTCTGGCTGCGCCTGCGCTATTTCTGTTGGTTGTACCTGAACAGCAGTCGCTGGTTACGCCAGCTGGAAGCGGCCTCACCTGCTCATCCGTTAACACCGCCGGGTGCACCGGCACTGGCACGCCACACCGACAACGCCGAAAACAGCTGGAGCGCGTTTCGTACTTTTTGCGTCATTACTTTAACCGGTGCCTGGTGTATTGCGACCTCATGGGAAGCCGGGAGTGCGGCGATGACACTTGCCGCCATCTGCTGCGTGCTCTATTCCTCCTCTGCGTCGCCGGTAGGTTCAGTCAGTCTGCTGCTACGCACGCTCACGCTGCTGTCGCTTTTCAGTTTCGTGGTGAAGTTCGGCCTGATGGTGCAAATAAGCCAGCTGTGGCAGTTCCTGATTTTCCTGCTGCCGCTGTTAGTCACATTACAACTCTTTAAGCTACAGCAGAAAAAGCTCGCCGGATTGTGGGGACAGTTGATTGTCTTTATGGGGTCGTTTATCGCTGTGACCAATCCGCCGGAATACGACTTCTCAGCCTTTCTGAACGACAACCTGGCCAAGGTCATTGGCGTCTCGCTGTGTTGGGTTGCCTTCTCTGTGCTGCGCCCCAGTTCAGACCAGCGCAAAGGCCGACGCCATATCCGCGCCCTGCGCCGCGGCTTTATCGACCAGCTGAGCCAGCGGCCACAGCGCGCTGAAGGGGAATTTGAATCGCTGGTGTATCACCACATCAGCCAGCTTAGCAACAGCAAGGACGAACTCTCGCGCCGCTGGTTGCTGCGCTGGGGCGTGATGCTGATTAACTGCTCTCACGTAGTGTGGCAACTCAGAGACTGGGAGGCTCGCTCCGATCCGCTCTCACGGGTGCGCGATGTTTGCATCGCTACGTTGCGCGATATTATGAGCGAACGCGGCGTACGAGCGCGACCGCTGGCCGAATCGCTGGCAGAACTGCTAAAGATGTGTGATACGCTGTCGCGCCATCCGAGTCCGGCTGCGCGTGAACTGGCGGGCATCATCTGGCGACTGCACTGCTCGCTGCAACAGCTGGAGCAGGCCATCCCGGCAAACGATGCACCGCCGCAGAAAACGGCTAGCGAATAACGCCGCAGGCGAAGCGCTCGCCACCACCGCCAAGCGGTTTCGGGTGATCGGCCATATTATCGCCGCCCGCGTGAACCATAATGGCCAGGCCTTTAATATCCTCGATTTTCTTGATGCGCGGTGCCGTTACGGGTTGTGTGGCTTTGCCTTCGGCGTCAACCGTCAGCGCAGGAAGGTCACCGAGGTGGCCGTTGCCTTCTGGGCCAAGGTGCTTACCGGTATTTTGCGGGTCAAAGTGACCGCCTGCGGCCCCGGCAGCGACCGCTTTACCGTCAACAATCGTGGGTTCACAGCTGCCTTTGGCGTGAATATGGAACCCATGTTCACCAGCCGGTAGTGCTTTAAGGTCTGGGGTGAACGTCAGTCCCTTATCCGTTTCGTCGATTTTCACCGTCCCGATTTCCTGCCCGACACCCTGAGCAGTCACCAGATTCATCTTCACCTCTTCACTCGCCGCCAGCGCCGAGCCACAGACAAAGAGCAAAGCAATACCTGTTGATAATGGTTTCAGTTTCATGTCGTCTCCCTGAGGTTAATGTAGCCCGTTAAGCTTATTACATAACGGGCTTTTTCACCGCGATGGGCGTCGCGAAACACTATTACGGTACGTCGTACCCAATGGCTGCTTTACGAATGCGGAACCACTGCTGGCGCGTCATCTCCAGCTTGAGCGCCCCAAGCGCATCGATAACACGCGCAATTTTGCCGGAGCCAATAATCGGCAACGGACGCGACGGCAGGCGCAGAATCCAGGCGTAGACCACCTGTTCTATGCTGTCAGCCCCCGTTTCCTGGGCAACCGTTTTCAGTTCCTGGCGCAGCATTTCACAACCGCTGTCGCTAAACAGACGTCCGCCGCCCAGGCACGACCAGGCCATTGGGCGAATGCGTAACTGCTGAAGCTGGTCGAGGGTGCCATCAAGCAGGGTGTCCTGCATCAGCGGGGATATTTCGACCTGGTTTGTGGCAAGCGTAAACGGCAGACGCGACTGCAACAGCGCAAACTGCGCAGGTGTGAAGTTCGAGACCCCAAAGTGCAGCACTTTGCCACTCTGGTGCAGGTTCAAAAAGGCTTCGGCAACGTCATCGGCATCCATTAACGGATCCGGGCGGTGAATCAGTAGCAGGTCAAGGTGGTCAGTGGCGAGATTTTTCAGTGACTGTTCAGCACTATGGATAATGTGGCTGCGCTCAGTAATGTAGTGACCGATAGCATGCTCCGGCTTTGCGCGCGTCGCAATGCCGCATTTGCTGACTATCTGCATGCGCTCACGAAGCGCGGGTGCCAGGCGCAGCGCGTTGCCAAAGGCCGCTTCACACTGGTAATCGCCATAAATATCGGCGTGGTCCACGGTGGTAATGCCGGCATCCAGATGCTGCTCAATAAATGCCAGCAGCGCCTGCGGCGTCATGTCCCACTCCATAAGACGCCAGTAGCCCATAATCATGCGTGAGAACTCAGGCCCCTGCGGCGCCATTACAATACGCTCAACCATCGTGGTGCTTCCTCTTAACGAAAATTTACGCCGAGTATAGCGGGGTTAAGCGATTAAAACAGCGAGGGTTGATCGTCTTCTTCTGCAGATGTGGGTTTGGTTGCGCGCAATTTGCGCAGCATACGCTGGCGACACAGGCGCAGCACTTCCTGCTTTTGCGTATTAGTGAAGTGCTGCCAGTTAAAACGCTCATCGCGACTGCGCATACAGCCACGACAATAGCCGCGCTCATCTGACTGACAGATGCCGCGACAGGGACTTGGGACCGGGAAAAACTCCAGCTGTTCAGCCACACCAGCTCCTCAATTAACGCATTTACCCGAATTGAAGCCGTTGCGCGCGGCAGATGCAAGTGGAGCGGTGAAATTTCATCCACTTTTAGCGCTAAGGTTTCGCTAATGTTAACAGTGCACACTGCGCGCAGTTTTTTAAAACGGAACGTCTTATGCGCCTCCCTATAAAGTTACGTTGTAACGATATGCAGTTTAATTTGCTGTGCGCCACGCTATTTACTCTTGTGAATGCGCTGTTTATTGAACGCAGTTGGCGAGTCATCGGTATGCAGACACCCCGCGAATGGGTGTTCGCCGCCTCTGTACCGGTCGTGCTGTTCAGCGCCTGGCTGATTATCTTTAGCACCATCAACCTACCGCTGCTGCGCAAACCGCTGGCGATGTTACTTATCATCGGCTGCGCTGCCGCTAACTACTTCATGTATAGCTATGGCGTGGTTATCGACACCAACATGATGGTTAACGTCTTTGAAACCAACCAGCAGGAGGCGATGGCGCTGGTGACGCCAAAGCTTGTGATGTGGCTGATACTGGGCGGCGTGGTGCCAGCGTTGCTTATCGCTGCCATTACCATCACGCCCGCCAAATGGTGGTACAGCCTGCTGGTTCGCGGGTTGAGTGTTCTTGGGGCCATCGTGCTGATTTTGCTGATTGCGTCCGTATTTTATAAGGATTACGCCTCGCTGTTTCGCAACACTAACGGCATTGCCAAACTGGTCACGCCGCCAAACTACATCAGCGCAATCGGCAACTACAGTAAAGACCGATGGTTCTCCGGCGATAAAACCCTGACACGCATTGGCGAAGATGCCCAAAAAGGCCCGCTGCTGACCCAATCGGCTAAAAAAACGGTGGTGGTGCTGGTTGTCGGGGAAACCTCGCGGGCACAGAACTATTCGCTCGGCGGCTACGCACGCGAAACAAACCCGCAGCTTAAAAAGCAGGACGTTGTGTGGTTTAACAATGCCACGTCCTGTGGTACGGAAACCGCGGTGTCAGTGCCGTGCATGTTCTCCAACATGACGCGCGAAAACTACAGTGCCAATACCGCACGCTACACCGAAGGCGTGCTGGACGTGCTCAAACACGCCGGTATTAATGTGCTGTGGCGTGAAAACGACGGTGGCTGTAAAGGTGCCTGTAATCGCGTGAATTTCACCGATATGACGCGCTGGCAGCTTAAAGACATGTGTAAAAATGGTTCTTGCCTGGACGACGCCGAGCTATACCGACTCGATAACGTGCTCGACGGTTTGCAGCGCGACTCAGTTATCGTACTGCACATTATGGGTAGCCACGGTCCGGCCTATTATCAACGTTACCCTGCACAGTTCCGGCGCTTCACGCCAACCTGCGATACGAATCAGATTGAAGACTGTGACCGACAGTCGCTGATGAACACCTATGACAACACCATTCTTTATACTGATAATATTGTCAGTCGCACTATCGATAAGCTGCGCGCGCGTCAGGGTCAAATGAACACCGCGCTGGTGTATCTGTCTGACCACGGCGAGTCGCTGGGTGAATCCGGTATGTATTTGCACGGCACGCCGCGCATGCTGGCACCGCAGGAGCAAATCCGCATTCCGTTTCTCTTCTGGCTGTCTGATGGCTATGCAAACCAGTTCAGCCTTGATAAGACCTGTATGAAAAAAGAAGCGGCTTCGCGTGAAATCTCGCAGGATAACCTGTTCGATACTCTGCTGGGCATGATGGACATAAAAACAAAGGTTTATCGACCGAAGCTCGATCTGACCCAGCCCTGCCGTGCAGCATAAGCGTTCAACCCCCGTATAGTCACGGGGGTTATTTTTACACTTGCAATAGACCAACCGGTCTATTACAGTAGGTCGCTATGAATAAGAAAACAGAACATGACACTCGCGAGCACCTGCTGGCCACCGGCGAACAGCTCAGTTTACAGCTTGGCTTTACCGGCATGGGCTTAAGTGAACTGCTGCGCACCGCAGGCGTGCCCAAGGGCTCGTTTTATCACTACTTTCCTTCAAAAGAGGCTTTTGGTGTGGAGATGCTCAAGCGTTACTACGCCACCTCCGGGAAGCGGCTGAGTGAGCATTTTGCCCGCCGTGACGCCAGCGCCCGAGAATTGCTGCTGGCCTGGTATCGCACCGGGCTTAACAACTTCTGTGAAAGCGGCATGATGTGCGACTGTCTCACGGTCAAGCTTTCCGCTGAAGTATGCGATCTCTCAGAGGAGATGCGCGTCTCGCTCAATTTTGGTGCCGACAAAGTAGTTGCCATGCTGACCTCGACCCTGGTTCGTGGTCGCAGTGATGAACGCAGCCTCACCTTCAGTGGTGATGCGCAGCTTCAGGCTCAGGCGTTATACGCCCTGTGGCTGGGTGCCAACCTTCAGGCGAAAATTTCCCGCAGCGCCATGCCGCTAGAAAGCGCACTGGCACTGGTAGAAAACACGATTATCACACCCGCCTCCTTGCGAGCGGCGATTTAAGTGCATGACAACAACACAAGACGACCGGTCTATTAAGGAATCCGTATGACAATTGACAAACTGTTTACACCGCTGCGTATCGGGGCCATTAACGTACCGAACCGCGTTCTGATGGCACCGTTGACGCGCCTGCGCAGCATCGAGCCTGGTGATATCCCCACGCCGCTGATGGGCGAGTATTACCGCCAGCGCGCCGGTGCCGGGCTTATTATCAGCGAAGCGACGCAAATCTCGGCCCAGGCTAAAGGCTATGCCGGTGCACCAGGCCTGCACAGCCCGCAGCAGATTGCGGCCTGGCGCAAAATCACCGATGGCGTACACGCTGAAAACGGCCACATGGCGGTGCAGTTGTGGCATACAGGCCGGATTTCGCACTCAAGCCTGCAACCAGGTGGACTTGCACCGGTCGCGCCGTCTGCCATTAATGCACAAACCCGCACCACGCTTCGCGATGAAGAAGGCAAAGCTGTGCGTGTCGACACCTCCACCCCGCGCGCGCTGGAATTAAACGAGATCCCTGGCATTGTCGGTGATTTCCGCCAGGCGGTCGTGAATGCGAACGAGGCCGGGTTCGATCTGGTTGAACTGCATGCGGCACACGGTTATCTGTTGCATCAGTTCCTGTCTCCGGCCTCAAATCAACGCACCGATCAGTACGGTGGCAGCATCGAAAACCGCTCTCGTCTGACGCTGGAAGTGGTTGATGCGGCTATTGACGCCTGGAGCGCCGACCGCATTGGTATTCGTATTTCACCGCTTGGGCCGTTTAACGGGCTGGATAACGGTGAAGATCAGGAAGAGGCTGCGCTATGGCTCATTAGCGAGCTTAACAAACGCAACCTGGCCTATCTGCACATTTCCGAGCCGGACTGGGCTGGCGGCAAACCGTACTCAGAAGCCTTTCGCAAACAGGTACGTGAGCGCTTTAGCGGCGTGATTATCGGTGCCGGTGCCTACACGGCACAGAAAGCAGAAAAACTGATTGAGGCGGGCTACATCGATGCCGTGGCATTTGGCCGCGACTTCCTCGCGAACCCGGATCTTGCCGAGCGCCTGCGCCAGAACGCGCCGCTTAACCCACCGCGCCCGGATAGTTTCTACGGCGGTGGTGCAGAAGGCTACACCGATTACCCTACTCTGTAAGCAGGTTTCATTGATAGCGGCGCCATTGCGCCGCTATACTTTATGCCGGGGTTTCGGCACCTCCCAAAAATAACCCATTATATTAAGAGGAATTTATGCGCTTACTTCATACCATGCTGCGCGTTGGCGACCTGCAACGCTCTATTGAGTTTTACACCAACGTACTGGGCATGACGCTGCTGCGCACCAGTGAAAACCCGGAGTACAAGTACTCGCTGGCATTTGTGGGCTACGGCCCGGAAAGCGACGAAGCGGTCATTGAACTGACTTACAACTGGGGCGTGGAAAGCTACGATCTCGGTAATGCCTACGGCCATATCGCGCTGAGCGTGGACAATGCGGCCGAAGCCTGCGAACGTATCCGTCGCAACGGCGGTAACGTCACCCGCGAAGCCGGCCCGGTTAAGGGCGGCAGCACAGTTATCGCCTTCGTGGAAGACCCGGATGGCTACAAAATTGAGCTTATTGAAGCGAAAGACGCCGGTAAAGGCCTCGGTAACTGACCGACGCAGGGCGCAAGCGCGCCCTGCCTGCTGCATCCCCGCCTGAAATTTGCCATAATGCCCCCTGCTTCTCCTCGTAAATTAAGAGACACCGATGTCCGATACTGCTCAACTCACTGGTCTGTGCGACCGTTTTCGCGGCTTTTATCCCGTGGTTATCGATGTGGAAACTGCCGGTTTTAATGCCAGCACCGACGCGTTACTGGAAATTGCCGCCATCACGCTCAAAATGGATGCTGACGGATGGTTGACTGCCGATGAGACACTGCATTTTCACGTTGAACCCTTTGAAGGTGCCATACTGCAGCCCGAAGCGCTGGCGTTTAACGGCATCGATCCCAGCAACCCGCTGCGCGGTGCCGTCAGTGAATATGATGCGTTGCACGCTATTTTTAAAATGGTGCGTAAAGGGATTAAGGACAGCGGCTGCAACCGCGCCATTATGGTGGCCCACAACGCCACCTTCGATCACGGCTTTATGATGGCGGCGGCTGAGCGCGCAGGGCTTAAGCGCAACCCGTTCCATCCGTTTGTTACCTTCGATACCGCCGCACTGAGCGGGCTGGCGCTGGGGCAGACGGTACTGGCGAAAGCCTGCATTGCGGCGGGTTTTCCGTTTGATTCAAGCCAGGCACACTCTGCGCTCTATGATACTGAGCAAACCACCCAACTTTTTTGCGAAATCGTCAACCGCTGGAAGCGTCTGGGCGGCTGGCCACTGGCGCAGCCTGAAGAGGCATAAGCCCTTTTCCGGCATAAAAAAAGCGACCCATTGGGTCGCTTTTTTAGTGTATGAGGTTACTGCGCGTCAGACTCTTCCGGCTTGTGTTTTGCAGCCGTTTCTTTAATCAGCGTCTGCAATTCGCCGCGCTGATACATTTCAATAATGATGTCGCAGCCGCCAACCAGCTCACCGTCTACCCACAGCTGCGGGAAGGTCGGCCAGTTTGCATATTTAGGCAGCTCAGCGCGGATATCCGGGTTTTGCAGGATATCCACATAAGCAAAACGCTCGCCACAGGCCGACAGCGCCTGTACCGCCTGCGCAGAGAAACCGCAGCTTGGCAGTTTTGGAGAGCCTTTCATATACAGCAGGATGGGATTTTCGGCGATCTGGCGCTCAATTTTTTCAATCGTGGTGCTCATTGTCTTGCTTCCTTAGTACGTGCTGAGGCGTAAGCCTTACATTGTAGCCACTCCGGCGGCGAGGTAAAACACCTGCTTTTACGTGGTTAAGCTCAGGCACAACGGCGACGACATAAAATTGCCTTTAAAATAACCTTTTTAGCCGCAAATCGCGGGATAAGTAGTCGATCGCTTTTTTGTCTGGTTCTGTAACAAAAGAGTATTAGCCATGCTAAAAATTTCTGGATTAGAATCTGGCAGCTTTCACAATTCGCGTCGAACGCTCATCAGGAGAGTTATGAGTGGCAACCAAAAAACGAATGGTGTTAACGCTGTGCGCTATGCTGCTGGCAGCCAGCCTACCCGCCTCCGCTCTGGCAACGGTTCACAGTAAAACCGCTGCCCACAAAGCTGTTACGGGAAAAAAGACTCAGAAAAAAAACAGCACCACACTGGTACGCAAAGGCAGTCTGAAGAAAAAAACGCTGGTCAGTACCAGCAAAACGACATCACGACGTCGCAGTAAGCTAACTTCCGCTTCACTGGAAACCACAGCGTTAAGCTGTAGTGGGCGTAAAAAGAATAAACGTAGCTGCCTGAAGGGCAACACGTTGGCTTCCGCGCACAAGGTGCGCGTGCAAAAAGCCCAGAAAGTGGCGATGAATAAGCTGATGGACCAGATAGGCAAACCCTACCGTTGGGGCGGTAGCTCACCGCGCACGGGTTTCGACTGTAGTGGACTGGTGTATTACGCCTACAAAGATCTGGTGAAAATTCGCATTCCGCGCACTGCCAATGAAATGTACCACCTGCGTGATGCAGCACCTGTGCAGCGCACCGAGCTGCAAAGCGGCGACCTGGTGTTTTTCCGCACTCGCGGGCGCGGTGCCGCTGATCATGTTGGCGTTTACGTCGGCAATGGCAAATTTATCCAGTCGCCACGCACCGGCCGGGACATCCAGATTACGTCACTGAGTGAAGGTTACTGGCAGCAGCGCTATGTCGGCGCTCGCCGGGTGGTGACCGCGCAAAACCTACGTTAACGCAGGTTCACTTGTATTCAGCCATTTCGCGCGGCCCCTTACGGGGCCGTGTTTGTTTCTACTACCTCGAACTGATGTTGAGCGGAGTCTGTCGGGCATCAATGTGATGATGGTATAAAAAACCACCCTGCCGGGTGGTTTTCACTGCTGCCAGATATGACTGCAAGCTCTTATTCGGCCTCGGCGCCACACACTTCCTGCGCTGAACGGCGCGAGGATGAGAAAATCACCAGCAGCAGACCCAGTGCAGCAATCAGCGCCCCCATTGCCGGAACAAAGGTGTAGCCAAGGCCACTGGAGATCACCACGCCTCCCGCCGCTGCACCCAGCGCATTACCGAGATTAAATGCCCCAATATTCACTGACGATGACAGCCCTGGCGCTTCGTGAGCCACGCGCATCACTCGCATCTGCAATGGCGGCACAACGCCAAAAGTCGCGGTTCCCCACACTACCATGGCTACTGCAGCACCGAGTTCGGTACTGGCAAGCCACGGCATAGCGGCCATTACGATGATAAGCAACGTCAGAAAGCCTTTAAGCGTGCCATTCACCGAACGGTCCGCAAAACGCCCGCCCAGGTAGTTGCCGATGGAAAAACCGACACCAATCAGCACCAGCATCAGCGTGACATACGACGGTGTCGCGTGCGTGATACGTTGCAGCACCGGCGAGATGTAGGTATAGAGCGTAAACATGGCGCCTGCACTGAGGACGGTAGTCAGCAGTGCTCCCACCACCTGCGGGCGCATCAGTACCGACAACTCTCGCTTCACCTCAGGGCGCTGTCCGGCACCGCCTTTAGGCAGCGACAGCCACAATGCCGCCATCGCGATAGCCCCCAGCCCTGCCGTTGCCAGAAACGACATACGCCAGCCAATGGTGCTGCCAAGCCAGGTCGCCGCCGGTACGCCGCCAATGTTGGCAATGGTCAGCCCCATAAACATGGTCGCGACTGCGCTCGCCTGTTTTTCTTTTGCGACAAGACTTGCCGCCACAACCGAGCCAAGCCCAAAGAACGCGCCGTGGCTCAGACTGGTGATAATGCGCGACATCATCAGCATGGTGTAGTTGGGTGCCAGCGTTGACAGCAGGTTGCCCACCACAAAAATACTCATCAACAGCAGCAGTGCATTGCGACGACCGCGCTGTGACAGCAACAGCGTCATCAGTGGTGCACCCACCATCACACCAATCGCGTAGGCGCTAATCAGCATCCCGGCGGCAGGAATGGACACGTTTACACCCTCGGCAATCACCGGCAGCAGCCCCATGGGCGAAAACTCCGTCGTGCCGATACCAAACGCGCCAATGGCTAGCGCCAGTAGCGGAAAGTTAATTTTCATTCATTTTCTCCGGTTGCAACTGGAGACAGCTTCCGCATGGCGGAACTCACGACTGCCGGACCAGCGACTGTCCATCACCCACGCGGCGACGAGCTTCAATGGCAAAATGATGACAGCGCAAGCGAGAAAGTTAAAGAGGTGTTAAAGACAAAAGAGCATTGCGCCTGGCGCAATAATCGGGAGGGAATAAAGCATACTGGCGTAGAGAAAATCTCCACGCCGGAAGTAAAATCAGTGCATCACGGCAATCAAACCGCTAATAACAATCACGCCAAGCACCACGACAGTCGTCATCAGAGAATATTTTAATTCAGTGCTCATCATCCTTCTCCTTTTTATATATCCACGTAAATTGTGGGTCTGCATCATTTTCCCATAAAATATAGCGGAAATCTTGCGCGAATTGCTACGACGGGCATTTTTCCTCTTCCCCTTTTGCCAAAGATGAGACAAAATCCTTCGCTAATTTGTTACGTGCCGCCTGGTCATACCTCCCTCCTGCTGTGTGTCGCCTTTCCCGACAACTCTGCAACCCAAAAAGTTGCCCGTGGGATTGTTCAAGGCAAACGTTTAACCGCTTAGTATTCAGGAGATTACGCAATGCTCTGGAGCGACCGCTAATGGCAACAATTAAAGACGTAGCCAAACGAGCAAACGTTTCCACCACAACCGTCTCACACGTCATTAACAAGACCCGGTTTGTGGCGGAGGAGACCCGCAATGCGGTATGGGCGGCAATTAAAGAACTGCACTATTCTCCCAGTGCCGTCGCGCGTAGCCTGAAGGTTAACCACACCAAATCTATTGGCCTGCTGGCCACCAGCAGCGAAGCGGCCTATTTCGCAGAAATCATCGAAGCGGTAGAAAAAAGCTGCTTTGAAAAGGGCTATACCCTGATTCTCGGTAACGCCTGGAACAGCCTCGAAAAACAGCAGGCCTATCTGTCGATGATGGCGCAAAAGCGTGTCGACGGGCTGATGGTAATGTGCTCAGAGTACCCGCAGCAGGTTATCACCATGCTCGAAGAGTATCGCCATATTCCGATGGTAGTAATGGACTGGGGTGAAGCCAAAGCTGACTTTACAGATTCCGTTATCGATAACTCATTTGAAGGCGGCTATATGGCCGGACGCTACCTGATTGAACGCGGACATCGCGAAATCGGCGCGATCCCCGGCTCACTTGACCGCAATACCGGCTCTGGTCGTCTGGCAGGCTTTATGAAAGCGATGGAAGAAGCGCAGATTAAAGTTAACGATGCGTGGGTGGTTCAGGGCAACTTTGAGCCAGAGTCTGGTTACCGCGCCATGCAGCAAATTTTGTCGCAATCGCACCGCCCTACTGCGGTGTTCTGTGGCGGCGACATTATGGCAATGGGCGCGCTGTGCGCCATTGACGAAATGGGGCTGCGCGTGCCGCAGGATATCTCGCTGATTGGTTACGACAACGTGCGCAACTCCCGCTATTTCACCCCGGCGCTGACCACTATCCACCAGCCAAAAGATTCGCTGGGCGAGACGGCGTTTGACATGCTGCTGGACCGCATTATTAACAAACGCGAGCAGTCGCAGACCATTGAAGTTCATCCGCGCCTGATCGAGCGCCGATCGGTTGCCGATGGTCCGTTTCGCGACTACCGCCGCTAATCCCACGTCGGGCCCGCTCAGGCGGGCTCGCGTAGCCACTCCGCATTCATCGTTTCGCTGTCCCCCAGATAATCCAGCAACCAGCCCAGCGCTGGCGAGCTTTCGTTCTGCCGCCACGTCAGGCAACAGGCCGCGTCCGGGAATGGATTGTCGAGATTCAGCACCTGCCACTCGCCGCTGATAAGATACGGACGAGCAATATGCACAGGCACCATTCCCACACACAGCCCGGCACTCAGGCAGTCGATGGCGCACGCCCAGTCCGGCACAACCACACGACGCTGGTTATCCAGAAGCCAGGTAATGCGTTGTGGCAGCGAGCGGGAGGTGTCTTCAAGCACCAGCGAGGGCCAGGCGCGCAACTGTTCATCACTGAGTGTTCCTGCCTGGCGCGTCAGCGGATGGTGACTTGCCACCACGCAGTGCCAGCGTAACATCCCCATATCACGAAACGCATAGCGTCCGCTCACCGGTATCGCCTGCGTCGCACCAATCGCGGCTTCCACGCGCCCATCGCTCAATGCATCCCACACGCCGTTAAATACTTCCTGCGCAATGCGTAGTTCGATATCCGGGAAATGGCGGTAGAAATCCAGCACCAGCTGGCGCGTGCGGGCAGGTCTGACGATATTGTCCACCGCAATGGAAAGGTGCCCGCGCCAGCCGTTGGCAATTTGCTGGCACTGCTGGCGCGTGGCCTGCATTTTTTTGATAACACTTCGCCCTTCGGTCAGGAAAAACTTCCCTGCTGGCGTCAGTTCAACGTCACGGTGTCGTCTTTCGAACAACGGCACGGCGAGCCAGTCCTCAAGCTGGCGTACGGTATAGCTCACTGCGGACGGCACGCGGTGCAATTCCTGGGCTGCTGCGCTAAAACTGCCGTTACGTGCAACGGCATCAACCACTTCAAGTGAATATTCAGACCACATTTTCTGCCTGCAAAATTTTTGAATGCATTCGGCAAATATTAGCGTTTCACAACCCTAAACGCACTCTCTACACTCGATGCGTTTTCCTGCTACGACAATAAGAGAGAAATATGCAACAACCTTCAAAAGGCTTTTTACTGTGGCTGGCCGGGCTGAGTGTGCTGGGTTTTCTGGCAACAGACATGTATTTGCCAGCGTTTGCAGCAATTCAACAGGATTTGCAAACCAGTCCCGGCGCCATTAGTGCCAGTCTGAGTCTGTTTCTTGGCGGTTTTGCACTGGCGCAGCTGGCATGGGGCCCGCTTTCCGACCGCTACGGCCGCCGCCCCATTCTGCTGGCTGGCCTTGGGCTGTTTGCCGTTGGCTGCCTTGGTATCATGGCGGTGGAAAACGCCGCCGGTCTGCTGGCGCTGCGTTTCGTTCAGGCCGTTGGCGTGTGTTCCGCAGCGGTAAGCTGGCAGGCGCTGGTCACAGACCGCTATCCGGCAAGCCAGGCGCGGCGCATCTTCGCAACCATTATGCCGCTGGTGGGCCTCTCTCCGGCACTGGCACCACTGCTGGGAAGCTGGCTGCTGGTGCATTTTGAATGGCAGGCTATTTTTCTCACGCTGTTTGCGATTACGCTGGTACTGATGGTGCCGACACTGCGCCTCAGGCGTAGCCAGGCAGCACCAGCAAGCGGCGCGCCTATACGTTTCACCACGCTACTACAGAGCCGGGAATACCGCGGTAACGTGCTGATTTATGCAGCCTGCTCTGCAAGCTTCTTTGCCTGGCTTACCGGCTCACCTTTTCTGCTGCACGAAATGGGCTACGGCTCGTCAGCCATCGGCCTGAGCTATGTGCCGCAAACCCTTGCTTTCCTGATTGGTGGCTATGGCTGTCGCAGTTTACTGGCAAACGTGAGCGGCGAGCGTCTTCTGCCCTGGCTGCTGGCGGGCTTTGCCATTAGCGTGCTGGCAACCTGGGGCGTTGCGCTCTCAGGATACGCCACACTCACGCTGTTGCTGATTCCGTTCTGCCTGATGGCAATGGTAAACGGCGCAATTTATCCCATTGTTGTTGCCTCTGCGCTGTTGCCATTCCCACAGGCGACCGGCCGTGCCGCTGCGCTGCAAAACGCGCTACAGCTTGGGTTGTGTTTTCTGGCAAGTCTGCTGGTGTCATGGCGCGCCGACACGCCTTTGCAAACCACGACCGGCGTCATGGCCGGTACGGTGGTTCTGGCCCTGCTCGGCTACGCGATGCAGCGTGGTCGTACCCCCAAATTAACCGAATGTGCGCATAAGGAATAACCTGCACCTACTTCATTAGCAAGCTAACAGTTTTGGGTTGAATCACCTTTTCCCCAGGCCTATACTGGATTTCAGCTCTGAATAATTAACATAACCCCAACAACTAACGGGAGCATTACGGCTCCCTTTTCTGCGCTTTCAGGGAAATATCCCTCTTTCATTTCTTCAGTCACCAGGTACAGGGGTTTGCGTGAGGTTTCTCACATTTCAGAAATAGCGACTACGCTTTTTTGGGGAGCGTTTGCGCGGTTGAATGGATCTGAACAACACAGAGGTGATGGAAAAGCTATGAGTTCATCGTGTATAGAAGAAGCCAGCATACGGGATAACGAGTGGTACCGGATTGTTAGCGAGATGCTCGCCCGCGCGGGTATTGAGATAAACGGCTCTGCACCCAGCGATATTCAGGTTAAACATCCCGATTTTTTCAAACGCATTCTCCAGCAAGGCTCACTGGGACTTGGGGAAAGCTACATGGATGGCTGGTGGGAATGCGAACGTCTGGATGTATTTTTCAATAAAATTTTACGCGCCGGGCTGGAAAAACAGCTTCCGCAGAGTATGAAAGATCTCCTGCGCATCGCCACTGCCCGCCTGATGAATCTGCAAACCCGAAAGCGTTCCTGGGTTGTTGGCAAAGAACATTACGACCTCGGTAACGATCTGTTCAGCCGCATGCTGGACCCGTTTATGCAATATTCCTGCGGCTACTGGAAAGAAGCCAGAGACCTGGTTGACGCCCAACAGTCGAAGCTAAAAATGATTTGCGACAAGCTGCAACTGGCGCCCGGCATGCGTCTGCTGGATATTGGCTGCGGCTGGGGCGGTCTGGCTGAATACGCCGCTCGCCACTACGGCGTCTCGGTTTACGGCGTGACTATCTCCGCTGAGCAGCAAAAAATGGCACAGATGCGCTGTGAAGGTCTTGATGTCACCATTTTATTGCAGGATTACCGGGATCTGGACGAACAGTTTGACCGTATTGTCTCTGTTGGGATGTTTGAACACGTTGGGCCTAAAAACTACCGCACCTATTTTTCTGTGGTGGATCGCAATCTTAAACCCGATGGTATCTTCCTGCTGCACACCATTGGCTCTAACAAAACGAATAATTACGTCGATCCGTGGATTAATAAGTACATCTTTCCCAACGGCTGCCTGCCTTCAGTCAAGCATATTGCCGATGTCAGCGAAGGACGCTTCGTAATGGAAGACTGGCACAACTTCGGGGCCGACTACGACAAAACGCTGATGGCCTGGCACACCCGCTTTCTCAACGCCTGGCCGGAGCTTGCGGATAATTACAGCGAGCGCTTTAAGCGCATGTTTTCTTACTATCTTAACGCCTGTGCAGGTGCGTTTCGCGCTCGCGATATTCAGCTGTGGCAGGTGGTGTTCAGCCGTGGTGTTGAAAACGGCCTGCGCGTGCCGCACTAATAAAAAAGCCCCGGTTTACCGGGGCTTTTTTTAATCCTGCCAGGGATTTTGTTCCTGCGTTTTTTGCGCAATCTGCGCCATTGCCTCGCGCTTTTCCAGCACGCGCTCCACGGTGTCAACAATCGCCTGAGTCTGAGGGTCGATTTCAATATTGACGCGCTGGCCCAGCTTTTTACTGCCAAGCGTGGTGCGCTGCAACGTTTCCGGGATCAGATGCACGCAAAAACGGGTAGGCGTGACCTCACCTACCGTGAGGCTGATACCGTCAATGCCAATAAAACCTTTATACAGCACATATTTCATCAACTCGGGATCTGCAGGTTTAAACCATATCTGGCGGTTATGTTCTGAGGTCAAAATTTTAACGATGTCTGCGCTGGTCATAATGTGGCCGGACATCAGATGGCCGCCAATTTCATCACCAAATTTTGCCGCACGCTCAATATTGACGACATCACCCGGCTTCAGTTCACCAAGATTAGTGATACGTAACGTCTCTTTCATTAAGTCAAAGCTAACGTAATTACCCTGAATCGCGGTAACGGTCAGGCAACAGCCGTTGTGGGCAACAGAGGCACCGGTTTCAAGGCCGGGCAATAACTCATCTGCCAGCTGGATAATGTGGGTGCGAAAATTGGGGTGTTCATCGATGGAAACGACGGTCGCCGTTCCCTGTACAATACCAGTAAACATAGTGACTCCTGCATGCCGCCAGAGCGGTTTAAAACATTATTCACGCAAGATAACAGTTGGAAAAAAAGGTTGCCAGTCGCAAAGCGCTACCCGCCATTATTTCTCTGGCTTAATCGACCGCTGACGCTACAATAATCAGGCAATTTCCCCATTTTTCTTTTTGCTGCCATTACAGGGCGGCTTTTGTGTTTCTCAAATAACAACAATACTAAAGGTATTTACGTGCAGAAGTATGTCATCGAAGCGCGTCAGCTACTGGCGCTGGCGATTCCGGTTATCCTCGCGCAGGTCGCACAAACCGCAATGGGTTTCGTCGATACCGTCATGGCGGGCGGCTATAGCGCGACCGATATGGCGGCTGTCGCTATCGGAACCTCTATCTGGCTTCCTGCCATTTTATTTGGTCATGGACTGCTGCTGGCGCTCACGCCAATAGTCGCCCAGCTCAACGGTTCCGGGCGTCGCGACCGCGTAGCTGCCCACGTGCGCCAGGGGTTCTGGCTCGCGGGCGTCGTCAGCATCATCATTATGATTGTGCTGTGGAATGCCGGATACATTATTCGCGGCATGCACAACATCGACCCTAAACTTGCCGATATCGCCGTAGGTTACCTGCGCGCTCTACTGTGGGGCGCGCCAGGCTACCTGTTTTTCCAGGTTGCCCGTAACCAGTGTGAGGGATTAGCCAAAACCAAACCCGGCATGGTGATGGGCTTTATTGGCCTGCTGGTGAATATCCCGGTCAACTACGTGTTGATCTATGGTCATTTCGGTATGCCGGAACTGGGCGGCGTCGGTTGTGGTGTTGCGACGGCTGCGGTGTACTGGGTGATGTTTGCCTGTATGCTGGCCTGGACTAAGCGTGCACGCTCAATGCGCGATATTCGCAATGAAACCCGCTTTGGTAAACCGGACCGTGCAATGATACTGCGCCTGACCCAACTCGGGCTGCCGATTGCCCTGGCACTGTTTTTTGAAGTCACACTGTTTGCCGTGGTCGCGCTGCTGGTTTCCCCGCTGGGCATTGTCGATGTCGCAGGGCACCAGATTGCGCTCAACTTCAGCTCGCTGATGTTTGTACTGCCGCTTTCGCTGGGCGCTGCCGTCACGATTCGCGTCGGTTTTCGCCTGGGCCAGGGCGCCACGCTTGATGCACGCACTTCGGCCTGGACCGGCATTGGCGTGGGCGTCTGTCTTGCGACCTTCACTGCCCTTTTCACCGTTATCATGCGCGAGCCTATCGCTCTTTTGTACAACGACAACCCTGAAGTGGTAACTCTGGCTTCACATCTCATGTTGCTGGCAGCGGTGTATCAGATTTCTGACTCCATTCAGGTCATTGGCAGCGGCGTGCTGCGTGGTTATAAAGACACGCGCTCCATCTTTTTTATTACCTTTATCGCTTACTGGATCCTCGGCCTGCCGAGTGGCTACCTGCTGGCGTTAACCGATATCGTTGTGCCACGCATGGGACCTGCCGGTTTCTGGACCGGATTTATTATTGGCCTGACCTCTGCGGCTATTATGATGGTGCTGCGCATTCGCTGGCTCCAGCGTCAGCCTTCAGCCCTGATTCTCCAGCGCGCTGCGCGCTAATTCACCAATGGCCGCCCGCGGGCGGCCATTTTTACAGCAGTCTGCGCAGATGCGCAGCAATCGTGTGAAATAAGAAAGAAAATTGCTACTTAGCTCTTGCCAGCACCCGGTGCTGCCGTTAATATTCGTCCCCGCTGTCACCCACAGCCGTTGCGTTCATAGCTCAGTTGGTTAGAGCACCACCTTGACATGGTGGGGGTCGTTGGTTCGAGTCCAATTGAACGCACCATAGTGCGTCCGTAGCTCAGTTGGTTAGAGCACCACCTTGACATGGTGGGGGTCGGTGGTTCGAGTCCACTCGGACGCACCATTTTCCTGGGTAATCTGCCTTATCTTCCCTGATTAAACGCACCACCGCCCGGTGGCAGTAATACCACACCCATTTCGTCTGCCAGTTTCTCTATATTGTCTAACAGCACATCGCTGGCTATCAGCGAAGACGATGCTATTTCAACGCGCAATCCCTGCGCCGTTACGCGATCGCCAAATAACATCAGCGCCTGCCCGCCATGCTGTCGAGACGACCAGCAAATGCCGTGCGCCTGCGGATTATCCCGCCACAGCGCCTGCGCCCAATAGCGGGTAAATACATAATCACTCGCTTCGCTGTCCAGCAACTGCTGACGCCTTACACCTAACCGGCGTAGCGTCATTGGCGTGAGCGCAACAAACGTCAACGGATGCAAAGGAACCAACCGGGAATACACCAACCCGGCAATTTTAGCCATATCAAAAGGCATGCTGTTGCTGTGGTACGGCAGGTCGTGAAATAACGTTTCCATAAGGGCAACGTCGATTGATTCGCCGCCGTAAAGCGTCGGGACGGCATCACCCGCCGGGTTCAACAACGGGCTAAAGCGGGCTGAGCCAAAACCAGGATTAAACTGTAGTGCGCTAAAGCGCCGGGAATGGATGCGATGAATGGCGCGTTCTGCCGCCCAGAGACCGGTTTTGACCCGCACATCCGGTCCGGGTAGCGGCATAGGCGCTGGCGCTACGTCATCAGCCATGTACCGGTCCCTGTAACTCCTGCTCTGCGGCCGCCAGGACGGCATCAGGCTCTGAAGCCAGCACATCTTTCGGCTTTCTTCCGCCCAGCCAGCCGTTATCTGACCCTAACCACACCGCCAGTCCCCAGGGCGTTTTGCGATCGCCAAACAGCGCGAGCAGCTGGCTTATCACCGGCAACGGTGCGCTACCTTCATCAAGCGCGTAAGCAGGATAGTAATCGCGCCCATTCACTGGCACAGCAAAGATGCGTTTCTTTGCCTTCCAGCGGTTAGGACCTGCGCTGGGGTTCGATGCCGCAAGACCTGCGCGCTCAGACACATCCCGCGCGGTCAGCCACTCGGCCTCGCTGAAAATACGCTGATTAAGCTGCGCCAGGCGCGCCTGCTGTGCCGGTGCCGTAACCCGCTGCATCGCCGGCTCCGGGACATCAGCAAGCGAGACGGTAAGGCGCAGCGCACTTTCCACAGCCAACTCAAATGCCCGCGAATCAATAAACGCGTCGTACTGCTGGGGCACTTCCATCACCAGATAATGACGCTCTTTTTTGGCATGCATCGCTGTCAACTCCGGGCCGCTAAGCGTTGAAAACTTAAGCTCCTGGCCCTCAGGATAGCGATGACCTGATTTGCGTTTATCGCCCATCGGACACCTCCACGCAAGTGATATAGGTTATATGCATTATTAACCATCACCTGCACCAGTGCAAATTGTCGCCAGTGTAGTGGGCGTAATAATCCCAGGAACTGGCGTTTTGCCTGTGAAAATATCTTTCGCATAGCCCGGTCAGCTCTGCTAGTCCAGACTGGTCTTTGCCGGTAAACGTAGTTGTTCATCCAGCAGTGCATAGCGATTTAACAGCTGGGCGAAACGATCATCAATCTGCTTACGGAGTGCCGCAGTATTCGCACCGACCGCCTGCTGTTGTTCAAGCTGGCGCAGTAGTTCTTCCAGCGGCGGTGTCTTATCCAGCGCCTGTCTGATATCAAAAACAGCGGTTTTCAGCTCTGAGCCTGTAAGCCAACGCCCGCGCCGCTCATCCAGCGCATTAAGCCGCTGCGTCAGCGCTTCCAGCCTCTGTTGTGCCAGGTGCCAGTCTCCCAGTGACTTACTCGGTATTGCCAGTGCCTCACGGCGCTGCTGCTCACGCTCACGTATATGCGCAACGGCTTGCGCCTCTGGCCAGAGCGTTTGTGCTGCAAGAATGAGTTCTCTGCCCTGCTGTTCTTTCCACAGCGGCGGCAGCGTTGCCATCAACGCCAGCTTTTCATCCAGCGCCTTAAGCCACGGCTCGCGCGTCTGTGTAAGCTCATCCGTCGTCAACGAGGCTTTAAGTCTGGTCGCTTCAGCAACGCCATCCACTGTTACAACAGGCGCAACCTGCTCGAGTAAAGCCTGTTGTGGTGCAGGACGCGCTAACCACCAAATAATGAGTGCCGCTATTGCACTGAGAAGCAGCGCACAAAAAAAACCGGCCAAAAAGCCGGGGTTGCGCCGGGGCGCAATAGCAGAAGATTGTTTCAGCGTGGCAGAAGTCCCGCGTTCAAACTGAGTATCCTGCGCATCAGATGTGCGAGCGGCATCAGCCGCTTGTGCCACCGGCTTTTTCGGCACGCGTAAAGGTTTTTCACTTACACGTGTTTCAGGCAGCGGCGGCAATGGCGCATCCTGACTCGCAGACGCGGTGGGTGTCGCCGATACGGGAACACCGGCTGACGTCTCATCGACTTGCTCAAGCGTCGCGGCAGCCTGCTGCAACCACAGTTGTATGGGTTCAAGACGGCTAAGTTGTTTTAGCTCAAGCAGTTGCAGCGTGCTGCATAGCTGTGCCAGCTCTTTTTCTGCCTGGTAGATAACCGGTAAATCGGCGTAACTTAACGACAACGCACGCAGGCGTTGCAATACACTGCCAGAAAGCCAGCTTAACAATTCAATTCGCGTATGGGTTTGTTGTGGCCACATCTGCGCCCAGTGGCGTGAGATCAACGTTCGGACAATACCCAGCCCCTCGTTTAGCCCTGAGAGTCCTGCCAGGTGACCACGGGCGACGGTGTAAAACACCGCCGTGCGTAAATCGACGCCATTTTTGCCAAACAATGCCTGGCAACTCTGTTCTACACGTAACCAGTTCACATCAGGCCGCGCCGGATGGCTCAGTTTCGCCATTTCCTCACGGATAGTCTCAGTTTCGCTGTAGCCTCGCGGATCGCCGCCCACCGTCATCGCAATATCGTCCATCACACGCCTCCGGCATCCATGAAACCCTGCTGCCTGAGGTGGCGTATCAGTAAACGCCCTTCTGGCATAAATTCGGTGCCATAACGCACCAGTCCATACTGATGTAACTCGGCATCAATGGCATAGCGCAGTTGGCCTGGCTCCGTCGGCGCTAACAGCACCACATCAATGCGCTTAAGACGCGGTTCATACTTCAGCAACACCTGCGACAGCATACTCATAAGCTGATGTGCAGTACCGGGCATACCCTGGATAATTTTGCTCATATCCGGTAGCCCGTAATCAGGCAAATGCTTCAGGCTGCCAGCGCGGGTGTTAAGAATACGCTGCATGTTATCCAGCACAGAAAGAATAAGCTGGTTGGGTTCATTCACTTCATTAAGCGACAGGCCACCGGAAAAGCCGCCGGTCAGCATTTCGTAAAGCGAAGGTTGCGGCACGAGAGTTCTCCCTGCAATGCGCGGTGTGATTAATAAAGTACGGCCGCACGCACCGGATCGAGTGCTGTCAGCTGTGCCAGTAACGCTTCCATCTGCCGTGTGAGGGCCGCCTTGTCGACATCGTTTCGCTGCGAGCGTATGCGCAGTAGACGCAACCGCCGCGCACGCACCTCAAACAGCTTGTCCGGCTCCCAGTCCACCAGACTCAATGTGCCTGCGCTGCTGTCCAGCTCGCTCAGAAGATGAAGCGCCATTTCATTTTTACCAAACTGCTCACATAACCGCGCCATCAGCAGGCGCAGCAGCCACTGGTTGCGTGCGCCTGCGGTTCCGGGGCGCGACTGTAGCCAGGACAGCGCTTTTTCAATGCCCTCGCTGTCTGCCTGGGCCAGTGCTTCTGCCTCCAGAGACAGCACATCCTCAGTGTTATTCACCACGGCCGAGGGCGTAATCTCATCCAGCAACCCGGTTTCATCGTCCAGCACATGGCGCAGTAGCCACTCGCGCGTCACTTCATCGGCAAACGGCGTACCGTCTTCCCAGGCCAGTTTTTCCAGCCCCGGCAACCTCGCCAGCAGCACTTTCAGGTCCTGGCGAATAATCTCTGCCCAACCGTCAACCGGAGGGGCAGATTTACTGAGCGCCTGAAACAAATACCATTGCAGGTCGAGCCAGAAATGATTCACGCCTTCAGCAAAAATACGGTCAACCTGCTCAAGCAACTCTCCCCAGCTTTGCTGACGCCACAGGCGCTTGAGCAGCGCGCGGTTATCGCTGCGTGGCGCGGCAAGGCGAGTACATCCGGCGCTATCCTGCGGTGGCAATTGATGCACCGTATCCCAGCGTACTGAGGCGATAATGCGGTGCGCCGCCAGCCATCCCTGAGGCTGGGCACGCAGATAATTCGCCAGCGCCCGCGCCTGGTCGAGCAGGTCCCGGCCGGAGCGAATGCTCTCTACAGCAGGAACTGCACCTGTTGCAGCTGACGTTATCGCCGCCGTCCCATCACCCTGTGGCGCAACGGCATCGGCTCCCCCTGCCCGCGCCAGACGAGCCTCCAGCGCTGAACTTAGCGCCCCCAACTGCGGGCGCGAGGCCTCGGGCCAGCTTTCAAGCACCGTTTCAATACCCACCAGAGCCGCCAACACACGTTCAAAAGCGGGACGGTCAACTTCCGGGTAAAGCAGCAGGCTATCCAGTACCTTCGCACCTGCCAGCCATTCCAGCGCCAGCTTGCGGCTGTTTGGACGCGAAGGCAGTAACGTTTCACCGTAGCGCTCCAGCAGCCCAAGCAGCAGCGCCAGGCCATCTGCCAGTCCCTCTTCACCATCCTGATGCAGGCGTGCCCAGGCGTAATAGGTTGCCACACGCACGTCTTTTGCCCGTGTTGTCAAAATCGACTCGGCAAGCTGGCAGATAAGCCCGGTATCAATACCTGACAGGAGATTGACCTCTTCGCGCATACGCTGGAAGTCGTCATCGTAGCCGGGATCTTCACCCACGGGCTGTTCTGACGTTAGCGGTAGCAGCCATTTTTCCCACAGTGCCGTTTGTTCACTGGCCAGCGACACTGCGCGCTCGTGACCTTCGCTAAAAAAGCGCTGGCACAGCATCGCCAATGTACCGTTCATATTCTTACCTCCAGACCCGGCAAACAGCAGCGGCGCCCCCACGGGGCGCCTGAGACCAGCAGATTCACGTTATTCAAACTCAAGCACAATTCCGTTCTCGTCTTCCCAACTCAGGCGCAATGTGGCATTTCGTAGCGTGTCACGCTGGCGAGAGAGCAGTTGTTGACCGAGTACCGGCAGAATTTGCTGGTTAAGGAGGCTGTCAATATTGCGCGCACCGGTATCCGGCAGCAGGCAGGCGCTCACCAGCGCATCGTACAGGCCGTCAGTGAACGCTGTGCGCATGGCGTAGTGGCGCTGAAGACGCTTACCCACCTGGGCAAGCTTCATTTCAACAATGGTGCGCATGGCGCTGGCATCCAGAGGGCGATAAATCACCGACTGGAAGCGGGCCAGTAAGGCAGGCTGGAAATGCTCACGTAATACCGGGCGCAGCAGTTCATGCAGTTCGGCGTCAGTTGCGGCGGGTTTTTCTTCAAGCAACTGCACCAGACTATCGCTGCCCAGGTTCGATGTCATGATAATGACGGTATTGCGAAAATCGATTTCACGCCCTTCGCCGTCACGCATAAAACCCCGGTCGAACACCTGGTAAAACACATTCATTACATCGCGATGCGCTTTCTCAACTTCATCGAGCAACACAATACTGTATGGGCGTTTGCGCACAGCTTCTGTCAGTACACCACCCTGACCGTAGCCAACATACCCTGGCGGAGAGCCTTTCAGCTGAGATACGGTATGGGCCTCCTGGTATTCAGAGAGGTTGATGGTGATCAGTGACTTTTCACCACCATACAGCGTGTCGGCCAGCGCCAGCGCCGTTTCGGTTTTCCCGACACCGCTTGGCCCCACCAGCAGAAACACACCCTGCGGCCCGGACTCTGGCGTCAGGCCTGTGTGCGAGGCGCGCAGGCGCTGTGCGATTGCCGTGAGCGCGCCCGGTTGTCCTGTAACGCGCTGTTCAAGCTCCAGTTCAAGATTGAGCAGCTCGCTTTGTTCGTCTTTAAGCAGCGAAGACAGCGGCACCCCTGTCCAGTCAGCCACCACGGTTGCCACCGTGCGGGCATCAACGTCGAGCATCAGTGAAGGCGAAATCCCCTGCAAAGCCACCAGCTCATGGCTGAGATCTTTTAGCAGCTGGCTCTGAGGCTCAATCTGGCGCAGTGCCAGAATTTTCTCCGCCAGCACTTTTTCCTGGTGATACTTTGCCTGCAGCGTTTCCAGCTCAAGATTCAGTTCATGACACCGATCAGAGATATCGGCTAAACGCTCTTCGCCCGGTGGGATAATAAACTGACTGTCTTCTTCAATTGCCTGCTGCTCCATGACCAGTGCATCCAGTTGCGCCTGGGTACCGGTCAGCGAGGAAGGACGGGTATCAAGGCTCATGCGCACTCTTGCCGCCGCCGTGTCAAGCAGGTCTACCGCCTTGTCCGGCAACTGACGACCGGTGAGATAACGACGTGACAACGTCACGGCCGCTTTTACGGCAGCATCCGTAATGTGTACGCCGTGATGGCTGGCGTAGCGCGATTTCAGGCCGCGCAGCATCAGACAGGCAGTGTCGTCGTTGGGTTCGTCCACCTTCACCATCTGAAAGCGCCGCTCCAGTGCAGCATCACGCTCAAAGTACTGCTTATATTCACTCCACGTGGTGGCAGCGATGGTTCGCAGCTCGCCGCGCGCCAGAGCAGGTTTTAACAGGTTAGCCGCATCGGCACCGCCGGCCTGGTTACCCGCACCGATAATGGTATGGGCTTCGTCAATAAATAATAAAATCGGCTGTGGCGACTGCTGTACCGCAGTAATCACATTCTTCAGGCGCTGTTCAAATTCCCCCTTCACACCAGCGCCAGCCTGCAATAGCCCCAGATCGAGCGTACGCACCGCAACGGGTTTCAGGCTTTCCGGTACATCGCCGTCAACAATACGCAGTGCCAGACCTTCGACCAGTGCGGTTTTACCAACGCCAGGTTCACCGACCAGAATGGGGTTGTTCTTGCGACGGCGCGAGAGGATGTCCACCATCTGGCGGATTTCATTGTCGCGGCCAAATACCGGGTCTATTTGTTGAGCGCGCGCTCTGGCGGTGATGTCGAGCGTGAATTTATCCAGTGCACCCTGCAGAGCGGCTGAAAGCCCTTCGCCCACTGGCGCGATCGCATCTTCTGGGGCGGTCTCTTCATGAGGCATAGCCAGCGGCATTTCTTCTCTTTGCTGCACGTGTTCACGCTCGTCTGACGTGCTGTCCAGCAGCGGGCGCAGGCGCTCAAGGTGCGTTCGGCTCAGACTCAGGAGCGGCCAGAGACCGTCGCAGGCCAGTAGCGATGGGTCGTCGACCAGGGCTGCCAGCAGGTGATGACTGCGAATGCGGGTGTCGTTTTCTTCCAGTGAAGCGACAAGCCAGGCCTGGCGAATAAGCTGCATGAGCGATGAAGAAAGCTGTGGCCGACTGCGTACCGAGCGCGGCAGCTTCTCCAGCCATTCCAGCAATGCCTGCCACAGCCCATCCATATCCCAGTCATAGCGACGGGCCAGCACGGTGACATCACCTTCTCCTTGTTCAAGCAACTTGAGCAACCAGTGTTCAATGCGAATTTCAGCATGAGCACGCGTCTGGCATAAAGAGGCTGCAGCCTCCAGAGCGCTCGCGCAGAAAGGGTTAAGCCGACGTAGTAAAACTGCCTGATTTTCCATAATGTTTCTCTTTCCAGTTCTGCGTTTCTGGCGCGATATTGTGTGCAGCCATACCATCGCTTAAAGGGGATTGTGCTTTATCCGTATCCGGCATTTTTGTTAAGCGCGTTCGTCACTTAACAAAAAAGGCGAAAAAAAGCAGACGCCAGGCGTCTGCTTTTAAAATTAATATCAGGCAGTAACACGCTCATTCCAGGAATCAGAATGAATGATGTTGCCGTCTTTGTAGGTCCAGGTGATTTTCTCGTAGCGCAGCTCCACCTCTTCCAGGTGGTTGTGCTTCTCTTTGGCTGGATCTTTCACGTCGTACATAACCGGCGCAACTTTAACAACCTTGACGTTTTCCAGTTTGGTATTGAAGTACTCAACTTCCTGCCCGGCGTCGTCGATTTTGTACCACTTAAATTCAGCTGCTTTCAGTGTCTGACCCGTCGTGACCGCTTTATAAAGATAAGGGCTTGAGGCATCAATCTCTTTAGTGAATTTGAACGGCGTGTGTACACGGGTACCAGTCAGCTTACCGGTATTGTTATCCGTCGGAATGTAAAGGTTATGCTGTTGTGCAACAACTTCGATGCTGCCTTCACGATCTTTAACATCGACAGAACCTTTAATCTCCGCTCCGCCGTCATCCTTGAGCCAAAGGTAAACAGGAATTGCCATTTAATTCTCCTTGATTAACGTTGAGTCTTCACCTTCTGTTGGTGAAGTGGATTCAGTCCTGTCCTGACAGGCATCCGCCTGTGGCACAAGGCTGATTTCGACACGGCGGTTAAGCTTGCGCCCTTCCGGTGTGTCGTTGGATTCAACCGGCCGACTCGCGCCATACCCCTGAACCGCAAAACACCCTGGCGAAACATCGCTGGTCGCCAGCATCCAGTCACGTACCGCTTCAGCACGCTTGAGTGAAAGCTGTTGGTTTGCCCGTGCATCCCCGGTATTGTCCGTATGCCCTGAGACCACTATCAGCCATCCCGGGCGCGCTTTAATATTCAGCAGCGCTTCCACGAGAATTTTGGTTGAACCTTCAATCAGTTTTGCTTTGCCGGTATCAAATAACGCCATACTGTCCAGACGCACAGTGTCAGGTGCCGACTGCACAATAACCGGAGCTGGCGGTGGTGGCGGTGCCCAGCTATTGACCGCCGTGCGAATGAGCGGCAGCAAGCGTCCTCCCTGGAACATCCCCATTGAATAGCGCACCGGGGCGCCTTCGCGCTGCCATTCATCCAGCAGTAGCGCATCTGCACGTAACCGATTTTGTGCCAGTAGCTTAGGCTGCGCAGGCTCGCCTATAAGTCGTTCATAAAGCTGGAGGTGGTCGCTAACGTTACGAATCAACCGTTGGTTGTTGATGTAAGATGCCAGCATCGCCAGCACCAGGAACAAGCCCAGTAACAGTCCTACCAGACCGCACTGGCGTTCAACACGACTCAGGCCAGAACGTACAGGCAAAACCGACAGCAGAGGGTCCGGAAAGGGCAATTCGCCCTCTTTTTTTTCATTAGAAGGCACCAGCGAGGTGATATTTGCGACATTACGCTGCCAGTCGTTGTTGGCACGTACGGCGAACGGCGAAAGATGCCATATCCACAGGCATGGGATAATCGGCCGGGCATCACTACCTGTAGCGCTAAATACGCAAAATATGCGCGACTCAGCCCAGGCAACTGCCCCGTTAAGCCAGAGTGTCTGGCTAAAACGCGACTGGCGAGAAATAGGCTGAGCGCCCCAGTCGCTCAGAGGGATCCCGACTTTGCTGTCGCGCCATATTTGCATCTCGTCATTGCCCGCAAGGCGCGTAAACCAGCGGGCATCGCTGGCGTAATCCGCATCAGGTGGATTGACATAACAGCAGCCCCATACGGGTAACTCACCCGGAAGCCAGTGGTGGCAAAGCGAAATCGCGCGACGCCAGGCATGCATTTTCTGCATAAATTCATCGCCATCCTGATGGTGCTCCGGCGCCACGGTCATCATGACCGAGACTCGCCAGATAAGCCCCGGGCGCGCCACCGACAGGCGCTGCGCCATAAGCACCAAATGTTCCGGATCGGGAATACGCAAATACCAGCCCTGCTGGGCCTCACGCACATGCAGTTCGCGAAACAAAATTTCACTGTCGCCACAGGCCAGCACAATGGCGCCCTGATACGATTCAGGCGGCAGCCTTGCATCGTCAAATTCTGATGCCGCTTCCTGCAGCTTGCATGCGCGTCGCCAGCGCCAGAAAATCCAGCCACCAGTGAGAACCACCACCAATGCCGTCAGCGTCCACTGAGAGCCTCGTGATAACGGCCAGAACCCCCAGAAAAGCAGCAATGCCAGTGTCGCGCTAAAAACCCCCGGCCATACCTGGCTGAGTATTCGCATTTACGCCATCCCTGTCAGTTGTGATACCAGGCCCTGCAATGTTGTTGAAAGAAAAAACCACAGTGCTGTCAGCACAATCGCACCGCTAATCCAGCCAAACCACCAGCGTCCACGACCGGTTCCCGCTCTTGTTGATGCGGCAATCACCGGTATGTCGGCGGTCAGGATAAAAGGTGGAACCTGCTGGCTGAGCGCCTGCAAGATATCTTCACGTCTCTCATCGCCCTGCTCGCGATAACGCCCAACAAAACCCAGCGCCAGCGCACGATAAAAGCAGGACAGTACGGCAACATCCGGCGCAGGCGCACGCAGCTGATCTTTAATGCGCTCCCACAGTTCTTCTCCTGCGTTGAGCGTATTGAAATACTTTGCCTGCAATGGCGAGAGCAGCCATTTTTCCGAACCACTGTCATGACGCTTACGGTTGAGAACGCTCTCATCCAGCAATGCACATTGGGCATAGGTCATATGCTCAATGCTCGTTTCACTAAAACCAGCTTCCCTGAGTTCCTGCCGGGCCTTATCAACCCACCCACAGGCACGGCGATACATCTCATCGCCGTTATCAATAATCTGGCCATTGCGTAGTTGGCTAACCATCAACCAGGTGGGCCAGAAGATACTGTCGATTTGTTTCGTAATGTCTTTATTGTTCATGTACGCAGTACCGCAAACAGTTCCAGCTGAACTTCACCTAATGAACCCGGCACGTAAAACGCGCAGTTGCCGGCATCCAGCATGCTCTGGCCTGCTGTTGTCGCCACATCCAGCGCAAAATACTGGTTTTCCAGGCGCAGAGGGATTGCCGCAGGCACGTGGGATAGTGGCTTAAGCGGTACTCCACTGAGT
This sequence comes from Enterobacteriaceae bacterium 4M9, assembly GCA_010092695.1. Taxonomy (GTDB): domain Bacteria; phylum Pseudomonadota; class Gammaproteobacteria; order Enterobacterales; family Enterobacteriaceae; genus Tenebrionibacter. Next base: position 2,246,177 of record JAADJJ010000001.1, on the reverse strand, counting down.
GCCACGTTTACCACATCCGCGACCTCTTCCCGGCTGCCCGCTTTACACAGCAGCGGGAATTGTGTCTGAAGCAGGTGTGCAGGAAGCGAGGAGCGAACTGACAAATAGAAATCCGCCTCTTCGCGCAGTCTGGAATCGTGGAGATCGCCACGCCAGAAGCTTCCTTCACGCGTGAGTTCAATAGAGATAACGCGCGACGGCAGGCCAGTTTCCAGCAGTTCAAATAACAGCGTAATGAGCGGTGGGAAAACATGCTCAGGTGATTCATGACGATAAAGCGGGATGGCGTCACCGTCGCGGTCAAGAGAGAAGGTCAACAGGCCGCCTGCCAGCCGGGCAAGCTCTCGCCATAGCAGTTCAGGATGTCGCCCAGGGCTTTGCAGCAATTCGCGCAGCACAGGCTCGGCACTGTTAAGTGAATTCAACAGCCAGAAGAGAGAAACGTCGGCAACGGCAAAATCAGCCATACGCGCGTTGCTTTCACGGCGCATGTTCATTAACCGCTGGCGACGCGCGCGTACGCGATGCAATAACTCCGTCAGTGCACCAAGTAGCCACGGGCTGGCACTCATTGTCAGCATGGGTGGGATGAACGTGTTATCGAAGCCCCATGTTCCCTGGGCATTACGGACAAGGCGGGCGACCGGGCACGTCAGCCAGGCATCGTTTTCCTGATGGGCGAAACGCAGCGTTGCCGCATTGCGTAACACGGCAAGCTCGGTGCGTTCGTAACCTGCCAACTCCTGCACGGATATCCATTCACGCTTCCAGCGGCGGGGGCGCTCGCCTTCGCTGCCTTCATCAAGATTACCGCCGCTTGCGTTGAGCAGCGGCAGTGCCAGGACGACATCAACCTGACTGCGGTCGTCCAGTCCATTAAGGTCAACGGCTGGCGGCAGATTGTCGGCCTGCTCGCTATCAAACAGCGTGCCATCAGCAAATCTGACCACCATTTTCACCGGATGCAGACGTGAGACGACCAGCGCCCCCTGATCGAAGGCGACATCCACCACGCCCCACGGTGACGCTATCGACATTCTTGCAACGGAATCCGCAACCCAGGCATCCCAACGCGCCTGCTGCTGGAACTGTTGTGGGGCCAGGAAGGCCCCATCAGTCCACAAGGGACGGTAAATCTTCATCCCCACCTCCCTATGCTTTTGCCTTTGGCATCTGGGAGACCAACGACAGGTTGACATCCATGCCTTCCACCTGGAAGTGCGGCACGGCATACAGCTTCACGCGAAAGAAGCCTGGGTTGTCTTCAATATCCTCAACCACCACTTTTGCATCACGCAGCGGATGCGATGCCTGCAGATCGTCGCCCGGATCGGTCATTTCTGTCACCAGCCCACGTACCCAGTTGTTCAGTTCAAGCTCCAGCAGACGGCGGTCTTTTGTCGTACCGATGTTTTCACGTTGAATCAACTTCAGGTAATGCGCGATACGTGACAGTAAGAAGATATACGGCAGTCTTGCGTTGATACGGCTGTTCGCTGTGGCATCAGGCGTGTCGTACAGCGCCGGTTTCTGTGAGGAGTTAGCCGAGAAGAAGCAGGCGTAATCACGGTTTTTGTAGTATGACAGCGGGATAAAGCCCAGATTAGCGAATTCAAACTCGCGGGTTTCCGGGATCATCACCTCAGACGGGATCTTAACCTGATTGCCGGTACCCAGATCGTAAAGGTGAATCGGAAGATCGGTAACCGCGCCACCAGCCTGTGGCCCACGAATCTGCACGCACCAACCATTTTTGATAAAGCTGCGCACCATGTTGGCAGCGAAAGCAAACGCGGCATTGGTCCAAAGGTATTTCTCGTGATCTGGCCCTTTCACCTCTTCCATGTAGTTGAAGCTACGCACCGGCACCGTATCCGGGCCATATGGCAGACGCCCGAGCACGCGCGGCATGGTCAGGCCGATATAGCGGGAATCATCGGTATCACGAAACGATTTCCATTTGATGTATTCCGCGCGGTCAAAGTAGTTGCCAATGTCTTTAATGGCCGATACTTCTTCCATATTGTCTTTAAGGAAGAATTTTGCCCCAACTGCACCGATAAATGGCATGTGGGCAGCCGCAGACACTTTGGAAATGTTGCGCAACAGCGCCACGTCTTGCGCACTGGCGTCAAACTCGTAGTTGGAAATCACCGCACCAATGGGCTCTCCCCCTGGCGTGTCGTATTCGGCAATATAGGTATGGCGATACAGGCCGCTCTGAATCACTTCCGGGCAGTCTTCAAAATCCTGGCGCAGGTCTTCTTTAGACACGTCCAGCAGCTCAACTTTCACGTTAGCGCGAAAATCCGTGCGATCGACCAGGAACTTCAGTCCGCGCCAGACAGACTCCACTTTCTGGAACTCTGGATGGTGCATAACGGCATCGAGCTGGCGGCTAATCTGCTGGTCCAGTTCTGCAATGTGGTGATCGAGCAGCGTTTTATCCAGACGCTCAACCTTCTGGCCTGACTGCTTCAGGCGCTCAAGAAAAACCTGAACGGCGGCAGTGACGCGCTCGTCCGCACTGGTTTCTGACAGCGCATTGTTGTCCTGAAAGGCGTTCAAATCAGCCAGTTCTGCGACAGGCGTCAGGTTGATTTTGCTAAACAGGGAAGCATAAACGCCGTTAGCAGCGTCCTGTTCCAGCACAGCCGTACTTTGCCCGGAGGCGAGATTTTCGGTATTGGCAGACATCAGCATTCTCTCTCTTCAAAATCCATGTAAAAGAATCAGACTTCTTTAGGCGCAATGGCATTGAGTTCACGACGCAGTTCGTCGCTGAGCGCCGGGTCTTTTAAGATGTTTTCCAGTTCTTTGCGGAAAGTGACGTTATCAAGAAGATTGGATTTGAGATCGCGCAGCAGATTACGCATCGACAGCATTGCACGCAGTTGAGGAAGCTGGCGTGCGACCTGTTCTGGGTGGAAATCTTTTATGGAGGAGAAAGTCAGATTGACGTTTGTTTCGCTACCGTCCCCAGCCAGGGTATCCGGTACCGCGAGTGTGACAGAGGGGCTGAACTCGGTAAGGACATTATCGAAGTTATTTTTGTCGACATTGACTTTTTCACGCTCGGCCAGCGGACGCTGCTCCTGCCCGTTACTGAAATCGCCAGTGACCAGCAGCTTCAGTGGGAGCTCAACCTTTTTTTGTGCGCCCCCCGTATGCAAGTCCAGCTTGATATTAACGCGGGCCTTAGGTATTTCAGACTGAAAACTTTGTGACATAGTAGCTATCCCTAACGAAATCTATTTTGATTACGTACTATCGCCAGATGACTGACGCCCGAGAATAATGGCGCCCGGGAGCTTTCCCAAAATGTTTTAAATAGAAATTAATATATCCAGTGATAGTACAGGAAATCCCACTTTCGAAAATGAATCACGATATTTCCGAAAGTACTACGCGACAGACCACAGATCAGATAGAAAGATGCACTCACAGCACACCGTGTCGCAACACTCTGAGATTTCAATGGTCTGGTGATAAAATACAGATAATTCGCAGTATCGACAAGTGTTTTAATATCGATGCAGTGACGAGGGCAACAATAAAAAATTTACTATTAAAACTAATGAAAAATACTGGAAAAAATAGACTCAAAAGACTAAAAAACAAGATTGTCATTTCCACTTCTAACTATTTTAAATTCACTCCATAAATGCATATTAATTAATATATTCACTCTACAAATATTTTGCACATTGCTTTTTCACCGCTCTGAATTATAGCGTATCAGAACCGCATATCTTTGCCTGAGAAGCCGTGATGACTCTGTACATACAAATCGTGCTTTTCCCCTTGTTCGGTACATTTCGCGGCAAAACTGCGCATCTGCGCGCTCAAATGCTGTTTTTAATTTCTTTCATTGATGAACCTGGCTTATACTAGCCCCAGTTTGAACTTGAATGGTTTCAGCCACATTGAATTACGCCTTATCCCTCTCCCAGGACAGAGCCAGTCGACCCGCTGCCCCTCCGGCGCACATTCTTCTGCACGCTTCATCTCTGTCACCTATCCTTGAGAGTGTGGCACCTCAGTTTGCGCAATACAGATTCTGGTTTTGGCGCGACCACCAGGGCGCGCCAAAGCCCAACTTCCCCATCCTTCACAACTTAAGACTAAGACTGTCATGAAAAAGACGAAAATTGTTTGCACCATCGGCCCGAAAACCGAATCAGAAGAGATGCTGTCCCAGTTGATGGACGCTGGCATGAACGTGATGCGCCTCAACTTTTCTCACGGTGACTATGACGAACACGGTCAGCGCATTAAAAATCTGCGCAACGTCATGGCGAACACGGGTAAAAAAGCCGCTATTCTGCTGGACACCAAAGGTCCTGAAATTCGCACAATGAAGCTTGAAGGCGGTAACGACGTTTCCCTCAAAGCTGGCCAGACGTTTACCTTCACTACCGATAAATCCGTTGTTGGCAACAGCGACACCGTTGCCGTGACTTATGAAGGCTTCACCAGTGACCTGTCCGTCGGCAACACGGTCCTGGTTGACGATGGCCTGATTGGTATGGAAGTCACTGCCATTGAAGGTAACAAGGTCGTATGTAAGGTTCTGAACAACGGTGACCTGGGCGAAAACAAAGGCGTTAACCTGCCGGGCGTTTCCATTGCGCTGCCTGCACTGGCTGAGAAAGACAAAAAAGACCTCATCTTCGGTTGTGAGCAAGGTGTGGACTTCGTTGCCGCCTCTTTTATCCGTAAACGCGCTGACGTTGTCGAAATCCGCGAGCACCTGAAAGCTCACGGCGGTGAAAACATCCAGATCATCTCCAAAATCGAAAACCAGGAAGGTCTGAACAACTTCGACGAAATCCTTGAAGCCTCTGACGGCATCATGGTGGCACGTGGCGACCTGGGCGTAGAGATCCCGGTTGAAGAAGTTATCTTCGCTCAGAAGATGATGATTGAGAAATGTATCCGTGCGCGCAAAGTGGTTATCACTGCAACCCAGATGCTTGACTCGATGATCAAAAACCCACGCCCTACCCGCGCGGAAGCCGGTGACGTGGCAAACGCCATCCTCGATGGTACCGATGCCGTGATGCTGTCCGGTGAGTCTGCAAAAGGTAAATACCCGCTGGAAGCGGTGACCATCATGGCAACTATCTGCGAGCGTACCGACCGTGTGATGAGCAGCCGTCTGGATCACACCCAGGACAGCCGCAAACTGCGTATCACCGAAGCCGTATGCCGTGGCGCCGTTGAAACTGCCGAAAAACTGGAAGCGCCGCTGATTGTTGTGGCAACCCAGGGCGGTAAATCTGCCAAATCTGTACGTAAATATTTCCCGAACGCGACAATTCTGGCGCTGACTACTAACGAAATCACTGCCCGCCAGCTGGTGCTGAGCAAGGGCGTGGTGCCGCAGTTGGTAAAAGAAATCGCGTCTACCGATGATTTCTACCGTCTGGGTAAAGAACTGGCGCTGGAAAGCGGCCTGGCCCGTAAAGGTGACATCGTGGTAATGGTTTCCGGTGCGCTGGTACCGAGTGGCACGACAAACACCTCTTCTGTTCACGTGCTTTAATAAATACGTTAACAGAGTCGATTATTAAAATGCGTCCTTCGGGGCGCATTTTTTATTTTAGCGGTAGGCCTTAATCAATAAAAAAGCAAATTGGTTTTTACTATCTACTTACGCTAAAAGCAAAGATTAACCCGATTAAAAAACACTGTTTTCACTTAGTTTTTTACGCCTTTTGTGGCAAGTCGCTGCTTCTTTGAGCGAACGATCAAATTTAAGCTTAATCCCAACAAAAAAATATTCTCAACCGAAAAAAGTTTGTGTAATACTTGTAACGCTACATGGAGATTAACTCAATCTAGAGGGTATTAATAATGAATCGTACTAAACTGGTACTGGGCGCGGTAATCCTGGGTTCTACTCTGCTGGCTGGTTGCTCCAGCAACGCTAAAATCGATCAGCTGTCTTCTGACGTTCAGACTCTGAACGCTAAAGTTGACCAGCTGAGCAACGACGTGAACGCAATGCGTTCTGACGTTCAGGCTGCTAAAGACGACGCAGCTCGTGCTAACCAGCGTCTGGACAACCAGGCTCACTCTTACCGTAAGTAAGAGTACCGGTAATAAAAATGGCGCACACGGTGCGCCATTTTTTTTATCCGTATTTTCTACTGCACCAGCGCGCTCTGCGCATCACTCAGTAATCCTCCCTCATCCTGCCCACCTTTTTTCTCTTCCTGGCGCTGCACGCTCTGTAGAGGCACGACTGTCGGTGATACACCGTTTGGCTCGGCATTGACCTGTACCGGATAGCCTGCCCGGCGGGTAATGGCCTGATCGATAAGCCCCTTATTGCTGCCAGGGTTATCAATGAAGCTTGCAAAGCTGGCGTTGATGGCAACAGGCATTGTCTGCGGGTTCTCCCAGTCGTTAGTGGACAAGGGTTGATGCACCTCCACATAACGCCGCCCGTCCGGCTCTGTGGCGTATTTGACGGGCTGATTGACGATTTGCACACGAGCGCCCCAGCTCGTCTGATTGAACAATGCTTTAATGTCGGCAGCCCGCAGGCGGATACACCCCGAGCTGACGCGCATTCCAACGCTGCGTGCCACGTTAGTGCCATGAATGAGGTATTCACCGCCCCCCTGCTCAAGACGCAGTGCATAGCGACCCAGCGGGTTATTTGGCCCGGCCGGAATAACTGCCGGTAATTTAATTCCCTGCGCCAGCGAGCGCGCACGAATATTTGCCGTCGGCGTCCAGGTAGGATTCGGAATTTTTTGACTGATTCGCGTCACCATTTCTGGTGTTTCACGCCCCAGCTGACCGATGCCAATAGGATAAACCTCTACACGGTTTTGACCCGGTGGATAATAATAAAGTCGCAGTTCAGCAAGATTAATAACGATACCCTCACGAGGGGTATCAGGTAACAGCATCTGAGAGGGAATAACCAGTTCAGTTCCGGGTTTTGGCAACCAGGGATCAACGGTATTATTTGCCTCCAGTAAAAGTAATATACCGGTATTATATTTTGCCGCGATTGATTCCAGATTTTTTCCGTCATCAGGAACGATATAACGTTCATTCTGACCAATCAGACGACTTCCCGGCGGTGGTAGTGTGTAGGACACGGCAAAAGCCGCCTGGCTGCTCAGTAGAGCACAAGCAATGCTAATCAAACTCAAGGAGAACGCGCATTTCATAATGAACACTCCTGTATTCCCCGGCAGGTAGCCGGAATGCCGAAATCGCGCGACGTGAAAACACACCGCGCTTAACAGGATGAAAGCTGTTCTTGTTAGTTTAGGACGTGTACGACAATTCGCCACGCCAGTGGCTGTCAGGCAAGCAGCGCGGCTTTAGTACGAATCGCGCGGATCATGGCCTCAAGCCCCTGCGAGCGCGACGGCGTGAGATGGTTGGTGAGCGCCATTTTTTCAAACCACGGGCGCACGTCAAAGTCGACGATATCCCGTGGCGTCATCTGGTCAAACAGAATAAACACGACCGCAATCAAGCCTTTGACAATCGCTGCGTCGCTGTCACCCTGCAGTTGCATAACGTTGTTATCATCAAGCTGCATCACAATCCAGACCTGGCTCTGGCAGCCCTGAATCAGGTTCTCGGGGCGGTGCTGCTCAACAGCCAGCGGAGCCAGTCGCTGCCCCAGTTCGATAATGTAAAGGTACTTCTCTTCCCAGTTGGCGCAACGGCTGAAGTTACGCAACAGTTTGTCTTTATCCGGCAACGCGGCCATGTTCCTCTCCTGTTACCCAAGTAAACGGTGGATACGAATCAAGCCGGCAACCAGCCTGTCCACCTCAGCTTCGGTATTGTACATGGCGAGTGACGCCCGGCACATGGCAGGAACGCCGTAAAATGCCATCAGCGGCATGGCACAATGGTGCCCTGTGCGCACGGCAATGCCGTAGTTATCAAGAAAGCTGCCCACGTCGTAGGCGTGATGCTTGCCCAGATTGAAGGCAATTACGCCACGTCGGTCCTGAGGGCCATAAATCGTTAAGTCCGGCACAGCCTGAAGCGCATTCAGCGCATAGCGCATCAGAGAGGCTTCGTAACCAGCAATATGGTTAAGCCCAAGCCTATCGACGTACTCCAGCGCAGCACCGAAGCCGATGATACCGCCGGTATTGGGGGTGCCCGCCTCAAAGCGACCTGGTGCTGGCGCGTAGGTGGTGCCGTCGGTCAGGCTAACGGTCGCTATCATCGAACCACCGCCTTCCCAGGGAGGCATCTCATCGAGGATCTCAGCACGCGCCCACAGCACACCGATGCCTGTAGGACCATAAAGCTTGTGGCTGGAAAACACGTAGAAATCGCAGTCCAGGGCCTGCACATCTACCGGGTGATGCATCACGGCCTGTGCGCCGTCTATCAGCACTTTAGCCCCGGCAAGGCGCGCAGTGGCAATCATCTCCTGTACCGGGTTTTCAGTACCCAGCACGTTCGATACCTGAGTAACGGCTAACAGGCGAGTGCGCTCATCAAGCAGCCCGTTAAGCTGCTCTGTTTGCAACGTACCGTCCTGGTTAAGCCCAATCACCCGCAGTTCGGCACCCACGCGCTCGCACAGCATCTGCCAGGGCACAATATTGGCATGATGCTCCATCTCGCTGATGATGATGTTATCACCTGCCTTCACATGCGCGTTGCCCCAGCTGTTTGCCACCAGGTTGATACCTTCTGTGGTGCCGCGAACAAAGACGATTTCATCTGCTGAGTTTGCATTGATAAAGCGCGCGGCCGCGACGCGTACATTCTCCATGCGCGCGGTCGCCTCGGCACTCAACGTATGAATACCGCGGTGAACCGCGGCATAACCGTGACGATAAAACTCAGCTTCGGCGTCTATAACCGCATTCGGGCGCTGGGCGCTGGCAGCGCTGTCAAGATAGGCCAGCGGCTGACCGTTGACTTCACGGCTCAACACCGGAAAGTCTGCGCGCACCTGTTCTACGCAAAAGCTCATGCTTGCTCTCCTGCAAAGCGCTGACCAATACGGTCCAGCACCTGCTGCTTGAGATTCTCATCGTGAATCGCTTCCGTTAGTTCTGCGGCGAAAGCAAAGATTATCATCTGCTGGGCCGCCTCCTGGTCGATACCACGCGAGCGCAGGTAAAACATCTGTTCGTCGTCAATGCGGCCAATTGTCGCGCCGTGGCTGCACTTCACATCATCAGCGTAAATCTCAAGCTGCGGTTTGGTGTCCACTTCTGCCAGGCGGCCAATCAGCAGATTGTTGTTGGTCATCTGCCCGTCGGTCTTAATGGCATGCTGTGCGACGTTAATCAGGCCATTAAACACCGACCTGGCCCTGTCGCGCACGATGGTTTTGTGCAGCTGGCGGCTGTTGCAGTAGCCTTTGTTATGCTCAAGCCAGGTTCGGCTGTCACAGACTTCGCTGTTTACCGGCAACGACAGGCTGTTAACACGAAGGGTGGTGTTTTCACCGTTCAGTTGCGTGCTGGTATTGTGGCGCAAGACCGCGGCACCGAGCAGGAAGCTGCTGCTGTGCACGTTAGCGTCATGTTCGATACGCAGATCGTTATGCGCAAAGTGGTAGCTTGCCGGGTTCTCAAACGCCAGCTTGTAGTGATGGAGCGTGGCGTTAGCGCCAACATGCATTGTCATTCGCCCACCGGTAAAATGCGCGCCGTCGTCGAGGCTGACATAATGTTCGATGACGGTTGCCTGTGCGCCCTGCTCAAGCTCCAGATGATGGCGGTAGTGCGCGGTTTTCATTGCATCGCTGGCGCTGCCGCTGCTGATATGCATCAGCAATAGCGCCCTGCGCGCCTGCACGTTACGCACCACGCGCAGATGAGTCACGCTCTGGCTCAGGCTTTCGCTCAGGTGCAAAAACACTTCAGGCTGTACCGGGGCAGGCAGTGTCTGGCGCTGGTTATTCACCTCAATGCTGAAATCGCTGGCGTTCAGGCTGTCACTCAATTCGGGATTAAAAACGCCATCAACAAACACCAGTCGCTGTGCGTCAACGTTGAGCGCCAGCGCATCGCATTGTGCTGACGTTAACGGCGCTGCGTCCGGCGTCACAAACTCGTGCGCCAGCATTTTTTCCAGTGGCGTGAAGGTGTATTTCCAGTTTTCGTGCTTACGCGTCGGTAGCCCCAGGCGCAGCAGTTGCTGCATATGCTGTTCAGCCTGCGGGGTCCGCTCGCTCGCTTGCGCCTCAAACAGCTGCTGCCACTGCGCAAGTGCGCCGTTACTGTTGTTCGGTAAGCCAGCCATAGCCCTGCTCCTCCAGTTGTTTCACCAGCGTAAAATCGCCGGACTTCACAATCTGCCCCTGATACAGGACGTGGACATAATCAGGTTTGATGTAGTCCAAAATGCGCTGATAGTGCGTGACGATGATGAACGAACGTTTACCATCGCGCAGGGAGTTGACACCGTCTGAGACAATTTTCAGCGCGTCAATATCCAGCCCGGAGTCTGTTTCATCAAGAATGCACAGCTCAGGCTCCAGCACCGCCATTTGCAGAATATCGTTACGCTTTTTCTCACCGCCGGAGAACCCGACGTTCACCGAGCGGGTCAGCAGGTCAGCTGGCATCTTCAGCAGTTCGATTTTTTCTTCCATCAAATCCTGGAAGTCGAAGCGGTCAAGCGACTCCTGGCCACGGTATTCACGCACCGCATTCAGTGCGGTTTGCAAAAAGAACTGGTTGCTGACGCCTGGGATTTCTACCGGATACTGGAACGCCATGAAAATGCCTTCTCCGGCGCGCTCTTCAGGCGCCAGTTCCAGCAGATCTTTGCCTTTAAACAGCACCTGACCGCCGGTCACTTCATAGTCTTCACGCCCGGCGAGCGTTGCTGATAGCGTACTTTTACCGGAACCATTAGGCCCCATAATGGCGTGAACTTCGCCCGGGCGCACGTTGAGGTTTAACCCACGCAGAATCTGCTTGTCTTCTACGCTTACCTGTAAATCTTTGATACTTAACATGACTTTGTCCTTATGGGAACCGCTTACCCGACGCTATGCTCAAGGCTGATTGCCAGCAATTTTTGTGCTTCAACTGCGAATTCTAACGGCAGTTCAGAGAAGACATCTTTACAGAAGCCGTTGACTATCATGGAGATAGCGTCGTCTTCGCTGATACCACGTTGCAGGCAGTAGAAAAGCTGATCTTCACCAATGCGCGAGGTGGTAGCCTCGTGCTCAAGCTGCGCGCTGTTATTACGACACTCCACGTACGGGAAGGTATGCGCGCCACTGTCCGGGCCAATCAGCATCGAATCACACTGGGTGAAATTACGGGCGTTGGTCGCCGTCGGCATGATTTTCACCAGGCCGCGATAGCTGTTCTGGCTGTGACCGGCCGAGATCCCTTTGGAAATGATGGTCGATTTGGTGTTTTTACCGATGTGGATCATCTTGGTGCCGGTATCTGCCTGCTGATGACCGCTGGTCAGCGCCACAGAGAAGAACTCACCAATAGAGTTATCGCCGCGCAGGATGCAGCTTGGGTATTTCCAGGTAATGGCCGACCCCGTTTCCGACTGGGTCCAGGACATTTTGCTGTTCTCGCCTTCGCACAGCGCCCGCTTGGTCACGAAGTTAAGAATGCCGCCGGTGTTGTTATCACCAGGGAACCAGTTTTGCACCGTGGAATATTTCACTTCGGCATCTTTGTGGATGATGACTTCCACCACCGCCGCATGTAGCTGATAGCTGTCGCGCACCGGTGCCGAGCAGCCTTCGATATAACTCACGTAGCTGCCTTCATCTGCTACCAGAATGGTGCGTTCAAACTGGCCGGTTTTTTCTGCGTTGATGCGAAAATAGGTCGACAGCTCCATCGGGCAGCGCACGCCTTTAGGGATGTAGATAAAGGTGCCATCTGAGGCCACTGCGGCGTTCAGGGCGGCAAAGAAGTTGTCGTTAGAGGGCACGACGGTACCGAGATATTTTTGCACCAGCTCAGGATGATCGTGAATCGCCTCACCAAACGAGCAGAAAATGATCCCTTCGCTTGCCAGCTTGTCGCGATAGGTGGTGGCAACAGAAACAGAGTCAAAAATCGCATCCACCGCCACCTCCCGGCCTTCACGCACCGGAACGCCAAGCTGGTTGAACGCCTCTTCCACTTCTTTGGTCAAAAACGAACTTTCACCGGTCTCCTGCACCGCACCTGGCTGGGAGGCACAGGAGTCATCGCAGTTGCCGCAGGACGGTGCGGAGTAGTAGCTGTAATCCTGATAGTCGAGCTTGTCGTAATGGGCTTTTAACCAGTGCGGCTCTTCCATTTTCTCCCAGGCATGGAAAGCGTTGAGGCGAAATGCCAGCATCCACTCCGGCTCGTTGCGCCGGGCAGAGATAGCTCGCACCACCTCTTCATTGATGCCTTTAGCAAACTCTTCGGTCTGTAAGCGCGTGAAGAAGCCTTCTTTGTAATTCAGGCTTCCGCTCCAGGTTTGTACATCATCTGTTTCTGTATCTCGGGACATAGCTTATTCCGCCTGAACACCAAAGCTCTCGCCGCAGCCGCATTCGTTCTGCGCCTTCGGGTTATGGAATTTGAAAACCTGATTTAAACCTTCACGAACGTAATCCACTTCGGTGCCGTCGATAAACGGCATTGCCTGCGGTGAAACATACAGTTTCGCCCCCGCCTTTTCGTAGATAAGATCGTCCGCTGCGGCTTCACTGACGGTATCCAGCACGTAGCCAAACCCGGCACAACCGGTCTGTTTTACACCAAGGCGCAGACCCAGTACGCCCTGCTTTTCGCTCAGTTCACAAATGTGCTTCGCTGCATTTGCGGTCAGGGTTAACCCTTTCCAGACAAAGTCATTCGGATCAAACGTTCCTGCCTGCAGTTCCATAGCTTTACCTCACTATTAGCCGCAAAATGGGGCCGATAGCCTTATGGTAGTGATAACAATTCTCACTTCAACCTCTGAGAATCAGGGATATTATTCAAAACGCAATTTTATGCGTGGATTTTATAAGAATAGACCCTGCGACGAGGGTTGCAGAAAGAGGTGCGAAAACAGTATGCCAATGATTAATCAGTTGAAATTCTTTATCTGCCGGGTAAGATTCTCACGCACATAAAGATATATAGGCAATACCTATTTATATTATAGTTTTTTAAAATTTATCTGTGTGATGCTATCCACGGCTTTTCACGCACGTGCAAAATCATAATCTTTTTTAACGGGGTCGTTTATGCTGCTGTGCTGCCAAACGGATGCGCTCGCAGGCTAATGACCTTCTCCACGGCTTTCGTTTACCGCTCACGCCCCCTCGCCCGAAAACACCTGTCCCAGGAAGCAAAATACGCCCTCAGCCGCCGCGCTCTGCCAATAAGGGGAATGTGCTTCCCACCTCGTCTGCGCGCGTAAAGTAAAACGCCCGCCACAATCGGGCGGGCGCGTATCAGACAACCGCTGTTGTCAGGCGCGAGGAGCAGCACATGCGCCCCTGGTCATCAAAAATATCTATTTGCCACACCTGGTGGCGTCGCCCGGTATGCAGCGCACGGCAAACACCACGCACTGTACCTTCGCGTGCAGAGCGCAGATGATTGGCATTCACCTCAAGCCCAACGACCTTCTGCTCACCTTCTGTGCACAGCCAGCCAGCCACTGAACCAAGCGATTCTGCCAGCACCACCGAGGCACCGCCGTGCAGCTGGCCAAAAGGCTGACGCGTGCGATTATCCACCGGCATTGTCGCCTCAAGCTCATCGTCGCCGATACGCACAAAGCGGATATCCAGCAATCCCACCATACAGTCCTGATTGAAGGCGTTAAGCGCCTCAAGCGTCACTTCACGTTTCCAGATCATTCCACTATCTCCAGTAGAGCCTGCAATGGATGGCGAATGCCATTTCCTTCAACCCGTTTAACCTGGCTACGACACGAATAGCCGGTTGCCAGACAGCGGTTGCGCGGCAGGCGCTGTAGCGCCTGATGCCAGGACAATTCATAAATACCGAGCGAGTTATCAAGATTTTTAGTTTCATGGCCATACGTACCGGCCATACCGCAACATCCCACGCTCACGTTTTCAAGTTTTGCGCCAAAGCGGGCAAAAATAGCGCTCCACTGTGCACCTGCGCCAGGCAGTGCCGTAGACTCGGTGCAGTGCCCGAACAGATACCAGGATTCGCCAGCGCGGGTTGCACTCTCACGCTCGGCCAGCGCCGCAGCCAGCCACTCGTGTACCAGTTGTACGTGAAAATCACCGCGAGTCTCACCGAGGGTCTGGCGATATTCATCGCGATAGCACAGCACCAGAGCCGGGTCGACACCCACCATTGGCATCCCCAGTTTTGCTATCCGGTTAAGGAAATCGGCTGTTTTGCGCGCCGTGCGGGCAAAGCGCTGTAAAAAGCCCTTAATGTGCTGCGCCTTACCGTTAGGGGAAAACGGCAATACCACTGCGCGAAACCCCAGTTTATCAGCCAGTTTCACCAGGTCTGCCACCACCGTGGCATCGTAGTAGCTGGTAAACGGGTCCTGCACAATCAACAGCGTGCGCGCCCGTTCCGTGTCGCTCAGTTTTTCCAGCTGCTCCAGCGTCATCCCGGCCGAAGCATGACCTACCAACTGGCGTTTGAGCGACGGACTGGACAACGGCGGTAAGTCCACCATGCCGATATGCTTCTCAGAGAGTCGGCGCATCCACGGTTGAGCCATCATGAAGTTAAACACCCGCGGCGCGTGCGCCATTAACGGTGCATAGCTCTCTACCGTCGCCACCAGGTGATCGCGTGCCGGGCGCAGGTAACGCGTGTGGTAAAGCTGCAAAAAACGCGAGCGGAACGCCGGTACGTCAATTTTGACAGGACATTGGGTTGAGCAGGCCTTGCAGGCCAGACAACCGGACATCGCTTCTTTAACCTCATGGGAGAAATCATATTCGCCCTTTCGCGCATGCCAGCTATTACGGGTTCTGTCGATAAGCCCGCGCAGGCTTGCGCCACGCGGTGGCAATGCCTTTTCCAGTGCCAGCGGATCAACGCCACGTTCATTGAGCAGCCGTAGCCACTCACGCACCAGTGTCGCCCGTCCTTTGGGAGAGTGAATGCGCTCACCGGTGATTTTCATCGACGGGCACATCGGGCTTTTCGCATCAAAATTGAAGCACAGGCCATTGCCGTTGCACTCCATTGCGCCACGCCAGGCGCTGCGCACTGCCAGCGGAATCTGCCTGTCGAACGTGCCGCGCTTCACCGCATCCACCTTCATCATTGGCGCATCAACGCCCGCTGGCGGGCAGATTTTGCCCGGATTGAGTCGATTGAGCGGATCAAACACCGCCTTAATCTGACGCAATTCGTTGTACAGCGTTTCGCCAAAAAATGCCGGGCTGTATTCGGCACGAAACCCTTTGCCGTGTTCACCCCAAAGCAGACCACCGTATTTTGCCGTCAGCGCGACCACCTCATCAGAGATGCGCTTTATCAGCACTTCCTGCTGCGGGTCACACATGTCCAGCGCCGGGCGCACGTGCAGCACGCCAGCATCCACGTGGCCAAACATGCCGTAGCTCAGGCCGTGACCGTCGAGCAAAGCACGGAACTCAGCGATATAGTCCGCCAGGTACTGCGGTGGCACACAGGTATCTTCAGCAAAGGGAATCGGCTTCGCCTGCCCCGGCGCATTGCCAAGCAGCCCTACCGCTTTCTTACGCATGGCGTAAATACGCTCCACGCCCGCCAGCTCGCGGCACACCTGCCAGCCGATAATCCCGGCTTCGCCTTGTTCCATTCGCTCGTCCAGGCGTGCACACAGCTGCTCAACCCGTGCATCAATAGCAGGCTCATCATCGCCGGCAAATTCGACAATGTTCAGCCCCAGCATCGTCTTACCCGGCACATCAGCAATCAGTTCACGCACCGAATGCCAGACAATGTCTTCACGCGCCAGGTTCAGCACTTTCGAGTCAACGGTTTCTACTGATAATGCCTGCGCCTGCACCATAAAAGGGGCATTGCGCAACGCTGAGTCGAAAGAGTCATACTTCACGTTCACCAGACGGCGCACTTTAGGTAGCCGCGTGATATCCAGCTTCGCCTCGGTAATAAACGCCAGCGTGCCCTCAGAGCCGGTAAGAATGCGGGTAAGGTCAAAACGTGACAGATCATCGTTGAACACGTGGCGCAGATCGTAGCCAGTAAGAAAGCGGTTAAGCTTCGGGAATTTATCGAGAATAAGCGCACGCTGCTCGCGACAGCGTGACAAAACGGTGTTGTAGATACGCCCGACAGGGCTGCTGTCGCGGCCTATCTCCTCGGCAAGTTCCGTTGGCATGGCGCGGGTGTCGAGAATATCGCCGCCCAGCAGCACCGCACGCACCCCAAGCACATGGTCTGAGGTTTTACCGTAAACCAGCGACCCCTGGCCGGAGGCATCGGTGTTAATCATGCCGCCGAGCGTGGCACGGTTGCTGGTTGACAGCTCCGGTGCAAAGAAAAAGCCGTATGGTTTAAGAAAATCATTGAGTTGGTCTTTGATTACGCCCGCCTCAACCCGCACCCAACCCTCTTCAGGGTTGATTTCAATAATGCGGTTCATGTGGCGCGACATATCTACAATGATACCCTGGTTGAGCGACTGGCCGTTGGTACCCGTGCCGCCACCGCGCGGGGTGAAAACTAATGACGCGTAGCGCGGCGCACTGGCAATTCGGGCCACCAGCGCCACGTCGGCGGTTGAACGTGGAAACAGCACCGCATCCGGCAATAGCTGGTAAATGCTGTTATCGGTGGACATTGTCAGGCGACTCGCATAGCTGGTTGCGGTGTCGCCGGTAAAACCCTGTTGCTCCAGTTCCTGCAAAAAGCTGAGCACCAGCTGGATAAGCCCTGGCGCCTGAGAAATCTGTGGGATCATTAGCGGTTGACCCTGTTCGAACTGTTGATGTTGTTGTGAAGTTATCGTTTGCGTAGTGCAACAGCCGTTTTATCACATTTTTTACGGCCGCGCTTCGGCAATTGTCAGGCAGATTACACTGTGAAAAATCACTGAAATACCTCATCATTATCCCTTCGCGGCTACGCTCCCCTCTCTCGCGCCGGATTCAGGCGTAACAAAAAGGTAAAAAGTGGTTATGTTGAAAAATCGACAGCCTGTTGATGTCGCGCAGATCCTGCTATCGGTGATGTTCCTGCTGGTGATGATCACCGCATGCCTGTGGATTGTGCAGCCATTTATTTTGGGCTTTGCCTGGGCAGGCACCGTGGTCATTGCGACCTGGCCGGTATTGTTGCACCTGCAGCGTCTGCTGTGGGGACGCCGCTCGCTGGCGGTACTGGTGATGACGCTGCTGCTGCTCGTGTTGTTTATTGTGCCGGTTGCCCTGTTGGTTAACAGCGTGGTGGATAACAGCGGGCCGCTGGTGAAATGGGCAACCTCTGGCCACATGGAGCTACCGCGCCTTGAATGGCTTAACGCCGTGCCGCTGGCAGGTGCCAAGCTTTACAGTAGCTGGAACACCATGATCGACAGCGGTGGCGGTGCCATTATGGCGAAAGTACGCCCTTATATTGGCACCACGACGACCTGGTTTATTGGCCAGGCGGCAAACATTGGTCGCTTTGTGATGCACTGTGGCCTGATGCTGCTGTTCAGCGTGCTGCTGTACTGGCGCGGTGAACAGGTTGCGCAGGGCTTTCGCCATTTCGCCTTCCGTCTGGCGGCAAAGCGCGGTGACGCCGCCGTTGTGCTGGCAGCACAAGCTATCCGCGCCGTAGCGCTGGGGGTGGTGGTCACCGCGCTGGTGCAGGGCGTGCTCGGCGGCATTGGCCTTGCCGTGACCGGCATCCCTTATGCCACCCTGCTTTCCGTGGTGATGATTTTCTGCTGCCTGGTGCAACTTGGCCCGTTGCCGGTGCTAATTCCCGCTATTATCTGACTTTACTGGAGTGGTGAAACCACCTGGGGCACGGTGCTGCTGGTGTGGAGCTGTGTGGTTGGCACGCTGGATAACGTGATTCGTCCGATGCTGATTCGCATGGGGGCTGACCTGCCGCTGGTGCTGATACTCTCAGGCGTTATCGGCGGCATGATAGCCTTTGGCATGATTGGTCTGTTTATCGGCCCTGTTGTGCTGGCGGTGTCGTGGCGCGTCTATTCAGTCTGGGTGCATGAAGCCCCTGAACCGCTTATCTCTGCCGCTGACGCGGTTGAGTCGCTCAACGACGCAGAAAACCCTAACGTAACCCAATAATGGCCTATCTGACGGTGGCGGGAGCTTTCCCGCCAATGTTTAAACATTCTTATATAAAGTATGTAGAAATCGCCTTAGCCAATCAAAAAGACACCTTTCAGCAAATTATATCCAAAAAATTCTTTATGTTTCCTTATCTATTGGGAGGAATCCGATCGATATCTGCGGCGG
This sequence comes from Enterobacteriaceae bacterium 4M9, assembly GCA_010092695.1. Lineage (GTDB taxonomy): Bacteria > Pseudomonadota > Gammaproteobacteria > Enterobacterales > Enterobacteriaceae > Tenebrionibacter. Next base: position 2,227,786 of record JAADJJ010000001.1, on the reverse strand, counting down.
CGGCTTTTACTATTGTCGCACGGTTATAAATCAACCCCCGATTTATAAGCATGTAATCCCCTGAGTGAAACAACGAATTGCTGTGTGTAGTCTTTGCCCATCTCCCACGATGGGCTTTTTTTTATCGGTCATCTACTATCCAGTTATCATTCAGCCTGGCTAATGAAATATTGTCAGTAAAACCTCTTATTCACGCCTTGTGGGAATAAAAAAGCCAGCCGCTTACGCGACTGGCATGTTCAGAGAACCCATGATTACTTGTTAAGTTCGGCCAGGCTCAGCCAGGTCTGCACCACGGTATCCGGATTTAGCGACAGGCTGTCTATCCCTTCTTCCATCAGCCAGGCGGCAAAATCCTCGTGGTCCGACGGACCTTGTCCACAGATGCCGACATACTTGCCCTGCTTTTTCGCTGCCTTGATAGCCATTGACAGCAGCGCCTTAACCGCGTCGTTACGCTCGTCGAAAAGCGCTGACACCACGCCCGAATCCCTGTCGAGCCCCAGTGCCAGCTGAGTCATATCGTTTGAGCCGATAGAGAAGCCGTCAAAGTGTTCAAGGAACTGGTCTGCCAGCAAGGCGTTGGAGGGGATTTCACACATCATCACCACTTTCAGCCCGTTTTCACCACGCTTAAGCCCCTGGCGTGCCAGCTCATCCACCACCGCTTTTGCCTGGTCAACAGTACGCACAAAGGGAATCATTATCTCTACGTTGGTCAGCCCCATGTCATTACGCACCCGCTTCACGGCTTCACACTCAAGGGCAAAGCAGTCGCGGAAGCTGTCCGACACGTAGCGGCCTGCGCCGCGAAAACCGAGCATCGGGTTTTCTTCTTCCGGCTCATAGCGCTCGCCGCCCACCAGATTGGCGTATTCGTTGGACTTAAAGTCAGACAGACGCACGATAACGCGCTTAGGCCAGAATGCAGCTCCCAGGGTGGCAATGCCTTCGGTCAGGCGGCCAACGTAAAATTCAACCGGAGAGTCGTAGCCCTTCATCATGGCGCGAATTTCGTTTTGCAGCGCCGGTTCCTGCTGGTCAAATTCCAGCAGCGCACGCGGGTGCACGCCAATCATGCGGTTGATGATGAACTCCAGACGCGCCAGGCCCACGCCCTCATTAGGCAGGCAGGCAAAATCAAACGCACGATCCGGGTTGCCGACGTTCATCATTATCTTCAGCGGCAGGTCCGGCATGGTATCGACGCTGGAGCTTTTCACGCTGAAATCCAGCAGTTCGGCATACACGTAGCCAGTATCGCCTTCGGCACAGGACACCGTGACTTTCTCGCCATCCTTCAGGCGCTCGGTTGCATCACCGCAACCAACCACCGCCGGAATACCCAGCTCGCGAGCGATAATCGCCGCATGACAGGTGCGCCCGCCGCGGTTGGTAACAATTGCCGCCGCTTTTTTCATGATGGGTTCCCAGTCCGGGTCGGTCATGTCAGTGACCAGCACATCGCCCGGCTGAATTCTGTCCATCTCGCTGATATCATCAATGACCTTCACCGTACCCGCACCAATACGATGGCCAATAGCACGGCCTTCGGCCACAATTTTACCCTGTGAATGCAGCGTATAGCGCTCCATCACCTGGCCACGTGAACGAACGGTTTCCGGGCGTGCCTGCACAATAAACAGTTTGCCGGTATGGCCGTCCTTTGCCCATTCAATATCCATCGGGCGGCCATAGTGTTTCTCAATCTGAACCGCCTGCTTCGCCAACTCCTGCACCTCTTCCGGGGTGATACAGAAGCGGTCGCGATCGGCCTCAGTCACATCCTCAATGCGCACCTGCTTGCCGTGCTCCTGAGTGTCGCCGTAGACCATGCGGATTTTTTTCGAGCCCATCGTGCGGCGCACGATTGCCGGGCGACCGGCTTCCAGCGTGGGTTTGTGGACGTAAAATTCGTCCGGGTTAACCGCGCCCTGCACTACCATCTCACCCAGTCCCCAGGCGCCAGTGATAAACACCACCTGGTCAAAGCCGGATTCGGTATCAATCGAAAACAGCACGCCCGACGATGCCAAGTCCGAGCGCACCATGCGCTGCACGCCGGCTGACAGCGCCACGCCGCGATGGTCGTAGCCCTGATGCACGCGATAAGAAATAGCGCGGTCATTAAAGAGTGAGGCAAAAACGTGTTTCACGGCGGTCATTACCGCATCAATGCCCTGCACATTAAGGAAGGTTTCCTGCTGACCGGCAAACGACGCATCCGGCATATCTTCTGCGGTTGCAGAAGAGCGCACCGCGAAGGAGGCTTCAGCGTCATCGGCAGACAGTTGTTGGTACGCCTCTCGAATGGCGTCCTCCAACTCAGGTTGAAACGGCGTGTCAATAATCCACTGGCGAATCTGCGCCCCGGCTTTCGCCAGCGCATTAACATCGTCAATGTCCGTTTCATCGAGCAAAGCATATATGCGTTCGTTCACACCACGGCTGTCGAGAAACTGGTTAAACGCATCGGCAGTGGTGGCAAACCCGTTTGGCACCGAAACACCGACGCCAGAAAGGTTCGTAATCATTTCACCAAGGGAGGCGTTTTTGCCTCCGACCCTGTCTACATCATTCATGCCGAGTTGGTTATACCAAAGCACCAGCGGTGACGAGCCATTGTTGGACATCGAAACAATCCTTTTGTGATATATGAATGGGCGCGAGAAACCTCTCACATCAATTTTAGCCTGCCATAATTATTGCCCTGGTAAAAACGGTGAATCGTTCAAGCAAATAAAAAACACGATTTTTTCAGAGAGATGCTATGTCTGTATAACTTATTGATAATGCGCTTAATCCGTAATGGATACACGGTTTTACATCACCAACATAAATGAATCATTGGGTTCATTAAAATGAAAAGCGGCTTTTGAGATTTAACCGGCAACGTGCTATTCCCCGATTTAACAAATTGTTTTAATTTATACTTCAACGACATTTCATCATTTAAGGAACATGGCCATGGATACGTTTGTTGACCGCCACGTCTTTTATATTTCTGACGGCACCGCGATTACCGCCGAAGTGCTTGGCCATGCGGTGCTCTCGCAGTTCCCGGTTACCATTAACAGCATTACGCTGCCTTTTGTCGAAACCGAAAGCCGCGCCCGCGCGGTGAAAGAGCAGATTGATGCTATCTGGCAGCAGACCGGTGAGCGTCCGCTGGTGTTTTTCTCCATCGTGCTGCCCGAGATTCGCAGCATCATTATGGAAAGCCAGGGTTTTTGTCAGGACATCGTGCAGGCGCTGGTCGCACCGCTGCAAAGTGAGTTGAAGCTTGATCCCACGCCGGTCGCGCACCGTACACACGGCCTCACACCCGGCAACCTGAACCGTTACGATGCGCGTATTGCCGCCATTGACTATACGCTGGCGCACGATGACGGTATTTCGATGCGCAACCTCGACCAGGCGCAGGTGATTTTGCTGGGCGTCTCGCGTTGTGGCAAAACCCCTACCAGCCTGTATCTTGCTATGCAGTACGGCATCCGTGCTGCCAACTATCCGTTTATTGCCGATGATATGGATAACCTGCAGCTTCCCACCACACTCAAGCCGTTGCAGCACAAACTGTTCGGACTGACTATCAACCCGGAACGGCTGGCCGCTATTCGTGAAGAACGTCGGGAAAACAGCCGCTATGCCTCACTGCGCCAGTGCCGTATGGAAGTGGCGGAAGTTGAGGCGCTGTATCGTAAACACCAGATTCGCTATCTCAACAGCACCAATTATTCAGTGGAAGAAATCGCAACCAAAATTATGGACATTGCCGGATTAAGTCGCCGCATGTACTAGCAAACTAGTTTTATAGCGCAATATTCTGTGATACGGTGTCTCGCAACTGGCAGATGAACCTTTCAGTACGTTTAAAAACAGCACAAATTGGTTTATCGTGATCGCCATCACTTCCCGGCATCTCTGCCGCAGAGAAGACACTGATTCTGAGATACCACATGAATAAAACAGATGAACTGCGCAGCGCCCGCATTGACAGTCTGGTTACGCCCGCTGAACTTGCCGGGCGTTATCCTGTCACCCACGTGGTGGCCGAACACGTCAGCACCGCGCGCCGCCGCATTGAGCGTATTCTTAATGGTGAAGACAAACGGCTGCTGGTTATCATCGGTCCCTGCTCCATCCACGATCCCGATGCCGCCCTCGATTACGCACGTCGCCTCCAGGCTATGCGTGAACGCTACGGCAACCGCCTTGAAATTGTAATGCGCACCTATTTCGAGAAACCACGCACCGTGGTGGGCTGGAAGGGGCTGATTTCCGACCCGGATCTTAACGGTAGCTGTCGCGTTAACGCCGGTCTTGAGCAGGCGCGCCGCCTGCTGTTGCAGGTTAACGAACTGGGCGTACCGACTGCCACCGAGTTTCTGGATATGGTGACAGGCCAGTTTATTGCCGACCTTATCAGCTGGGGCGCGATTGGCGCGCGTACTACCGAAAGCCAGATCCACCGCGAGATGGCCTCAGCGCTCTCCTGCCCGGTCGGTTTTAAAAACGGTACCGATGGCAATACCCGCATTGCCGTTGACGCGATACGCGCCTCACGCGTCAGCCATATGTTTCTGTCGCCGGATAAGCACGGACAAATGACTATCTACCAGACCAGCGGCAACCCCTACGGCCATATCATTATGCGGGGCGGCAAACGTCCTAACTATCACGCCGAGGATATAGCGGCTGCCTGTGCTACCCTGGGCGAGTTTGACTTGCCCGAACACCTGGTGGTGGACTTCAGCCACGGCAACTGCCAGAAACAGCACCGCCGCCAGCTTGAAGTATGCGAAGATATTTGCCAGCAGATTCGTGCCGGTTCGCGTGCGGTGGCGGGCGTCATGGTGGAAAGCTTTATTGAAGAAGGCACACAGCCCATCGTCAGCGGCGAAGCGCTGGTTTACGGCAAATCCATTACCGATCCGTGCCTGAGCTGGGCGCAGAGCGAAGCACTGCTGGCAACACTTGCTGCGGCTGTCGACAGCCGTTTTTAAGTTACGCGCGTACTGAATAAAAAAATCCGCCTGCCCTGGCGGATTTTTTTCGTCTGACTGCCGGGCAACTGGCTCTGCCTTGTTAAGCCTGGCGTGAGCGTTAGCTTGAACAGCTAACTTCAAGGTGTCTGCCCCAGTCCGGCGGGCGGCGCACATAGTCATCATCCCTGTCGGCAAACGGATTGCTTAACGCTGCCAGCAGCCGCTCCAGCTCTGCCGGGTCGTCACGCTCGGCTCCTTCTATCGCCCGCTGTGCTAACCAGTTGCGCAACACCACCGCCGGATTCACCGCCTTCATCGCCTGCTGGCGCGCGCTGTCGGCAACGCCATCACACGCTAACCTTGAGCGATAGCGGGCGAACCAGGCATCAAACGACGCTCTGTCGATAAATTCATCGCGCAACGGCGATGCTGCCTGCTGTTGCTCGGTTTCGCTTAACAGCCGGAACGTGCGGGTAAAATCACTGCCTTCTTTCTCCATCAGCGTCAGCAGTTCGCTCAGTAGCGCATTGTCCTCCTGCTGCGGCGTCATAAACCCAAGCTTTGCACGCATGCGCACGCCATATTCACGCATCAACGTTTCCTGATAACCACCGAGCGCCTCATTGAGTCCATCAACATCAATCAGCGCTGACAGCGCCTGTGCCAGCCGTTGCAGGTTCCACAGCCCGGCTGCGGGCTGGTTATCAAACGCATAGCGCCCCTGGTAATCAGAATGATTACAGATAAAACCCGGCTGCCAGTCATCCAGGAAACCATACGGGCCGTAGTCGAGCGTCAGCCCAAGTAGCGACATATTGTCGGTGTTCATCACACCGTGCGCAAAACCCACGCACTGCCACTGCGCGATTAAACGTGCAGTACGCGCCACCACGTCACGAAACCACACCAGGTAACGATCAGACTCCGCTGCCAACTGCGGCCAGTGGCGCTCAATGGCATAATCCACCAGTTGCTGCACCTTTTCTGGCTCACGGCGGTAGTAAAAATGCTCAACGTGGCCAAAGCGCAGATGGCTTTGTGCGATACGCATCAGCATGGCAGCGCGCTCGACACTCTCGCGGTAAACCGGTGTGTCGCTTGTCACTATGCTCAGCGCGCGGGTTGTCGGAATGCCTAAGTGATGCAGTGCTTCTGATGCCAGCGCCTCACGCACGCTGGAGCGAACCACTGCACGGCCGTCGCCCATGCGCGAATACGGCGTGAGCCCGGCACCTTTGAGATGCCAGTCATACTGCCTGCCGTCACGCAGACGCTGCTCACCAAGCAGAATACCGCGCCCATCGCCAAGCTGGCCGGCCCAGACGCCGAATTGATGGCCGCTGTAAACCTGAGCCAGAGGCTGCATACCTGGCAGCAGCGCCTCGCCGCCCCAGATACTCGCCTCGCTGAACAGTGAGGCATCCAGTTCCAGCTCACGCGCCAGCGCGGCGTTATGCCACAGCAGCCGACCGTTATCGAGCGGTGTGGGATTAAGCGCAGTATAAAAATCAGGCAGCCTGTCGTGCCAGGTATTAGTAAATTCGGGGTGAGTTGTCATGGTGCCTCCTGGCGCCAGTGTAGCCGCTGGCGCAGGATTTAAACACGGAGTAGCACGGGGGGTATTCAGATACGGCGTGCCTGCCAGAATTTATCGCGCCAGTAGACATTGTTGAGCGAGGAGCGCATTACGCCACGGCTGGTGGAAGCATGGATAAACTGATTATCGGTATCATAAATACCCACATGCAGGCCGTTTTCGCCGCCGCCAGTTTTGAAGAACACCAAATCACCTGGCAACAACTCTTCTTTAGCAATACGGGTGCCCACCTCGGCCTGGCTGCGCGTCTCACGCGGCAAATCCAGCGCAAAGCGGCTACTGAAGGTCAACGCCACAAAACCGGAGCAGTCAACGCCGCTGCGGCTCATGCCACCGTAGCGATACGGCGTACCGCGCCAGTTGTTAAGCTGATCGTTAAGTTGCGCAATTACCATGATGGAGTCAGAGAGTCGCGCGTTTGGGGGCGGTGCGCTACGGTGACTACAGCCCACCAGCACCAGCGTTGCCACTAACAATAACCACAGCCGCATTTCAGGCTAATCCTCTGGCTTTCTTCTTATTGTCGCTAATTTAGCCCGCGTTTCGTTGTACAGGCAAGTTTCTGTGACGCTATTGCGACGAAATCAGCACTTTAACGCCCTCAACCTCGAGTCGTCGAAACGGTACATCATAAACGGGCGTCAGCCTGTCCGGGGTAAGTACGTCCTCAGGCTTGCCCTGGGCCAGCAGTCTTCCACGCTCAATCAGCCATACTTTTGCGGCGTGGCGCAGGCTGTAATTAAGATCGTGACTGCTCATCACTACCGTTGCACCTGCAAAACAAAGAGCTTGTAATTGCCTGTCCAGCGCAGCCTGTTGTGCAACATCCAGGCTGTTCATCGGCTCATCAAGCAGCAGTAACTTGCCGTTCAGGCAGTCATGGTTGCCCAGCTGCAGCAACACAGCGGCCAGGCGTGCGCGCTGCCATTCGCCACCGGAGAGTGCTGAGACCAGCCTGTTGAGCTTATCTTCAAGACCAAACGCCTGCGCCTGTGCAAGCAACGCGGCCTCACGGGCACCATCAAGCTGGTGCAGGCTCAGGAAATGCCATAACGGCATGGCAAATGGCGGCGTTTGTTGCTGTTGCAGCAGCGCCCGCCGCTGCGCCAGCGCCGTTGGCTGCCAGTCAGCAAGGGCTTTATAGTCAAAAAAAATACGCCCTTCACCACTGAGCAGCCCGGCCATCAGCCCCAGCAGCGAGCTTTTGCCTGCGCCATTGGGACCGATGAGATGTAATAACTCACCGCGCTGCACCTGTGCGCTCGTCGGCCTCACTCGTCCATGCAGCGCAAGCTCTTCCAGGCGCAGAAGTACCGTCATTATTTCGCCAGCGCCGCATCAATGGCCTGCGTCAGTGCCGGGTCATCTGGCGTGGTATCCGGCGAGAAACGTGCAATGACCTGGCCGTCACGACCAATCAGGAATTTTTCAAAATTCCACAAAATATCGCCTTTTACCTGCGGCGCAATAGCGTCAGGCGCGGCAGCAATCAGCTTCTGATACAGCGGATGACGCTGCTCGCCGTTGACCTCAACCTTGCTAAACAGGGGGAAAGTGACGCCGTAAGTCATGCTGCAAAACGTTTTGATCTCTTCTTCACTGCCCGGTTCCTGCCCAAGGAACTGATTGCAGGGAAAGCCCAGCACGCTGAAGCCTTCCGCTGCACGCGCTTCCTGCAATGCCTCCAGCTGTTCGTACTGCGGCGTCAGACCGCATTTCGACGCGACGTTAACAATGAGCAGCACCTTGCCCTGCCACTGCGCGAGCGAGGTATTCTCGCCATCAATCGTTGTCACCGGGGTATTCAGAATATCCTGCATAGCGTACTCCTGATTGTGAGTGTTGAAGGTTTAGCGTGTTTTTAGCAGTAACCAGATAAAGGCTGGCGCGCCCAGGGTGGCCGTTACTACGCCGATGGGCAACTCCGCCGCACTCAGCGCCTGGCGGGCAATGATGTCTGCCAGCAGCAGCGTGACAGCCCCCGCCAGCGCACTGGCGGGTAACAGAATGCGATGATCGGTAATACCACGCAGGCGCAGAATGTGCGGTATGACCAGACCGATAAAACCGATAGCCCCTGCCAGCGCTACGCTAACCCCTACCAGCCAGCCCGTTGCCGCAACCAGCAGGTTACGCCACAGCCACAGCGGCAGGCCAAGCTGGCGCGCGGATGACTCGCCCAATGCCAGCAAGTTCAGCGCACGCGCACAACCGCACAGCCAGATAAGCACCGGTAGCAGCGCAGCCATTAGCCAGCCCTGGTCCCAGCTCACGCCGCCAAAGCCGCCCATCATCCAGTACATAAGCTGGCGCAAGTCGAGACTGGTCGAAAAATATACCGCCCAGGTCATCAACGCGCTACAGATTATCCCCAGCGCTACCCCCGCCAACAGCAGGCGACTGATGGAAAGATGTCGGCGCGCAAAACGCAGCAATACCAGTGTTGCCACCAGTGCCCCGGCGATAGCGCAGGCACCCAGCCCCCAGTCTGGCAGCGCGCCCTGGCCCAGCAGCACGCCCCCCACCAGCGCCACCCCCGCACCGTTGGCCACACCCAGCAGCCCAGGCTCTGCGAGCGGATTATCAAACAGCGCCTGCATAGCCGCTCCGGTGACCGCAAGTGCGGCCCCTACCAGCAGCACGGCAAGCGTACGTGGCAACCGAATCTGCCCGACAAAAAGCTGACCCGATTCGCTCAACCATTCGCCCGGCCCAATCCAGCGCTCGCCCACACACAAGCTGAGCACTGCCGCGACAAGCAGCAACAGCACGAGGCAAATAAGCCAGCGGCGTTCACGGCGGCGTTGTTTGGCAATAAAAGGCAGCATCACAGAATTTTCACGTATCGAAAGCATGAGGTTGATTTTACGAGCCGTTTTCAACGGCGCAAGACGTTTACCACCATTCGCTCAAATAGCCGTATGAATCAGCCCTGATTAAAGAAAAAGGCCCGCTTGCGCGGGCCTTTGTAGTTCTGATACGTCAGTTGTTTTTTGGTGTTGCGTTTTCAACCCGGCTTTTGAGCTTTTGACCTGGACGGAAGGTCACCACACGGCGCGCCGTGATGGGAATATCTTCGCCGGTCTTCGGGTTACGCCCGGGACGTTGGTTTTTATCGCGCAAGTCAAAATTACCAAAGCCAGAAAGCTTTACCTGCTCGCCGTTTTCCAGAGCGCGACGGATCTCTTCAAAAAACAGCTCAACTAGCTCTTTGGCGTCCCGCTTGCTAAGCCCAAGCTTATCAAACAGGTACTCTGACATTTCTGCTTTTGTAAGCGCCATAGTTTCAATCCCTCAATGATGCCTGGAATCGCTCTTTTAGTGCCGCAACGCATTTAGCAACGGTAGCGGCAATCTCATCTTCTTCGAGTGTACGGCTGGTATCCTGAAGAATAAGACTGATAGCCAGGCTCTTATATCCTTCAGCAACACCCTTACCGCGGTACACATCAAATAAGTTTACGCCAACTACCTGATTTGCGCCAACTTTCTTACATTCGGTGATAATTTCTGCTGCGGGAACGTTTTCAGCGACTACAACTGCGATATCACGACGGTTAGCAGGGAAGCGAGAAACCTCCTGCGCCTGCGGTATACGGCGGTTTGCGATACGCTCCCAGAGCAGTTCAAACACCAACGTGCGGCCGTTCAGGTCCAGCTTACGCTCCAGTTCTGGATGGACAACACCAATGAAACCAATGCGCTCGCCTTTTAAATAAATGGCAGCACTCTGACCAGGATGCAAGGCCGGGTTCGCTTCTGCACGGAACTCAATATCAGAAAGTTCACCGGTCAGTTCAAGCACTGATTCGAGATCGCCTTTTAAATCATAGAAATCAACGGCGTTTTTTTCCAGGTCCCAATGCTCTTCATAGCGATTTCCGCAAATCACCCCTGCCAGCATAACATCCTGGCGAATGCCCAGGTCTGCCTGCGTATCAGGAACAAAACGCAGACCGCTTTCAAACAGGCGTACACGGTTCTGCTGACGGTTCTGGTTGTACACCACCGCGCCCAGCAGGCCGCTCCACAGCGACAGACGCATTGCAGACATTTCGCTGGAAATCGGGCTAGGCAGAATCAGCGCCTCTTGCTGCGGGTGCAGCAGCTGCTGAATTTTCGGGTCAACGAAGCTGTAGGTGATGACTTCCTGGTAGCCTTTGTCCACCAGCATATTTTTCACGCGCTTGAGAGAAAGATTCGCCTCGCGGTGCGTACCCATCATCAGGCTCGCCATCAGCGGCTTATCAGGAATGCTGTTATAGCCGTAGACGCGAGCCACTTCTTCGACCAGGTCTTCTTCGATAGCCATATCGAAACGCCAGGACGGCGCAACCGCAGTCCACTCGCCGTTACCTTCCGTTACGTCACAGCCCAGGCGGCGCAGAATATCGCTCACCTGTGCATCCGGCACAACGTGACCAATCAGGCGGTCCAGTTTGCTGCGGCGCAAAGTGATGGTAGCGGGTTTTGGCAGGTCGGCTTTACTGGTGGTATCAATAATCGGGCCAGCTTCGCCGCCGCAAAGGTCAATAAGTAGGCGGGTTGCACGCTCCATCGCCTGAAATTGCAGCGCAGAATCCACGCCGCGCTCATAACGGTGAGAGGCATCGGTATGCAGACCGTGGCGACGTGCGCGCCCGGTAATAGACAGCGGATTAAAGAATGCGCACTCCAGCAGCACGTTGCGGGTTTCCCCGTTCACGCCAGAGTGCTCACCGCCAAAAATACCACCCATTGCCAATGCCTTGCTGTGGTCAGCAATTACCAGCGTGTCGTCATTAAGCTGCGCTTCGCTGCCGTCGAGCAGCGTCAGCTTCTCACCCTCTTTTGCCATACGCACCACAATACCGCCATCAATGCGGTCCAGGTCGAAGGCATGCATCGGCTGGCCCAGTTCAAGCAGTACGTAGTTGGTGACATCAACCACCGCATCAATAGAACGAATGCCGCAGCGGCGCAGTTTTTCTTTCATCCACAGCGGCGTTGGCGCGGTGACATCAATGCCTTTCACCACGCGCCCCAGATAGCGCGGGCACGCCTGGGTTGCTTCAACGCGAATCGCCAGCGTGTCGGTAATGGTCGGCGCCACGGCGGACATGTCCGGCGTGTTCAATGGCTGCTGGTTTAACACCGCCACATCACGCGCAACACCCATAATGCCTAAGCAATCGGCACGGTTCGGCGTCACGCTGATTTCGATGGTGTTATCGTCAAGCTTCAGGTATTCGCGAATGTCGGTGCCAATCGGCGCATCATGCGGCAGCTCAATGATACCGCTGTGATCGTCGGAAATACCCAGCTCAGAAAACGAGCACAGCATGCCCTCAGACGGCTCACCGCGAAGCTTCGCCGCTTTAATTTTGAAATCGCCCGGCAGCACAGCACCGATGGTGGCGACTGCGACTTTCAGGCCCTGGCGGCAGTTTGCCGCACCGCAGACGATATCAAGCAGGCGATCGCCGCCCACATTGACCTTCGTTACGCGCAGTTTGTCAGCATTCGGATGCTGGCCACACTCAACCACTTCACCCACAACAACGCCATGGAATTCACCTGCCACCGGCTCAACGCCATCGACTTCCAGGCCTGCCATGGTAATTTGCTCAGACAGCGCTGCGCTGTCTAACGCCGGATTAACCCATTCGCGTAACCACAGTTCACTGAATTTCATTGTTTTGTCCTGCCCTTATTTAAACTGTTTGAGGAAACGCAGATCGTTTTCGAAGAACGCGCGCAAATCGGTCACGCCATAGCGCAACATGGTAAGACGCTCCATGCCCATGCCGAAGGCAAAGCCAGAGTACACTTCTGGGTCAATGCCGACGTTGCGCAATACGTTCGGGTGCACCATGCCACAGCCCAGCACTTCCAGCCATTTACCGTTTTTCCCCATCACATCCACTTCAGCAGACGGCTCGGTAAACGGGAAATATGACGGACGGAAGCGCACTTGCAAATCTTCTTCAAAGAAGTTGCGCAAGAAGTCGTGCAGCGTGCCTTTGAGGTTGGTGAAGCTGATGTTGGTGTCAACAATCAGACCTTCCATCTGGTGGAACATCGGGGTGTGGGTCTGATCGTAGTCGTTACGGTAGACGCGGCCCGGCGCGATGATACGAATCGGCGGCTGCTGGCCTTTCATTGTGCGGATTTGCACACCTGAAGTCTGCGTGCGCAACAAACGGGTGGCGTCGAACCAGAAAGTGTCGTGGTCAGCTCGTGCCGGATGATGACCCGGAATATTGAGCGCGTCGAAGTTATGGTAGTCGTCTTCAATTTCCGGACCGGTCGCCACGGTAAAACCAAGCTCACCGAAGAAACTTTCAATACGGTCGATAGTACGCGTTACCGGGTGCAGGCCACCATTTTCAACACGGCGACCTGGAAGCGAAACGTCGATGGTTTCAGCCGCCAGGCGAGCGTTCAGCGCAGCACCTTCAAGCGCGGCTTTACGCGCGTTGAGAACCTGCTGCACCTGCTCTTTGGCTTCGTTAATCACCGCGCCTGCGGCGGAGCGTTCTTCCGGCGGCAGTTCGCGCAGGGTGGTCATCTGAAGGGTCAGGTGCCCTTTCTTGCCCAGATATTCAACGCGCACGTTATCCAGTGCCGCGACATCCTGAGCCTCATTGATGGCTGCCGTTGCGCTGGCAACCAGCTCTGCGAGATGTGACATGGTTTTCCTCTTATGCCGGCAAATGGGGCCGGAGTCATTGGTCTGTATGCAAAATTGTCGGGTAAAAAAAAGGCCTCCATACAGGAGGCCTTCAGCGTACTTTCCGTTTCTTTTCTTACGCGCGAAGTCCCCTGAAGTCAGGAGCTAAAGTAAAAAAAGAAGCGGAAAATAGCAGCAGTCATGCTTGCAGTTACCTTACAGTGGGATCGAACGGTTTCTATTGAACGAGTTACGCTATGAAAAGTCAATAAATTGATGCTGTTAATCCGCAGAACAGGTCAGTTAGCGCACTGAATCGACGAAAAGTAAAAGAGGGAGCCTGAGCTCCCTCTGATAACCGGCTTACGCCAGAGCTGCTTTCGCTTTTTCAACCAGTGCAGTGAATGCCACTTTGTCGAATACGGCGATGTCAGCCAGGATCTTACGGTCGATTTCAACAGAAGCCTTTTTCAGGCCGTTGATGAATTTGCTGTAAGACAAACCGTTCTGACGTGCTGCAGCGTTGATACGTGCAATCCACAGCTGGCGGAACTGACGCTTACGCTGACGACGGTCGCGGTAAGCATACTGACCAGCTTTGATAACAGCCTGGAAGGCAACGCGGTATACGCGAGAACGCGCACCGTAGTAACCTTTAGCTTGTTTCAGAATTTTTTTATGACGTGCACGTGCAATCACACCACGTTTTACGCGAGCCATGTGCTCTCTCCTGTATCTATTCTTTTAAAAAGTTAAAAAACGTTAGCTTATGCGTACGGCAGGCACGCGATGACCAGACCCAGATCGCCTTTAGAAACCATGGCTTTCGGGCGCAGGTGACGTTTACGCTTAGTCGCTTTTTTAGTCAGAATATGACGCAGGTTAGCGTGCTTGTGCTTAAAACCACCTTTACCGGTTTTTTTGAAGCGCTTAGCAGCACCGCGTACGGTCTTAATTTTTGGCATTTTAATAACTTCCACTTCGCATTGTTAATAAACGAAACCCAGGCGAACAACATACCTGTGAGACCGGAGTCCCACAGGCTGATGTTACTTGAAGGCCTACTGTTTCTTCTTAGGAGCGAGCACCATGATCATCTGGCGGCCTTCGATCTTCGTCGGGAAGGACTCGACCACTGCCAGTTCACTCAGATCGTCTTTGACGCGGTTAAGCACCTCCATACCGATCTGTTGGTGGGCCATTTCACGCCCGCGAAAACGCAGGGTGATCTTGGCCTTATCGCCTTCTTCGAGAAAGCGTATCAGGCTGCGGAGTTTTACCTGATAGTCGCCTTCATCAGTACCAGGACGGAATTTGATTTCCTTGACCTGGATAACTTTCTGCTTTTTCTTCTGTTCTTTAGAAGACTTGCTCTTTTCATAGAGGAACTTGCCGTAATCCATGATACGGCACACGGGCGGCTCGGCGTTAGGGCTGATCTCGACCAGGTCGACACCGGCCTCTTCAGCCTGCTCAATTGCTTCACGCAGGCTGACAATACCAATCTGCTCGCCATCCAGACCTGTCAAGCGAACCTCTTGTGCGCGAATTTCACCGTTAATACGATTCGGGCGCGCTGTTTGAACTCGTTTTCCGCCTTTAATACCTTATTCCTCCAGTTGGTGAAGATTGCGGCTGCGAATCTCTTCTTGCAGCTTAGCAATAACGTCGCTGACGTCCATGCTGCCGAGGTCTTTACCACGGCGTGTACGCACCGCCACTTTGCCGGCTTCGACTTCTTTGTCGCCACAAACCAGCATATACGGAACACGACGAAGAGTATGCTCGCGGATTTTAAAGCCAATCTTCTCGTTTCTCAAGTCCGCTTTTACTCGAATGCCTGCACTTTGCAGTTTACGCACCAGTTCTTCGACATATTCAGACTGCGCATCGGTGATATTCATCACCACAACCTGCACAGGCGCAAGCCATGTCGGGAAGAAGCCGGCAAACTCTTCAGTGAGGATACCGATAAAGCGTTCCATTGACCCCAGGATAGCACGGTGAATCATGACCGGCACCTGGCGTTCGTTATTTTCCCCTACGTAGGACGCGTTCAGGCGAGACGGCAGCGAGAAGTCGAGCTGCACGGTACCGCACTGCCAGGCGCGATCCAGACAATCGTAGAGGGTGAATTCAATTTTAGGACCATAGAAAGCGCCCTCGCCCGGTTGGTACTCAAACGGGATGTTGTTCTCTTCCAGCGCCATCGCGAGATCCGCTTCTGCGCGGTCCCACATATCGTCAGTGCCGATACGCTTTTCAGGACGAGTGGAGAGCTTCACCACAATCTTTTCAAAACCGAACGTGCTGTACATATCGTACACCATGCGGATGCAGCTGTTTACTTCATCGCGCACCTGGTCTTCAGTACAGAAAATATGGGCGTCGTCCTGAGTAAAGCCACGCACGCGCATCAGGCCGTGCAGCGCACCCGACGGTTCGTTACGGTGGCAGCTACCAAACTCGGCCATGCGCAGCGGCAGGTCGCGATAGGACTTCAGGCCCTGGTTAAAGATTTGTACGTGGCCCGGGCAGTTCATTGGCTTAATGCAGTATTCACGGTTCTCAGACGAGGTGGTGAACATCGCATCTTTATAGTTATCCCAGTGGCCGGTTTTTTCCCACAGCACGCGGTCCATCATGAACGGACCTTTCACTTCCTGGTACTGGTACTCTTTGAGCTTGGAGCGCACAAACACTTCCAGTTCGCGGAAGATGGTCCAGCCGTCGTTATGCCAGAACACCATACCCGGTGCTTCTTCCTGCATGTGGTACAGGTCAAGCTGTTTACCAATTTTACGGTGATCGCGCTTTGAAGCTTCTTCCAGGCGCTGCAGATAGGCCTTAAGCTCTTTCTTATCTGCCCACGCGGTGCCATAGATACGCTGCAACATTTTATTGTTGCTGTCGCCGCGCCAGTAAGCGCCAGCGGTTTTCATCAGCTTGAAGTTATGGCAAAAGCGCATATTCGGCACGTGCGGACCACGGCACATGTCGATGTATTCTTCGTGGTGATACAGCCCCGGTTTATCATCGTGGCTGATGTTTTCATCAAGAATGGCCACCTTATAGGTTTCACCGCGGTCAACAAAGGCCTTACGCGCCTCTTCCCAGCTGACTTTTTTCTTGATGACGTCGTAATTTTTTTCTGCCAGCTCGTGCATCCGCTTTTCAAGCTGATCGATATCTTCCTGGGTCAGCGTGTGATCGAGGTCTACATCATAGTAGAAACCGTTGTCGATCACCGGCCCGATAGCCATTTTGGTCTTCGGCCACAGCTGTTTGATGGCATGACCAAGCAGGTGCGCGCAGGAGTGGCGAATGATTTCCAGCCCCTCGGCATCTTTAGCAGTAATAATGGCAAGCGCTGCGTCCTGCTCAATCGGATCGCAGGCATCAACCAGCTCACCGTTAACACGCCCGGCAATACAGGCTTTTCCAAGACCCGGACCGATATCCAGCGCCACATCCATTGGGCTGACGGCATGGTCATAAGAACGCTGGCTACCATCAGGAAGAGTAATAACAGGCATTAAATAATCCTTATTTGCAGTGGTGAGCCACACGCAAGCTCACATACAAAGTGTGTCTGTAAAATAAATTGCGGCCCCGCTGCCGTCTCGCCAACAATCGCGAGTCAGGCTGTGAGACCGTTAACCTGCGCGCTCGCAAAACCGATACGCGCGATTACGGATGGTAACACTTCAGCGCTTCACTGTCGCCCCGCGTTATGACGAGAAGACACTTAAATGTATTGCGGACAATGGTGGCAAATAAAAACGCCAGGTAGCACAGACCCGGCGTTATGCGTGAGGAAAAGTCAGGGGGTTATGCCTGCGGTTTTATAACTCGCGGGCTTATTGCCTGACTGGCCATTGTTGATGAAGCCACGTTATCCACCGTGGTTTCAGGGGCAGAGTCTGCCGTCTGTGCACTCTCCTGATTCGCAGGCTGCTCAGACTCAGCGGAAAAAATACCAAAAGAGATAGCAGAAAGCACCATCCCCGCCGCCGTTGCTTTTACTCTTTTCATTGTTTTATTCTCTTTATATTAATGCCGCAAACCCTGTGGTTTACGTATATAAAGAATAGCTGTTGGTATTTTTTTCACTCAGCGCTGCCGGTATTTTTTGTATCAATATTTATTTACTATCACACTAAATAATACACACCGATAATAACGGCAGTTATAAACCACACCTGCGCGTTAAAAAAGCCGGGATGAACCCGGCCTGAATAATTACATTTTATAACCTAACGTCACTGCGGTACGGGTATCGGTACGTTCAGGCGCATCCGCTGGCGGATTCGAGTTCCAGGTCACGTTATAGGCCACCTTCAAACCAAAATGCGCGTTGATTGCCACTTCAAGCGCGGTTTCGGAGTTCAGGGTGGTGTCTTCCGTACCCAGCACTGACACCCCCTGGGTGAATTTCGCGTTATCGGTGAACTGCCACGTCCAGGCACCGGATGCATAACCCAGCGCCTGGGTCTTATCCTGACCGTTAGTGTATTTGTCATAACGCACGCCTGGACCGGCCTCAAGGCGCAGATAGTGCTCAGGTCCGTTCCACACCTGGCGCCCGTAACCCGCCGTCAGTACATCACGCTGGCGGTAGCCGTTATAACGGTCGGTCAACCACCCGGCCTGGCCAAAGAGATAATTCGCATCCGTCAGGTTATAGCGGCTACGTCCACCCAGCGCATATTTCTCCGAAGAACGCTGGTCATCCGAAGACATGTTATTCGCCGTGCCCCACAGTGACCAGGCGGTAGCGCTTCCATACCAGGTTAGCGTGGAGTCAGCCGTCAGCGATGAGCTACGCGTATTACCCGACTGCGCCAGGTAGCCTGCATTGAGATTGCCTTCAAACGGTTTTTTTGCAACCGCCGGGTTATCCATCACGGTGAAAACTGAACTGTCTGCGGCTGCAAAAGGCGCGACAAATGTCCCACTCACCAACATAAAGAGTGCAGGTATTATCTTACGTTGCTTCATTTAAATACGTTATCCATACAACAAAAGAACAGCAATGTTCACAAAGCCGCATTGCAGATTCAAGGGAAGATATATCCGGAAAGGTGACGAATTATAAAAATCGCCAATTAACATAGCAATGCGTTAACCGTCTTTTTTTTAGAATAAGCGGGTTCTGATAATGATTTAATTATTATAAAGCCTACCAGGCTTAACTATCATCATGCAATAAATCAGCAGGTTATTATAAGGCATCCTTTTTCAGGCAAAAAAACCGGATTAATAACACAAACTATGTGGATATATTTTCCGCACGTAAACACATGCACCTTTCAGGCTTATTGCTGTATTGTAGATAAAATCACCAGCCAGGCTATGCTGAACATTCGCGATAGAAAAACTCAGGATAACAATGAGGTAAACCATGAGCAGTACTAACGTTACCCGCTACATGATTACTATCGACCACAAAGCCACCGGCCTTACCCCCGTAAATGAACTCAATAACGAAATGACGCGCGCTGGTTTCTCTCTCACCCTGACGGATGAAGATGGCAAGCTGCACGAACCGGGTCCCGGTATATGGACGTTGACCAGTACACTCAACGCTCAGGAGGTCGAAGCCCTGGCGCGCGGTCTGGGTAAACTGGCGCTGGGCCAGGAGCCAGACGTGCGCGTTGTTACGCAGGAAGAGTGGCTAAAGGAACAGCAATAACCCTAAAAAAATCAGCGTCTTTGGGGTGAAGTTGTGCGGCAGTTCCGGTTTTGCCCCCGAACAATGTGCCATGATTTGGCCTGACAACGCGGGAGAAAATGATATGTGGCAAACCATCGATCGTTTATTGAGCGAGCAGTTGGGTGACGGAGAAACAAGCCAGCGTAGCGCTTTGCCTGGCGGCGAAATCCACTCGGCCTGGCGGGCGCAGTTTAACGGACACAACATTTTCGTCAAAAGCGACACCCGGGACATGTTGCCCTGCTTTACCGCCGAAGCCGACCAACTGGCGCAGCTGGCGCGCAGTAACACCGTACTGGTGCCAGGAGTATTAGCGGTCGGAAGCACACGCGACGAAAGTTTCCTGGTACTGGAATATTTTGAGCCACGGCCACTGGATGCGCACAACGCTTTTTTGCTGGGTCAGCAGCTCGCTCGCCTGCATCAGTGGAGCGATCAACCACAGTTCGGCCTCGACTTTGACAACCACATTTCCACCACACCGCAACCCAATAGCTGGCAGCGACGCTGGTCGACCTTCTTCTCAGAGCAACGCATCGGCTGGCAGCTGGAGCTGGCCGCTGAAAAAGGGCTGTCTTTTGGCGATATCGACGGCATTGTCGATGCCATACAAAGTCGTCTTGCAAACCACCAGCCGCAGCCGTCGCTCTTGCATGGCGATCTGTGGTCAGGAAACTGCGCACTGGGGCCAGAAGGCCCGTTCCTGTTTGACCCGGCCTGCTACTGGGGTGACCGGGAATGCGATCTCGCGATGCTACCGTTACATCAGGAGCAGCCACCTCAAATCTATGACGGCTATCAGTCTGTCACGCCACTGCCAGAAGGCTTCCTGGACAGGCAGCCAATTTACCAGCTTTACACGTTGATTAACCGCGCCAGACTCTTTGGTGGAGAGCATATCGAGACGGCACAGCGCACGCTCGACAGAGTACTGGCAGTCTGAGGCCCATAAAAAAACGCCCCGTCAGGTTAGCGCGGGGCGTTTTTTATTTCTGCCGGGAATCAGAGAAAACCAAGCAGATGAAAGAATATATAGCCAAGTACAATAAGCACCACTGGCAAAATATAAAGCGGAAAAATTTGCAGGAAAATCGTATGGCGCGGCACCACCACGCGTGCATCAAGCTGCTCCTTGCTTAAACCTTCTTCGCCTTTTGCTTTCTCCAGAATCAATTGATCCTGAACGCCTTCTCGCAAAAAGCGCGCCTGACGTGCCATACGTGCGCCGCTGGCCTGCAGTGCCATCCCCACAAAAATCAGAATATAGATAATCCAGAAGCCAACATTCAGACTGCTGTGGAAATTTGGCTGCGGCGAGTTATGCCAGAAGATGTTGAGAAACGGCGTATTGAAACGCACCATTTCAATCATAACGTGAGCAAAATCCATCATCACCGCGTCGATACCCGGCTGCTTTTCGCTGCGCTGATACATGAATTTCAGTAGTGAAATAAGCGTGGAAATCACCGCGGGTATAAAAATCACCCATCCGGCGACTCGTTTAAGTAGCGCAATGCGTCCCGCTTGTTGATACGTCATTTTTTCCCCTTGTTCGACTGACGCTTTCTCAAAGGGCTAAGTTTACCCTGTCCCGCCCGTTTTCGCCTGACTTTTGCCGCACAGACCGTTGAATACGCTGGTCAGCGGCGCGGTTTCACGCTATTGATAGAACAGTGCGTAATTTTATAGAACAGGAGTCGTAACTGATGTCAGAGCAGCGCCAGATACTTGCCGCAATATTTGATATGGATGGATTATTAATTGATTCTGAACCGCTCTGGGATCGCGCAGAGCTTGAAGTGCTGGCCTCCATCGGTGTGGATATCACTCGACGTAGCGAACTGCCTGACCCGCTGGGGCTGCGTATCGATCTGGTGGTGGATCTGTGGTTTGCACGCCAGCCGTGGAACGGCCCCAGCAAAGCCGATGTCACCGACCGCATCATCACTCGCGCCATTTCACTGGTTGAAGAAGAGCGCCCGCTACTGCCTGGCGTTAAAGAAGCTGTGGCACTGTGCAAAGCGCGCGGGCTGAAAGTGGGTCTGGCCTCTGCCTCACCACTGCGTATGCTGGAGCGCGTACTGACTATGTTTGAGCTTCGTGAGCAGTTTGACACGCTCGCCTCAGCCGAAAACCTGCCCTACAGCAAGCCCCATCCCCAGGTGTATCTCAATGCAGCCGCACAGCTTGGCGTTGACCCACTGTGCTGCGTGGCATTTGAAGACTCCGTGAACGGCATGATTGCGACCAAGGCCGCACGCATGCGCTCGGTGGTGGTTCCTGCCATTGAAAACCGCAACGATCCACGCTGGGCGCTGGCAGATGAAAAACTCGCTACGCTGAGCGAACTGAATGCACGTCACCTCGGGGTGTAATGCGATATAGCGTCGGGCGCAGGCAATGCGGCCCGGCGACTACCATTGCGTGTTAATGATAATTTGCCGATGCACGCTCTGTTCTTGCCCCTTTGCCCCTGGCGCATGGACGCTAACACGACCCAGACGCTTCGCAACGATGAACCTGGATGCGCAGGACACACCCAAAACCCCCGGAGTTCAGCCATGTTCTGCCTGAGCCTGTGCCAACAATGTAACTCATACAACAGGTAGCGGCTCACTCACGCCGGGTAGGTTACCGCAGCGTTGATAAAGAGTTACAACGTCACCCTTTCTTCCACTGTACAAAAACCCTATACTGGATGCATTGACAGTTATCCCGGATTGCATCATGACGGCAGAAGGCCATCTGCTTTTTTCCATCGCCTGTGCGGTATTTGCAAAAAATGCTGAACTGACGCCCGTACTGGCCCAGGGTGACTGGTGGCATATTGTGCCTGCGGCCGTTCTCACCTGCCTGCTGCCGGACATCGACCATCCCAAATCGTTTCTCGGTCAACGTATTCCCTGGATATCACGCCCGGTGGCGCGCATGTTTGGTCACCGGGGCTTCACCCACAGCCTGCTGGCGGTGTTTGCCGGACTGACGCTATTTTATCTGAAAATCCCCGATAGCTGGCTGGTCCCTGCCGATGCGATTCAGGGGATGGTGCTGGGTTATCTGAGCCATATCCTGGCTGACATGCTGACGCCAGCGGGCGTACCGCTGCTGTGGCCCTGCCGCTGGCGCTTTCGCTTCCCGGTAGTGACCACGCAAAAAGGCAACCATCTTGAGCGTATGGTGTGTATGGCTTTCTTTATTCTTGCGCTGTGGATGCCGCAAAATGTGCAAAAAAATGATGCCGTACGCTGGTCCAGCGAAGCCATTTCGCTGCTACAACACCGCTTTGAACGCTTTATTGATAACCAACGTTAGCTAAAAAAACCGCCTTTATATCAAAAAACATATAACCAATTACGTTTGAATATAAACGCCCGTGCGTGGGTTCTGATAACCTTGCGCCCATAAAGGCTGCTGAATCGAGCAGACCTGATAAAAATGCTCAGGAGATACGGAATGAACTTTCCACTCATTGCGAACATTGTTGTGTTCGTTATTTTGCTACTGGGACTGGCGCAAATGCGCCACCGCCAATGGAGTCTGGCAAGAAAGGTACTGGTGGGTCTTGGCGTCGGCGTTGTCTTTGGCCTGGCGTTACAGCTTATTTACGGTGCCGACAACCCGGTTCTCAAAGAATCCCTCTCCTGGTTTAACATTGTCGGTAACGGCTATGTACAGCTGCTGCAAATGATTGTCATGCCGCTGGTATTCGCCTGTATCCTTAATGCCGTCGCTCGCCTGCACAACGCGTCATCACTCGGTAAAATCAGCGTGCTGACCATCGGCACTTTACTGTTCACAACGCTTATTGCTGCACTGGTCGGTGTACTGGTGACCAACCTGTTTGGCCTGACCGCCGAAGGTCTGGTTCAGGGCAGTGCAGAAACCGCGCGCCTTAACGCCATTGAGTCGAACTACGCCGGCAAAGTTGCCGACCTCTCGGTACCGCAGCTCATTTTGTCGTTTATCCCGAAAAATCCGTTTGCCGATCTGACCGGTGCCAGCCCAACCTCCATTATCAGCATTGTGATTTTTGCTGCCTTCCTCGGTGTGGCTGCACTGAAGCTGCTTAAAGAAGATGCTCTAAAAGGCGAACGCGTGCTGGTCGCTATCGACACACTGCAAAGCTGGGTGATGAAACTGGTGCGCCTGGTGATGCTGCTTACACCTTACGGCGTGCTGGCGCTGATGACGAAAGTGGTCGCTGGCTCCAACCTGCATGACATTATCAAGCTTGGCAGTTTTGTGGTCGCCTCTTATCTTGGCCTGGCCATTATGTTTGTGGTGCATGCACTGTTGCTGTCTATCACTGGCGTCAGCCCACTCAAATACTTCCGCAAAGTCTGGCCGGTGCTGACCTTTGCTTTTACCAGCCGTTCCAGTGCCGCCAGTATCCCGCTCAACGTTGAAGCGCAAACCCGCCGCCTGGGTGTACCGGAATCCATTGCCAGCTTCTCAGCCTCCTTTGGTGCCACCATTGGCCAGAACGGCTGCGCCGGTCTGTACCCGGCCATGCTGGCCGTCATGGTCGCCCCGACGGTCGGTATCAATCCACTTGACCCGGTATGGATTGCGACACTGGTGGGCCTGGTCACCATCAGTTCTGCGGGTGTCGCGGGCGTCGGCGGTGGTGCCACTTTTGCTGCACTCATTGTGCTGCCTGCGATGGGCCTGCCGGTCACGCTGGTCGCGCTGCTGATTTCCGTTGAACCGCTAATTGATATGGGCCGTACTGCGCTGAATGTCAGCGGCTCCATGACAGCTGGCACCGTCACCAGCCAGTTATTACGCCAGACCGATAAAGACATTATGAACAGCGAAGAGGAAGCCGAACTGGCCCACCGCTAAGTGTTCAATAGCGTAACAGGGGCGCCCGCGGGCGCCCTTTTTTTATTGCCATTCGAGCGACGACAAACGTTGCGAAGCAATAAAGCAGGCAGATTTAACCGAGCGGGACAAATTTCGGATATTTCCAGGAAATGGCGTTCCTGACTCACCGATAACAGGCGCTGAATGTGACGGGCATAAAACATGAAAAGACAAGCAGAGCCACTGCCTGAGGGAGTTTAATGACGTGAGTTGGCGAGAAAATGCCGGTCTGTCAGACCTCTTCCTCCTGACGAACCTGATCGGCCCAACGCTGGGCCGCCTGCGGCATATCAAACCTGGGCGAGCGGCAAAACGCATCGCCCACCAGCACAAATGCCACAAACTTGCCGCGCAGCTGCCAGACATCGCGATAGCCATCCAGCCGATGGGCATGGTCCGGCGGCGCAGGCTCCACACGCGGTGTATAGCTGATTATCTGTCGGTTCTGTTGACGAAGAGTTTTCATAATCACGGCTTGTCGTTTTATTCCTGACGGGCGAAACCAAATGATAGCGGATTTGCCCTGTGCTCGTCGCGCATACCGTGCGTTAACAGCGTGCTTTACTGCCAGCGTCAAGCACGCCCATATGAATGTTCTATAGTTAGAAGGGTTTTTTACCACGTGAGTAAGACGTAACAACGACCAGTTTTCAGTTATGAAAAATAGGAGACGAGTTTAATGTCGAAACACAATAAACACCCGAACACCGCCCCCGTAACCGACGCACGTGAGTCGCAGCCAGGCCTGGATTCTCTTGCCCCGGCAGATAACTCTCACCGTCCGGAGCCAAAACCCAGTGCGCCGGGCGAACAACCCACCGCGTCCGGCAGCCTGAAAGCGCCGGATACTCATTCCGAGAAGCTGGACGCGCTAGCGCCATTTCGTAAAGGCAGCGAAAACGTCCCACTGACAACCAACCAGGGAACACGCATCGCTGACGATCAAAACTCACTGCGCGCCGGTACGCGCGGGCCTACGCTGCTGGAAGATTTTATCCTGCGGGAGAAAATTACCCACTTTGACCATGAGCGTATTCCCGAGCGCATCGTTCACGCCCGCGGCTCGGCGGCGCACGGCGTATTTCGTCCATACAAAAGTCTGGCCGATATTACCAAAGCCGCATTTCTGTCAGACCCCAACAAAGAAACGCCGGTCTTTGTACGCTTTTCTACCGTTCAGGGTGGCGCCGGCTCTGCTGACACGGTGCGTGATATTCGCGGCTTCGCAACCAAATTCTACACCGATGAGGGCATCTTCGACCTGGTTGGCAATAACACCCCCATTTTCTTTTTGCAGGATGCAATAAAATTCCCGGACTTCGTGCATGCCGTTAAACCGGAGCCACACTGGGCCATTCCGCAAGGTGCCAGCGCCCACGACACGTTCTGGGACTATGTCTCGCTACAGCCGGAAACGCTGCACAACGTCGTGTGGGCCATGTCTGACCGTGGTCTGCCACGCAGCTATCGCACAATGGAAGGTTTTGGTATTCATACCTTTCGCCTGATCAACGCGCAAGGTAAAGCCACTTTTGTGCGCTTTCACTGGAAACCGACGGCCGGTAAAGCCTCGCTCCTGTGGGATGAATCGCAAAAACTCACCGGGCGCGATCCGGATTTTCACCGTCGCGATCTGTGGGAAGCCATTGAGGCAGGAGATTACCCGGAATTTGAGCTGGGATTGCAACTGATCCCGGAAGAAGACGAGTTTAAATTCGACTTTGACCTGCTTGACCCCACGAAGCTCATTCCTGAAGAACTGGTGCCGGTACAACTGGTGGGCAAAATGACCCTCAACCGCAACCCGGATAACTTCTTTGCCGAAAACGAGCAAGCGGCATTTCACCCAGGTCATATCGTGCCGGGACTCGATTTCACTAACGATCCGCTATTGCAGGGGCGTCTTTTTTCTTACACCGACACCCAAATCAGCCGCCTTGGTGGACCCAACTTTCACGAAATCCCGATTAACCGCCCTACCTGCCCTTATCATAACTTCCAGCGTGATGGCATGCACCAGATGGACATTGAGACCAACCCGGCGAACTATGAACCCAACTCTATTAATGACAACTGGCCACGAGAAACCCCGCCAGGTCCGCATCGCGGTGGCTTTGAGTCGTATCAGGAACGTATGGACGGGCATAAAGTTCGCGAGCGCAGTCCCTCCTTCTCGGAATATTATGCGCAGCCACGTCTGTTCTGGCTTAGCCAGACCCCCTTCGAGCAGCAGCACATTATTGATGCATTCAGCTTTGAGCTCAGTAAAGTCGCACGCGCCTATATTTGTGAACGAGTGGTCGACGAACTCACACGTATTGATAACCAACTCGCCCAGGGCGTAGCAAAGAACCTGGGTATCGAACTCACTGACGAACAGCTTAACCGCGCTCCTCCTGAGGCCGTTAACGGCCTGAAAAAAGACGCCTCGTTGAGCCTGTATGCCATACCCAGTGGCACCGTGAAAGGCCGCGTGGTGGCGGTATTGCTCAACGATAACGTTCGTTCAGCCGATCTGCTGGGCGTGCTTAAAGGACTGAAGGACGCGGGCGTGCACGTAAAATTGCTTTACAGCCGAATGGGTGAAACTACCGCCGATGATGGCTCGCACATTACTGCAATGGGCACTTTCAGTAATACACCGTCGGTTACCGTTGATGCCGTTATCGTCCCCTGCGGAGATATCGCCTCCATTATTGATAACGGCGATGCCGTCTATTATTTACTCGAGGCCTGGAAGCATCTTAAAGTTATCGGCTTGCTTGGCGATGCACGCCAGTTCCACCAGAAACTCACCGCAGACAGTGCTACCGATGCAGGGTTAATCGAAGCGGATAATACCCAGGGCAGCTTTATGGATGAATTTTTACAGCAACTGGCTGCACACCGCGTCTGGGCGCGTGAAGGGAAAATCAATAGCGTGCCAGCCTGACGGCTTGTTGATATAACCAGACCGGCCTTGCAGGCCGGTTTTTTTATCCCTTTATGACTCCCTGTAGAGGTGGCCAGCAGCAGGTTTTGGCTTTGCCTTATTGCCTTTAGATTTTAATCGTCCAGAACAGGCAGAGGCTGCTGTTCAGGGTCGTTAAGTACGCCCCTGTGGCGGTGAAATCAACGCCACCTGCTAAGCAGGTGGTTTTTTACTTCCGTTACTGAAAATGAGCGCGTGTTTGCAACTTTTCCTGTGGTTCCCGATATACTCACCATGCAATGGATGACGATACCTCAAGGAAACTCTATGAAAAAACTGACTTTGTGTGCTGCTGCACTCGCCTTTCTTCTTGCTGGTTGTGACGGGCAAAATACCGCCAATAGTGCGTCTGCCGGTAACTTCACCGCCAAACAAGAAACGCTTTCCTCTGCCAATGCGGCTGATATCAAGGCCGATCTTGCCCAGTTTAATGGTGTTATCAACAGCGCCAATAGCGAAGCCGTCAGCATGCGTGATGAGCTAATGAAGGCCAACAGTAACAATGATAAAAGTGCCGCGACGGCAGTACTGAAAAAATCGCAGAGCTTACAGGAAAGCACCAACGCCAAACTGATTGCGCTAACACTGAAAAGCCAGGAAGTCCAGGGACTGCGCCTGAAAATTGTCGAAGGTAATATGAAAGCTATCGCAATGGCGAAAATTGCCAGCAAAGACACGCTTTCTGATGCCGACAGAAAAGAACTCGGCGAGTTGGGCAAGCAGTCTGTCGTTTTACAAATGCAAGCGGGTACGCAGCTCAATGAGTTGAACAGCCAATACAGCAAGTAACATGCCGTAGCATTAGCCAGTGAAATGATGACAGGAACCCATTACGGCCCTTTCATCGGGTTCCTGGTTTTTGGGAAAAACAATGTAGTATTTTCTCAACAACGCGTAATAGCGGCTTAATATCACATGCCAGCCTCGCTGGCATCTTTTATAGATATGGCTTAAACAACATGAAAAGATAAGTGAAACGCGCCCCCAAAAATATCATTTAATGCGATAAAACCACACACTCCGCGTATCATCTGTCTGTTGATACAGACACTCAAAAAGCACGCCAGGATGTACCCCTGCCACACGCTGTCCATATATAAAAAGCCTGCCAAACCCGGATAAAAATAAACAACAATATCGTTCCCCCTTTTCAGAAAAGGGCCCAATAAATACCAGACACATCGCTACAAAAGCCAACTCCCTGGGAGTTTTTATTTACTCTCAGCAAAGAGCCATAAACACCGATTAAATTACCAGAGGTAACGCAATGAAAAAATAATACAAAAACATCAGGATAAAAACCATCTCAAACAGAACATTCTCATTCAAAAAAAAACCTGTTTTCCCGACTGAGGAAAACAACAAACAACATCTTTAAAAATCATACTCCTGATAACACCATCAAAAAAAACAATGACAATAAGCACCAAAAGCAAAAGACAAAACAATAAAAAAACTCGTCAATATACTAGTTATAAAAATTAATTATTTTGGGGCAAGCAGTGGTTATATTTTACTAGCCAGCTAAATAACACCTTGCAAATCAATGATTGTTAAAAGTTCTGCTTTGTAACCACCCTTGACACACCCAGTAAAATACTTAGAAAATGATGGCGAAATCCAGGTAAACCCTGAGATGGATAATGTGAACGAGGTACGTATCGCGGCGGTGTTCAGGGAAATGATGAAATCACCATCGGAATAAAACGCCATGCCTACCTCACCGCAACGTTATATATGAAGATACAAATAATGTTGTGACACTGAAATAGTGCACCTGCAATAAATAAGTCAGTTAGCACCTTACTCATGAGGGCTAAATCTGCCTTGTTCGCCTGTTGCTGTCAGTATCTTACCGGCCAGCAGCAACACACGATAATACTGGACAGGTCATTCAGTCTGCCCGTAGTGCAAGAATACCTGCCCAGGAAAAGAGAGCCTTTTCTCAGACTCTCGCAATTGTCCCTACATACACCCAGGAAGTACCTTTCAATAAAGCAGAGGATATAATGAAAAAACGTCAATACCAGCACGGATTAGCGAAATTTAATCCGATTGTTACCGCTATTTTATTAACACTGCCCGTCGTTTCTCAGGCGGCCGATCTGAGTATTAAAAATGTCACTACCGGCGTGGTCAATGGTGTACCGGTTGTGAATATTACTGGCGCTAACGCTAACGGCATTTCCCATAACGTTTATGACAAACTGAATGTGGGTAAAGAAGGCCTTATTTTCAACAACAGCAAAGATGGTGCGAACACTCAGCTGGCCGGCCAGATTGCCGGTAACAACAACCTCGCCACCGGCACTGCCAAGGTCATTCTTAACGAAGTGACCTCTAAAAATAAAAGTGCGCTTAACGGCATGATGGAAGTCGCAGGTGATAAAGCTCACCTGATTATCGCCAACCCGAACGGCATCACGTGTGAAGGCTGTGGTTTTATCAATACTGATAAGGTCACGATGACTACCGGTAAACCGGACATGCAAAACGGCGAGTTGAAAGGTTACTCGGTCAGTGGTGGAAGCATCACCACTAACGGCCTCACCAGTGATTCACCGACTCAAATTCTGGCACGCTCTGTGGTTATTGAGGGGGATATCAATAGCCGTTCCGATGTAACGGTCATTGCCGGTAATAACTATATCAACGCTGACGGTCAGGTCACCGGAACCGTCAAAACCGGCATCCTGAGTAAACCGACCTACGGCATTGATGTCGCGAAATTAGGTGGGATGTATGCCAACAAAATTAATCTGATTAGCACCGAAAGCGGTGTGGGCGTTCGCAACCGTGGGAAAATCATGGCGGCCGACGGCGGTATTCAGATTGACAGCAATGGCCGTTTGCTTAACAGCGGCGCTACCCTTCAGGCCACCGGCAATATTGCTATCAAAACAAATAATACGCTGGAAAACGAAACCGGTCTGATTGCCAGCGATAAAGCAATCTCCATTAATACCAATAAAAACACCATCAGCAACATTAACTCCGGCAAGATAACCAGCGGCTCTGACATCGCTATTAGCAGCGGAAAGTTCAATAACTCACAAGGTAAGGTCGCCGCTACCAATTCAGTTGCTATCGATACCAATGGCAATAGCCTGAATAATACCGGTAAAAGTGCTGATGCCGGCATTAGCGCTGGCGCCGTCTTCCTGAAGACGGGTGAACTTAACAACAGCGGCGGTCAGATAACGGGCTACTATGTTGGCACCACCTCTACAACGTTTGATAACAGCAAGGGCAAGATTGACTCCTGGGGTGATGTGGATATCTCCACCACTAAAGCGCTCGATAACTCAACGGGTCTTATCCGCTCTGCCGACGGTCATGTGAAAATTGACACTGCCGGAAACACGCTGAATAACAACAACACCAGAACGGCCGATACCACGAGTAAAGATACGCTGGGGATTGTCGCTGGTGCGGGTGGTATTCAAATTACCTCTGGCACCATCAAAAATGAAGGACAAATCGTTTCTTCAGGCGACATCGATATTAACAGCACTGGCAGCATTAACAGTGTTTCAGGGAAGATGCTTTCCGGTAAGAATATCTCCATTAAAGCCGCCAGCATAACGAACGATAAAGGCTCTATCGTTGCTGAAGATGACGTTAATTTCAACGTAAGCGGCGCGGTGGAAAACAATATCGGTGCGCTCAACGCTAAAAACGGCACCATGAATATCAAGGCTAAAACCGTCAATAACTATTCTGGGCTGTTGCTTGGTCACGACATCAACATCGAAGCAACCGGTGAGGTGAATAACAGTGCGGCGTTGATGGTGGCGACTAATGACATCACCATTAAAACCACGGGTACCGTGTTAAGCCAGTACAGTAATCTCTTCAAAAACATGTACGCTCAGTACTTTGGCATGTCAAACCAGGAAGGTGGCATGATCGCTAAAGGCTCTGCTGATATTAAAGCCAACCGCCTTTATACCAACAGCAGCCGCCTGATTGCCGAGCAGGGTTCGCTGAACATTGACGCCACCAAATCACTGTCTAATGACTTCGGTCTTATCTCTGCTGCCAAAGGCATCACGGTGAATACTGGCTCCATGATCAATAACTTCGCCACCATTCACTCTGTGGGTGATATCACGATTAGCACCGGTTGGCTCGACCAGTTAGCCAGCGGTTCAGCTGAGAAAAACAACGCAGCAGGCGTCATTAGTTCAGGCAATAACCTGACGCTGAATGTTGGCAACGACTTCTCAAACTTTGGCTGGATCACAGGTGCTAACAGCACCTCCGTTACCGCGACAGGCACGCTGTATAACCACAATACGATCTACTCACAAAATAATACCAATGTTTACGGGAAAGCAGGTGTACATAACCACGGTACTATCGTTGGCGATCGTTCGCTGACTGTGGGCACAACCGGCACGGTTTACAATACAAGTGATATCTTCTCTGAAGGTACAACCCGTATCAGCGGCAAAACGCTGTACACCACGCTGACGGGTGTGACTGGCGGTAAGCAGGGACTGGAGCTGGATGTTAAAACCCGTATGGGTCTTGGCAAGACTGTAGGATTGTAATTATCAGAACACTGCTGCTGCGCTGTGGCTTTTAGGGCGCAGCAGTTCAGTGCACTGAAAACGGTCTTTACAGAAAACCCATAAAAAAACCGGCTCATTTGCCGGTTTTTTTATCACTCAGGCGTACTGCTACTGAAACACTTTCTTCTGCTGCGGTGCCTGCGGATCGGTATCATACTCTGAACAGCTCTGATAGCCTGAGTTCATCACACGACCGGCATCATCAAGCGCCACAAAGTAAGTTTCAATCTGGCTGCCACGCTGACCCAGAATATAGGTCTGGCACGTACCGCGTGCGTGTACCATTGAAACTTCAGATGACGGCTGGCCCGCTATCTGGCGCACCTGCTCACGGGTCATGCCCTTTTTAACATCTTTGACTACCGGTTGCGTAAACTGATCTTTAGTGCGGTCATAAGCCGTACACCCAGCCAGCATTGCGAGAACAGCCGCTGCACCTACAACTCCTGCAAGTTTGTTCATTTTACATCCTCTTTTTATTTCAGCGTGTCGAATAAGCCTGGAATATAAATCAATTTTTTTCAACTTGTTAACGAAGCTTGCGCACACATAGCAAATGCATCTGACACGGTTTTGCCCAACTACGGCATAAAACAGCATCAGCCGCAGCGATGCGGCGTCATGTTCGCTTGTCGTTTTTTGTCGGGCAGGTTAATTTTAAATAACTTTCGCCCGCCCGCCGCGGGCGCGTTATTTTACGGAGGAGTACATGAGCCTACAGCAAG
Source organism: Enterobacteriaceae bacterium 4M9 (assembly GCA_010092695.1). Lineage (GTDB taxonomy): Bacteria > Pseudomonadota > Gammaproteobacteria > Enterobacterales > Enterobacteriaceae > Tenebrionibacter. The sequence continues at coordinate 2,195,694 of JAADJJ010000001.1, read as the reverse complement.
AGATTATCCGCGCACTCGGCGTGCAACCCAATGTTGATGCCGAATCAGAAGTGCGCCGCAGCGTCGACTTTCTCAAGAGCTATCTCACGCGCTATCCGTTTATCAAAACGCTGGTGCTTGGCATTAGCGGCGGCCAGGACTCCACCCTCGCCGGTAAACTGTGCCAGCGCGCTATCAGCGAGATACGCGAGCAAACCGGCAATAGTGATTACCAGTTTATTGCTGTACGCCTGCCTTACGGCAACCAGGCCGATGAACAGGACTGCCAGGACGCACTAACGTTTATTGAACCGGACCGCGTGATGACGGTAAACATCAAAGGCGCAGTGCTCGCCAGCGAACAGGCGCTGCGCGAAGCCGGTATGGAACTGAGCGATTTTGTGCGCGGTAACGAAAAAGCGCGCGAACGGATGAAAGCCCAGTACAGCATCGCCGGTATGACCCACGGCGTGGTGGTGGGCACCGATCATGCCGCTGAGGCACTGACTGGGTTTTTCACCAAATACGGCGACGGAGGCACTGACATCAACCCTCTGTTTCGCCTGAACAAGCGCCAGGGCAAGCAACTGCTCAAGCATCTTGGCTGCCCGCAGCACCTTTACGACAAAGCCCCCACGGCTGACCTTGAGGATGACCGGCCTTCTCTGCCTGATGAAGTGGCGCTTGGCGTCACCTATGAAGACATCGACAACTATCTTGAAGGCAAACCGCTGGACGCCAAAACCAGCGCCATTATCGAAAACTGGTATCAGAAAACCGAGCATAAACGTCGCCCGCCGATCACGGTATTTGACGATTTCTGGAAATAAGCCCCTTCTTTCGGGCGCTGCCCTGCCTTGTGCAGGGCATTTTTATCTTACGAAAAACGCTTATGCACTCAACAACCTCGCGTGCCACTCTGCTCGGGCTGGTCGCCATTCTTTTGTGGAGTACCTCCGTGGGCCTGTTTCGAAGCCTGTCGGAGTATTTCGGGCCGCTGGGTAGCCCGGCGCTCATTTACACGTTCAGCGCCATTCTGTTATGCCTGACGCAGGGCCTGCCACGTCCGGCCTCGCTGCCGCGCCGCTACCTGCTTATCGGCGGGACACTGTTTGTCAGCTATGAAATCTGCCTCGCACTGTGCATCGGGCTGGCGCACGATCGCGCCCAGTCGCTGGAGCTTGGCATGATTAACTATTTATGGCCGTGCCTGACTGTGGCGCTGGCAACGGTGATTAACGGGCAGCGTGCGGCATGGTGGCTGTGGCCGGGCCTGCTGCTTGCGCTTGGTGGCGTGATGCAGGTGCTGCGCGGCGACGGCAGCTGGTCGCTGATGCAGATGTGGGGCAACATTCTGAGTAATCCTCTGGCTTACGGACTGGCCTTCTTTGCGGCAGTAATCTGGGCGCTGTACTGCAATCTGACAAAACGCTGGGGCGGCGGCAAGAATGCCGTGCCGCTGTTTTTTTGCGCCACGGCGCTGGTGCTGTGGGGGAAATTCGCACTGGCCGACACCGCCCCGCTGCACTTCACGTTACCGTCGCTGCTGCAGCTTCTCTTTATGGGTGGCTCTACCGCGCTTGCCTACACCGCCTGGAACCACGGTATTCAGCATGGCAACATGACGCTACTGGCAACCGCCTCTTATTTCACGCCCGTTTTCTCCGCACTCATCGCCAGCCTGTGGCTGGGGTTAACGCCGGGCTGGTCGTTCTGGCAGGGGGTGATGATGGTGGTCGCAGGCTCACTTTTGTGCTGGCTTGCCATTCGCCGCTACGGATAAAGGCCTTTTCAGCACAGGCTGCGCCATCAATCGCACAAAAGAAAACCGCCGGTCATGCTCACTGTATAGCGCAGTGTGAGCATGAACGGCGGTCTTGAATAGCGTTACCGGTTCAGGCCTGGCCTGAGTCAGACATTATTCAGCAGCAGGCTGTTTCATACCTGGGCCACGCGGCTCTTTAGGTTGTTTTTCCATGTTCGCCACGTACTGCTTTTTCTGTTCCGGGGTCAGGATGTTGTAAATTTTGTTCTGGGTTTCCATCATGGAAAGCATGCGGGCTTTATGGTCTGCGGCACCTTTCTCAACCAGCGCCTGCGCTTTTGCGCTGTCAAAGCTGTCGCTGGCAATCACATCCTGCATGGCTTTGCGGTCATCCAGAGACGGACGCGGCATCTTCTCGCGCTCGGCCTTCATGATATCGCGCACCTGCTGCTTCTGTGCATCGGTCAGGTTCAGATTTTTAAACATCATCATCATCTGCGGGCCACGTGGACCTTTATGCGGATGGGCTTTGGCGGCATCTTCTTTCACCGGTGCGGTCGTGTCAGCCGCGTGAGCCAGGTTCGCGGCGCCCAGAGCCAGAGTGGAAGCGACGACAAGTGCAGTTAATTTACGCATAGTATCTTATCCTTTTTCAGTTAATCCGCGAGTCAGTTCATCGCGTTGACGGAAATGAGTTTACGGGGCCAGGAGTCAAGTAATTATAGCCGCAGTAAAACAATGAAAGCATAAAAAACAAAAAACCAGCAATTATGGAGAAAATAAGAAGAGATAAAGAAGGTTTGAAAATTAAATTAATATCTGGCTGATTAACAAGAAATTATGGAGAAATATTATAACAGCAGCAGAATAAAATAAAGTCGCACACCTGGAATTATCCGAATAAACATCCGCAGGAAGCAAAATAGATCTATGGCAGGGCAAAGTGACTGGGAAATAGCCGTGTCAGCGCCAACAACTGACGGCGACAATTTACATCTCGATTAACATCAACCCCGCCCGTAACCCTGTTGCTACCGATGCATTGGGGAACAGCACATACTCACATGGGTGCTGTACCTCGTAACGTATCTCTGCGTCCTGCGCCAGCAGCGCACCGCGTGGGAAAGCAGTGAAATTGCGCACCTGTGCTGACATATGCAACACAAAGTCATTACTTACCTTCGTCAACTGTTGTACCACCTGATAGCGACGCGGTGGCGGTGCGCTCGCGGCAGGCCTGTCGCTAAGCAGCGCGCGCAGCGCCTCAGCGGTAATAGCAAACTGTGATAAATCGTTATGCCCAAATGCCCGTGCCTTACCCAGCTCCAGCGTACAACTGAGCGCACCAGCCTGCTCGCTGCTGAAGTGAGTAAACGTGCCGCCAGCTGCCTTGTGAAACACCAGCGCCTGTAACCCGGCATCACCCAGCCAGCGCAAAAAATCGCTGTCCCACTCTCCTTCCCGCGCAGGCAACACGCCAAAGCGCGGGTAGTACGACTCACGCAGCGCCGTATGCATATCCAGATGCCAGCGCCGTGTCTCCTGCCCTGCATCAAAAAACCTTAACAACGTCTGTTCCAGGTGCGCAGCTCGCTGCGTTTCAGCGTTGTCCGCCACACCGCGCCAGCGCCCGCTAAACAGCCGGTTCATGTCGTTCGCCACATAGCGGCAGTCGCCGCGCAGGGCTGTCGGGTTACCCAGTACCACCAGCAGTCGCCAGCGCAGCGGGATCTCGCCCTGGGCCAGTGCCTCAAGGAGCGCAGACAGCATCTCCACGGGCGCGGTTTCGTTACCATGAATACCTGCGCTGAGCACCAGCGCACCGCAAACCGGCTCCTGGGGCGCGACAGACAATACACCGTTATCCAGCCAGCACCAGCGCAGTCCGGCACACTCGCCGCTCCTGCTGGCAGGCATTTCACCCGCCAGCGTTTGCTGTAAAAAGTTTCTCACGCGCCCTCCCGCTGGAACGGATACAGCGAGCCGAGTTGCAGGATTTGCGTTAACTCATCGAGCGCGCCACGGCTTTCTTCCAGCAACTGTGGGTCGCGCAGATCGTCTGCCGTGAGCCTGTCGCGATACCAACGCGCCACCCAGTCGTTGAGCGTGGCAAAAAGCGCGTCGTTCATCAGCACCGCGGGATTGAGCGCCTGCATTTCTGACTGCGTCAGTACCACGCGCAGGCGCAGGCAGGCTGGCCCGCCGCCGTTGGCCATGCTTTCCCGAAGATCAAAGACTTCTAACGCTGAAATCGGGTTGTCTGCGCCTGGCAGGCTATTAAGCCAGCGCCAGACGCCGCTGTGGCTGCGGGCTTCGTGCGGCAACAGCAACGTCATTTCCCCACCGGGTTTGCTCAGTAGCTGACTGTTAAAAAGATAGGTCTGCACGGCATCGGCCACCGAAACCGCACGCTCAGGGACTTCAATGAGCGTAAAACCTGGCACCTTCTCCCGCAGGTGCGCAAACAGTCCAGCGGTATCAAGAAAAGCCTGTTCGTGACAGAACAACAGCTGACGATTCGCAACGGCAATCACATCGTTATGAAACACACCGGCATCAATCACCGCCGGGTTCTGGCGCGCAAACAGCGTGCGCTCTGGCGGCAGTTGATTGAGGCGCGCAACCGCCTGACTGGCCTCCAGCGTTTGACGCGCGGGATAACGCGTCACACCTTCCACCGCCTGCTCACGGCCATAAATAAAAAGGTGCAACCCGGCATCGCCGTAGTCGCTGCAAAACCGGCTGTGATTAGCCGCACCTTCGTCGGCAAACCACGCCGTCTGAGGCAGCGCGCGATGTACACCGAAGTGTTTATCATCACGAAAAATAGCCCGCAGAATACGTTCTGTCGTCAGTGCCTCACTTGCGCGATGAAACTTGCTGTTCAGGTTTGCAACCGTCAGATGCACGCGACCGTCAAGCGTGTCTGCCGATGGCGCTACCGTTGCGGCATTTGCTACCCACATTGCAGAAGCCGAGCTAACCGCTTCTAAAAGCCCGGGCGCCTGGTGGTACACCGCACTCAGAATCTCTGCATCGCTCCCCTGCCAGCCAAGCTGGCGCAACAGCGGCAGGTTCGGGCGCTCGTGTGGTGGTATCACACCCTGGATAAACCCCGCATCTGCCAGCGCTTTCATTTTCTGCAAGCCCTGGCGTGCCGCCAGTGCCGGGTTGGAAACGCGATGGCGATGGCGCATAGAGGCCTCGTTGCCAAAAGACAGTCCGGCGTAATGGTGCGTCGGACCTGGCAGCCCATCGAAATTCGCTTCGCGCGCGTTCATACATCAACCTTCGAGAAATCGAGTCCGGGACTGAGCTGCTGTGGCAGCGCACAATCGGGGCTTTCGAGCGTTGCCAGTGGCCACGCGCAGGCATCGGCCATATACCACGCGCCGGGGCGGTGGTTGCCAGACGCACCTACTCCACCAAACGGCGCACTGCTGGCCGCCCCGGTGAGCGGCTTGTTCCAGTTGACAATTCCGGCGCGCGCCTCAAGCAGCATGCGGTCAAACAGCACGCGCTCGGCAGAGACTAATCCGGCCGATAAGCCATAGCGCGTAGCGTTAGCAAGCCGTATTGCCTCGTCAAAATCATCGTAGCGCCAGACGCCCAGCAGCGGGCCAAACACTTCTTCATCCGGCACGTCACGGGCGTGGCTAAGCTCAACAATGCCGGGCGTTAACAGCGAACTGTGCTCGTCAACGAACTGCGGCGTCAAAAGCGCCCTCCCTCCACATGCCAGCCGCGCCTGCCACGCATCAAGCACTGTCTGCCCCGCCATGCGGGAAATCAACCCACCAAAAAAAGGCTGTGGCTCGGCATCCCACGCGCCTGGCTTCAACCTGCCTGCAACGTCCACCAGACGCTGTAAAAATGCATCTCCGCGCTCACCGCGTTTTACCAGCAGGCGGCGCGCGCAGGTGCAGCGCTGCCCGGCGGTGATAAAGGCAGACTGAATAGCAATGTGTACCGCGCCGTCGATATCTTCCGGCTCATCGATAATCAGCGGGTTGTTACCGCCCATCTCCAGCGCCAGAATCTTCTGCGGTTGTCCGGCAAACTGGCGATGAAGTGAGTAGCCTGTCGCCGCACTGCCGGTAAACAGCAGGCCATCAATACCCGGATGTTGCGCCAGCGCCTGGCCAGTCTCGCGCCCGCCCTGCACCATGTTCAGCACGCCCGCTGGAAGCTGGGCCAGCCCCCACAGTTTCATCACGGCCTCAGCCGTCGCAGGCGTCAGTTCACTTGGCTTAAACACCACGGTATTGCCCGCCAGCAGCGCAGGCACAATCTGCCCGTTAGGCAAATGGCCGGGAAAGTTGTACGGGCCAAACACCGCCAGCACGCCGTGAGGACGATGACGCAGGCTGGCAGTGGCACCCGGCAGCGGTGCACTCTGCTCCCCGGTGCGGGTCTGATAAGCCCGAACCGAGATGGCAATTTTATTGACCATCGCGCTCACTTCGGTCAACGCCTCCCAGCGCGGTTTACCGGTTTCCTGGGCAATAGTCTGCGCCAGCGCCTCCTGATGCTGCTCCAGCAGTCCGGCAAAGTCTTCAAGCAATGCCTGGCGCTCGCTCAGCGGGCATTTCGCCCAGACGGGAAACGCCGCCCGCGCGGCGGCCACTGCAGCCTGCACCTGCTCGCCGTCAGCCGCATAGCCCTGCCACAGCACCTCGCCGGAAACCGGACAGATTTTTTGCATCGCCTCGCCTCGTCCAGCAACCCGGTCACCGTTAATCCACTGTGTCATACGTGTTTCTCCTCGGGAATAAGCCGCACCAGGCGCAGCGTCTGGCCTTCTTGCCACTTCAGGGCGTCTGCGGTTGGCGCATCAAGCACCAGTGTTTGTGTCTGCGGTGAGGCTGGCATCAGTACAGCGCGGAAATCGTGATAGTTTTCATTTGCTACCAGGCACAGCGGCAACTCGCCGCCTGCTCGCTCACCGATACGCGCGTTCACCACCCGGCTGTCGTGCACGGCCCGAATCTTGCCCGTCTCGCCTTCAAGCGTCGGGCCGCCGTCAAAAATGTCGATATAATGACTGTAGCGCAGCCCTTCAGATTCCAGCACGGCCCGCGCCGGTGCCGTTTGTGGGTGCACCTGACCAATCACCGCCTGTGCCTCAGGCGTAAGAAAATCAATATAGAGCGGGTGCTTAGGCATCAGTTCAGCAATGAAGGCCTTTTGACCGGTGCCACACAAACGATCGGCGCGGCTAAATGACATCGAAAAAAAACGGCTACCAAGGCTGTCCCAGAATGGCGATCGCCCCTGGTCATCAATCACGCCACGCATCTCGGCCACCAGCTTGTCGCTGAAATGCTCGCGAAACGCGGCAATAAACAAAAAGCGCGATTTTGACAGCAGATGGCCGTTGCCCTCCTTGCGCCACTCCGGGTCGAGAAACAGCGTACACAGCTCGCTAAAGCCGGTGTGGTCATTACTGAGCGACAGCGTTGGCAACGCGTTGTAAACGCCCAGTTCTTTTGAGGCATGCACCAACGTACCCACACGATAGTTGTACCAGGGTTCAGTTAACCCAACCGCGACTTCAATGGCGCAGATGCCCACCACGCGCCCCGACGCGCTTTCTTCCATCACGAACGTGTAGCCCTGCTCACCCGGCGGCAACTCGCCACGCCAGGTGCGCAGCGAACGCTCAATACGGGCGGCAAGTGTCGCCTCATCAGCAGGCAATGAGGTCAGGCCACCGCCGGTTTTATTCGCCAGCGCCAGCAGTGCTGCAGCATCCGCACAGACCACCGGGCGCACCGTCATCATGATGGCATCTCCGCGACAAAACGTTCGCAGGCGCGGGTAAAGCGCGCCAGCCCTTCGTCAATGTCGCGCTCATCAATAATCAGCGAGGGCGTGAAGCGCACCACATCTGCCCCGGCAATCAGCATCATCAACCCTTCTTCTGCGGCCATTTGCAGCAGCGCCTTTGCTTTACCGGCATACGCGGGTGCCAGCACGCCGCCTATCAGCAGCCCAAGACCGCGGATTTCGCTGAATAAACCAAGACGCCCGGCAAGCGCGTTGAGTTGCGACACCATCCGGTCATGGCGTGCGCTTACGCCCGCCAGCACCGCAGGCGTGTTGATGATTTCCAGCACTTTTCCCGCCACTGCGCCAGCCAGCGGGTTGCCGCCCCAGGTGGTGCCATGCGTCCCCACGCTCATGCTTTTGGCAATGGCATCAGTTGTGAGCATCGCCGCCACCGGGAAGCCACCGCCGAGCGCCTTGGCGCTGGTCAGGATGTCTGGTGTGACGCCATAGTGCATGTAAGCGTAAAGCTGACCGCTGCGGCCTACGCCGGTCTGCACTTCATCAAAAATCAGCAGCGCGCCGTAGCGGTTGCATAACTCACGCAGCCCCTGCAGAAAGTCGGCACGCGCAGGCAGCACACCACCCTCACCCTGCACCGGCTCAACAATAACTGCACAAGTGTGCTCATTAATGAGTTCAGCCGCAGAAGCGAGGTCGTTAAAGCGCGCATGGTCAATCTGCGGCGGCAGTGGCGCAAAATCGCGTGAGTACGCAGGCTGGCCGCCTGCTGAGACGGTGAATAATGTGCGGCCGTGAAAAGCATTGTTGAACGCCACAATACCGCTTTTGTGGGGACCTACGGTGTCGTGCGCGTACTTGCGTGCCAGTTTAAGAGCTGCCTCGTTGGCCTCTGCGCCGGAATTGCAAAAGAAAACGCGCTCAGCAAATGTGGCATCAATGAGTTGTTTTGCCAGACGCAGAATCGGCTCGTTGGTGTAGCCGTTACCGGTATGCCACAGTTTGCCGGCCTGCTCCTCCAGCGCTTTGCGAAGCGCAGGGTGCGCGTGTCCCAGCGCGTTAACCGCAATGCCACCGGCAAAATCGATGTACTCTTTACCTGCCTGATCCACCACGCGCGCGCCCTCGGCGTGCACCGGAATAAACGCGGCCGGGGCGTACACGGGCACCATCCAGCTATCAAAATCCTTACGGGTCACATGATGAGACATAGCCACCTCGGCAGGTTAATTTGTGGTAAATGACAAGTTAAATAAATGCATTAACTTACTGTGACTGTAGTTTGCAGCGTTCATGCCAGCCAGGGGGGAATACTGCATAAAATTGAGGCTGCGACGGAATATCAATGAGTTAAGCGAAGCGCTTATTCACTCTAAATGCATATAAAGTGCATAAAATCGAGAGGAAGTGCCTTACACAGCACGAAGAAAAGAAAAATTATTCATTTGCGGAATATCATTCTGGAATTGTGATCGGCAATAACATTTACGTGTGTTATTTGCGCCACTTACGTGCACAGCGCGCTGAGATTGTGCATGCATCGCTTTAATTACGTGCAGCAATTACAGCAACAGCCACAGGCGTCGCGCACCGGGAAGCATAGCGCGGGGTTTTCTGCTACCATCCTGCCACTATTCACCTTGCACAGTGTCGCGACTATGAAATTCGTCTCTTTTAATATCAACGGCCTGCGTGCCCGTCCCCATCAACTGCAAGCGCTTGTCGAGCAGCATCAGCCTGATGTGATTGGGCTTCAGGAAACTAAAGTTCACGACGATATGTTCCCGCTTGAGGACGTGGTAAAGCTCGGTTACAACGTGTTTTATCACGGTCAGAAAGGTCACTACGGCGTGGCTCTACTGACCAAAGCCACGCCCGTATCAGTGCGCCGTGGTTTTCCAGGCGACGGCGAAGACGCCCAGCGCCGTATCATCATGGCCGAAATCCCTTCATCGCTTGGCAATATCACCGTGATTAATGGCTATTTTCCGCAGGGTGAAAGCCGCGACCATCCGCTTAAATTCCCGGCCAAAGAGAAATTTTACCAGGACTTACAGAGCTACCTCAGCACGGAACTGAAGCCGGAAAATCCGGTGCTTATCATGGGCGATATGAATATCAGCGCCACGGATAACGACATTGGTATTGGTGAAGAGAACCGCAAACGCTGGCTGCGTACCGGTAAATGCTCGTTCCTGCCGGAAGAGCGCGAATGGATGGACCGTCTGATGGGCTGGGGACTGGTTGACACTTTCCGCGCCGCCCACCCGGACACCCAGGACAAATTCTCGTGGTTTGATTACCGCTCTAAGGGCTTTGATGATAACCGCGGTCTGCGCATCGACCTGCTGCTGGCAAGCCAACCGCTGGCGGCGCGTTGTATTGATACCGGCATCGACTATCAATTGCGCGCGATGGAAAAGCCCTCTGACCATGCGCCAATATGGGCAACTTTTGACATCTGACCCCACCGCGCCCCGCCTGGGGCGCTTTCTTCAGAGTAACCGATGAAAACGCTTGATGTGGTAGCCGCCATTATTGAACAGCATGGCAAGATTTTACTGGCGCAGCGCCCGGCTTGCGGCGACCAGCCCGGACTGTGGGAGTTCCCCGGCGGGAAAGTTGAGCCCGACGAAACCCAACCCCAGGCGCTGGCGCGCGAACTGGAAGAGGAATTAGGCATCCTCGCCACCGTCGGGGAGTATGTCGCCAGCCATCAGCGTGAAGTCAGCGGGCGGTTGATACATCTGCACGCGTGGCACGTGACAGACTACCGTGGCGAGATACGTGCTTTAAGCCACAGCAAGCTGGTATGGTGCCCACCCTCACAGGCGTTTGACTGGGAGCTGGCACCTGCTGATGTGCCGTTACTTGAGGCTTTTATGGCGCTATACGTTGCCAGATAAGGGGATTGGTGCCGGTGGTCCCCGCCTCACGCTGGCACTGAAGCAAATTGCCTTCAACGTTAATAATGGCCCCTTCGCTATAGCTGCTATTGTCATAAACGCAGCAACGCTGGCAGGACACCGGTTTTTGACGGCTTTGAGTGAAGATCTCCTGTGGCACATCCACTTTCACCTGCGGCCCGCGCTGCGCCGCCGCCGGCAATGTGCTCAACAACGCCAGCGCACCTGCCAGAAAATATTTTTTCATCGTACTCATATTTGCAATTATCCGAATTGTCATTTTATTTATGTTAACGGGGAAAAATCTCGTGAAAAATAACTGTTCCGCTGCAGGTTATCAGAATGTTTAATAAAAGCAGACAGCGAAATGAGTCAATATTTCTAATGAGAATGCCGCATTGCCTCCATGAAAATAGTGCCCCATCATCATGCTGATAAACAATAGCGCATTACCGTGCGCCCACGTCTTCCCGCTTAACCACCTGCCTAATCGATAAAGCAACCAGACAATCACACAACGGTCACAACTTTCAGTTAAAAACAGACAGTTAAGCCGTGCCGATGCAATGCAGGGATAATAATAAGCTCTTTCTTAATCAAAAATAAACATAACCTTTATTAATCAGCATAGCAGGCAGAACAACATATTTTAATAACACGTTGAGCGCTGGGTTAACGTGAACATTTCGACTTGCCGAAACGACCCCTCCTGGTGTTATAGTCAGAAAATAATCAAATTTACATCACAACCTTCTTCTTAATTTTGACGCTATGGACAGGAGTCTTCAATGACACAACAGCCCACTCTTGAGCAGTTCCTTACCCGTGCCTTGCAGCGCGATCCGCACCAGCCTGAATTCGCCCAGGCGGTGCGGGAAGTGATGGTTTCACTGTGGCCTTTTCTGGAGCGCAACCCGCGCTATTTCAACAACGCGCTACTGGAGCGCCTGGTTGAACCGGAGCGCGTGATTCAGTTTCGTGTCACCTGGCTTAACGACAGGAACGAAGTGCAGGTCAACCGCGCCTGGCGCGTACAGTACAACTCTGCCATCGGCCCGTACAAAGGCGGCATGCGCTTTCACCCCACCGTAAATCTGTCCATTCTGAAGTTCCTGGGCTTTGAACAAACGTTCAAAAACGCATTGACCACCCTGCCAATGGGCGGTGGCAAAGGCGGCAGCGACTTCGATCCTAAAGGTAAAAGCGACGGCGAAATCATGCGCTTTTGCCAGGCGTTGATGAGTGAGCTGTGGCGCCACCTGGGTGCGAACACCGACGTGCCGGCAGGCGATATCGGCGTTGGCGCACGTGAAGTGGGCTATATGGCAGGCATGATGCGCAAACTCAGCAACAGCAACGAGTGCGTGTTCACCGGCAAAGGCCTGAGCTTCGGCGGCAGCCTGATTCGCCCGGAAGCCACTGGCTACGGCCTGATTTACTTTGTTGACGCCATGCTGCGCCAGCACGACATGGCGCTGGAAGGCATGCGTGTCTCGGTCTCCGGTGCGGGCAACGTGGCTCAGTACGCTATCGAAAAAGCCATGAGCAAAGGTGCACGCGTGATTACCGCTTCTGACTCCGGTGGCACCGTGGTTGACGAAGCAGGCTTTACGCCAGAGAAACTGGCACGCCTGATGGAAATCAAGTCCAGCCACAATGGCCGCCTTGTCGATTACGCGCGTGAGTTCAATTTGCAGTGGCTGGAAGGTCAGAAGCCGTGGAATGTGCCGGTGGATATCGCGCTGCCGTGTGCAACGCAAAACGAACTGGATCTGGAAGACGCGCAGCAGCTGATTGCCAACGGTGTGCGTCTGGTGGCCGAAGGCGCCAACATGCCAACCACGCTGTCAGCAACAGAACTGCTGCTGGAAGCCAACGTGCTGTTCGGGCCGGGTAAAGCCGCCAACGCAGGCGGGGTTGCCACCTCCGGGCTGGAGATGGCGCAAAACGCCGCACGTTTAAGCTGGACTTGCGAAGAAGTGGACGCGCGTCTGCACGCCATTATGGAGCGTATTCACGCCGACTGCGTGACTCACGGTGCCAGCGACGATGGCAAAACGCCGGTTAACTATGTGCGCGGTGCCAATATCGCGGGCTTTGTGAAAGTGGCCGACGCCATGACGGCACAGGGCGTTATCTGACGGCTATACTGCGGGCGCTGGCTCTGTGCCGCTACGGCGAGGGCCGCGCCCTTTTCCTTTCCCACCACCGCGTTTCGCCTGCGGGGGCTGTTGGGCAACAATCCCGCGAAACTGACGTACCGGGGCGCTGCGAGCCTGGGAAATCAAATCATGCAGCGTGTGCACCAGCGGCTGCATAAAGTCCTGGTAGCGACACTGCTTTTCACTGATTTGCGTGAGCACCGATTCCCAGTGCGCGGTCATATCCGGTCTGCCCGCCATCTCCGGCAATGCGTGGATAAGCGCTCGTCCGGCGTCGGTAGAATGGATGTAGCGCCCTTTTTTCACCAGAAAGGTACGCTTAAATAACAGCTCGATGATCCCGGCACGCGTGGCCTCGGTACCAAGCCCGTCGGTGGCACGCAGCACCTTCTTTAAATCTTTATCCTGCACAAAGCGCGCGATACCTGTCATGGCAGACAGCAGCGTGGCGTCAGTAAAATGGCGCGGCGGCTGGGTCTGGCGCTCCACCACTTCACCCTTTTCACACAACAATTCGTCGCCCTTTGCCACCACCGGCAGCGGCGTGCCGTCGTTGTCTTCGTCACGCTCTTTAGCACCCAGCAACGTGCGCCAGCCTGCCTCGGCCAGAAAACGCGCCTTCGCAATAAACTTCCCGCCGGCTATATCCAGATTGATGGTACATTTGCGATACACCGCATCCGGGCAAAACTGCATCAGATACTGGCGGCCAATCAGCTCGTAGATATTGCGCTCGTTCTCGGTGAGCTTCACGGAGCTACTACGCGCAGTCGGGATAATGGCGTGGTGGGCATCCACCTTTTTATCATCCCAGCAGCGGTTGCGCCGGTCCGGCTCCACCACCGGCTGCGGCAGTAACCCTGGCGCGTGCACACCAATGGCGTTCATTACCGAATGACGACCGGCAAAATGCTCTTCGGGCAGATAGCGGGAGTCGGAACGGGGATAGGTAATCAGTTTGTGGGTTTCGTAGAGTTTCTGGCAGGTATCCAGCACCGTTTGCGCGCTAAGACCAAAGCGTTTCGCCGCTTCAATCTGCAAACTGGAAAGTGAAAACGGCAGCGGTGCCGCCTCTGACTCGCGCTTATCGGCGTACTCTGTAACCAACGCAGGCTGACCGGTAATGCGCGAGACTACATGTTCGGCGAGTGGGCGGTGCAGCAAGCGCCCTTCTTCATCCTGATACGGCTCACAGGACTCGCTTGGCTGCCAGGTCGCAATGAAGCGCTCATCGGCAGGGGTCACAATGTGCGCTTTCACATCAAAGAAATCCTTCGGGATAAAGTTTTCAATCTCTTCATCCCGGCGTACCACCAGCCCCAGTACCGGCGTCTGCACCCGGCCTACAGAAAGTACACCCTGGTAACCTGCGTTGCGCCCCAGCAACGTCCAGGCGCGGGTCATATTGATGCCGTATAGCCAGTCAGCGCGCGCACGCGCCAGCGCTGATACACACAGCGGCACAAATTCGCTGTTGGCACGCAGCCGTGAAATCGCCCGCTCTACCGCCTGCGGGTTAAGATCGTTAATCAGGCAGCGCTGCACCTGCTGGCGTTTTTCCGGTGCCAATGCCAGATAGTCCAGCACTTCGTCCACCAGCAACTGACCTTCACGGTCTGGGTCACCGGCGTGCACCACTTCGCTTGCTTCAGCCAGCAGTTTTTTGATGACGTTAAGCTGCTTTGCCACCGACGGGCGCGGCTGTAGCCGCCATTTTTCCGGCACGATGGGCAAATCAGCGAGGCTCCAGCGCGCGTAGCGGCTGTCATAGACATCCGGCTGCGCCTGCTCCAGCAGGTGGCCCACACACCAGGTCACTACCTGACCGTTGCCACACTCAATAAAGCCGTCACCGCGACGGTGCGGCTTTGGCAGCACATCAGCAATGGCGCGCCCGAGACTCGGTTTTTCCGCAATAAACAGCCGCATGTGCTCAGCGAATCTCAATCATTGGGCGGCCCGCATGGGCCGCGTTGAGTTCGCCAATGGCGGTAAGCGTCAGACCCAGCGTTTGCGCCTGCGCCAGCACGTCAGCCTCGGCATCTGGCGTTACCGCCAGCAGCAGGCCACCGGAGGTTTGCGGGTCGCACACCAAGTCGCGCCATGCCGGCGGCATAGCGCCAAGCAGGTGACCGTAGCTGGCAAAGTTGCGACCGGTTCCGCCTGGCACGCAGCCCTGGGCAATGTAATCTTCCACACCCGGCAGCTTCGGTATGCTGTCGTACCAGACATCAGCCTGCAAGCCAGCCCCTTCGCACATCTCACTCAGATGGCCCATCAGGCCAAAGCCGGTGACATCGGTCATCGCCTTCACGCCTTCCAGCTCGGCAAAAATTGCACCGGCAGAGTTCATACGACACATGACCTCTGTTGCCAGTCCTGCGTGTTCAGGTTTAAGCAGCGACTTCTTCTCAGCGGTGGTGAGCACGCCAATCCCTAACGGTTTGGTGAGGTAAAGCTTGCATCCCGCCTGTGCGGTACTGTTCTTTTTCACGCGCTCGGTCGGCACGATGCCGGTGACGGCAAGTCCAAAAATCGGCTCTGGCGCATCAATGGAGTGCCCGCCTGCAAGCACAATACCGGCCTGGCGGCAGGCATGGCGGCCACCTTCAGTCACCTCGCGGGCGATTTCCGGGGCAAGTTTATCGAGCGGCCAGCCAAGAATGGCAATAGCCATGATGGGTTTGCCGCCCATCGCGTAGATATCGCTGATGGCATTAGTGGCGGCAATACGGCCAAAGTCGAACGGTGAGTCGACAATCGGCATAAAGAAATCGGTGGTGCTGATAACGCTGGTGCCATTGCCGAGGTCATAAACGGCGGCGTCATCGCGCGTCTCATTGCCTACCAGCAGTTGCGGATCGGTAAACTTCGCCTGTTCACTGTGCAGAATAGTTTCAAGCACTTTGGGTGAAATTTTGCATCCGCAGCCGGCACCGTGGCTGTATTGCGTCAAACGAATAGCTTGCTCGCTCATGGACCTCTCCTGTCATTGGCAATGTGACATATGGTAGCGCCAGAATGGCAGACTGGTAAGAGTGGCGGTCTGAATTGCGCCGCAACCGGTCACAATCCAGACAGCTTTGCGAGCCAGAATCAGAAACGGCGCACGAACGGCGCAGTATCCGGCACGCTGATAGTGGTAGAGGTTTTAAGCTGCGGCGTCCCCAGATAAAGGAAACCTACAATCTGGTCCTGCTCGCGGCAATCAAACGCGGCACGCACTTTGGGATGGTCAGTCCATGGGCCGCTGCGCCAGATGCCATTGTAGCCTTGTGCTACTGCGGCCATTTGCATCTGCACCACCGCGCAGCCCGCAGAAATGACCTGTTCCCATTGCGGCACCTTATGGTGCTCGGTGCAGTGCGCCACCACGGTAATAATCAGTGGTGCGCGAAACGGCGAGGTACGCGCTTTTTCACGCGCCTTGTCGTCCAGCCCGCTTTCCAGCGCGGCAGCGTCCAGCAACTGGCTGAAGCGCTCACGCCCTTCCCCCTCAATCAGGAAAAAGCGCCAGGGTTGCAGTGTACCGTGATCCGGCGCGCGCATGCCCGCACGCAGAATGTTTTCCAGCACTTCTCCCGTTGGTGCAGGCTCCGCCAGGCGTGAGGCGCTGCGTCGGTTAACGAGCAGTTCTAATGCATCCATTTGACAGGCTCCAGTCGAAAATGTGGCTTCGAAGCTAACACAGCGGCAACAATTGTTACAGCGAGTGCGGCAATTCCTGCTGACTTTTGGCCGATGGGTATTTAGGATAACCACCATTCTGGCCGCGATTTGGCCATTCATCCTGTAATGGAGAAGACATGCGCACACTATGGCGAGGTATAGCCAGCATTTTCAGGTGGAGCTGGCGGCTGCTCAATTTCGTCAGAAACCTGGTGTTGAATCTGTTTTTTATTTTCCTGGTGCTGATTGGCATCGGCATCTGGGCGCAGTTTAGCAGCAGTGGCTCCTCACAGCCGGTAAGCCAGGGCGCGCTGCTGCTGGACATCACCGGTGTAGTGGTCGATAAACCCTCCGTCAGCAATAAATTAGGCATTATTGGCCGCCAGTTGTTTGGTGCAAGCTCCGATCGCCTACAGGAAAACTCACTGTTCGACATTGTTGATTCGATTCGCCAGGCACAGGGTGACAAAAACATCACTGGCATCGTGCTGGATTTGCGTGATTTTGCCGGTGGCGATCAGCCGTCGCTGCGCTATATCGGTAAGGCGTTGCAGTCGTTTCGCGACAGCGGCAAACACGTTTACGCCTACGGTGATAACTACAGCCAGAGCCAGTATTATCTGGCAAGTTTTGCCAATACCGTCTGGATGGCACCGCAGGGCGCGGTCGATTTACACGGCTTTGCTACCAACGGCCTGTACTACAAGTCCCTGCTCGATAAATTGAAAGTTACCACCCACGTCTTTCGCGTCGGTACCTATAAGTCAGCGGTTGAACCTTATCTGCGCGATAACATGTCTGACGCCGCGCGTGAAGCCGACAGCCGCTGGATTGGCCAACTGTGGAACGGCTATCTCGATACCATCGCCGCTAATCGAAAAATCCCGGCCCAGCAGGTTTTCCCTGGCGCGCAGCCGATGATTGATGCACTCAAGCGCAACGGCGGTGACACCGCGAAATATGCGCTCGACAATAAACTGGTCGATAAACTCGGCTCGGCGGCGCAGTTCAGCAAAGAGCTGGTTAAACAGTTTGGCTGGAATGCAAAAGATAAAGACTACAGCGCCATCAGCTATTACGACTACCTGGTGAAAAAGGCGCCGCAAACGGGTGATGCTATTGCCGTGATTTACGCCAACGGCGCGATCATGGATGGCGTAGAAACGCCGGGCAATGTCGGTGGCGATACCACTGCCTCACAGATTCGCGATGCGCGTCTTGATGCAAAAGTGAAGGCCATTGTGCTGCGAGTCAACAGCCCTGGCGGCAGCGTCAGTGCCTCCGAAACCATCCGCGAAGAACTGGCGGCCGCCAAAGCGGCAGGTAAACCGGTCGTGGTCTCTATGGGCGGCATGGCGGCCTCCGGCGGCTACTGGATTTCCACGCCTGCCGACTACATTGTGGCAAGCCCGACCACCCTCACCGGCTCTATTGGCATCTTCGGCATTATCAACACGGTTGAGAACAGCCTCGACAGCATCGGTGTTCACACCGACGGCGTCGCCACTTCACCGCTGGCAGACGTGGCGGTCACCAAAGCGTTGCCAGACGAAGTGCAGCAGCTGATGCAGCTCAGCATCGAAAACGGCTACCTGCGCTTTGTTAAGCTGGTTGCTGACTCACGTAAGAAAACTGCGGATCAGGTCAACCTGATTGCCAAAGGTCGCGTCTGGACCGGTCTTGATGCCAAAGAGATTGGGCTGGTAGACAGCCTCGGTGATTTTGATGATGCGGTGAAAAAAGCCGCAGAACTGGCGAAGATGAAAAGCTGGCACCTGAATTATTACCAGGACGAAGCGAGCTTTATGGATATTGTCTTTAGTAGCCTCAGCGGTTCCGTGCGCGCCATGCTGCCCCAGGCATTACAGGCCTTGCTGCCGGCCCCCCTGGCCCAGACCGCCGAAGTGCTAAAAGCCGAAGGCGATAAACTCTCGACGCTTAACGACCCGCGTAACCGCTACGCGATTTGTATGCGCTGCGCCGACGTGCGCTAATCCTCTGAAACAGCCCGCATCTGCGGGCTGTTTTTTTCCTGCCGTGCCACTATACTCAGCGCCTGTTTCTTTGCGCGCAGAGTCTTTCATGAAAAAAAAATCTATTTACGTCGCCTATACCGGCGGAACTATCGGTATGCAGCGCTCTGAACAGGGATACATTCCGGTGTCCGGTCATCTGCAGCGCCAGCTGGCGCTGATGCCTGAATTTCACCGCCAGGAAATGCCTGACTTCACCATTCATGAATATCAGCCGCTAATGGACTCCTCCGACATGACGCCGGACGACTGGCAGCACATCGCTGATGATATTCGCGATCGCTATGACGACTACGACGGCTTTGTCATTTTGCACGGCACCGACACCATGGCATTTACTGCCTCAGCGCTTTCTTTCATGCTGGAGAACCTAGCGAAGCCGGTGATTGTCACGGGCTCACAGATCCCGCTGGCGGAACTGCGCTCTGACGGGCAAACCAACCTGCTTAATGCGCTGTTTGTGGCGGCAAACTACCCTATTAACGAAGTGGCGCTGTTTTTTAACAACCGCCTCTATCGCGGTAACCGCACCACCAAAGCGCACGCTGATGGTTTTGATGCCTTTGCTTCACCCAATCTGGCACCGCTGCTTGAAGCCGGTATCCATATTCGCCGCCTCAATACACCGCCTGCACCAAACGGCCAGGGCAAGCTTATCGTGCATAACATCACGCCGCAGCCGATTGGCGTGGTCACGATTTATCCTGGCATTTCTGCCGATGTGGTGCGTAACTTCCTGCGCCAGCCGGTAAAAGCCCTGATCCTGCGCTCCTACGGCGTGGGTAATGCGCCGCAAAACCGCGAGTTCCTCAACGAGCTAAAAGAGGCCAGCGCACGCGGCATTGTGGTGGTTAACCTTACACAATGCATGTCTGGCAAAGTCAATATGGGCGGCTACGCCACCGGCAACGCGCTGGCACATGCGGGCGTGGTCGGCGGCGCTGACATGACGGTAGAAGCCACGCTTACCAAGTTACACTGGCTGTTAAGCAAAGGGCTGGATGCCGACGGTATTCGCCGTGCGATGGCGCAAAACCTGCGCGGCGAACTGACCCTGGATGATTAAGGAGCAAACCATGACGCAACGTGCCCTGCTGCTGGTGGATTTACAGAATGATTTTTGTGCCGGTGGTGCGCTGGCGGTCGCGGATGGCGACAGCACGATAGGCGTAGCCAACACGCTGATTCGCTGGTGTAAACCCCGTGGCGACGCGGTGCTGGCAAGCCAGGACTGGCATCCGCAAAATCACGGCAGTTTCGCCAGCCAGCAACAGGCCGAGCCTTACACGCAAGGCGAGCTTGACGGCCTGCCACAAACCTGGTGGCCTACACACTGCGTGCAGCACACCGAGGGTGCCGCACTGCATCCGCTACTCGAGCAGTCTGGCGTTGACGCGATATTCCACAAAGGCGAAAACCCGGCTATCGACAGCTACAGCGCTTTTTTCGATAACGGCCAGCGCAATGAGACCGCGCTTAACGGCTGGTTACAGCACCATGAGATACACGAGCTTATTGTGCTGGGACTGGCTACGGATTACTGCGTGAAATTTACCGTGCTGGATGCGCTGCGTCTGGGCTATGCGGTGAATGTAATTACCGATGGCTGTCGCGGCGTAAATATCAATCCCGACGACAGCGCGCAGGCATTTATGGAAATGGCCGCAGCGGGCGCCACGCTATATACGCTGGACGACTGGCTGGAAACGCACAACTAAAAACAGGCCGCGAAGCGGCCTGTCGTTTACGAATGCGCGCCACAGCGCGCCCTACTCTGGCTTGAGCGTCGCGATAGCGGGCGGCACGATGCCAAACTCTTCTTTGAGCTGTTGCTTGCTCTTCATCACTATCTGCCCGTCGGTGCCGACCGTCATGTGCTGCGGCGTGCTGTTGTGGCGAGCCTGCCACATCAACACCAGCTGTAGCGAGTTTTCCTTTTGCTGTGGCGTCAGCGCCACACCATCGGGCCATTTGCCAAGCGCCACCGCCGTCTCCAGGCGCTCGTAGACTTCCGGCGTCATTGAGTTAATCAGTTCGTCAATATTCACGCGTAGGTTTCCTGAATGGAATAACAAGCTGAATCGTTTCTTCAGCCCTTAACCTGCTCACTGCCATCATCACCTGAGAAGCTCAGAGAGGCGGAGTTAACACAATAACGCTCGCCAGAGGGCTGCGGGCCGTCAGGGAAGACGTGGCCAAGGTGCGCATCACAGTTGCCACAGCGGATTTCAATACGCTGCATGCCGTGAGAGTTATCTTCGATATAGCGAATGGCGTCATCGCTGACCGGTTCGTAAAAGCTCGGCCAACCGCAGCCTGAGTCATACTTACTGTGTGAGGTAAACAGCGGCGCATTGCACACCAGGCAATGATAGATACCATCGTCCTTATTATGCAGCAACTTACCGGTAAACGGGGGTTCGGTCCCGCGTTGCTGGGTCACCCAGAACTGCATTTCCGACAGGCTATTTTTCAACTCTTCAGGGGATTTTTTATCAGACATCATACACCTTCTTAGCGTGTGCCCTTTTGCTCACAAGATAGTTCAGATTCTAACAAAACATTAACAGCGCGGTGTCAGGTTTTGTTCTAAACTGCTCCAACAGGAGTAACCAGGGTAGCATTTGTGACATAAATCACAAAATTCTCTTTCCTCCCCTTTAAAATCCTCATATCTACCCCCATGTGGGTTGCAGCTGACAGGAAAAGTGGAGGCAAATCGGACGCAAAATGCTGACCCAGCGGATTGATTTGTCGCAATGATTGACACGATTCCGCTTGACGCTGCGTAAGGTTTTTGTAATTTTACAGGCAACCTTTTATTCACTAACAAATAGCTGGTGGAATATATGACTATCAAAGTAGGTATCAACGGTTTTGGCCGCATCGGTCGCATTGTTTTCCGTGCTGCTCAGGAACGTTCTGACATTGAAATCGTTGCAATCAACGACCTGTTAGACGCTGACTACATGGCATACATGCTGAAGTATGACTCCACTCACGGCCGTTTCAACGGTACCGTTGAAGTGAAAGACGGTCATCTGATCGTTAACGGTAAAAAAATCCGTGTTACCGCTGAACGCGATCCGGCTAACCTGAAGTGGAACGAAGTGGGTGTTGACGTTGTTGCTGAAGCTACCGGTCTGTTCCTGACCGACGAAACAGCTCGCAAACACATCACCGCTGGCGCGAAAAAAGTTGTTCTGACTGGCCCGTCCAAAGACAACACCCCGATGTTTGTTAAAGGCGCTAACTTTGACAAATACGAAGGCCAGGACATCGTTTCTAACGCTTCCTGCACCACCAACTGCCTGGCTCCGCTGGCGAAAGTTATCAACGACAACTTCGGCATCATCGAAGGTCTGATGACCACCGTTCACGCAACCACCGCTACTCAGAAAACCGTTGACGGCCCGTCTCACAAAGACTGGCGCGGCGGCCGTGGCGCGGCTCAGAACATCATCCCGTCCTCTACCGGTGCTGCTAAAGCGGTAGGTAAAGTTCTGCCGGAACTGAACGGCAAACTGACTGGTATGGCGTTCCGCGTTCCGACCCCGAACGTATCTGTGGTTGACCTGACCGTGCGTCTGGAAAAAGCAGCTTCTTACGAAGACATCAAGAAAGCCATCAAAGCCGCTTCTGAAGGCCCGATGAAAGGCGTTCTGGGCTACACCGAAGACGACGTGGTTTCTACCGACTTCAACGGCGAAGTGTGCACTTCTGTGTTCGATGCTAAAGCAGGTATCGCACTGAACGACAACTTCGTGAAACTGGTTTCCTGGTACGACAACGAAACTGGCTACTCAAATAAAGTACTGGATCTGATCGCTCACATCTCCAAATAAGGCGAACTGAGTTTCAGATGCACAAAGGGCGACTTCGGTCGCCCTTTTTTATATCTGCCATACCCGCACTTACGGTCTTCAATACAGAGGATGCGCTGATGATTGCTAAGATTTTTGACTTGCCGGCCCAGGAAGAACTCACTACGTCACTCACTCGCCGCCAGATGGGCGAACTGGATATTCTGGTGGTGGAGCATCCTGCGGTGCGCGCAGCCGTTGCGCTACAGGGCGCTCACCTGCTCAACTGGAAACCCCAGGGCGAAGAAGAGGTCCTGTGGCTCAGTGACAAAACGGCATTTGCCAACGGCAAAGCCATACGCGGCGGTGTGCCGCTGTGCTGGCCCTGGTTTGGCCCGGCTGGCGAAGAAGGGCTGCCCGCGCACGGCTTTGCCCGCAACCTGCCCTGGAGCCTCAACGCGTACCAGGAAACTGACGACGGTGTGGTACTGACGTTGGTACTGGAAACCTGCGAAGAAACACGCCGCCTGTGGCCGCACGATTTCACGCTGTACGCCCGCTTTCGCCTCGGGAAAACCTGCGAAATCGAGCTCGAAGCCCATGGCGAGTTTGACTCTACTGCCGCACTGCATAGCTATTTCAACGTGGGCGATATCAACGTCGTTAAGGTCAGCGGCTTGGGTAAACGTTATCTGGATAAAGTGGCAGGCGGCGAAGGCGAACTTAGCGACGGCGTACAAACCTTCCCGGACAGAACGGACCGCGTTTATCTGGAGCCAGAAGCATGCAGCCTGATTCACGACCCGGCACTTGGGCGCGTGATTGAAGTGGTGCACCATCATCACAGCAACGTCGTTGGCTGGAACCCCGGCCCGACGCTTTCTGCCAGCATGGGCGACATGCCAGACGACGGCTATAAAACCTTTGTCTGCGTCGAAACAGCGGCTATCAGCGTGCCACAAAAAGCACGTTCAGAAATGCCGTCTCGTCTGTCGGTCACGCTGCGCGTAGCGAAGAAAGGCTGATTATTTTATGTCTTCATGCCGGTCGTCTGCGTTTGACCGGCATCGTTCTTCTCACTCACGTCTTCTGTGCACCGCCAAACATCAGCATAACGCCCCCTGTCCGAACGTGTGCCAATAGCCTTGTCGGAAAACCGCTTACACGACATCCAGCGGCGTCGACCTGCCGGGTGCAGGGAAAGCCGCGTCCAGGCGCGCCAGCGTCTCTTCACTGAGTGTGATACCGAGCGCCGCCGCGTTTTCCTGTACATGCTGTACGCTGGCAGCTTTCGGGATAGCGACCACTCCCGGGCGACGAATCACCCACGCCAGCAGCAGTTGAGCAACGCTAATCCCCTGCTCCTGGGCAAGTTCGTTTAACAGCGGATGGGTAAAGAGCTTATGGCGCAATCTGCCGCCCTGCGCCAGCGGGCAGTACGCCATCACCGGCATATTTTGCTGTTCACACCACCCCAGCAGGTCGTGCTCAATGCCGCGCGAGGCGAGATGATAGAGCACCTGGTTGGTCGCGCATTCGCGCCCGCCATCAACCTGCCACAGCGCCTGCATGGCCTGTTTGTCAAAGTTCGACACGCCCCAGCGGCGAATTTTGCCCTGCGCTATCAGCGTATTCATAAGATCTACCGTATCTGCCAGCGGGATATCACCAGGCCAGTGCAACAGGTATAAATCCAGATAATCGGTACCCAACCGGCGCAGGCTGGCCTCACAAGCGGCAATGCCGCGACTGCCACCCGCGTTCCAGGGATAGACTTTGGAGACCAGATATACCTGCTCGCGTCGCCCGCGAATGGCCTCTCCTACCACGCTCTCCGCAGCGCCGTCGGCGTACATCTCAGCGGTATCAATCAACGTCAACCCACACGCGATGCCCGCCTGTAATGCCCGCACTTCTGCAGCGCGTTGTTATGCGCTCTCCCCCATATACCAGCTACCCTGGCCGATTGCCGGTACCGTGGCGTTGCCTGGAAAAACCACCGTTCTGTCTGCCATCGTTTTCTCCTGAGACCATAAAGCAAACGGGGCGATAAACGCCCCGTTTGTTGTGCCGTGCAGTTATCAGAAACTGTAGGTCACGCCGGTCAGCACAATACCGCTCCACGACGCGTCCACCATCGGGCTGTCTTTGATTTCGCTGCCCAGGTGAATGTAGCGGCCCATACCGTAGACGCTCCAGCTGTCGTTGAGCGCGTAGTTTACCGTCAGCTCAAGGTAAGGATTCCAGTCGCTGTCGGCGTTGTAACGGTTAACGCCGGTACGCGCAGACTCGCTGCGGCTCACGCCATAATAGTAGTCGTTCTGGTTTTCGCTGTTCCAGGTCGCACCGATACCCGGCACGATAGTCAGCCCACCGTTGGTGTAGCGATAAAGCCAGGCCAGGTCCCAGGTGATACCGTTGCTCTCACCCAGCACATCACCACCCAGCACGGTACGCAAGAAGCCGTACTGGGTATAGTGGGCGTAAGACAGCCCCGCCATCATGGTCGATTTACGGCGGTCAAGCTGGCGCAGCGCGCGATCGTCGCTGTCTTTCGGGCGAAAATGCAGCGGGTTGTACCATGCCGTCACCGACAGTTTGTCAGTCTTGTCATTCCACAAGTAATAGCCCGCGTTAAAACCGCGGAAATAAAAACGCTCACCTTCATAACCAATAATAGGTGCGGGATACACTTTGGTATCAACGCCTTTATAAGGGAAACTCTGGACTAATGCCGCTGCTCCCAGCGACCATTGGCCCTCTGCATAAGCCGAATTCATGGCGCCTGCAGTCAGAGCAGCCAGTGCGAAAATTTTGAATTTGGTCACAATATGCTCAATCCTTTAATCTAATAATCAGCGAGCGCAGTGTAGCACTCGGCTCTCTCATCCTGGCACATTTACTTCTTTTTAAACCCACGAAAACCTTACAGCATCGCTGCTTATATTTACACAATGACAATGATTATGTGACAACACGGTGAATTCTGTTTCCCCCGCAGGCGGCTACAGAACATATCGCTATATGAGTTATTGATATGTCATTGAAATTTATTCAGGGCCAGATGCAAGTTTTATAAATACATCTACGCTTAAGTCTAGAAGGTGCTAAATGCTGAAGGCGGCCAGTCTGCACGTGGGCTGTCCTCTCAGAAGACGTCTTCCGGGAGCCTCCACTATTCATATGAACGGCTCTTATCACCTGTGCTAAAAAATGAAGGACGGCATGCCATGAATATATTCGATCACTATCGCCAGCGCTATGAAGCTGCCAAGGACGAAGAGTTCACACTGCAGGAATTTCTTACCGTCTGCCGGCAAGATCGCAGTGCCTATGCCAACGCGGCAGAGCGGCTACTGACGGCTATCGGTGAGCCTGTCATGATCGATACGGCTCTGGACCCGCGGCTGTCCCGTCTCTTTTCAAACCGGGTTGTTGCACGTTATCCGGCCTTTGAAGAGTTTTATGGAATGGAAGAGGCCATTGAGCAGATTGTGTCCTATCTCAAGCACGCGGCTCAGGGGCTGGAGGAGAAAAAACAGATTCTGTATCTACTGGGACCAGTGGGCGGCGGTAAATCCTCGCTGGCCGAGCGCCTTAAAGCACTGATGCAACGAGTACCCATTTACGTACTGAGCGCCAACGGTGAGCGCAGCCCGGTTAACGACCACCCGCTGTGTCTGTTTAACCCGCAGGAAGACGCGCAGATTCTGGAGAAGGAATACAACATCCCGACTCGCTACCTTGGCACCATTATGTCGCCGTGGGCGGCTAAGCGCCTGCATGAGTTTGGCGGTGACATTACTAAATTCCGCGTGGTTAAAGTCTGGCCGTCCATTCTGGAGCAGATAGCGATTGCCAAAACCGAACCGGGTGATGAGAACAACCAGGATATCTCGGCGCTGGTCGGTAAAGTGGATATCCGTAAGCTGGAAAACCACGCCCAGAACGACCCGGACGCCTACGGCTACTCCGGTGCGCTGTGCCGCGCCAACCAGGGGATTATGGAGTTCGTCGAGATGTTTAAAGCGCCAATCAAGGTGCTGCATCCGCTGCTGACGGCAACCCAGGAAGGCAACTACAACGGCACCGAGGGCATTTCTGCCCTGCCGTTTAACGGCATCATCCTTGCCCACTCCAACGAATCGGAATGGGTACAGTTCCGTAACAACAAAAACAACGAGGCGTTCCTGGACCGTGTTTATATCGTCAAGGTGCCTTACTGCCTGCGGATTTCCGAAGAGATCAAAATCTACGAGAAACTGCTTAACCACAGTGAGCTGACGCACGCGCCCTGTGCGCCTGGCACCCTGGAAACGCTGGCGCGCTTTTCGATTCTCTCGCGTCTTAAAGAGCCGGAAAACTCCAGCATGTACTCCAAAATGCGGGTGTATGACGGCGAGACCTTAAAAGACACCGATCCAAAGGCCAAATCGTACCAGGAATACCGCGACTACGCGGGCGTGGACGAAGGCATGAACGGGCTCTCTACACGCTTTGCGTTCAAAATTCTCTCCCGCGTGTTCAACTTTGACCATGTGGAGGTGGCGGCTAACCCGGTGCATCTGTTCTTCGTACTGGAGCAGCAGATTGAACGCGAACAGTTCCCGCAGGAACAGGCAGAACGCTACCTTGAGCACCTGAAAGGCTACCTTATTCCGAAATATGCCGAGTTTATCGGTAAAGAGATTCAGACGGCCTATCTGGAATCGTACTCAGAGTACGGTCAGAACATCTTTGACCGCTATGTGACCTATGCCGATTTCTGGATTCAGGATCAGGAATACCGTGACCCGGACACCGGGCAGTTGTTTGACCGCGAATCGCTGAACGCTGAACTGGAGAAAATTGAAAAACCGGCCGGCATCAGCAATCCGAAGGATTTCCGAAACGAAATCGTTAACTTCGTGCTGCGCGCCCGCGCTCAAAACAATGGCCGTAATCCGAACTGGACCAGCTACGAGAAACTGCGCACGGTGATTGAGAAGAAAATGTTCTCGAATACCGAGGAACTGTTGCCGGTAATTTCGTTCAATGCCAAAACCTCCACCGACGAGCAGAAAAAGCACGACGATTTTGTCGACCGTATGATGGAGAAAGGCTATACCCGCAAGCAGGTGCGTCTGCTGTGTGAATGGTATCTGCGCGTGCGTAAATCGTCATAAGACAAACGCAGCAGCCGGGCGGCGGGCAACCGCTGCCCGGCGTTAACATCAGCCGCAGGTATCCGTGCGGCTGCTGTGCACCGGGCACAAGCTGTTGGGGGGAATTATGTCCTATTTCATTGACCGACGTCTGAACGGCAAAAATAAAAGCACGGTTAACCGCCAGCGCTTTTTACGCCGTTACAAGACGCAGATTAAACAGTCTATCTCCGGGGCCATTAACAAACGTTCTGTGACTGACGTAGACAGCGGCGAATCGGTCTCAATCCCGCATGACGACATCAGTGAACCGATTTTTCACCAGGGCCGCGGCGGCCTGCGTCATCGCGTGCACCCGGGTAACGATCACTTCGTACAAAACGACCGCATTGAGCGCCCGCAGGGCGGCGGCGGTGGGTCCGGCAGCGGCCAGGGCCAGGCCAGCCCTGACGGCGACGGTCAGGACGAATTTGTCTTTCAGATTTCCAAAGACGAATATCTCGATCTGCTGTTTGAAGATTTGGCGCTGCCCAACCTGAAGAAAAACCAGCAGCGCCAGCTTACCGAGTACAAAACCCATCGCGCAGGCTTCACCGCCAACGGTGTTCCGGCCAACATTAGCGTAGTGCGTTCACTGCAAAACTCGCTGGCGCGACGCACCGCTATGACCGCCGCACGCCGCCGCGAGCTACGTGAACTGGAAGATGCGCTTGAGCAAGTCGCCCACAGCGAACCGGCGCAACTCATTGAAGAAGAGCGGCTGCGTAAAGAGATAATTGAACTGCGTGAGCGCATCGCCAGAGTGCCGTTTATCGACACTTTCGATCTCCGCTACAAAAATTATGAAAAACGCCCGGAACCATCGAGCCAGGCGGTGATGTTCTGCCTGATGGACGTTTCCGGCTCAATGGACCAGGCCACAAAGGATATGGCTAAACGTTTTTATATCCTGCTGTACTTGTTTTTGAGCCGCACCTACAAAAACGTGGAAGTGGTGTATATCCGCCACCACACACAGGCGAAAGAGGTTGATGAACACGAGTTCTTCTACTCGCAGGAAACCGGCGGCACCATTGTCTCCAGCGCCCTGAAGTTGATGGATGAAGTTGTAAAAGAGCGCTATGACCCGGCACAGTGGAATATCTATGCCGCTCAGGCCTCCGATGGCGATAACTGGGCCGATGACTCACCGCTGTGCCACGAAATTCTGGCGAAAAAGCTGCTGCCGGTGGTGCGTTACTACAGCTACATTGAAATCACCCGCCGCGCCCACCAGACACTGTGGCGTGAATACGAACACCTGCAGGCGCAATTCGATAACTTTGCCATGCAGCACATTCGCGATCAGGAAGATATTTACCCGGTGTTCCGCGAACTGTTCCAGAAGCAGGCAAGCGAAGCATAGGGTTATGCCAAAGACAGCCGCCGCTGGCGGTTGTCTTTTTTTATCAATGACCTCTCCTGCAAAAATACGCCAGCGCTCCACATGCAGCCGCTGAAAAAGTGTCCCACCGCAACAGATACACGTTTACTGAAGCACACGTCATGCTGAACCCGCAGCGGCAGATGCCCTGCTGCACAATGAACGATAAAATCTCACCTCTGCCTGAATGCCGCCCCGGATATGCCACCGCCATGCCACAAAACACATAATAATCCTCCCTGAAGTGCATTATTCTTGTGGCTTATTAACATGCTACAGCCTGCAGGAGCACGCGATGACCGACGCCACCCTTACAGATATCCACCAGCAGCTTCTCGACCTGCTCACGCGCGAGAACGCCCGATTTCGCGTTATGGAACATGAACCTGTGGGCAAATGTGAGGCGGTATCCGAGCTTCGCGGTACGGCACTCGGCCAGGGCGCAAAGGCACTGGTGTGTAAGATAAAGGGCAATGGCGTAAACCAACACGTGCTGGCCATTCTGGCGGCAGACCAGCAGGCGGATCTGGCGAAAATCGCCGTGCATATCGGCGGGCTGCGGGCCTCGCTGGCAAGCCCTGCGGAGGTCGATGCGCTTACCGGCTGCGTCTTTGGCGCTATCCCGCCGTTTAGCTTCCACAGCGCGCTGAAGCTGGTGGCCGACCCGCTGATATTTGAGCGCTTTGATGACATCGCCTTTAACGCCGGCCAGCTTGATAAATCCATTATCCTCAACGCCCAGGACTACCTGCGCATTGCGCAACCGGAGCTTGTGGCCTTCCGCCGTGTCACGCCAGAGAGCTAACGCTGCCCGCCAACACGGATTACGTTCACCCCGCTCTGTGTATTTCAGGCGGGTGAACATTATGCTTACCTGGCGGCATCATCCTGGCCGTAAGCGCGCAATATTCCCCAACGTTACGGTGTTTCTCAGGCGCATGCCCAAATCCCTGACTGCCCGATAAAAAAGATCGCCGTAATGCGCGGCTCATGCTTAAAGTAGAACGTAGCGCGGGTATTCATCGCGCAGCAAACATAACCGGTTCACCTTTTCTGGCAGGGATTTATATTATGTTCGACAGTACGCTGCTGATACTGCTGGCGCTGGCCGCGCTGGGCTTTGTCAGCCATAACACCACCGTCGCTATCTCCATTCTGGTGCTTATCATTGTGCGGGTTACGCCGCTAAGTCACCTCTTTCCGTGGATTGAAAAACAGGGGCTGACCGTCGGGATAATCATTCTGACCATTGGCGTGATGGCACCGATTGCCAGTGGTAATCTGCCACCGTCAACGCTGTATAGCGCCTTTCTGAACTGGAAATCCCTGGTCGCCATTGCTGTGGGCGTTCTCGTTTCCTGGCTTGGCGGACGCGGCGTGACACTGATGAGTAGCCAACCGTCGCTGGTGGCCGGCCTGCTGGTAGGCACCGTGCTGGGCGTGGCGCTGTTTCGCGGTGTGCCGGTTGGGCCGCTGATTGCCGCAGGCCTGGTGTCGCTTATCGTCGGCAGGCAATAGCGCCCTTGCGTTGAGCGCCGCGAGGGCACGCTGATTGCGCCGTCCGTCACCAGCCAGGCGCATACCGGCATCGCCGAATGTAAGGTGGCGTTAAACCTGTTGCAGGTTAAGAGCATCAATACGCGGCTTTGAGTAAAGCGAGTGATTCCCGCGCGAGCGACAGCGCTATTTCCCGCCTGCTGCCCCCTGGGTTGACGCCAGCCAGCGACCTGGCGTCTGGCCCAGCCCATTTTTGAACATGGTGATAAACGCCGTTGTGGAGTCGTAACCCAGCGCCTGCGCGACCTGCTGTACCGACTGACCTTCAATCAAACAACGCAGCGCGATAATGAGCTGCAACTGCTGGCGCCAGCGCCGAAAGCTGAGGCCCGTCTCTTTCATTACCAGGCGTGCCAGGCTGCGTTCGCTCATCGCCAGCTGCGAGGCCCACTGGGCCAGCGTGCGTCGGCTTTGCGGCTCGGTGGCGATAAACGTCGCCATGGCACGAATTTTCGGGTTATCCGAAACAGGCAAATGGAGCCCTTCCACCGGCTGAACGGGCAACTCATCAAACAGCACCTGAATCAACCGCTGTGTCGCCGCACAAGGCGCTGGCGTCGCGTTACGTTGCGCCAGCGTCAGAATCAGTTCACGCACCAGCGGCGAGATTTTCAGCGTGCAACAGCGTTCAGGCATGCTGACAGCACCAGGTTCAATAAACAAAAAGCACAAGCGCGCGTTGGCAGTCACACGATTGATATGCGGCATTAGCCCCGGTATCCACACCGCGTGCAGAGGCGGCACCATCCACATCGCCTTATCCACCTCACAGGTCACGCCTCCGTGCAACGCCAGAATCAATTGTCCTTTACGGTGACGATGACGTGCCACCTCGCGATCGCGCTCATGCACTCGAATATGAAACGCCACAACCGGCGCCGTGCTGCTGTCCGGATCGTACCCGGCTAATTCCAGGTCCTGCTCCATAATCTGTCCGAATTTAGCGATAAACTGTCATTTTAGCTTGTTTCTTAACAATCCACGAAGCGTTACCCTGCGGGCATTGTTTTAGGATGGGTTGTTTATGCATAACGTTAATTCAACGAACACACGTCAGCGCTGGCTGATGCTGCTCGCTATTCTCACTACCGCCACGGCACTGCGCGCGACATTTACCGGCGTGGCACCGCTTCTGGACGACATTCGCAGTGCATTTAGCCTTTCGACTGCCCAGACCGGTCTGCTCACTACGCTGCCGCTGCTGGCCTTTGCTGTTATTGCTCCGCTGGCCGCAGGCCTGGCACGCCGAGTCGGCATGGAGCGCAGCCTGTTGAGCGCGATGATTTTAATTTGCCTTGGTATCGCCCTGCGCTCCAGCGGATTTGAAGCTTTACTGTGGCTGGGTACGCTGGTTATCGGCTGCGGAATTGCCTTTGGTAACGTGCTGCTGCCGGGGCTGATTAAACGGGATTTCCCAGGGCACGTCGCACGCCTGACTGGCGCTTATTCGCTGACGATGGGCATTGCTGCTGCCGTCGGCTCCGCGCTGATGGTGCCGCTTGCTGCCTACGGTTTGGGCTGGCAGGGAGCGCTACTGGCACTGGTTATTTTCCCGCTGCTGGCGCTGCTGTTGTGGTTGCCAGGGCTGCGTAAAAGCCAGAGTGCGGCACTGTCTGGCAACGCCGTATCTCATGGGCGCAAACTGTGGCGCTCGCCGCTTGCCTGGCAGGTGACGCTGTTTCTGGGGCTGAATTCGCTGGTGTATTACGTGGTGATAGGCTGGTTACCCGCGATTCTTGTCAGTCACGGTATGAGCGCGGCACAGGCCGGTTCACTGCACGGGCTGATGCAGCTTGCTACCGCAGTACCGGGGCTGTTTATTGGCTTGCTGTTAGCGCGCTTGTCTGACCAGCGCATTATTGCCGCGCTGGTTGCCCTGCTGTGTGCCGCCAGTGCTGTCGGGCTGTGGCTCGCGCCAGGCCTTGCGCTGCTGTGGGTTATTGTATTTGGCTTCGGCTCCGGTGCCACCATGATACTGGGACTGACGTTTATTGGCCTGCGCGCCAGTTCTGCGCACCAGGCGGCGGCACTTTCCGGCATGGCACAGAGCATTGGCTATCTGCTGGCGGCCTGCGGGCCGCCGGTAATGGGTAAAATCCACGATATTAATAACGACTGGGGATTGCCGCTGCTGAGCGTTGCGCTGATTTCGCTGGTGATGGCCTGGGCGGGTGCCTGTGCCGGACGTGACCGGGAGATTGAACCCGCTGCCCGCCCAGCCTGACGCTAGCGGGCGTTGGCTGCGCGCAACAGCGCATGTACCAGCGGCACCGGGCGGCCATCCAGCGCCGCCCTTTCCGGCTGAAACAGCGTGGCGACAAAAAATGGATGCCCGCTCAACTCCACGCCGCGAATTTCACCCTCTTCGTCCCAGGCTGAGACCTTCAGCGCCGAGCGCTCCAGTGTACGGGCAAAATCCTCCTGCACGCCGTAGCTACAGCTGTAAGCCTCCGTAATTTCATCCTGGCCCCAGGCGCGTCCCAGCAGCGTGTTAGGCCGCAACTCGATGCGGTGTCCGTCGCCTGCAAGCGAGCAGGACAACGGCGTGATAACCATCGTGCCATCACTGTCGCTTTCGGCATGGGCCGCATCGCTAACGCCCATCACATTGCGTGCAAACTCCAGCACCGCATGCTGAAAACCGCCACAGGTGCCAATAAACGGTAAGGCATTTTCACGCGCGTAGCGAATGGCGCGCAGCGCGCCTGCGCTATCCTGGTAAGGGCTGCCCGGCACGGCCCAGATAGCGTCATAACCGCCCAACACGCTGTCGTCGGTAATATCACGCGTCGCCAGCCAGTGCTGCTCAACCGTCAGCTCCAGCACCACGGCGGCATCATCAATGGCCAGTGGAATAGCCTTATGGGCGGCAATATCGGGGTTATAATCACCAACCAGAGCAATGCGGATGGGGTGCGTCATGAGCGTTCCTTAGAAATACAACAAGTGAAGTGAGCGTAACTGGCTGCTTTACAGACCGCAATATCCCTGACAGGAGAAATCATGATCCAGTGTAAACGCGTATATGAAGACGCAGCAGAAAACGACGGTTATCGGGTCTTAGTTGACCGCCTGTGGCCGCGGGGCATTAAAAAAAGCGACCTGGCGTGCGACGAATGGTGTAAAGACGTGGCACCCTCAACGGAACTGCGCAAGGCCTTTCACGGGCAGACGCTGGATTTTGCCCACTTCAGTAAGGCGTATCGTGCCGAGCTGGATAAGCATGCTGATGATATAAAAAGACTGGCGCAACTCAGCCACCAGCAAACACTGACGCTGCTTTATGGCGCTCGCGACACACAGCAGAACCATGCGCTGGTGCTAGCCGACTATCTGCGCCACATAACGCTATAGTTTACGCAGCAAACGCGCCGGGTTACCGGCATAAATACCGCGCTCGGTGATGTCACGCGTGACCACGCTGCCCGCGCCAATCACGGCTCCGGCACAGACGCTCACTGCCAGCACCGTTGCGCCGCTGCCAATGCTAACGCCATTGCCGATAATGATTCGCCCCCAACGGTTTGAGTCCGGGTCAGGAGCACCATCACGGAACAAATCGTTTGCAAACATCACGCCGTGACCGATAAAACAGTCTTCGCCTATGGCGACATATTCACAGATAAAACTGTGTGACTGCACTTTAGTACGTGCACCAATAGTCGTGTTTTTCTGGATTTCGACAAACGGCCCTACAAACACCTCGTCACCCAGCGTGCACCCGTATAGATTGCAGGGCTGCACCAGCGTGACATGTTGTCCCATCACCACATCGCGCACAGCGATTTCACGTATTACCACAGTCTTTTCTCCTTCCTTCAGCGGGCGCTGAGGGCATCACGCTCCTGCGAACGCGTCGGCTTATCAAGTGGCATCAGGTATTCGGCACGCACAAATGCAAAACCCTCATAGCCGCCAAACGCCACAACCTCACCGGTTACCAGCCACAACGGGCGCGCGCCATTGTGCGGCAGGCGGGTGCGCACACCATTGACCGGATTAATGAACACTTCCCCCGGGTGATACAGCCCGAATAACTCCACCGTTTTACCAATATTACTCTGCCCGGCGGTAGTTCTTGCGCCGGTTACCAGGGCGGTAGTGCCGGGTTTTAACTGATACATGACATGCTCCTGACGACGATGGCGCGGCGATAAGAACATTGCAGCAAGAAAAAGTAAACAGCTTAAGATTAACCCTGGCAGCATAGCTGCACTGCCAGCCAGACGGGTTGCGACTATACTCACATTACCGCGCACAGACGGAGAGCCTACATGCCTCTATCTCTGACAAGTGTTGATCATATTCACGTCTATGTTCCCGATATCGATGAGGCGTTACGCTGGTACGAACGAACGCTGAACTTCAGGCCAGACGAAAAGCTGCGCCACTGGCATGACGAAGGCGGCCCACTGACGCTGTGCAACGGCAGCGTGGCGCTGGCGCTGTTTGAGCGCCCGGAGAAAGGCCGAGGGCACACCGTGGCGTTTCGCGTCAGCGGCAGCGTATTTGTTGAAGCCATGGCGCACCTGCAACGCCAGAAAATTGCCTTTACCGGCACCGACCACCGTCTGACGTGGTCGCTGTATTTCAGCGATCCCTGGGGCAACCCGTGGGAAATCACTACCTGGGATTATCAAGAGGTGCAGAGCGTGCTGGCAGCAAGACCGGTATTCACTTAGCCACAGCCGGATGATCGCGACGCCACAGCGTCCACTCATCCACGACCTCGCCGCCGGACAGTTTGCAGTCAGAGCGTACCCCCTGGGGCGTTTGTACAGGGACCAACGCACCGCCTTTTTGCTCACAATAAACCGAAGCCGGATTAGGCATTCCTGCGCGCGGCGGTTCGGGGGCATCTCGTCCCTGCTGCGCACAGCCCGCAATGAGCAAGGCACCTGACACAACCAGATAATATTTCATCGATTTTCCTCTACTTTTTTGACCTGTTGTTGCCAGCGTAATCTGCAACCATGAGAAAACTCCACAATTCCTCCATTATCCCTGCATTATTGAGGCCTATAGTCTTCCTGTTCTCGCGGAACTCCGCAGATCATCATTCCATAATCAATGAGTTAACGTTTAGCGATGCACGCCCCCGTGTATCGCTTTTTTTTAACCACGCATTTCGTCACGCGAGCCGCGCCGCTCCCAGGGCACCAGTAATTGTCCTACCGCATTCATCCACCCATTAAGCAGCGTTTTTACCCAGTCTCGTGACAAAAGCCACGTCAGGAACGCGGACACAGCCAGGGCTACAGCGAACGTTTGCCAGGTTACATGGAGCTGCTGAATCGGCTGCCAGAGCAGGTATTTGACCAGCAAACCATGCAGACCGTAGATAAACAGTGTGCGCGTGCCCAGATGAGCGAGAAAGCGCGCCCGCCACGCCAGGGCACAAAAGCCATAAACACAGGCCGTCGCCAGTGCATAGTAGCCCAGCCGCATGGCAATCCCTTCGTGCAAACCAAAGTTCAGTGCAGGTTGTGGTGTGCTGCCATAGAGCATATCGGTGCCAAAAAAGCCGCTACAGGCAAAACCCAGCGCCATTATCGCCGCCCCCGCCAGCACAGCAGGAGTTGTAAAACAGCGACGCAGGCTAAATGAGTGAGAACCTGAGGCCAGCGCCCCCGCGATGAAGAAGGGGAAAAAGATAAAGGTACGCATCACACCAAACGCGTAGCCGTCGACATCAAGCTGCGAGATGGCAAGGGCAATCACAACCGAGAACACCAGCGGCAGACGCAGACGCATAAATAACGGTGTAAGCAGCTTCCAGAAAATCAGGCTCCAGAGATACCAGAGGATCCAGTTTGGTGCGCCATCACGCAGGTAGTTTGATGTCGAATGATTGAGCAGCAACTCCACCAGTTCGTAAAGCAGACTCAGCGCCAGGAAGGGAATAATTATCCGATAAAATACCGCCTGAAAATCCACTGAGAAGCGGTCTTTTATCACATAGCCATTCAGGAAAATAAACGCCGGCATATGAAACAAGTAGAGAAAATCATAGAGCCGGGCAAGCGCTGGCGACTGTGCTGTCGCGGTTTCAATCACATGCCCAAATACGACAAGAAAGATAAGGCACCCCTTAATACT
The DNA here is from genome assembly GCA_010092695.1 of Enterobacteriaceae bacterium 4M9. Taxonomy (GTDB): domain Bacteria; phylum Pseudomonadota; class Gammaproteobacteria; order Enterobacterales; family Enterobacteriaceae; genus Tenebrionibacter. The sequence goes on along the minus strand of JAADJJ010000001.1, from coordinate 2,159,364 downwards.
GTCCAGCCGGTTATCGCGTAACGCCATACTCACCCTTTCGGTTATTACTGACCTCCTCTTACCCTGGCACAAGGTGCCGGTGTTTTCACGACGGTGCGTTCTGAAAAACAGACGTAAAAAAGCCCGGACCTGCCGGGCTTTGTTTTACCTGCGAGCAATCAGAACAGGTTAAACGGATATTCCACATACACGCGGATTTCGTTGCCGCTGGTGTTGTAGTTGCTGGCCGCATCGTTCACACGCAGTACGGAGTAACGGACTTTAAACTTCAGGTCCTTCGCCGGACCGTCCACGATGCGATATTGCAGCTGGTTAAACAGTTCGCGCTCTTTGCCGTCGTTACCGGTTGGCGTTTTGATGTTATCGCCATAAACATAAGCAACATCCCAGCTCAGGCCCTGCAGGCCCAGGCCGCTCAGATCAAGAGAGTAAGCCGCCTGCCAGGAGCGCTCGTCCTGGGCGTTAAAATCTGACCAGTAAGAGTTGGCAAGCCAAATGGTGTTGCCGCCGTCACCCACGCCGCCCTGGTCACGATACCAGCCGTATTTATAGCCGGTACTACCCGTGTTTTGCTGGTAGGCCAGTTTAAAGGTGTGAATGTCCCAGATATAGCTGGCGGCCAGGCTCCAGATGGTGTTGCTGCGCCCGGTATCCAGGCTTTGTGCATAGTCTTTATCAAGGCGCGAATTGTAACCGTTGAAATCCAGCACCAACTGCTGACGCGTGGAGAACGGCTGTTTGTAGTTAAGGTTCAGGTACTGTTTGTTCAGCACATCTTCAACGCGCGAGGCATAAAACGCCGCACTGAACTGGTCGTTGAACTGATAGCTCGCCCCGCCGAAGATGAGGCTTTCGAGCCCGCTGTTGTGTCTGTCGTTACTCTTACGCTGCTCATCAGTGAAGTAACCGGCATTCACTTCGAGTCCAGCGATCTCTTTTGAAGTCAGCATGAAGCCCGTGTAGGTTTCATAAAGCAGACGCGAAGCATCCGCATTGACAATCGGCAGCGCAGGCCTCTGGGTACCGTAGCTCAGCTCGGTATCGGAAATACGCATTTTCGCGCGCGCACCGAATTTTGCCAGCTGCGATCGGGCCTTACCGTCGTTATTCTGGGCAAAGAAGTCGATGCCGCCTGCCCCGCTGCGTCCGCGGCCGCCGTCGAGACGCACGCCATATTGTGCAATACCATCTACACCAAAACCCACCACGCCCTGGGTGTAGCCGGACTCAACATTGGCGATAAAACCCTGGCCCCACTCGGCGCGGGTGCGCACGCCTGGCGCTTTGTAGTCACGATTGATGTACGCGTTGCGCAGCAGCATGTCCATATGGCTGTCTTCGATGAACCCCTGGCTCTGCGACTGGCTACTCGCCATTGCCTGCGTTGCGCTCAATAAACCCAACGCGATTACCGATAAGCTTTTCTTCACTGTCTGAATATCCTGTCTGATTATTATTGTGCAGGCTCATGCCTGCTCGCGATAGTAGCGTGAATAGCAAAGCTCTCGCTTTAACAATTTGTGACATTTCGACATCGGTTGCACGCTGTTTAGCAGCGGTTTTGGCTGATACGAATGCAGATTACGCCAATTGCGTCATGTAGTAATCAATGGTAGGGCAGCGGCAGGTTTATTCAGAGCAAAAAAATGGCGCCCCGGTAGTTTGGGCGCCAGAGGCGTATTCTCTGCGACGTTTTTGTGTTTGTACTGGTACGCCTGTCACCTGCCACACTATCCTGAGGCGAAGTGATAAACCATACCCATTAAGTGGTTACTCCCTCAGCCTACGCATCAGAAAGAAGCGTCCCTGATTTCGCGGGTAACATGCCAGCAAATCACCCGACAGCCGCCTTATCTTCAGAAGAAAAGCGATAGCCATCCATTGAGAACCCACTGGGAAAAAAAATGGTATCAAGGCACAGCACAACGGGAAGATTGTTCCTGAGAAGCTCAACAAACAGGTCGATATATTGTTTTTCTGACACGGTTAAATGCTCTACACAATCTTCACCTATTTCACGGCATCTCCAGCTGACAGGGAAATCCACCCCGTTGACCTGCATAAAGGTCTGTGGCTTTATCTGAGCACATTTCTGTCGTGAAATGTGGCTGACAACCAGCATAGAAAACGCTTGCTTGCCCTCTTTATTTTGCATGAGTTCTGCAATAACCGGCTCTCCGCGTGAATTGAACGCAGACTGATAAATCCCGTTATTGCTGGACAGCCAAATCTGGTAGCTAAAAGAACGACTGTGCGAGGCTGTTGACAAAAAAACCAGGATAAAAATAGAACATCGCGAAAAGAATAATCGAAACATTATTAACCAGTGCAGAATCCTTTGATAAGGTAATCTTGGCATATTAACGCAGTTAAGTTTAGCCAAGACGAAAAATTGTCATTATGAAAATAAAATGGGAAATTTCCAGTAGTGATGAAATATTGAGCGCAAAAAGGCCAAAATATCCGGCGACGCAAGATGAAATAAAGCACAATGCCTTACCTAATGACCTTAGGCCTCGACTTGAAAATGGTGAGTACATCACAGCAGCCCGCCATCACCAGTTCCTTATCACTACTTTCCTGAAGGCTTGTGAAGTGATTTAACAATTTAATCATTTTATTAACGTTAATGAAGAGTGTGTTCGCTATATTTCAGATAGTTCATCCTTTCATCACCTAATATGACTGGATTTATCGGCACTGTTACGGCAATAATACGCCAACGTTTAACAGCATCACCTCTGGCGATTTGTAGACGAAAAAGATGCAAGTGCCCAATACTTGCCCTTTATCTAAGTCACAGTAAGCATCCGTTTTCATTCCATACCGACCAGTAAAACGACCGATGGCAACGCTCGCATTCGTTGCCGCCTCAGGAAAATAACGGGAACAATTTACCAGGCGCGGTACGTTTTCATCTTACTGCTTGACTTAGCACTCAACATGTTCCCGATAATGATGGACCGGAGCGTGTATAGCAAAATACATGCATAACAAAATCAGGGTGTTACTTATGCTCACATTATTATTATCCATAATCAAACCTCAGATAACTATCCGGCAGGCCGTATATCTCTTTAACAAATACAATTTTACCAAAAGAAAATATATTTGGCTGTTCAAGAAAGCGGGGATGAAAATCGATAAGTCATGCCGTATCAACAGGCCGTTTTTCATTGACAATAACAATATAGAGACAGGCACTGGTGTTTTCATCAACGCTGGCTGCACGTTGATTGCAACGGGTGGGATCAAGATAGGAAATAACGTACTGATTGCCCCTGGCGTAAAAATATGCACGGCTAACCACGCCATGGACCCGGTTGAGAGACTGAAGGGCGAAGGCTCGTTGCAGCAGGTCACTATTGGGAACAATGTCTGGATTGGCGCGGGTGCTATTATTTTACCCGGTGTAACTATAGCAGATAACTGTGTAATTGGTGCCGGTTCGGTCGTTACCAGAAGTACCGCCCCAGATTCACTCTATGCCGGTAACCCCGCAGTTTTTAAAAAGAAGATCACTTCTTAACCATGATTAATATCATTAGCAACGGGAGCGATGTGGCTCCCGTTGCTTCTTTCACCCGCTGGTACAATTCTTTGTCAGAGATTAATCGTGCCGCCAAACGTTGAACTGGACTATCATCAGTACCTGATGTGGCGCTGCCAATTATCGGCATACCAGGGATATATATTCCTTTCATTCTGTGCTCGCTCCTATTTACGAGATATAGAGCTGTATGTTTTTTGATCTATCTCATTCATTTGCCATCCAAATACTTTAAAGTCATTAAAGATTAAAGCGGCATAAGGAGAGCGAAGTGAGTCAGAAAAAACAAAACAATTGGAAGCTTAAAGAATTGAGTCCTCAAGAGTTAAGGCTTGTTTCTGGAGCGGGTGGGCACATTGGACCCGGCCCACATTATTACTATTACCCTTGGGGTAGTGGACTTGCTGTTGGCGTGTTGCACACTTACCTGAAGAAATGATTAAAACAGATGCACTATGTGATGTACATCTTGCCAGAAATTCTGGCAACCAATTCCCTTAGTTAAAAGGAGTTAGCATGAAGAAAATTATTTTGGCAATTGCACTTTTGACGATGAGCGCTTCAAGTTTCGCCATTCAATGCTATTGGGGTGGTGATGGACGGTTACATTGCTTCATCCCTCCGATGACAAGATAAACTAATCACCGGGCACTCGTTGAGTGCCTTTTCTATTCCTGCATGACAGATACTGCCTGACCGAAAGGCTCCCACGTTTCACGAACAGCGTTCACTATCAGAAAGACTATATGAGGCTCAGGGGATCGATACGCAAAAATTACTCGGCCACAAGTCACCTCAACAGACGGCAAAATACCATGATGACCGTGGGAAAGACTGGACGGTCGTAGCCATCTGAGCCGTATATTTTACAGCCAGTTTTGGGGAAAGGATTTGAGATGAAAGCCAACATAAATTTTGCATCTATGTTGGCTTTTGTTGAGTGAAGCAGATTACATATTCGCGATAATCGTGTCACCAAACTCTGAGCATTTCAGCAGGTTAGCGCCATCCATCAGACGCTCGAAGTCATGTAAGCACACATGTTTTAGTTCCACGTACTTTTTGAGATTTCCGGGGGCTTGACCCTGGCCCATAGTCAGTGCAGTGTTAAATCAGCGATCTTTGTCTTTCTGGAGACTTCGGATAAATTCAGCCGTAGTCATGTCATTTAATGATGAATGCGTTCTCTCATGATTGTATTCCCTGCGCCAGCTGTCGAGTTTGTCCTCTGCCAGTGGTACACGGTTCGGCTATGCATCAGTAGCCCGCATCCCCGGCGAACACTGATACGGTAAGCCTCCCGAAGAAAATGCACCGCCTGGCGCTTCTGAGTCGGCCTCAGAACTTTTGCTTCAGTACCTCCTGCAGCATCTCCTTGTCCAGACTCAGATCGGCGACCAATTTTTTAAGCCGCTGATTTTCATCCTCAAGCTGGCGCAGGCGACGCAGTTCCGTCACGCCCAGACCGGCAAATTTCTTCTTCCAGTTATAAAAAGTGGCTTCAGAAATGCCCATCTTTCTGCACACTTCCCCGACGCGGGTGCCGGTTTCGGCCTGTTTCAGGGCAAACGCTATCTGTTCTTCGGTATAACGAGTCTTTTTCATGGCAGGCTGGCCTCTTTATTCGATAAAAGAAAGACCGGATACTCCAGTTTAGCCTGGTACTGTTTTCAGGGAGGAGATCAGTTGATTAAGGGCAGGAAAACCCTTAATTCAAAATCGACCACATTGACTAGCAATCAAACAGCTAAGATCGTACTTATTGAAGGTGAGATTTCTGAAATTGAACTCAATGGATATTCACCTGATGATATTAAGGAAATTATAGCCTTACATCAAAAAAGGTACACATTCAAAAATGAAGAATTTAAGCGTCTGGATTAAAGCCATAGCTCTTTTCTTAATTTGCTTAACGTTCTCATCTACTGATAAGAAAGTCTATTCTTTACTTGAGCAGGCTGCAGCGGGTGTGATCGGTTCTATTTTAGGCGGGATTACAGCGGGTATCGCGGTTATTTTCGGTATCCTTGCAATTATCAATAAGGGAGAGACGAGTACAAATTTCACGAGCTACTTAGAGAGCTTAGAATCAGATCTCAAATTGTTAATTTTATGTTTAGCAGCAACAATTTTTCTTCCTTATCTGCGGAATTATGACATACCGCTGATAAGTTACCCTGAACATGATCTGATACCTTCTAAGGCAAAATTATTTACCGCTGCAGAAATTTTTGCCGTGGTTGTGTCTTTGAATCTCATTATTGAAGTAATCAGTTGCATGATTCTTGTGGTTAAACAAAGCCTAAAAAGTAAATCCCTATAAAACTGTTTTGATAAAAAGTTTTAATAATTTTTTGATAACCCTTTCAAAGCGAATAATAAAAACGGGAACCATCAGGCTCCCGTTCTTTTTTAAACCATAATCTGGATTACATGTTCGCGATTATCGCGTCGCAAAACTCACTACATTTCAGCAGCTTAGCGCCTTCCATCAGACGTTCGAAGTCATAGGTCACGGTTTTAGCGGCAATTGCGCCTTCAGTGCCTTTAACAATCAGGTCTGCGGCTTCGAACCATTCCATGTGACGCAGCATCATTTCCGCAGAAAGGATAATAGAACCCGGGTTAACTTTGTCCTGACCTGCGTACTTAGGTGCCGTACCGTGGGTCGCTTCAAACAGCGCGCACTCGTCGCCAATGTTGGCGCCAGGCGCGATACCGATACCACCAACCTGAGCAGCCAGCGCATCAGAGATGTAGTCACCGTTCAGGTTCATACAGGCGATAACGTCATACTCAGCCGGGCGCAGCAGGATCTGCTGCAGGAAGGCGTCAGCAATAACGTCTTTCACGATGATGTCTTTACCGGTTTTCGGGTTCTTGATGGTCAACCATGGGCCGCCGTCAATAAGCTCACCGCCAAACTCATCGCGTGCCAGCTGGTAGCCCCAGTCTTTAAAAGCACCTTCGGTGAACTTCATGATGTTGCCTTTGTGCACCAGCGTCACGGAATCGCGATCGTTAGTGATGGCGTATTCAATCGCTGCACGAACCAGACGTTTGGTACCCTCTTCTGAGCACGGCTTGATGCCAATACCGCAGTGTTCCGGGAAGCGAATTTTCTTCACGCCCATTTCGTCACGCAGGAATTTAATGACTTTGGTCGCTTCAGCGCTGTCTGCTTTCCACTCGATACCGGCGTAAATGTCTTCTGAGTTTTCACGGAAGATAACCATATCGGTCAGTTCCGGGTGCTTAACCGGGCTTGGCGTGCCCTGATAGTAACGCACCGGGCGCAGACACACGTACAGATCCAGTTCCTGGCGCAGGGCGACGTTCAGAGAACGAATACCGCCACCCACTGGCGTGGTCAGCGGGCCTTTGATGGCAACGCGATACTCGCGAATCAGATCCAGCGTTTCAGCCGGCAGCCAGACATCCTGGCCATATACCTGGGTAGATTTTTCCCCGGTGAAGATTTCCATCCAGGAAATTTTGCGTTCACCTTTGTACGCTTTCTGTACGGCGGCATCCACGACTTTCAGCATCGCTGGAGTCACATCGACACCGATGCCATCCCCTTCGATGTAAGGGATTACAGGGTTGTTCGGCACATTCAGTTTGCCGTTTTGCAGGGTGATTTTCTGACCTTCCGCCGGAACAACTACTTTGCTTTCCATTCACCTCTCCTTCGAGCGCTTCTGATTTGCTACTGTTTTTTGTTAATGATTTGTAATGAACCGGTCAATACTACCTGACTTCTGGTTCGCATGAAAGGCAGTTGTGATTGGGCTATAATGCGGCAATTGACCTCGTCTGAAAACACTATGCGTAAACTTTCTTCGAAAAATCACAAGGTTGAACGATTCAGCCCGAAACATACATCACTCCGACGCCCAACCGGGCCTGCACGACTTGTGCTTTTTAACAAACCGTTTGATGTGCTGCCACAGTTTACCGACGACGCCGGACGTAGCACGCTTAAGGACTATATTCCGGTGACCGGCATATACGCTGCCGGGCGTCTGGACCGCGACAGTGAAGGCCTGCTGGTACTGACCAATAACGGTGCGCTACAGGCAAAACTTACGCAACCGGGCAAACGTACCGGCAAAATATATTATGTGCAGGTTGAAGGTGAGCCTGATGATACGGCTATTGCGGCCTTGCGCAGCGGTGTTACGCTCAACGACGGCCCAACGTTACCCGCAGGCGTTGAGCGCGTGGAGGAGCCTGACTGGCTGTGGCCCCGCACGCCGCCTATCCGTGAGCGTCTGTCCATTCCCACCAGTTGGTTAAAGATAACCCTGTATGAGGGCCGCAACCGCCAGGTGCGACGCATGACCGCCCATGTCGGCTTCCCCACTCTGCGCCTGATTCGCTATGCGATGGGCCCGTACACGCTTGACGGACTGGCAAACGGTGAATGGCGAGATGTTGCGCTGGCGGAGAAGGTCTGATGAAAAAACGGCTGTTGCTGTCCCTGCTGGCTGCGGTTTCAACTGTGCAGGCTGCAAGCTTTGACTTTATTAAGGCAACAGCGGCTGACGAGAAGGCCATCTGCGCAAACCGTGTCCTTAATGATAAAGACGTGGAAATGGCGACTCAGTACCGCTTCCTGAAAGGCCTGTTCGCTATGGGTGGGCGCGGCGCTATGCAGGACAGGCAGCAAGTCTGGCTCAAGCAGCGCAAGAGCTGTAAAAGTGACAGCACCTGCCTTAATAAACGCTACGATGAGCGTATCCGTGAACTCAACACTATCTACGAGCGCATCAACAAGCCGCTATAAAAGGAGCATTTCGTGTTCAAGCCACATGTCACCGTCGCCTGTATGGTGCAAGCCCAGGGCAAATTTCTGATTGTGGAAGAAACCATCAACGGTAAGGCGTTGTGGAACCAGCCTGCGGGCCACCTTGAAGCTAACGAAACGCTTATACAGGCGGCCCATCGCGAACTGTGGGAAGAAACCGGCATTCGCGCCGAGCCACAGAGCTTTCTGCGCCTGCACCAGTGGATTGCACCTGACCAGACGCCGTTTCTGCGCTTCCTTTTTGCTATTGATCTGCCCGAACTGCTGCCCACCGAACCCCACGACAGCGCCATCGACTGCTGTCACTGGCTTAGTGCTGAACAAATCTTACAGGCTACCAACCTGCGCTCGGCGCTGGTGGCAGAAAGCGTGCGTTGCTATCAATCGGCACAGCGTTATCCGCTTGAGCTTCTGGATGCATTTAACTGGCCGTTTACAGGGGATGCCTGAGGCGCCGTCGCATGCTAGAATATGCCGCCTCTGAAGTTCAATGCGTGAGTAATTCCATGTCAGCCAGTACCAAAAAAGTTATCGTCGGCATGTCCGGCGGCGTCGATTCTTCCGTTTCTGCGTATCTGCTGCAACAGCAGGGTTATCACGTGGAAGGCCTGTTCATGAAGAACTGGGAAGAAGATGACGGCGAGGAGTACTGCACTGCGGCAGCCGATCTGGCAGATGCGCAGGCGGTCTGCGATAAACTCGGCATTGAACTGCATACCGTAAATTTTGCCGCAGAGTACTGGGACAATGTATTCGAGCATTTTCTGGCTGAATATAAAGCCGGGCGTACGCCGAATCCCGATATTCTGTGCAATAAAGAAATCAAATTTAAAGCCTTCCTCGAATTTGCCGCTGAAGACCTGGGTGCTGATTACATCGCCACCGGCCATTATGTGCGCCGCCAGGATGTGGATGGCAAAAGCCGCCTGTTGCGTGGACTCGACGGCAACAAAGATCAAAGCTACTTCCTGTATACGCTGGGCCATGAGCAAATCGTCCAGAGCCTGTTCCCGGTGGGTGAGCTTGATAAACCTGAAGTGCGCCGCATCGCCGAAACGCTCGACCTTATCACCGCGAAGAAAAAAGACTCCACCGGTATCTGCTTTATTGGTGAGCGCAAGTTCCGTGAATTCCTTGGCCGCTACCTGCCCGCTCAACCGGGAAAAATCATCACGGTTGACGGTGAGGAAGTCGGCGAACACCAGGGGCTGATGTATCACACGCTGGGTCAGCGTAAAGGGCTTGGCATTGGCGGAACGAAAGAAGGTAGCGAAGACCCATGGTATGTGGTCGATAAAGATGTTGAAAACAATATTCTGATAGTGGCACAAGGCCACGACCACCCACGGCTGATGTCTGTAGGTCTGGTCGCTCGCCAGCTGCATTGGGTGGCCCGCGAGCCGCTGACGACTCCACTTCGCTGCACGGTAAAAACGCGCTATCGCCAGACCGACATCCCCTGCACTGTTACGCCGGTAGATAACGACTGCATCGAAGTGCGCTTTGATGAGCCGGTTGCCGCCGTCACGCCAGGACAGTCGGCGGTTTTTTACCTCGATGAGGTTTGCCTCGGCGGTGGAATTATTGAGCAGCGCATTGCGCTGTAATTTGCACACAGGAAGGAGTTTGCGTGTCTAAAAACTATCACGATATTACGCTGGCGCTGGCGGGAGTCTGCCAGTCAGCGCGCCTGGTTCAGCAGCTTGCGCACCAGGGGCACTGCGATTCTGATGCCCTGCACGTCTCGCTCAACAGCGTTATCGATCTTAGCCCGGACTCCACCCTCGCCGTCTTTGGTGGCAGCGTCACCAATCTCAAACTCGGACTGGAAACGCTCTTAAGCGTGCTTAATGCGGGCCAGCGCCAGGGCCTGAGTGCCGAACTGACGCGATACACGCTTAGTCTGATGGTCCTTGAACGTAAGCTGCACACCAGCAAAGGCGCGCTCGATACGCTTGGCAACCGCATCGCCGGGCTACAGCGCCAGCTCGACCATTTTGATCTTGAATCCGACACGCTCATGAATGCCATGGCCGGTATTTACGTCGACGTTATCAGCCCGCTGGGGCCACGTATCCAGGTTACCGGCTCTCCTGCCGTGCTGCAAAGTTCACAGGTGCAGGCCAAAGTACGCGCTACGTTGTTGGCCGGTATTCGCGCTGCGGTGCTGTGGCACCAGGTCGGCGGCGGGCGCCTGCAACTGATGTTTTCCCGTGGTCGCCTGTGCTCGCAGGCCAAACAAATTCTTTCTCATTGTTAACCTCCCAGGAGTAACTGATGGAATTATCCTCACTGACCGCCGTTTCCCCCGTTGATGGACGCTACGGCGATAAAGTCAGCGCGCTTCGCACCATCTTTAGCGAATTCGGCCTGCTTAAATTTCGCGTGCAGGTTGAAGTCCGCTGGCTGCAGAAGCTGGCCGCACACGCAGCAGTCAAGGAAGTTCCTGCTTTTGATACCAACGCAAACGATTTCCTTGATGCCATCGTGCGTAATTTCAGCGAAGAGGATGCCGCGCGAATTAAAACCATTGAGCGCACCACCAATCACGATGTCAAAGCGGTGGAATACTTCCTGAAAGAGAAAGTGGCACAGGTACCAGCGCTGCACGCGGTATCCGAATTCATTCACTTCGCCTGCACTTCAGAAGATATTAACAACCTGTCTCATGCACTGATGCTGAAAACCGCCCGTGAAGAAGTGGTACTGCCTTACTGGCGCAAGCTTATCGACGCGGTGAAAGACCTGTCGCAGCAGTATCGTGATATTCCGCTGCTCTCGCGCACTCACGGCCAGCCTGCTACGCCGTCAACCATGGGCAAAGAGATGGCGAATGTGGCCTACCGCATGGAGCGTCAGTTCCGCCAGCTTGAACAGGTTGAGATCCTCGGCAAAATCAACGGCGCTGTAGGCAACTATAACGCACACCTGGCCGCTTATCCGGAAGTGGACTGGCATGAATTCAGTGAAGCGTTTGTCACTTCTCTTGGCATTCAGTGGAACCCGTACACCACCCAGATTGAGCCGCACGACTACATTGCCGAGTTGTTCGACTGCATCGCACGTTTCAACACCATCCTCATTGATTTTGACCGCGACGTGTGGGGCTACATTGCCCTTAACCACTTTAAGCAGAAAACCATCGCCGGTGAGATTGGCTCCTCAACCATGCCGCACAAGGTTAACCCGATTGACTTTGAGAACTCAGAAGGCAATCTCGGTCTCGCCAATGCTGTGCTGCAACACCTGGCAAGCAAGCTGCCGGTATCGCGCTGGCAGCGCGACCTCACCGACTCCACGGTGCTGCGTAACCTTGGTGTGGGTGTTGGCTATGCGCTTATCGCTTATCAGTCCACGCTTAAGGGCGTGAGCAAGCTTGAAGTGAACCGCGATCGCCTGCTGGATGAGTTGGATCACAACTGGGAAGTTCTGGCTGAGCCTATTCAGACCGTGATGCGCCGTTACGGCATTGAGAAACCCTACGAAAAACTCAAAGAGCTCACTCGCGGCAAGCGCGTTGATGCAGAAGGCATGAAACAGTTTATTGATAGCCTTGAGCTGCCAGAAGCAGAAAAAACGCGCCTGAAAGCAATGACTCCCGCTAACTATATTGGGCGGGCGATAGAAATGGTTGACGAGTTAAAATAATCACTGTTGTTCATATAGCCGGTCACTGACCGGCTTTTTTATTATTACCCTGCCCTTTTTCATCCATTTACGTACATCACGCCATACCTTTAAGATGTTCTATATTAAGATACCAGTAGCCACACCAGTGCTAAACATGACGCTGCCCGATTTGGTTCTGGTGCACGTTTTCAGACAAGCATTGATATAATGGCACCTGAATTAATTCGAACACAGGTCACCGGATGATAAATATCAACCAGATTTTAAAAAAAATAAATTTAAAATCAGTGGAATGACCGCTCTGATATTCCATAAGGGCAAACAGGGAAATGGCATTTCCCCTGAAATGTACACATTGTTTTATTTGGGTCGCTATTACAGGGGCAAGCCAGACGCGATTGCAGTACCTGCCACCATGATTGACTGTACGGGTTAATTTTATAAACGCTGAAGGGATAATATTCGCGATTGATAATAAACCCATTTTTAGACGTCTGGATAATATCACCCGATCGCAATAGCGGGCTGGGACTATACCAGATGACCAGCCGCAGATTTTTCAGCGACTGGATATTCGAAAATGCTGTACCCGTATAAGGACACACTAAGGTTGAGTGAACCATCCAAATCATTACCAGCTTACCTCTTCCAATTACTCAGCAGTCCAGTTTTAGCACTATGCCACGAGAAGCGTGGCAACAAGCAGATACCAACTGTAGTACAGGGTATTCAGACCAGCCAGCGAATGAAAATGAGGTTTGAACAAAACATTTATCACAATGTTTGATTCAGCGCTGAATTAACGCCATTGTGATATAGTCCAGTGAGAAAGTCATCAATAATGTAAACTATTGTAACCCATCATGGCGTGTAAAAAAACCTTCCAAATTAGAGACTTTAAAAGCACAGACAAAAATAAAAACACTCAAACTAATATTGTTAACACGCTATCATTCTCGATACCTGGAAACATCCCAAAAATAGCTTCAGCCCGGTTTTATTCGCCCCCGCTTCGCTTTATTAAGCACAATAAACAGCATAATTTAAAATTAACCATGGGCGCCTGACATCCATCGTTACATCGTGCTCATTCAGCCTCTTTGCCGTTACGCTTATACCTGCATTCTTCCCTTTAGTAGATAGGTTTTTGTCGCGACAGTTTAGGGTTGCTGACAGTGAGTCAAACCCTCTCGTTAGAGCCATATCGGTAGAGAGCGATAAGCCGGAGCTCTCAGTATGATAAGCCCAGAACCTCGCTCATACCCCCTCCTCCTCATTATCAAAAAATTGCGTGACATTTGTATCACTCAACGTGTTCTGAAACACAAAAACACCCTGTTGCCTTAATCTTATATTTCATGTGGATCTATGGATGCGCCTTTATCTGAACAGACCAATGTGGAGGGGTGTAGGCCCGGTTGCTTCACTATCACCTTGTATTAGCACCCTTCCTAAGAAATACGAAAAACCTAAATTAAATACGCTTCTTATGCTGTTAGCTCAAATAAAAAGGCATCCGTTTAATGCCAAAATGGCTCCACTCTGGCAACCAGCGTTAACACAGTTCCCTCATACCCCCCGACGGGTTAAGGGATATATTGCCCCCGTTGCCTGCACTACAGTTAATACATCAGAACCAGGAGACCGCCATGAAACGCTACCTCGACTGCAGCGCATCTGAATTGCGTAACATCAACAAGGCCGACCTCATCTACGCGATTCGCGCCAGTGAAGGCCGCATTCTCGTCAGTGAGTCTATCGGTGCAACACAGCCTCTGCTTAACGGCATCACCAATGCCGAACTGGCTGCAAGCCAGGGCGCGGATATTTTGTTACTGAATCTTTTCGATGTTGATAATCCCCACATTGCCGGGCTTCCAGAAGGTGTTAAACCTGAAGAAACGCTGCGCGAACTACAGCGCCTGACCGGGCGTGTTATTGGCGTTAATCTCGAAGCTGTCGACCCTGCATTTAAAAGCGATCACCAGGAGTTCTGGAGCATGACTGCAGGTCGCGCGGCGACCGCCAGCAACGCCCGCCGCCTTTATGAGATGGGCGCTCGCATGGTGGTGCTGACCGGCAACCCGAATAACGGCGTAAGCAACGCAGCACTTGCTGCGGCACTGGCAGAGATACGCGATGAAGTCGGTGACAAAATGGTGCTCGCAACCGGCAAAATGCACGGTGCGGGCATTGTGCGTGAAAGCGGCAGCCAGTTGATAAGCGAAGACGATATCGCCCGCTTTGTTGATAATGGTGCTGATATCGTGCTTATCCCCGCGCCTGGTACGATTCCTGGCATGACACAGCAGAAAGTCGCCCGACTTATTGACGCCACCCAACAGCGCGGCGCGCTTGCTATGACAGCCATCGGCACCTCGCAGGAAGGTGCAGACCGAGAAACCATCCGCCAGATTGCACTGATGAGCAAGATGGCCGGGGCTGACCTGCATCATATTGGCGATACCGGTTATCTGGGGCTGGCCCTGCCAGAAAATATCTTTGCTTACAGTGTGGTTATCCGCGGTGTACGTCATACTTACTCGCGCATTGCGCGCTCGGTAAACCGTTAAGTCAGGGTAATCTCTCGCATACCTGGAATATTTCACCCTGATGCAAAAAATCGCGCTAAAATGTTCGGAATTAACTGAATACTCAGGAGTAATCATGCGGGTTCTTGTTGTGGAAGATAATGCGCTGCTGCGTCATCACCTCAAAGTGCAGTTGCGCGAGCTGGGTCATCAGGTCGATGTGGCGGAAGACGCCAAAGAGGCCGACTATTTTCTGCACGAACATACGCCGGATATCGCCATTGTGGATCTGGGACTGCCGGATGAAGACGGCATGTCCCTGATTCGCCGCTGGCGTTCGCAGGAGGTAACGATGCCAATTCTGGTGCTCACCGCCCGCGAAGGCTGGCAGGACAAAGTCGAAGTGCTCGGCGCCGGTGCCGATGATTACGTGACCAAGCCTTTCCATCTTGAAGAAGTGGTAGCACGTATGCAGGCGTTGATGCGCCGTAACAGCGGTCTGGCCTCTCAGGTGATTTCCATGCCGCCGTTTCAGGTGGATTTGTCGCGCCGCGAGCTGTCTATCGGCGACAACCTGATTAAGCTCACTGCCTTTGAATACACCATTATAGAGACGCTTATCCGTAATGCCGGGAAGGTCGTCAGCAAGGATTCACTGATGTTACAGCTCTATCCCGACGCCGAGTTACGGGAAAGCCACACGATTGACGTGCTGATGGGCCGCCTGCGTAAAAAAATCCAGGCCGAGTACGCTGGCGATGTGATTACCACCGTGCGCGGCCAGGGCTATCGATTCGATCTGGAATAAATGAAACTCCTTCGCTATTTGCACCCGCTCTCGCTGCGGGTTCGCTTTTTGCTGGCAACCGCCGCCGTTGTGCTGGTTTTGTCGCTCGCCTACGGCGTGGTGGCGCTGGTGGGTTACAGCGTCAGTTTTGATAAAACCTCATTTCGCCTGCTGCGTGGTGAAAGCAACCTGTTTTACACGCTGGCCGAATGGCGGGACGAGCGTATTGTGGTTAACGTCCCGGAAAAACTCGATATGCAAAGCCCCACGCTCACGCTTATCTATGACGATCGGGGCAATCTTATCTGGCAACAGCGTGACCTGCCGGATATGGTTAAACAGATTCGTCGCGAGTGGCTAAACACTGACGGTTTTCACGAACTGGAAACCCCCTACAACACCAGCAGCACGCTACTGCGCGGCAACGCAATGCTCCAGCAGCAATTGAAAGTGTTTCGGGATGAGGAAGATGAGAATGAGATGACCCACTCTGTTGCCATCAACCGCTACCCGGCCACTGCCACCATGCCCGCCCTGACAATAGCCGTAATCGATACCACGCCCATCGAACTCAAACGTTCGTATGTCGTCTGGAGCTGGTTTATCTATGTGCTACTGGCAAACCTGTTGCTGGTGGTACCGCTTTTGTGGGTGGCCGCCTGGTGGAGCCTGCGCCCCATTGAAGCACTGACGCGCGAAGTGCGAGAACTGGAGCAACACGACAGAGAAAGCCTCAACCCGGACACCACTCGCGAACTGACGAGTCTCGTCAATAACCTTAACCATTTGTTAAAAAGCGAGCGCGAGCGCTATGACAAATACCGCACCACGCTTACCGACCTTACCCACAGCCTGAAAACACCGCTGGCGGTGCTGCAAAGTACGCTGCGTTCACTGCGTACCAGCAAGCTGGATGTCGAGCAAGCTGAACCGGTGATGCTGGAGCAGATAAGCCGTATTTCCCAGCAAATTGGTTATTACCTGCATCGCGCCAGTATGCGCGGCGGTAGCGCCCTGCTGAGCCGTGAGCTGCACCCGGTCGCACCGCTGCTTGACAGCCTGACGTCCGCGCTCAATAAGGTCTATCAGCGTAAGGGCGTTTCCATCACGCTGGATATCTCGCCGGAGATTACCTTCATCGGTGAGAAAAATGATTTTCTGGAGGCTCTGGGCAACGTGCTGGATAACGCCTGTAAATATTGCCTTGAGTTTGTTGAAGTCAGCGTGCGCCAGGAAGACGACACGCTGCACCTGATTGTTGAAGACGACGGTCCTGGCATTCCACAGAGCAAACGCGTAATGGTGTTCGACCGTGGTCAGAGAGCCGACACCTTGCGGCCAGGTCAGGGCGTTGGCCTCGCTGTCGCACGAGATGTTGTTGGCCAGTATGATGGCGAAATCCTCACTGGCGACAGCGAGCTTGGCGGTGCGCGCATGGAGGTGATATTTGGTCGTCAGCGCCCGAGCGACGACGATAGCTAAGCCGGAGATTCCCCACGACGAAAGGCGGCGCCTGTGCCAGAATAGATAGCATTTCTCGTGCGATGGAAAACATCATGGATTACCACTTAGAACTCAACTGGCCCGACTTTATTCAACGCTACTGGCAAAAGCGCCCGGTAGTGTTAAAGCGCGGGTTCGCCAACTTTATTGACCCCATTTCACCGGACGAACTCGCTGGCCTTGCGATGGAAAGCGAGGTGGACAGCCGCCTTGTCAGCCATCTTGACGGTAAATGGCAGGTCAGTCACGGTCCGTTTGAAAGCTACGATCACATGGGCGAAAGCAACTGGTCGCTGCTGGTGCAGGCAGTAAACCACTGGCACGAGCCTGCTTCAGCGCTGATGCGCCCGTTTCGCGTGCTGCCGGACTGGCGCGTGGATGACCTGATGATCTCCTTTTCTGTACCGGGCGGCGGCGTTGGCCCGCATCTCGATCAGTACGATGTGTTTATTATTCAGGGCATTGGCCGTCGCCGCTGGCGCGTGGGCGAGAAAACGCCGATGAAACAACACTGCCCGCACCCGGACCTGCTACAGGTTGACCCGTTCCAGGCCATCATTGACGAAGAGCTGGAGCCGGGTGACATCCTTTACATTCCACCGGGTTTCCCGCACGAAGGCTATTCTCTGGAAAACTCCATGAACTACTCGGTAGGCTTTCGTGCGCCGAGTGGGCGTGAGCTGATTAGCGGCTTCGCTGACTTTGTGCTGAGCCGCGAACTGGGTAGCCGCCGCTATGCTGACCCGGACGTGCCCGCGCGCGACAATCCGTCGGACATTCTGCCGCAGGAACTGGAGCGAGTGCGCGAGATGATGCTGGAACTGATTAACGAACCGACCCAGTTCCGCGAGTGGTTCGGCGAATTTATCACCCAGTCACGTCACGAACTGGACGTTGCTCCTGCTGAGCCGCCGTATCAACCGGATGAAATCTACGATGCGCTCTCTCAGGGCGACACGCTGACCCGCCTCGGCGGCCTGCGCGTGCTGCGCATTGGTGAAGACATTTTCGTCAACGGCGAGAAAGTGGAAAGCCCACACCGCCCGGCACTGAATGCGCTGGCAGATAACGTGCAGTTGCAGGCACATCACTTTGGTGATGCGCTGGACGACCCGTCCTTCCTGGCGGCACTGGCGGCGCTGGTTAATAGCGGCTACTGGTACTTTACCGACTAAGTCGTTTTGAGACTTACCCAGCAGATGGAATGACGTTATTCCATCTGCCCTGTTTATAAGGTCGACCCGGCGTTGCTGGTCGACCTTTTGTTTATTTAACGAGATAGCACATGAACAGCGCGAGGAATTATTCTCCGGGCGGGTAGTTAACTCACCAATGACAATCTGGCTATGTCAGCAAGATGAATCCCGTTCTCCTGTGAGCTTATTTATGGGCGAACGCAGGGTTGATCGCCCCCCAGACACAAAGCCCGTACCAGATACCTGACCATGAAGAGCAATCTTTATTGCACGTGTGGCTATATCCTGCTGAAACACAGGCAGACGCATATTGTGTAACACAGAGCCAGATAATCATGGCGTACAGTATTTTTAACGCTGGTTTCATTTTATCTCTCCTCTACGTTTACCCCATAAAATATGGCAGTAAACAAACGCGGAGAATCGCCAAATACATTCTCATTGACTGAGCATTGTGGTTTTTTATTCTGTATTTAATGGGTGGGGGAAATGACATCAGCAAACGGGTTAACGTGGAGTGGGCTGTTACCCCTTCAAAAGCGCAGTGTTATAGCGAATTATCGGCACTCAACATAACGCGCAACGCGTGGTAAATGGAAGGTAATATATTCCTGCGCGGGTCATTTTCCGTTCAGAAATAAACAGTCTGGAGCCAGCAAGCCGCACTCCAGACCGGGTTAACTGACCAGCCGTTAGTTCTTAATAAGCTTTGCACGCATGACGGTCAGTTCAGCAATACGCATAATCACCTGCACCGCTTTTTCCATCCCTTCCAGCGTCACAAACTCATGCTTGCCGTGGTAATTGTAGCCGCCGGTAAAAATATTCGGACACGGCAGACCTTTAAACGACAATTGTGCGCCGTCGGTGCCGCCACGAATCGGTTTCATGTCAGGCTCAATCCCACAGTCACGCATTGCCTGCTGTGCCAGCTCAACGATGTGCGGATGCGCCGCGACTTTTTCGCGCATGTTGTAGTAGCTGTCATCAAAGATAAGCTCAATGTAACAATCCGGATGCAGCCCTTTTCCCACGCGTTTGGCAATGTCCATAATGGTACGCTTGCGTGCTTCAAACTGTTCGCGGTCAAAGTCGCGAATAATGTAGTGCATCTCAGCGCGCTCTACCGTGCCCTTAATGCTGGTGAGGTGGTAAAAGCCTTCGTAGCCAGCCGTACATTCGGGGCTTTCCTGCGCGGGAACTTCAGCGTGAATGCGGGTTGCCAGCGAAAGCGCATTCACCATCACGCCCTTCGCCGTGCCAGGGTGCACGTTATTACCCACAATTTTGATGGTAACCGAGGCGGCATTGAAATTTTCACACTCCAGCTCACCCACGCCGCCGCCGTCTACGGTATAGGCCCATTGCGCACCAAAAGCTGCCACATCAAAATGCTGTGCGCCCTTACCCACTTCTTCATCCGGCGTGAACGCCACGCGAATATCACCGTGCGGCACATTTTTGGCCTTAAGCGTGGCAAGCGCGGTCATGATTTCCGCAACACCGGCTTTATCGTCCGCACCCAGCAGCGTTTTACCGTCAGTGGTGATAAGCGTCTGCCCCAACAGTTGGTGCAGCACCGGGAACATGACCGGTGAGAGCACCTCATCGCCAATGCCGAGCGCAATATCGCCGCCGCGATAGTCCTCCACAATCTGCGGATTGACGTTTTTCGCGGTAAAGTCCGGTGACGTATCGACATGCGAAATGAAACCAATCGTCGGTACAGGCGTACTGACGTTTGAGGGCAGCGTGCCCATCAATGTACCGCGCTCACTGAGAGTGATATCAGCAAGCCCCAGCGCCTCCATCTGTGTCTGTAGCAGTCGCAGCAGCTTCCACTGGCCCTCGGTGCTGGGCACCTGTTTCACGCCAGGCCTGGACTGTGTATCCAGGGAGACATAGTGCAAAAACCTTTCCAGTAATTTATCCATGCATCCGCCCTCATATAACTGATACACATTATCAGTAACCACTCTGCAACAAATATTGCGTCAGGTCACTTTTACTCTTGCATCCTAAAAAATATTCATCATGTAAACGTGATCCCTACATACAATTAGGTTTATCAGGCACGATCCTGCTTTAAACGTAGCCAGAACACGCCGCGTTGTTCCCATAATGGTCTGTTAGCATTGGCGATCCCGGTCGTTTGCCGTAGAATGCCAGCCCTTAACCTGCGGGAGCGCAACGTTTTGCACCTGCGGTTACCATCTGATCGCGTCAACCTGAGAGGGTTAACTACACACCCTGCGTCGGTGCCCGCCGGCGCGCCAATACGGGACCGAGTAAGAAATTGAATACAACGAGACGTTCACTTTCACCGCTGGTACAACTGTCGGAAATCGGCAAAAGTTTTGACGGCAAAAGCGTTATCTCCAACCTTTCCCTGACAATAAACAATGGTGAGTTTCTGACGCTGCTTGGGCCTTCCGGCTGCGGTAAAACCACCGTTTTACGTCTTATTGCCGGGCTGGAAAATGTTGATGCCGGAACCATTATCCTTGAAGACCGGGATATCACCCAGGTTCCGGCAGAGCACCGCCACGTTAATACCGTTTTTCAGAGCTATGCCCTGTTTCCCCATATGACGGTGTTTGAAAACGTCGCTTTCGGCCTGCGGATGCAGAAATGCCCGGCGGTAGACATCACCCCGCGCGTGGAAGAAGCGCTGAGAATGGTACAACTGGAAGCCTTTGCCCAGCGCAGTCCGCATCAACTCTCTGGCGGCCAGCAGCAGCGCGTTGCCATCGCCCGCGCGGTGGTCAATAAACCACGCCTGTTACTGCTTGATGAATCCCTTTCTGCTCTCGATTACAAGCTACGCAAGCAGATGCAAAACGAATTGAAGGCGCTTCAGCGTAAGCTTGGCATCACGTTTGTGTTCGTCACCCATGACCAGGAAGAAGCACTGACGATGTCAGACCGCATCGTGGTGATGCGTGATGGTAAAATCGAGCAAGACGGCTCACCGCGCGAAATCTATGAGGAGCCGCGTAACCTGTTCGTGGCAAGCTTCATTGGTGAAATCAATATTTTTGATGCCGTGGTCATTGAGCGCGAAGATGAGCAGCGCGTGCGCGCTAATGTTGAAGGCCACGAGTGCAATATCTACGTCAATTTCCCGGTTACGCCGGGCCAGCACCTGAAGGTGTTGCTGCGCCCGGAGGATGTGCGCGTGGAAGAGATTAACGACGCACGCGAGGTTGACGGCTTCATCGGCTACGTGCGTGAGCGCAACTATAAAGGCATGACGCTGGAGTCCACCGTCGAGCTGGAAAACGGCAAGATGGTGATGGTGAGCGAATTCTTTAACGAAGACGACCCGGATTTTGACCATTCCCTGAACCAGAAAATGGCAGTTACCTGGGTTGAAAGCTGGGAGGTTGTGCTGGCCGATGAAGAGCTCGCGTAAATTCCAGAATGTGGTGATTGCCACCATCGTCGGCTGGCTGGTGCTGTTTGTGTTCCTGCCCAACCTGATGATTATCGTGACCAGTTTCCTGACCCGCGATGATGCGAATTTTGTCAGCATGGTTTTCACGCTGGACAACTACGCCCGCCTGCTGGACCCGCTCTATTTTGAAGTGCTGTTGCACTCGCTGAATATGGCGCTCCTGGCAACCGTTGCCTGCCTGCTGCTCGGCTGGCCGTTTGCGTGGTTTCTGGCAAAGCTACCGGCCAAAATTCGCCCGCTGATGCTGTTTCTGCTGATTGTTCCCTTCTGGACCAATTCGCTGATTCGCATCTATGGTCTGAAGATTTTCCTCAGCACCCGTGGCTATCTGAATGAGTTCCTGCTGTGGACCGGGCTTATCGACACGCCCATGCGCATTATGTACACGCCCGGTGCGGTCATTATCGGTCTGGTTTACATTCTGCTGCCTTTTATGGTGATGCCGCTTTACTCCAGCATTGAAAAGCTCGACAAGCCATTGCTTGAGGCGGCGCGCGATCTCGGTGCCAGCAAACTGCAAACCTTTATTCGCATTATCATTCCGCTGACGATGCCGGGCATTATCGCCGGTTGCCTGCTGGTGATGCTGCCAGCCATGGGCCTGTTCTATGTCTCTGACCTGATGGGTGGCGCTAAAAACCTGCTTATTGGCAATGTGATTAAGAGTCAGTTCCTCAATATCCGCGACTGGCCGTTTGGCGCGGCTACCAGCATTACGTTGACCGTCGTGATGGGGCTGATGCTGCTGGTTTACTGGCGCGCCTCGCGCCTGCTCAATAAGAAGGTGGAACTGGAATGATGGGACGCTGGCTTCGCGGCGGCTTTATGTCCGCCATTTACGCCTTTTTATATATCCCGATCGTGATTCTTATCGTGAATTCGTTCAACAGTTCACGCTTTGGGATCAACTGGCAAGGTTACACCACTAAATGGTATGGCCTGCTGATGAACAACGACAGCCTGTTACAGGCAGCGCGCCACTCGCTGACCATGGCGGTTGTATCGGCAAGCTTTGCCACGCTCATTGGCTCCCTTACAGCAGTGGCGCTTTATCGCTACCGTTTTCGCGGCAAGCCGTTCGTAAGCGGCATGCTGTTTGTGGTGATGATGTCGCCGGATATCGTAATGGCAATTTCGCTGCTGGTGCTGTTCATGCTGCTGGGCATCCAGCTTGGCTTCTGGTCACTGCTGTTTTCACACATTACTTTCTGCCTGCCGTTTGTGGTGGTGTCCGTGTACTCACGCCTGAAGGGCTTTGATGTGCGGATGCTTGAGGCAGCCAAAGATTTGGGCGCCAGCGAATTCACCATTTTGCGTAAAATCATCCTGCCGCTGGCGATGCCCGCCGTGGCAGCGGGTTGGTTACTGAGCTTTACGCTCTCAATGGACGATGTAGTGGTGTCGTCGTTTGTGACCGGTCCGGGCTATGAGATTTTACCGCTGAAGATTTACTCAATGGTGAAAGTCGGTGTTTCGCCGGAAGTTAACGCGCTGGCCACCATCCTGATGGTGCTGTCGCTCATTCTGGTCATCATAAGCCAGGTCATCGCACGCGATAAAACCAAAGGCCAGGCATAACGCCTGTACCAGTGATTACAACCGGCCTGCCCTGTCAGGCCACACTCAGGGGACGTTAGAATGAAAAAATGGTCACGCCACCTGCTGACAGCGGGTGCTCTGGCGCTCGGCATGAGCGCGGCTCACGCCAACGACGGCAATACGCTCTACTTCTACAACTGGACCGAGTATGTGCCACCTGGCCTGCTGGAGCAGTTCACTAAAGAGACTGGCATCAAAGTGATTTATTCGACCTATGAGTCGAACGAAACCATGTACGCCAAACTCAAAACCTACAAAGACAGTGCTTACGATCTGGTGGTTCCGTCAACTTACTTTGTCGACAAGATGCGCAAAGAAGGCATGCTCCAGAAAATAGACAAAAGCAAACTCAGCAATTTCGACAATCTCGACCCGGCTATGCTGAACAAGCCGTTTGACCCAAATAACGACTATTCCATTCCGTATATCTGGGGTGCTACGGCCATTGGCGTAAACGGTGAGGCTATCGACCCGTCCACCGTCACCAGTTGGGCTGACCTGTGGAAGCCAGAATACAAAAATAGCCTGCTGCTGACCGACGACGCGCGCGAAGTGTTCCAGGTAGCACTGCGCAAGCTTGGGCTTTCCGGTAATACCACCGACCCGAAAGAGATTGAAGCGGCCTATAAAGAGCTGCAAAAGCTGATGCCAAACGTTGCCGCGTTCAACTCCGACAACCCGGCTAATCCGTATATGGAAGGCGAAGTGAACCTCGGGATGGTGTGGAATGGCTCTGCGTGGGTTGCGCGCCAGGCGGGCGTACCGTTGGACGTAGTCTGGCCGAAAGAAGGCGGTATCTTCTGGATGGATAGCCTGGCGATTCCAGATAACGCGAAAAACGTGGACGGCGCGCTGAAGCTCATTAACTTCCTGCTGCGCCCGGAAGTGGCGAAACAGGTAGCGGAAACCATCGGCTACCCCACGCCAAACCTGGCCGCACGCAAGCTGCTGGACCCGAAAATCGCCAACGACAAGTCACTGTATCCTGACCAGCAGACCATTGATAAAGGCGAATGGCAAAACGATGTTGGCGAGGCCAGCACGCTGTATGAAACCTACTACCAGCGCCTGAAAGCCGGACGCTAATCACTCATACATAAAAAGGCGGGCCAGACGGCCCGCCTTTTTTAATTGTCCTGCCTGAGCGTTACAGCCCTTTCAGCAGCTTATCGACAAACTCTGGTACTACCTGGCTTGCCAGTCCGTAATGTTTTTCTTCAAACTCGCTGCCCACCTGGCTTGGCTCCAGGTTGAGCTCTACGGTGTGGGCGCCCTGTAGCTTCGCCTCATGGACAAAACCCGCGGCGGGATAGACATGCCCGGAAGTGCCGATAGCAATAAACACATCCGCCTGCGCCAGTGCCTGGTAAATGTCATCCATGCCCAGCGGCATCTCTCCAAACCACACCACATGCGGGCGCAGCGGTGCCGGAAACTGGCAGCAGTGGCAGCGCTCGGTCATGCTCACGTCATCTTCCCATGCCAGCACCTGGCCGCTTTGAGTGCAGCGCACCTTCAACAACTCGCCGTGCATGTGAATGACGTTCTTATTGCCCGCACGCTCATGTAGGTTGTCGATATTCTGCGTCACCAGCAGGAAACGATCGCCCAGGGCAGCTTCTAATTTAGCCAGCGCGAGGTGCGCGGCGTTGGGCTGAATCTCCGGTTGCTGAAGCTGGCGGCGACGGGCGTTATAAAAACGCTGCACCAGCTCCGGGTCACGGCTAAAGCCTTCCGGTGTCGCCACGTCTTCCACCCGGTGTTCTTCCCACAGACCGTCGGCGGCGCGAAAGGTCCGTATGCCCGATTCGGCAGAAATGCCTGCTCCGGTCAACACTACAACTCTGAGTTGCTCCATGTTATCTGGTCCCGCATGGTCTCTGAAAAAGGTTCGCTGTCGCAACCGCTGGCGCAGCTGGCGTTTGTTTTTCTTGAAACGGTATAACCGGTGTAAACGTCGCGATTGCATAAGATCCTCAGATTGCTATGGCGCAAGGTGAAGAAACGCCGCGCCGCGCATCCCGCCCGCGTCACCGTGGCGCGCCTGCTCGATGCGTGGCACTTTAGCGACCGGCAGCAGGTGGCGCGGTAAACGTTGCGCCAGCGTCTGTGTCAGCCATGAAAATTGAGATAACCCACCGCCAATCACCACCAGATGCGGGTCAACGATAGTCAACAGATTAGCAAGGCATACCGCCAGTAAGTCAAGATAGCGCTGCGCATGCTCACGGGCGCGCGGCTCTCCTGCCTCCCAGCGCGTAACAATCTCGGGGCCGCTCAGTGTCTCATGATAAAAGTGCTGATAAAGCCAGGCAAAGCCGCGCCCGGAAAGGTAATTTTCCACGCAACCGAGCTGGCCGCAGCCACAGCGCAGCAGCGGGATATCGCGCCCAAGCACCTCAAGTGCATCCACCGGCAGTCGCACGTGCCCAAACTCACCAGTCAGGCAGGCACGCCCGGTAATCGCTTTGCCGTTGACCACCAGCCCGCCGCCAACGCCAGTGCCAAGAATCAGCCCGAGCACCACCGGATAAGCGCGAAATTCATCGTCCCAGGCTTCCGAGAGCGTGAAACAGTTGGCATCGTTATCAATGCGTACCTCGCGCCCTAGTCGCTCACTGAGATCGCGCCCCAGCGGCTTGCCGTTAGCGGCAGGCAAATTCGCCGCGTACAACGTACCGTCATCGGTGTACGGCAGACCAGGAATACCCATACCGACGCTACCCTGAGTCGCAAAAACCGCATCCGCCTCATGTACCATTTGCACAACCGTCGAAAGAAAGCGCGCATAGTCATCACGCGGCGTCGCCTCGCGCCACTCACGCAGCAGATTGCGCTGTGCGTCATAAACGCCAAGCGCGATTTTACTGCCGCCGATATCAAACCCGTAATACATCCTGGTTCCCTTATTACTGCCCGCTCAGCACGCGCGCCGGATCGATGTTGCTGGCCCGGCGTGCCGGATACCAGCTTGCCAGCAAGCTCAACAGCAGCGCGGTGATAAGCACATACACCACATCCAGCCAGTGCAGTTCGGAAGGCAGGAAGTCAATGAAATAAATGTCCCCGGAGAGAAAATGGTGCCCGGTCAGCTTTTCGATAATGCGGATAATATCGGTGAGCCACCATGAGGCCAGCACACCCAGCACCACGCCAATCACGCTGCCCAGTAGCCCGGCTAACAGCCCGTACCAGACGAAAATGGCGCGAATCAGCCCGTCTTTCGCACCGAGCGTGCGCAGTACGGCGATATCGCTACTTTTATCTTTTACCGCCATGACCAGCGTGGAGACAATGTTAAAACACGCCACGCCAATCACCAGTACCATCGCCAGATACATAATGGCGCGAATCATCTGGATATCGCGGTACATGAAACCATAGGTACCAATCCAGCTTTTGATATAAACGTAGCTGTCGGTGACTTGGCCCGCGTCGCGCACCAGCTTATTGGCGTTAAATACGTCATTAACCTTAATAGCAATGCCCGTGACACTGTCACCCATGTCCATATAGCCCTGTGCATCCTGCATCGGCACCATCGCCAGGCTATGGTCAAGCTGGCCACTAAGCTGGAGGACGCCCGCTATTTGCAGGCGCACACGTTTAGGCTGCAACAGCTTTTGACCGCTGTCGGCGTTGTTGGGGATCATGATGGAGATCCAGTCCCCCTGCTTTACCTTCAGCGCATCTGCAACACCTTTGCCGATGATGATTTGCTGTGCGCCAGCGTGAAAGTTAGCCCAGGCGTTGTTCTGCACAAACGACGGTAGCGCGCTAAGTCGCCTCTCCTGAACCGGATCCACGCCCTTTACCTGAATGGCACGCAGATTAGCGCCGCTTTCAATCAGGCCGGTAAAGTTGATATACGGCGCGGCCGCAACAATGCCTTTGACCTTTTCAACGCGCTGCAATACCTCGTTCCAGCCGTCAAACGGCTGATGCACCGGTTCAATTTCACCGTGAGGCACCACTGCCAGAATGCGGTTATTCAGTTCACGCTCAAAGCCGTTCATGGCGCTCAGGCCAACAATCAGCACCGCCACCCCCAGTGCAATGCCGGTGGTGGAAATAGCCGAAATTAGCGACACCATGCCGCCACGCCGCCGCCCGCGGCTAAAGCGCCGGCCAATCAGTAACGAAAGCGGTGAAGCCATCAGTCCGCCCCCATCAGCGTCAGTTCCGGGTTCAGGCGACCATCACGCATTTCAAGCTGGCGCGACAGGCGTTTTGCCAGTTGCAAGTCGTGAGTGACCACCAGAAACGCCGTGCCCTGGCGCACGTTCAGTTCACCGAGCAGGTCGAAAATCGCGTCAGCGTTGCGGGCATCAAGGTTACCGGTTGGCTCATCTGCCAGTACCAGGCGCGGGTTATTGACCAGCGCGCGAGCAATGGCGACACGCTGGCGCTCGCCACCAGAAAGCTCAGACGGACGGTGCTCGGCGCGGTGACCCAGTCCAACAGCGGCAAGCATATCCCTGGCGCGGGTATCAATTTCAGCGGCTTTTTTACGGCCAATCAGCAGCGGCATCGCCACATTTTCCAGCGCGGTAAAGTCCGGCAGTAAGTGGTGAAACTGATAGATAAAGCCCAGTTCGCGGTTGCGTAGCTCGGCTTTTGCGGATGAAGACAGCGTACTCATGGCGCGACCGTCAAACGTCACCTCGCCGGAGGTTGGTGTATCCAGCCCGCCCAGCAGGTGCAGCAGCGTGCTTTTACCGGAGCCAGAGCTACCGACAATCGCCATCATTTCACCCACGCCGATGCTAAAGCTGACGTCGTGCAGCACGTCGGTCTGCACTTTGCCTTCCTGATAGCGTTTGCACAGTTTGTCACACTGTAGCAGGACCGAATTACTCATAACGTAAAGCCTCAGCGGGTTGAGTGGCGGCAGCGCGCCATGACGGGTAAAGCGTGGAAAGCAGCGCAACCGCCATTGCGACAAGCGCAATCACAATCACCTGCAAAGGTTCAATTGCTACCGGTAGCGCAGCACCGTCAAGCACTGCGCCAATTACCGGCATCAGGTTATTCAACTGGCTTGCCAGCAGTGTGCCAAGCAGCGCGCCAAGCAGCGCACCGATAATCCCGGCGCTGGCGCCCTGAACGATAAACACCGCCATAATCTGGCGGCGCGTCAGTCCCTGCGTTTGTAAAATCGCCACTTCGCCCTGCTTTTCCATCACCATCAGCCCAAGCGAGGTGATGATATTAAACGCGGCAACGGCCACAATCAGGCTCAGCAGCAGCCCCATCATGTTCTTTTCCATGCGCACGGCCTGGAACAGTTCGCCCTTACGATCGCGCCAGTCCTGCCACTGGGTTCCTTCTGGCAGTACCTGCTTGCTGAGCGTGTCCACTGCCAGCGGCTGATTCAAAAACAGACGCCAGCCGGTGATGTTGCCTGCCGGGTAGCGCATCAGGCGCGAGGCATCCTGCTGGTTCACCAGCAACTGGTAGCTGTCCACTTCGCTGTTGGCAGCAAAGGTGCCCACCACCTTAAACAGGCGCTGGCTCGGCAGCCGCCCCATTGGCGTGAACTGACTGGCAGAGGGCACCATGATACGGATACTTTCACCGCGCTTAACGCCAAGCTGTCCGGCCAGTTGCTCACCAAGAATCACGTTGTACTGCCCGGCTTCCAGCGCGCTCTGGCTAACGTTGACCAGATACGGCGTCAGCGGGTCTTTATCCTGCGGGTCAACCCCGAGCATAACGCCCACCGCCACGCTGCGCGGGCTTTGCAGCACCACGTCGCCGGTGGTCAACGGCGTCACGCGGCTCACGCCTTGCAGGTTGAGTTTATCTGCCGGAAGTTCAACCGGATTGATTGAGCCTTTTGCAGACGTAATCAGCGCCTGTGGCATCAGCCCCAGGATGTTGTTTTGCAGCTCGCGCTCAAAGCCGTTCATCACCGATAGCACGGTCACCAGCGCCATCACGCCAAGCGTAATGCCGATGGTAGACAACCAGGAGACAAAGCGGCTGAAGCGGTCCGCTGCACGCCCGCGCATGTAGCGCAGGCCAATAAATAACGCGACAGGTTGATACATGGAGATCCGTGTAACCGCGGTTTTAGGGAATGATCGGGGAGTATATAAGCGATACCGCAACAGGTAAATGAAAGATAACGGTTTTTTACGCACTCCCGGACAGGTAAAACCCTGAAAAATCAGTAAAATAGCGCAAGTTCTTCGCAATAAGAAAATCAGATTCACACACAGAATCCAACCTGAGGATTTTCTTAAATACGTCAACACGTTACAAAAACAGACTTTTGGAGTACGCAACCAGGCATCGCCTTCTCAGAATTAAGCCTTTATTGCCAACCCAGAACGCCGATTATTTATGAAAACTCAGCAACTGTGGATTAACCAGATTAAAGGGATGTGCATCTGCCTGGTGGTTATCTATCACTCCGTCATCACCTTTTATCCCCATATTCTCGGGCAGCTTCAGGGCAATGCCGTCTATCTCGCCAAGCTGTGGATTTATGGCAATGCCTACCTGGCGCCGTTTCGTATGCCGGTATTTTTCTTTATTTCCGGTTATCTGGTCACACGCTATATCGAACAGGTCGGCTGGCGCGGCTGTGTGAATAAACGCGTATGGAACATTCTTTGGGTGCTGGTGCTGTGGGGCGTGCTGCAATGGCTGCTGATAAGCCATATTAACCAGTGGCTGCCTGCGGGTATGGAGCACGACCCGCGCGCTAATGCCGCTTACGCCAACACGCCTGGCCAGTTTGCGTTTAGTATGATCACCGCCAGCACCAGCCTGTGGTATCTCTACGCGCTGGTGCTCTATTTTATCGGCTGCAAGCTGTTACACCGCTATCGGGAGGTGGTTTTCCCGCTGCTGATTGCGGTGAGTATCGCGATAAACTTCCTGCCGACCCCGTTCTGGGGCATGAACAGCGTAATACGCAACATGCCGTATTACGCAATGGGGGCATGGTTTGGTGGCCAGTTGGTGACGTTTATGAAAGGCTGGCGTCTTACCCAGCGCCCACTGCTGCTGTGTGCCGCACTGGCGCTGGCAGGTGTGCTTTATCTGCGCAACATTAATCTACCGCTTTCTATGCTGTCGATTCTGTTCATCATGAAGCTATTTTTCCTGTCAGAACAGCGCTGGGGTAGCCGCCCCAATTCGCTGTTCAATATCATCGGCAGCAACACGATTGCCATTTACACCACGCATCGCATTCTGATTGAAGCCATGAGCCTGTTCATCATCGGCCTGTTTAACCTACAGCGGCTGGCGCCAGGCGTACAGATGCTGCTGCTGTTGGGCTACCCACTCATAAGTCTTGGAATGTGTACGCTGTTTGGGCTGCTGATGCGTAGGCTGTCGCGCGGGCTGACTGGCGACCTGCTGTTCACGCCGCCGCGCAACCTGGTTAGCGAACGCTAAACAAAAAGCCGCTGCATAACAGGGGCTACTCATCTGAAGGTGTTTTATACTCACAAGGCAAACCCGCTTGCCAGGCACGGTTGATAAGCGATAATAACGCACTGGCCATCCTACAGAATTTACCCACGCGGCTGCGCGGGCACAGCAGAGAGACAGCAGTTTTTTCTATGTCTGAACACAACCGATACAGCCTGCCGCACAGTGCGGGCGACCAGCGCCAGTTTGGCGAGCTGACCGGCGCGGCTTGCGCCAGCGAAGTTGCAGAAATTGCCGAGCGCCACCAGGGGCCGGTCATTCTGATTGCTCCTGATATGCAAAATGCGCTGCGCCTGCACGATGAGGTCCGGCAGTTTACCGACTCACTGGTGATGAACCTCGCCGACTGGGAAACGCTGCCTTACGACAGCTTCTCTCCGCACCAGGATATCGTGTCATCGCGCCTGTCCACACTCTATCAGCTGCCGGGGATGCAGCGCGGCGTGCTGATTATGCCGGTGAATACGCTGATGCAGCGCGTGTGTCCGCACAGTTATCTGCATGCTCACGCACTGGTCATGAAAAAAGGCCAGCGGCTGTCTCGCGACACGCTGCGTGACCAACTGGAAAACGCGGGCTACCGCCATGTTGACCAGGTGATGGAACACGGTGAATACGCCACCCGCGGCGCGCTGCTGGACCTGTGGCCGATGGGCAGCGAGTCGCCCTACCGCCTCGACTTTTTCGATGACGAACTCGACAGCCTGCGCCTGTTTGACGTGGACAGCCAACGTACGCTGGAGGAAGTGGAAGCCATCAACCTGTTGCCCGCCCACGAATTC
Source organism: Enterobacteriaceae bacterium 4M9 (assembly GCA_010092695.1). GTDB lineage: Bacteria > Pseudomonadota > Gammaproteobacteria > Enterobacterales > Enterobacteriaceae > Tenebrionibacter. Next base: position 2,128,070 of record JAADJJ010000001.1, on the reverse strand, counting down.
CCGACCGATAAAACCGCCATTGAGCTATTTCGCAGCCAGTGGCGTGACAAATTCGACGTGCGCCGCGACCCGGAGCACATCTATCAGCAGGTCAGTAAAGGCACGTTGCCAACCGGTATTGAATACTGGCAGCCGCTGTTTTTCAGTGAGCCATTGCAGCCGCTGTTCAGTTACTTCCCGAAAAATACGCTTCTGGTGAACACCGGTGATCTGCCTGCCAGCGCCGAGCGCTTCTGGCTGGATGTAAATGCCCGTTACGAAAATCGCGGCGTGGACCCCATGCGCCCACTGCTGGCCCCATCCACACTGTGGATGGGGCCCGATGAACTCTTCCGCGCGCTGAAAAACTGGCCTCGTGTACAGCTTAAGCAAGAGTCCCTGCCCAACAAGGCGGCAAATACCAATCTTGGCTACCAACCGCTGCCGGACCTCTCCGTGCAGCCACAGCAAAAAGCCCCGCTCGATAACCTGCGCCGCTTCCTTGAGGGTTTTGATGGCGCGGTGATTTTCTCTGTTGAAAGCGAAGGTCGCCGCGAAGCGCTGGGCGAACTGCTTGCCCGCATAAAAATTGCCCCCAAACGCCTGCTGCGCCTTGAAGATGCCGCGTCTGGCGGCTACTGGCTGACGATTGGTTCGAGCGAGCACGGCTTTATTGACACTCAGCGCAACCGCGCGTTGATTTGTGAAAGCGACATGCTCGGCGAGCGCGTCGGTCGCCGCCGTCAGGAAAGCCGCCGCACCATTAACCCGGACACGCTGATTCGCAACCTGGCAGAGCTGCGTCCCGGCCAGCCGGTGGTGCATCTGGAGCATGGCGTGGGCCGCTATGCGGGCATGACCACGCTGGAAGCCGGTGGCATCAAAGGTGAGTACCTGATGCTCACCTACGCGGGCGACGCCAAACTGTACGTCCCGGTGACCTCGCTGCACCTTATCAGCCGCTACGCGGGCGGGGCGGAAGAAAACGCGCCGCTGCACAAGCTTGGCGGCGATGCCTGGTCGCGGGCGCGCCAGAAAGCAGCGGAAAAAGTGCGTGATGTGGCAGCCGAACTGCTCGACATTTACGCCCAGCGTGCGGCAAAAGCCGGTTTCGCCTTTAAGCATGACAAAGAGCAGTATCAGCTTTTCTGCGACAGCTTCCCGTTTGAAACCACGCCCGATCAGGCGCAGGCCATCAACGCGGTGCTGAGCGACATGTGCCAGCCGCTGGCAATGGACCGCCTGGTGTGCGGCGACGTGGGCTTTGGTAAAACCGAAGTGGCGATGCGCGCGGCGTTTCTGGCGGTGGAAAACCACAAGCAGGTTGCGGTGCTGGTGCCAACCACTCTGCTTGCCCAACAGCACTTTGATAATTTCCGTGACCGCTTTGCTAACTGGCCGGTACGTATCGAAATGCTGTCACGTTTTCGCAGCGCCAAAGAGCAGGCTCAGGTGCTGGAGCAGGCTGCCGATGGCAAGGTTGATATTCTGATTGGCACCCACAAGCTGTTAATGAGCGATCTGAAATGGCGCGATCTGGGGCTGCTGATAGTCGATGAAGAGCACCGTTTTGGCGTGCGCCATAAAGAACGCATCAAGGCCATGCGCGCCGATGTGGACATTCTTACACTGACCGCAACGCCTATTCCGCGCACGCTGAACATGGCGATGAGCGGGATGCGTGACTTGTCAATTATCGCGACACCGCCTGCGCGCCGCCTGGCGGTGAAGACCTTCGTGCGTGAATACGACAGTTTAGTCGTGCGCGAGGCGATTTTGCGTGAAGTGCTGCGTGGCGGCCAGGTCTATTATCTGTACAACGACGTAGAAAACATTCAGAAAGCCGCCCAGCGTCTGGAAGAACTGGTGCCGGAAGCCCGCGTTGCCGTCGGCCACGGCCAGATGCGCGAACGCGAACTGGAGCGGGTGATGAACGACTTTCACCACCAGCGCTTTAACGTACTGGTGTGCACCACCATCATCGAAACCGGGATTGATATCCCAACCGCCAACACCATTATCATTGAACGCGCCGATCACTTCGGTCTTGCGCAGCTGCACCAGCTGCGCGGTCGCGTCGGGCGCTCCCACCATCAGGCCTATGCCTGGCTGTTAACGCCACATCCGAAAGCCATGACGACCGATGCGCAAAAGCGACTCGAAGCCATTGCATCGCTTGAAGACCTTGGGGCGGGGTTTGCGCTGGCAACCCATGATCTTGAAATTCGTGGCGCAGGCGAGTTGTTGGGTGAAGACCAGAGCGGACAGATGGAAACCATCGGCTTTTCGCTCTACATGGAGCTACTGGAAAACGCCGTTGATGCGCTCAAAGCGGGACGCGAACCGTCGCTTGAGGATTTAACCAGCCAGCAAACCGAAGTTGAGCTACGCATGCCGTCGCTGCTGCCGGATGATTTTATTCCCGATGTAAATACGCGCCTGTCCTTCTACAAGCGCATCGCCAGTACGAAAGATGCAGACGCGCTTGATGAAATTAAAGTGGAGCTGATTGACCGCTTCGGTAAGCTACCGGACCCGGCGCGTACGCTGCTGGATATTGCTGCACTGCGTCAACAGGCGCAGAAGCTGGGTATTCGTAAGCTTGAGGCCAACGAGAAAGGCGGCGTGATGGAGTTTAACGCGCAAAACCACGTCGACCCGCTCTGGCTCATTGGCCTTTTGCAAAAGCAGCCGCAGCACTACCGTCTTGATGGCCCAACCCGACTGCGTTTTACTCATGAGCTTGAGGAACGCAAGGTGCGAATGGACTGGGTGCGCAACTTTATGCAACAGCTGTCCGAAAATACCGTCGCCTAAATTTCCCGACGCCCTCTGACCTCAGGAGGGCGTTAAAATCGCCCGCCAGCCGCCAATCTTTACAAATCCTTGCAGTTGACCAGGATTTCCCGACAAGTGGACACGCATAATCGCGTGTCCACGAAGTCGATCGAGGCTTTAACACAATGACAACTTTTCTGCGCTTTTCCCGCTGGCTGACCGGACTGAGCGCGCTGATCCTGTTCGCTTTCAGCGCCCTACCCGCCATCGCCAACACATACCCACTGCCACCACCGGGCAGCCGCCTGGTCGGCGAAAACAAATTTCATACCGTTGCAAACGACGGCGGCTCGCTTGAGGCCATCGCCAAAAAATACAACGTCGGATTCCTCGCACTGTTACAGGCAAACCCCGGCGTGGACCCTTATGTGCCACGAGCAGGCAGCGTGCTGACTATTCCGCTACAGGCACTGCTGCCGGATGAGCCGCGTGAAGGTATCGTGATTAACCTTTCTGAACTGCGGCTTTATTACTATCCACCCGGAGAGAAAACCGTTGTCATCTTCCCAATTGGTATTGGCCAACTCGGCGGCGACACGGTTACACCGCTGATGAAGACCACGGTTTCTGAGAAACGAGCCAATCCAACCTGGACGCCAACGGCCAATATCCGCGCACGCTACAAGGCACAGGGCGTGATTCTGCCGGCCGTTGTGCCCGCTGGTCCGGATAACCCGATGGGTCATCATGCTATTCGTCTTGCGGCCTACGGCGGCGTTTATCTGCTGCACGGCACCAATGCCGACTTTGGCATCGGCATGCGCGTAAGCTCTGGCTGTATTCGCCTGCGTGATAACGATATTAAATGGATGTTCAGCAACGTGCCGGTGGGCGCTAAAGTTAACATCATCGACACGGCAATTAAGGCTTCACAGGAGCCGGACGGTCGCTTGCTGGTCGAAGTACACCAGCCACTGTCGAAATCGATTAACGACAATCCACAAACGCAGCCCATTGTGCAGAGCGCCAACGTACGCAGCATACTGTCGCAAAGTGGCAACAATAGCGCTGTGATTGAAAAAGTGCTGAGCCTGCGTGCCGGTATGCCGGTTACGGTTGGACACGCAAACGCACCTGCCCCACAAAACAACGCCATTTAACGCCCCTTTTGGCACAAAAGAAAAAGGCTCTGTCAGTGACAGAGCCTTTTTTAGTGGCATAGATAAAGGGTTAGCGCATTGAGGGTTAACGCTTATTTATAAATTACAGCAGTACCGTGCAGCGTGTTCGGCCCATTGACTGATGTAATACGGTACGATTTAGCCCCCATTTCATCAGCCTTTTCTGCCAGTTGTTCTTCAAGAGACTGGAGATTAGGTCCCGCAGTCGCGGAGATAGTCCCTACTTTCTGTTGACCGTGCGGCGTGCTTTGCACCTCAACAGCAGCAAGGCTTGCAAAAGAAAGTGAGCTTAAAATTGTGGCAGTCAGGAGCAGGTTTATACTTTTCATTGTCATGTCCTCAGAAGGAAAAAGGCGTTGTTAACTGATTAAGTTAACAATCGATAAGTTAATCATAGACGTGAACCCGCTCACACGTCAATTGCAATTTATTAATGATTATTAAATATTGTGTAAATTTAATGTATGTAAAATCTGACATGAGTGTTATCTGCTGGCGATAGCCGGGCTATCTTTTTATAATGGGTTGATATGTCCTTCAGAGTAAGCAATGTGATGACAACGGCAACGACAGGCTGCAGTAAAAAAAGCCGCGGCAGGCCAAAGATATTTGACAGAGAAGCCGCCCTGGATAAAGCGATGGCACTCTTCTGGCAACATGGCTATGAGGCAACATCAATGGCGCATCTGGTCGAAGCGACAGGAGCGAAAGCGCCAACGCTGTATGCGGAGTTTACGAATAAGGAAGGTCTGTTCCGGGCCGTGCTCGATCGGTACATCGCGCAGTTTGCCGACCGCCACGAGTCGCAGCTGTTTTGCCCGCAAAAGCGGCTGGAAGAAGCGCTGTATGATTTCTTTAGCGCTGTGGCTGCATGTTATACCAGCAAGGATACCCCTTCCGGCTGCTTTATCATCAACACGTCCTCCGCGCTGGCGGCTTCGTCAGAAGATATTGCCTGCGCCATTAAGCTGCGCCACGGCCAACAAGCACAAACGCTGGTGCGTTTTTTCACGATCAGACGTGAACGTGGCGAGTTACCCTCAGATTGCGATATTCACGCTCTTTCTGATTACCTGAACTGCATTTTACAAGGGATGTCGGTGAGCGCGCGCGAAGGCGCTGATTATGATGCACTGATGCGTATAACGAAAACCACGCTACGCATACTGCCTGAACTGTTTAAAAAATAAGGTTATTTTTTGGCGCGCTGATTACTCTTGCTTGCCAGCGCGCTGGCAACAACGCAATACCCGTAAAATATATCCGCCGAAACATATAAGAAGTATTTGATATTTGCTATGCTTATTACCGGTGCCACAGTGTGCGCCAGTCCTGACTCATCCTGTTAACAGGAAAATAACAATGATCCTGCTGTTACCCTTACTGCAAGTGTTATTGTTAATAACACTGCTGTTCAGCCTGTGGCTGATAATGGGCGGCACCCTACTGTTTGCAGTGGTCTCCGTGTCAATCACGGCGCTGTTGCTGGTTCGCCAGCTGGGTGCTGACTGAGAAGGTGCGTAAAAACCGCCAGGGACGAGGCGGTTTTCCGTGCCATCAGGCTTTCTGATTCAGTACCAGCTGCCCGTTGTTATCCAGCGGGATTTGCGTGCCAGGGTCTTTATCCATACGGATCTTCCCTTCTCTGTCGCCAATTTTGTAGGTGACGTCATAACCCAGCAGCTTTTCTGATTTATCGTAGAGGGTCTTACAACGTTGCTGCGTTGTGGTGTAGGTATCGCTATCCTGCATGGAGCCCTGAATCTGGTTACCCGCATAACCGCCGCCGAGTGCACCAGCAATGGTCGCTACATCTTTGCCTCGCCCACCGCCAAACTGATGACCAATCACCCCTCCGGCCACTGCACCTAGCGCCGAGCCTATCAGGCGGTTTTCATCCTGTACCGCTCGACGATGCGTTACGGCTACGTTGCGGCACTCTTTACGCGGCGTTTTGATTGTCTCTTTTATCGGCGTAGCAGAAACCACCTGCGCGTATTGTGGCCCACGCTCGAACACGTTCATGCTGGCCACTGCGGCAACCCCAAGGGCGGCAGCAACACCGATGCCGATGCCGATGCCGATGCCCGCTAACATTGACTTATTCACAGGACCTCCTTCAAATACTGTGTTAACTCAACAATTTTGCAACATCAGTGACGGTTTCAACAATAAGAATACGGATGAAAAGTGTGGGATAATGTGGTGAGTGGTGTGATTCAGGAGAATTCCTGGAAGAATCGCGGGGAATAGCAGCAGATTATACTGCTCTCTCCTCACAGGAAGAGAGAGCAGTCAGCAAGGATTAGTGCAGCTTCAGACGCGGGCGAATCACCCGGTTGATGCTACCAACCAGCATCATCAGACCGGTTTTGAAATAGCCGTGCAGCGCAATCTGGTGCATACGGTAAAGCGAAATGTAGACCAGTCGCGCCATGCGCCCTTCTACCATCATGGAGCCGCGCATCAGGTTACCCATCAGGCTACCGACGGTAGAGAAATTCGACAGCGACACCAGCGAGCCGTGATCTTTATAGACGTACGACTTCAGCGACTTGCCTTTCATCTGCGCCAGAATGTTGTGCAACGCACAGGAAGCCATCTGGTGCGCAGCCTGTGCGCGCGGCGGTACAAAGCCCCCTTCCGGGCGCGCGCAGGATGCACAGTCGCCAATCGCGTAAATATCGGCATCCCGTGTGGTCTGAAGCGTAGGCTCAGTCACCAACTGGTTGATGCGGTTGGTCTCCAGCCCACCGATATCTTTCATAAAGTCCGGCGCTTTAATGCCCGCCGCCCAGACCATCAGGTCAGCCTGAATGAACTCACCGCCTTTCGTATTCAGACCATCGACCTGGGCGCTGGTTACCATCGTGTTCGTTAGCACGCGCACGCCAAGTTTGGTCAGCTCGCTCTGCGCGGCGGCTGAAATGCGCGGCGGCAGTGCAGGCAGAATACGCTCGCCCGCTTCCACCAGCGTAACGTTTAGCGCATCGTTGGTCAGGCCCTTATAACCGTAGCTGTGCAGTTGCTTCACAGCGTTATGCAGTTCAGCAGAGAGTTCCACGCCGGTCGCCCCACCGCCAACGATAGCAATATTCACCTTGCCGTTTGCGCCCAGGCTCGATGAATATTTCAGGAACAGATTGAGCATTTCCTGATGGAAACGGCGCGCCTGATGCGGGTTATCCAGGAAGATGCAGTGGTCTTTCACGCCCGGCGTATTAAAGTCGTTAGAGGTACTGCCCAGCGCCATCACCAGCGTGTCATACGCCAGTTTGCGCTCCGGCACCAACAGCTCGCCCTTCTCGTCGTTCAGCGCTGCAAGCGTAATGGTTTTCCCTTCTCTGTCGATGTCTACCACCGAGCCAAGCTGGAACTGGAAATGATGATTGCGCGCGTGCGCCAGGTAGCTGATGGCATCGACGCCTTCATCAAGTGAGCCTGTCGCCACTTCGTGCAGCAGAGGTTTCCACAGGTGGCTGTGGTTACGGTCCACCAGTGTCACTTTCGCTTTTTTACCGCGTCCGAGCTTTCTGCCCAGCTGCGTAGCCAGTTCCAGGCCACCGGCCCCGCCACCCACGATTACGATTTTTTTCATTGCCGTCGTCAACGTAAATCCCCCAAAATTTGCTTACCAATTGTTAATTGAAGGTTATTTTTATAACCTTTAATTAACAACATGTTACCATATCTGAAACGTTCAACCTGTTGGCAGAATATCATGAACGGCGCATTGGTCATACCAAATTTGATATGCATCAACTTTTATCGCTTAAAAGATAGACAAAAAGGCCAGCAGATGCTGGCCTTTTAACTCTCAGGAGGTAGGACGCTCAGCCGAGCGTTTTGAATGCTTTAATGCGCTGAAGGTGCGGTGAGATATCGCGAAACTTGTGCGTTTGCTGCTCGTCCCAGACAATTTCATAATACGGGTGCAAAACCGCTGCCGAACGCGCGCTATCCAGCGCTTCATCATTACGCGACAGTATCGTCAGGCAGCGGTCGCGGTTCTTCTCACGAAAGTTATCCACACATTTTGTGGTGATATCCTCGTACTCTTCCGGCCTGTCAATCTTGCCTTCCATGTTCTCGTACGGGAACAGGTTAGGATTGAAAATCGCCTGGCGGATATCGCAAAGAAAGCCAATGCGCTCTGCCCAGTAGCCGCCAAGTCCGACGCCGCAAATCAACGGTCTGTCGTCGATATTAAGCTGCAACATCTTGTCGACTTCTTTTAGCAGATGCTGCATATCGTGCTTCGGATGGCGCGTACTGTAGCTAATCAGCCTGACATCCGGGTCGATAAACTGCAGTTGCAGCACTTTCTCGTGATTGCCGGGGCTGTTGGAATCAAAACCATGTAAATAGATAATCATTGCACCCTCACCGCACAGAATTTTACCCGACCTGCGACTGCGCCTTATGAGCCAGCCAGCGCTCGTTAAGTGCCTCAAGCTGCTGATTAACCAGCTTCCAGTGGGCAGAATCCCGCAGCGCCTGTCGGGTGAACGAACCTTGATGATACAAATCAGTAACACGCTGCGCGTTGATCGGTGACAGGTTATCCAGCACGTCTACCGCGCCCTTACGATTATTACAGACAAGGATCATATCGCAACCTGCATCCAGCGACGCCTGGCCGCGCTCTGCATAGCTGCCCATCACCGCGGCACCTTCCATCGACAGATCGTCTGAGAAAATCACGCCGTTAAAACCAAGCTCCCCACGCAAAACGGTCTGAAGCCAGTGCGGCGAACCGCTGGCAGGACGGGCATCCACGTCGCTATAAATCACGTGTGCCGGCATCACCGCATCGAGTTTGTTGCGTTCAATCAATGTGCGGAACACCGCCATATCCCTGGCGCGAATCTCTGCCTGTGGGCGTTCATCACGCGGCGTTTCTTTATGTGAATCCGCCGTGACCGCACCGTGTCCTGGGAAATGTTTGCCGGTCGTTTTCATGCCTGCGCTGTGCATGCCGTCGATAACGCACTCTGCCAGCTGTAACGCTTTTAGCGGGTCTTCGTGATATGAGCGCTCACCAATGGCGGCGCTGATGTGCCCCACGTCCAGCACCGGCGCAAAGCTGATATCAATATCCATCGCTATCATTTCGCTCGCCATCAACCAACCGGCTTCCTTTGCAAGCTTCATGCCTTCTTCCATGCCCAGCAGGGCAGCAAACGACTGCGCCGCAGGCAGGCGAGTGAAGCCTTCACGAAAACGCTGCACGCGCCCGCCCTCCTGGTCAACCGCCACTACCAGACGCTGGTGCGACGCCGCGCGAATCTGGCGCACCAGTTCGCGAAGCTGCTCAGGGTCGTGATAATTGCGGGTAAAGAGGATAAGCCCTCCTACCAGCGGATGCTGTAAAATTTCCCGCTCTTCGCTATCCAGCTCAAAGCCCGCCACGTCCAACATTACCGGACCGATGCTCATCTCTCATGCTCCCTACATTGCAGCCGCCGCCATGCGTCGTCTGCCAGTTGAATAAAGTGTTGTTGCCCGGTTTGCTGCCAGCGTCGCTCAAACCAGGACGCCGCCAGCGTTTGTACCCACGGCTGCCAGCGCTGTACCTGGCGTGCCAGTTGCTCTCTGTTAAGGCCCGACTGCGCGGCATATGCGTCAATCAACCGCTCTCCCAAACCGCAGGCGGCAAGCTCAAGCGCAACGTCGCTATCGCCTGCATACTCCCAGTCGATAAGCCGCAGGCCGCTGTCCGTCCTGATAAGGTTATCGCCATGCACATCCATATGCAGCGGTGAAAGCTTCAGCGGTGTCGGTTCGCCCACCTGGCGCAAACGACTGAGCATGCGCAGCCAGAACAACGAACGGCGCTCCGGTGCGGCTGCCTGCCAGTAAAACGCCAGCAATTTCAGGAGTGGGATACGCCAGCCAAAGCGTGGCTGGCCGTGAAGGCGGTGCAGCAACGCAGACAGCGCCTCAACGGGCACTGCATCGCCACAGGGTTCACCCGCAAGCCACTCTGTAACCAGCCAGCCTCCCGCCAGCAAATACGGCTGCGGGCCTATCCCCGGTGCCAGGCGCTTGAGCACCCGGTGCTGGCGCGCAAGTGACACGCCAGGCACCGTCTCTGACAGGCGACGGCGCGCTGCAAAGGTTTGTGTACCCGCCTCTATCCTCACGAGGCCACCGCTTAACCCACCAACAACAGAAACACTCCCGGCGGCCTGAGCCGCCGGGAAATAGCGCGTGATTAATGCCTCACACGACAGATTACTGAATGCGCTCAACGCTACCTTTGCCTGACCAGATAATCTCACCAGTCTGAACCAGCATTAGCTGCATTTGCAGCGTGGGCGAATTCACATTGCCATTTGCGCTGGTGTAGAGCACATACTGCGCCCCCACATTACGGGCAATACCAATAGCCTTACTGCGGCTACCGAGGCTGTCCTGGGCCGACAGGCCCAACTGCTGTTTCGCCGTGGCCAACTGGGACTCACCTACCAGTGTAAACGTCCCGTTATTCGCCAGCGCATTACGCAGCGCCGTGGTCGCTTTTGCCGACGGCAGACTGCCGTTAGTACGGTTATTCACGCTATCAACCAGCAGCACGCTACCCGCGCTCACACCGTCTGCTTGTAACATTTTGCCCATCATCGGCTGAACAGCACCGTCCCAGTTCCACACGCGCTCACGCGGCGGCTGAGGTTGCTGAGGCTGCGGCTGTGTGACCGGGCCAGGCTGAGTGGGTATTTCCGGTACCTGCGGCACCGTTACGGGTGGAACCGGCTGCTGTGGCGTCGGTTTCGCTTCCTCAACCGGTGCCGTTTTGTTTCCACCACCGGTGAGCCCACAGCCTGCCAACAGTAGAGCTGCAGTAGCCAGCAGCATGTAACGACGGATTTCCTTAATCAACATTCACCCCTCAGAGCCATATCGACAGGCGCACCTGCTGTGCGCCCATAAAATTACCGCTGGATGCGATGATTACGCCAGAATGTGGCGGCACGACAATGTCGCGTGAACGCTCCAGCGGGTGCATCTCCAGCCCTTTGTTATCATACCAGTAAAAACGGTAGTTAATTTTAACCGCGCTGCCGCTCTCGTTATAGAGCCGTGAAGTTGCAATCGGCTGGATATCGCGCGACGAAAACGCAGGCTCGTCTGCCGTTATCCCGGCGGCCAGCACTGTGGCCTCCATCACCAGCGTCTGCTGGTCATTGACCGGAATCACCGGTTTGCTACTACAGGCTGCCAGCGCCAGTACGGCGCAAACGCCTAACAGCATTCGCAGGCGCATCATTACACGCCTTTGTGTGACAACATCGGCCCTAGCGCCCGCCCACCCAGCAGATGCATGTGGATGTGGTAGACCTCCTGACCGCCGTGGCGATTGCAGTTCACAATCAGGCGATAGCCATCCTGTGCCAGCCCTTCCTGCTCGGCGATTTTGGCAGCGACCGTCATCATGCGACCAAGTGCCTGCTCATGTTCAGGCTTCACGTCATTCACGGTCGGAATGAGCACGTTGGGGATAATGAGAATATGGCTGGGTGCCTGTGGAGCAATATCGCGAAAAGCAGTGACCAGTTCGTCCTGATAAACAATATCCGCAGGAATTTCGCGGCGAATAATTTTACTGAAAATCGTTTCTTCGGCCATGACCTTGTCCTTTTACAAAAACTGAAGGAAGTATGAGTGAGATGCGCCTTTTCTTTCAACCTTCAGACGCGAATTCTTCGCTTAAGTGTAGGCCTTTGCAGCAAAAACCATACTGCACCATGACCTGTGCTACTGCAGCCTGAGCATTAACAGCCACTCCCGAGCTAACCCCAATGCAACTCGGATTTTTCAGACTAACGTCGAAAACACTGCACTAAAAAAATACTGCTTAGCTGTCTCAAGTGTAAATCAAGAACGGCTCATGCTCGTCTTCGTCGCCATTCAGACAAAAATACCGCTCACTCTGCGGGCATTAAACAGGACAAAACCCTCAGGCAATAAAAAAGGCGCCACACGGGCGCCTTTTTCATCGTTGCAAATTAATGCGGAATATCTTCGTACTGCGGAACCGGGTTGCGGAAGCTGCGGGTCACGCAGGCCAGGTAGATAAGGCCAATCGCGGCCCAAATCAGACCCAACTTCATTGAGCTGGCCTCCAGGTTCACCCACAGCGCACCTACAGTGAGCGCACCGCAGACCGGCAGGATCAGATAGTTGATATGATCCTTGATAGTTTTGTTGCGCTTCTCACGGATCCAGAACTGGGAAATCACCGACAGGTTCACAAAGGTGAACGCCACCAGCGCACCAAAGTTAATCAGCGCCGTTGCGGTGACCAGGTCGAAGTTAATCGCCAGCAGCGCAATCGCACCCACCAGTACCACGTTAAATGCGGGCGTGCGCCATACCGGGTGGATATAGCCAAAGAAGCGGCTCGGGAAGACACCGTCACGGCCCATTACGTACATCAGACGAGAAACGCCCGCGTGTGCAGCCATACCGGAAGCCAGCACGGTAATTGTTGAGAAGATCAACACGCCAAACTGGAACGTTTTGCCGGCCACGTAGAGCATGATTTCCGGCTGAGAGGCATCCGGGTCCTTAAAGCGAGAGATATCCGGGAAGTACAGCTGCAGGAAATAAGAAGCCGCGATAAACACCAGACCGCCAATCAGCGCCGTCAGGAAGATAGCTTTGGGAATAACACGGCCCGCGTCTTTGGTTTCTTCAGACAGCGAGCTGATGCCGTCAAAGCCCAAAAACGAGAAGCACAGAATCGTCGCACCGGTAATCATCGGCACCACCTGGGCGTTGTCACCCCAGAACGGACGCGCGCTTACCAGCGTACCGGCGCCTTCACCGTGAGCCACGCCCCAGATGATAAGGCCCACAATCACAGCCACAATCGCCATCTGCAGCACCACGATAACCGTGTTGAAGTTAGCCACGGTTTTAATGCTGCGCAGGTTGGAGATGGTCATAAAGGCCACCAGCGCGACCACGAAAATCCACGACGGCACAGACGGTATCAGCGCCTCGAAGTAGATTTTTGCCAGCAGAATGTTAATCATCGGCATGAACAGGTAGTCAAGCAGCGATGACCAACCCACCATAAAGCCCACGGTTGGGTTGATAGACTTCTGGGCATAGGTATAGGCCGAACCAGCGGACGGGAAGCGGCGTACCAGCTTACCGTAACTCAGCGCGGTGAAGAGAATGGCTACGAGTGCGAAGGCATACGCGGTGGCGACGTGACCACTGGTCAGGCCGGACACAATGCCAAACGTATCGAAAAGGGTCATGGGTTGCATATAAGCAAGGCCCATCATGACTACCGGAAGCAGCGTAAGCGTCTTACGCAGTCCCACGCGGGAAGAAGTAGCGGTGACGTTATGCGACATGGTGATAACTCCCAAACGCAAAAGCAAAAAATTGCCCCATCTTATTTTCCTCGGCGACACGTCTGTCGATTCTTAAATGTGTATCTATCCGGTACTAAGCCCGGCCTCTTGTTTAATTGGGTTTGTTTTCTGCAAAAAAGAACCGACGCCCATTAAAGCGTCGGTTTCCCCTGTTTGCAGGCCGCGTATTTTGCCCCACCCTAATCAGGATGACAAGCCCTTCCAGCCCCAGTATTACAATTCTTTTTTTGCAAAATTTTTATACACCGTCAGGCCGCGCCAGCACTGGGTTTGTGTAACATTTTGGCTACCTCATTTTGATGCCCTTTGGCCCAACAAAAATACGCCGTCAACACGCTCAAAAAAAACAGGTTTACGGTGAGCCGCCAGCGCTTTTATTTCATCGGCATGGTTAACGGTTGTGGATACTGATATTCAAACCCCAACTCTTTGCAGATAAGACTGCCATCAACCCGCTTGCCTTTATCACCGCTCGCGTCATCATGAAAAACCGGCGGCTCCAGCCCCAACTCCTGCGCCATCTGTGAATAAAACGTAGCCCGGGAAGGATGTTCCGGCGCGCACAGGTTATAAATGTGCCCACCGCGTGGTGCCTGTAACAGCAGCGTGATAGCACTGACCACATCTTCCAGATGCACGAGATTAACGCCGTGACTGCCGTTTGGCGCACGTTTACCCGCAAAGAAGCGCCCCGGATGACGCCCCGGCCCCACCAGCCCCGCCAGGCGCAAAATATCAACCGAGGTGCCGGGTAAATCGTGCAGCCACTGTTCCAGCTCGCGCAACGTACGCCCACTGTCACTGTCTGGATTTAGCGGCGAGTTCTCTTTCATTATACCGCTGGCGCTCCCGTAAACAGACGTAGAGCTGGTAAAGATGATGCGTGCAATATTATGCGCTAATGCGCTGTCGACAATTTGTTGTACCGCTTCCAGGTAGAAGTTTTCGCCCTCACCGCTACGGCGCGCCGGTAACGTGATGACCAGCGCATCAACGTTAAGCAATGCCTCAAGGTCGTCGCTGTCACACTCAAGCTGCGGTATTAGCCTCAGCGGGTAGCTTTCAATCCCGCACATACGCGCAGCGTCCACGCCATCTTGCGTCGTTTTGCTGCCGGTCACCTGCCAGCCACGCGCCATCAGCGCCATACCAAGCGGCATCCCCAGCCATCCTAAACCGATAATCGCGACCTTTTTCATGCCCTACTCTCCCGGCCTGCAGCCTTAGAATTTCCTGATGCTGTATTAAGGCTACGCCAGTGCAGGACAACCTACAATCAGCGCTCCGGCTTTCAGGCAGGCAAAAGCGCTAAAAAAGCCCTTGCGTTCGCGCCACATCCTGGTTTAGGTTATTGGACAGGCAATGAATAACCATTCAACGAGACCGTTATGAAGCGTACAGCGAATAAATTCCACCATCATCACCATCACCCTGACTAGTCTTTCAGGCGATGAGTGCTGGAAGACGTTCAGGATCTTCCAGTGGTGAGCAAACGCTTCAGAAAAAGCCCCCGGAAGATCGTCTTCCGGGGGCTTTTTTATTACTCGCGTTACGCAGGATAACTCAGGATTCAGGAGAGAAAGCAGATGTCAGACAACAGCCGTTTACGCATAGCTATGCAGAAATCAGGGCGTCTTAGCGACGATTCACGTGAATTACTGGCCCGCTGCGGCATAAAAATCAACCTGCACACCCAGCGCCTGATTGCACTGGCGGAAAATATGCCTATCGATATCCTGCGCGTACGCGATGACGATATCCCAGGCCTTGTGATGGACGGCGTTGTTGACCTTGGTATTATTGGCGAAAACGTACTGGAAGAAGAGTTACTGAACCGTCGTGCCCAGGGCGATGACCCGCGTTATTACACTCTGCGTCGCCTGGATTTTGGCGGCTGTCGTCTTTCCATTGCCACTAACGTGGATGAACCCTGGGACGGCCCGGCTTGCCTGAATAATAAACGTATCGCGACCTCCTACCCGCACCTGCTCAAACGCTATCTTGACGAGAAAGGCGTTCAGTTCAAATCCTGCCTGCTTAATGGTTCCGTCGAAGTCGCACCACGCGCCGGCCTGGCTGACGCCATCTGCGATCTGGTTTCGACCGGTGCCACACTCGAAGCCAACGGCCTGCGCGAAGTGGAAGTGATTTATCGCTCCAAAGCCTGCCTGATTCAGCGCGACGGTGAGATGCCGGAGATGAAGCAAAAGCTCATCGACAAATTACTGACCCGCATCCAGGGCGTGATTCAGGCCCGTGAGTCCAAATACATCATGCTGCACGCCCCCAGCGATCGGCTCGAAGAGGTCGTTGCCCTGCTGCCTGGCGCCGAGCGCCCCACTATTCTGCCGCTGGCAGGCGACCAGCAGCGCGTGGCGATGCACATGGTCAGCAGCGAAACCCTGTTCTGGGAAACGATGGAAAAACTCAAGGCGCTCGGCGCCAGTTCCATCCTCGTGCTGCCTATTGAGAAGATGATGGAGTAATCACCATGAACTTCAATACCGTCATTGACTGGAACCGCTGCGACACCACGCAGCAACGCGAACTGCTGACGCGCCCGGCTATCTCTGCCTCTGACAGCATCAGCCGCACCATAAGCGAGATTCTTGATAACGTAAAAAGCCGCGGCGATGCGGCACTGCGCGACTACAGCGCAAAGTTTGATAAAACCGAAGTGCAGAACCTGAAGGTCGGCGCTGAGGAGATTTCAGCCGCCGCCGCACGCCTTGGCAACGATGTTAAGCAGGCAATGGCGGTCGCGGTCGCGAATATCGACACCTTCCACAAAGCACAGCAGCTTCCCGGCGTTGATGTAGAAACCATGCCCGGTGTGCGCTGCCAGCAGGTGACGCGCCCTATTGAGGCAGTGGGTCTGTACATCCCTGGCGGCTCGGCACCGCTTTTCTCAACGGTGCTGATGCTGGCAACCCCGGCCCGCATAGCAGGCTGCAAGCGCGTGGTGCTGTGCTCGCCGCCGCCGATTGCCGATGAGATTCTTTATGCAGCACAACTGTGCGGTGTTGAAGAGGTCTTTCAGGTGGGCGGCGCACAGGCTATCGCCGCACTGGCGTTTGGTACCGACAGCATACCCAAAGTGGACAAAGTTTTTGGCCCCGGCAACGCCTTTGTCACCGAAGCCAAGCGTCAAATCAGCCAGCGTTTAGACGGCGCGGCTATTGATATGCCCGCTGGCCCTTCGGAGGTGCTGGTGATTGCCGATAGCGGCGCGACCCCGGATTTTGTTGCCTCCGACCTGCTGTCTCAGGCCGAGCACGGTCCGGATTCTCAGGTCATTTTACTGACGCCGGATGCCGCTATGGCCGAACGTGTCGCTGAGGCTGTCGAGCGTCAACTGGCTTCTCTGCCGCGTGCTGAAACGGCACGCCAGGCGCTGGCGGCAAGCCGCCTGATTGTGGCGCGTGACCTTGCCCAATGCGTGGCGATTTCCAACCAGTACGGTCCGGAGCACCTGATTATCCAGACTCGCAACGCCCGTGACCTGGTCGACAGTATCACCAGCGCAGGCTCGGTATTCCTCGGCGACTGGTCACCAGAATCCGCTGGCGACTATGCCTCTGGCACTAACCATGTGTTGCCAACCTATGGCTATACCGCAACCTGTTCCAGTCTGGGGTTAGCTGACTTCCAAAAGCGCATGACGGTACAGGAGCTGAGTCCACAAGGGTTCGCCGCACTGGCTTCAACGATTGAAATTCTCGCCGCAGCCGAACAACTGACGGCCCACAAAAATGCAGTCACCCTGCGCGTGGCAGCGCTTAAGGAGCAGAAATGACGATTGAAGCACTGGCGCGCGCGAATGTGCGTGAACTGACGCCGTATCTGTCCGCGCGCCGCCTCGGCGGTAAAGGCGACGTATGGTTGAATGCCAACGAATACCCAACTGCGGTGGAGTTTAATCTGACCCAGCAAACGCTCAACCGCTACCCGGAATGCCAGCCTGCGGCGGTCATTGAGCGCTACGCGGCTTACGCGGACGTCAAACCGAGCCAGGTGCTGGTCAGCCGTGGTGCGGATGAAGGTATCGAACTTTTGATTCGCGCCTTCTGCGAACCAGGCCAGGACGCGGTACTTTACTGCCCGCCCACTTACGGCATGTACAGCGTCAGCGCTGAAACCATCGGCGTGGAATGCCGTACCGTGCAGGCGCTGAACGACTGGCAGCTTGATTTACCGGCCATTGAACAGCAGCTCGACGGTGTGAAAGTGGTGTTCGTCTGTAGCCCTAATAACCCCACCGGCCAGCTTATCAACCCGGACGACCTGCGTGCACTGCTGGAAATGACGCGCGGCAAGGCAATCGTTGTCGCCGATGAGGCCTACATTGAGTTCTGCCCGCAGGCAACGCTTGCCGGCTGGCTCAGTGATTATCCGCACCTGGCTATTCTGCGCACGCTCTCCAAAGCGTTTGCACTGGCCGGGCTGCGTTGCGGCTTCACGCTGGCAAACGAAGACGTTATCAATTTGCTGCTCAAAGTTATTGCTCCTTATCCGCTGTCCACGCCGGTTGCCGACATTGCCGCTCAGGCGCTGACGGCAGAAGGCATAAGCGCGATGAGTGCACGCGTGGCCGAAATTGTGGCCAATCGCCGCCTGCTGGTTGACGGACTTGAAACCATCCCCGGCGTGGAGAAAATTTTTAGCTCTGAAACCAATTACGTGCTGGTGCGCCTGAATGACGCCAGCCGCCTGTTTAAATCTCTCTGGGATCAGGGCATTATCCTGAGAGACCAGAACAAACAACCCAGCCTGAGCGGTTGCCTGCGCGTTACCGTCGGCACCCGGGCAGAGTGCCAGCGTGTACTGGATGCGCTGCGTGACCAGGAGAGCCAATGAGCCAGAAATACCTCTTTATTGACCGTGACGGAACCCTGATCGCCGAACCACCGGAAGATTTCCAGGTGGATCGCTTTGAAAAGCTGGCCTTCGAACCGAATGCTATTACGGTGCTGCTGAAGCTCCAGCAGGCTGGCTACCGGCTGGTGATGATAACCAATCAGGACGGGCTGGGTACTGCCAGCCTGCCGCAGGCAGATTTTGACGGCCCGCATAACCTAATGATGCAAATCTTCCGTTCTCAGGGCGTCAACTTTGACGACGTGTTGATTTGCCCGCACCTGCCCGCCGACAACTGTGCGTGTCGCAAGCCGAAAACGGCGCTGGTACAGCGCTATCTTGAAGACGGCGTAATGGATAACGCTCACAGCTATGTCATTGGCGACAGGGCCACTGATATTGAGCTGGCAGATAACATGGGCATCAAAGGTTTGCGCTACGCCAGCGAGGGGCTGGACTGGAATGCCATCGGCGAACAGCTCACAAAACGCGACCGCTACGCCCATGTGGCACGTAACACCAAAGAGACGCAGATTGACGTGCAGGTCTGGCTTGACCGCGAAGGCGGCAGCAAAATCAACACCGGTGTTGGCTTCTTTGACCACATGCTGGACCAGATTGCCACACACGGCGGTTTCAGAATGAATATTGAGGTGAAAGGCGACCTGTATATCGACGATCACCACACGGTAGAAGACACCGGTCTGGCCCTTGGTGAAGCACTAAAAACAGCACTCGGCGATAAGCGTGGTATTGCCCGCTTCGGCTTTGTGCTGCCGATGGATGAATGCCTCGCGCGCTGCGCACTGGATATCTCCGGGCGCCCGCACCTTGAATACAAAGCCGACTACAACTTCCAGCGCGTGGGCGATTTAAGCACCGAAATGGTCGAGCACTTTTTCCGCTCGTTGTCCTACACCATGGGCGTGACGCTGCACCTGAAAACCAAAGGTAAGAACGACCACCACCGCGTGGAAAGCCTGTTCAAAGTCTTTGGCCGCACGCTACGCCAGGCTATCCGCGTTGAAGGCGATACGCTCCCTTCATCAAAAGGAGTGCTGTGATGAATGTGGTGATTCTTGATACCGGCTGTGCCAACCTCTCCTCCGTGAAGTGGGCAGTGCAGCGTCTGGGCTACGACCCCGTCGTGAGTCGTCATCCCGACGTGGTGCTTCGTGCCGACAAACTGTTTTTGCCCGGCGTCGGTACCGCACAGGCGGCGATGGATCAGCTACGTGAACGAGAACTGGTGGAACTGATTAAAGCCTGCACTCAGCCGGTACTGGGAATCTGCCTCGGTATGCAGCTACTTGGCAGCCACAGTGACGAAAGCCACGGTGTAGAAACACTCGGTATTATTGATAATCCCGTGCTGAAAATGACTGACCGCGGATTGCCGCTGCCGCACATGGGCTGGAACCGCGTCACGGCGCTGGCGGGCAACCACCTGTTTCGAGGCATAGAAGACGGCGCTTATTTCTACTTTGTCCACGGCTATGCCATGCCGGTAAACGCCTGCACCATCGCCCAGTGCGAGTACGGCGAACCGTTTAGCGCCGCAGTGCAGAAGGACAATTTTTACGGCGTACAGTTTCATCCTGAACGCTCGGGCAAAGCAGGCGCACAGCTGCTCAAAAACTTCCTGGAGATGTAAATGATTATCCCGGCATTAGATTTGATTGATGGCAAGGTCGTGCGTTTACATCAGGGTGACTACGGCCAACAGCGCGACTATGGTACAGATCCGCTGCCGCGTCTGCAGGACTATCAGGCCCAGGGGGCTCAGGTCTTACACCTGGTTGACCTCACCGGCGCAAAAGACCCAGCCGAGCGCCAGATCCCACTGTTAAAAACGCTGCTGGCAGGCGTAAGTGTACCCGTTCAGGTCGGCGGTGGCGTGCGCACTGAAGCTGACGTTGAATCGCTGCTTAATGCAGGTGCGAGCCGCGTAGTCGTCGGCTCTACCGCAGTGAAATCACCGGAAGTCGTCGAGCAATGGTTTACACGTTTTGGTGCACAAAAACTGGTACTGGCACTCGATGTGCGTATCGACGCAGAGGGTAACAAACAAGTGGCGGTCAGCGGCTGGCAGGAGACCTCTGGCGTCACGCTCGAACAGCTGGTTGAGCGCTTCTCTGCATTTGGCCTGGCACATGTCCTGTGCACCGATATTTCACGCGATGGGACGCTGGCGGGCTCAAACGTAGCGCTTTATCAGGAAGTCTGCGCACGCTTTCCTCAGGTTGCATTTCAGGCATCGGGCGGCATCGGCAACCTTGACGATATTGCCGCCTTGCACGGTAGCGGTGTGAAAGGCGTTATCGTCGGACGCGCTCTGCTGGAAGGTAAATTTAACGTGAAGGAGGCTATCGCATGCTGGCAAAACGGATAATTCCCTGCCTCGACGTACGCGACGGCCAGGTGGTTAAAGGCGTACAGTTTCGCAACCACGAAATTATTGGCGATATCGTGCCACTGGCAAAACGCTACGCCGAAGAAGGCGCGGACGAATTGGTATTTTATGACATTACCGCGTCAAGCGACGGTCGCGTGGTCGACAAAAGCTGGATTGCCCGTGTCGCGGAAGTGATTGATATCCCCTTCTGTGTGGCAGGCGGCATTAAATCAATTGAAGACGCCGCGCAAATCCTCTCCTTTGGTGCCGACAAGATTTCTATCAACTCGCCGGCACTAGCAGACCCCATGCTGATTACCCGACTGGCGGAGCGCTTCGGGGTACAATGTATTGTGGTGGGAATTGATACCTGGTTTGACGAGCAAAGCGGGAAATACCACGTCAACCAATACACTGGCGATGAGAGCCGCACCCGCGTCACGCAGTGGGAAACCCTCGACTGGGTGCAGGAAGTTCAACAACGCGGTGCAGGCGAAATCGTGCTGAACATGATGAACCAGGATGGCGTACGTAACGGCTACGACCTGATACAACTCAAGAAGGTGCGCAACGTATGCCGCGTGCCGCTTATTGCCTCCGGTGGAGCCGGTACGATGGACCATTTCCTGGACGCGTTTCAGGACGCCAACGTCGACGGCGCCCTGGCGGCCTCGGTGTTCCATAAGCAGATAATCAATATTGGTGAATTGAAGGATTATTTGATTCAACAGGGCGTGGAGATAAGACAGTGTTAACGACTAAACAACGCGGCGAGCTCGACTGGAATAAAACTGACGACATGATGCCCGCCATCATCCAGCACGCCGTATCCGGTGAAGTGCTGATGCTGGGTTACATGAACCCGGAAGCCCTGGCACAAACTGAGGTTTCCGGTAATGTCACTTTCTATTCGCGTACCAAACAGCGGCTATGGACCAAAGGCGAAACGTCCGGCCACTTTTTAAAAGTGGTCAGTATCACGCCTGACTGCGATAACGACACACTACTGATTCTCGCAGATCCCATTGGGCCGACCTGCCATACAGGCACATCAAGTTGCTTTGGTGAACAAGCGCATCATGAGTGGCATTTTCTGTATCAGCTTGAGCAGTTGTTGGCTGAACGTAAGCATGCCGACCCAGACAGCTCGTATACCGCAAAGCTCTACTCAAGCGGCACTAAGCGTATTGCACAGAAGGTGGGTGAAGAAGGTGTTGAAACCGCGTTGGCTGCAACCGTGCGGGACCGCGACGAACTGGTGAATGAAGCATCAGATTTGCTGTATCACCTGCTGGTGTTGTTGCAGGATCAGGAACTGGATTTAGGAAAAGTGATCGCGAACTTGCGGAGCAGGCACAAGTGAGACACTGATGCTGCGGGGGGCATCGTCACCTCAGCCCGCAGCTCACTGAAAATCAGAAAGTAAAAAGGGCCGGAAAATCCGGCCCTTTTGTTTGCAACTGCCTGTGATGAACGTTTATGCCGACTTATAGTTACGAATAGCGTTACGGCCAAGGACATAACCGCTACCGACAAGACCGCCAAGCAGTGCTGCCAGGATCAGTACCAGACCACGCTTAGGACTATCCCGGCGAACCGGTAGGTTTGGCTTCATGACATACTGGAACGAGAAAGCCGTATCGGCTTTGTGGGCCAGGGCTTTAACCGCCATGTAAGACTGGAGCGTCGTGTAATAGTTTTCACTTAACGGTAAAGGGCGCGTCGACTCATTCTGAATGGTCGCCGACAGGGCATCACTTCCCAAAACAAACAGAGTATCTTCGGAAAGCGACTCTGCCTGCTGAACCTCTGTTGATTTGATATTGCTTTGCTGGGCTACAACAAGCGCCTGACGCAATACCTGAAGACGCTTATCACGCTTTTCTTTCGCCACCAGTTCCTGAGTGTCCAGGGAGCTTTTCAGGTCCTTCATCGTCGCGTTGATGTTGGTGACCAGATCCTGGTTCAGTTCATCAATGACACGTTGGTTAATTTTATTAATATAAGAAGTCAGGGTCTTGCGCGCGTCTTCTGCCGATGAACCAACATAGCTGATTTTCAGCGGCATGGCCTGACCTTTAACGGCAGGCTCAATAACCAGCTTTTCTGGTTTACTCTGATTATCCAGCTCCTCAGAAAGCGCCGAGATCAATGAGTTAAAGCGATTAAAAAAACGATACTGTATATCAGTAACCGATGGCGCATTTGTTTTATTTTGATCGTAAATAACACTCATTGAGTTGTTATAGTTGGCGATTTGCCCGGAGTCAGGCATCGTAACAATTGCCGTAGAGCTCCACTTTTCTTTAGCTATAAACAGGTATGCCCCGGCAAAAAGAATAAAAACCACCACAATAGCAATGACTGTGAACTTGCTGCGCCACAGCTGCATCACAATATCCAGCAGGTCAACGTTTTCTGGCTCGCGGTTGCGGCCATCTGCTGTAGAGAAATTTTGATTCATATTGACCTTATCAATTTTTAACCAATATCGCGCAATTCAATATAAGCGGCATAGTATTACACAAGAACAGATAAACAGGGACCGTCCTTACCAAGAAAATCCATTATGGCAGCAGCGTAGTCTTAACACTGGTTTTCAGCCAATGGCGATTATTCCTAAATCAGTCATCAGCCTGTGAAGACTGCTGTCGGACCATTACCTGAAGATATTCTCCGTAAGGCGTTTTCCCTAATAAATTTGCCTCCTCAAGGACCTGCTGCGAATCTATCCAACCTTTTCGCCAGGCGATTTCTTCCAGACAGGCAATTTTAAGTCCCTGGCGCTTTTCAATGGTATGTACAAACTGTGACGCTTCAGTCATGCTGTCCCAGGTACCGGTATCAAGCCAGGCAAATCCCCGTCCGAAAAGCTCGACGTTTAGTGCCTGCTCTTCGAGATACATCTGGTTGATGCTTGTAATTTCCAGCTCACCGCGCGCGGAAGGCTTAACGTGCTGTGCAAATTCGCAAATACGCTCGTCATAAAAATAAAGTCCAGTCACTGCCCAGTTTGATTTTGGATGTACGGGTTTTTCTTCGATAGAAAGCACGCGATAGTCCCGGTCAAATTCAATGACGCCGAAACGTTCTGGATCGGTAACCTGATAGCCAAACACCGTTGCGCCTGCTTTTCGCTGCGCAACCTCCTGAACGCGGTGACCGAAACCATGACCGAAGAAGATGTTATCGCCCAGCACAAGCGCACAACGCTGATTATCAATAAATTCTTCACCTATAATAAATGCCTGAGCTAACCCTTCCGGCTTGGGTTGCACTTTATAAGTAAAGGTAACACCAAATTGCTCACCACTACCGAGCAAGCGCTGGAATGCGGCCTTATCCTCTGGCGTAGTGATAATCATTATATCCCGAATCCCTGCCAGCATCAGAACTGATATGGGATAATAAATCATCGGTTTATCATAGACTGGCAGCAGCTGTTTAGAGACACCGCGCGTGGTGGGATACAAGCGTGTACCTGACCCTCCTGCCAGCACAATACCCTTCATGGTCATGTTGGTCATACCCCGTTCCCCAATCCCAGCCGTTCGCCAGAGTAGCTCCCGTCAAGAATGCTCTCCCACCATTCACGATTCGCCAGATACCATTCCACCGTACGGCGAATCCCGCTTTCAAATGTTTCTTGTGGCTTCCAGCCAAGCTCACGCTCGATCTTCGATGCATCAATGGCATAGCGTAAATCGTGCCCGGGACGATCGGCAACAAAGGTAATCAAGTCCGCATAATGTTCAATGCCTGCTGGTTTAACCGGGACCAGTTCATCAAGCAACGCACAGAGCGTCCTGACGACATCAATATTGCGACGCTCGTTGTGCCCGCCAATATTCCAGGTTTCCCCCGGCGCCCCTTTCGTTGCAGCCAGGTATAACGCCTTTGCATGGTCTTCCACAAAAAGCCAGTCACGAACCTGGTTACCCGAGCCATAAACGAGTAGCGGTTTACCTGCAAGCGCATTAATGATAGTCAGCGGAATGAGTTTTTCCGGGAAATGATAGGGACCATAATTATTTGAGCAATTGGTCACAATAGCAGGCAGACCATATGTACGCATCCAGGCGCGTACCAGGTGATCGCTGGACGCTTTTGACGCTGAGTACGGACTGCTGGGCGCGTAGGGCGTATCTTCACGAAAGAAATCATTCGGATTATCAAGATCGCCATACACTTCATCAGTGGAAATATGATGAAAGCGGAACGTTGCCTTACGCTCTGGTGAGAGCCTGCTCCACCAGTGGCGCGACACTTCCAGCAACGTATAAGTCCCAACAATATTGGTTTCTATAAATTCAGCCGGACCATCGATAGATCGGTCAACATGACTTTCTGCCGCAAGATGCATCACTACATCCGGTTCAAACGTTTCAAACACTTCCGTCAGTGACGCTTTGTCACAAATATCAATACAGTGGAACGCATAACGCGGATCGCCACAGACCGATTGCAGTGAATTAAGATTACCGGCATAGGTCAGTTTATCAACGACGGCAACCCGAGAATCTGTATGGTTAATCAGATATCGAACGACGGCAGAACCAATGAAACCCGCACCGCCAGTCACAAGAAAATTCATAAACTCTCAGCCCCATAATCTATGGCTTTACCCTGGATAAGCATAGCGCGCAATGGTAGCAAAATGAGACAGCGGGTACAGCTAACAATAAAAAAAACCAGCTAAAAATCAGCTGGTTTTTCTGAGAATGCGATGTAGTGAAAAACTTAGTCTTCCAACCACTCGGTGTGGAACACGCCTTCCTTATCAATACGCTTATAGGTATGCGCACCGAAATAATCACGCTGTGCCTGAATCAGGTTCGCCGGCAATACCGCTGAACGGTAACTGTCGTAGTATGAAATAGCAGCAGAGAAGGTTGGTGTTGGTATACCATTTTGCACAGCATATGAAACCACATCACGCAGCGCCTGCTGGTACTCATCAGCGATTTTCTTGAAATACGGCGCCAGCAGCAGATTAGCGATAGCCGGATTTTCAGCATAAGCATCGGTAATCTTCTGCAGGAATTGAGCGCGAATGATACAACCTGCACGGAAGATTCTCGCGATTTCACCGTAGTTCAAATCCCAGTTGTATTCCTGAGAAGCCGCGCGCAGCTGGGAGAAACCCTGAGCATACGAAACAATTTTACCGAGATATAATGCACGACGTACTTTCTCGACGAATTCAGCCTTATCGCCAGAGAAAGCTTTCACCTGCGGACCAGAAAGGACTTTAGAGGCCGCAACACGCTGTTCTTTCAACGAGGAGATATAACGAGCAAAAACTGACTCGGTAATAAGTGACAGTGGTTCACCCAGGTCAAGTGAACTCTGGCTGGTCCATTTACCGGTACCTTTGTTTGCCGCTTCATCCAGGATAACATCAACAAGATAATTGCCTGCCTCATCTTTCCTGGTGAAAATGTCTTTAGTGATATCAATCAGGTAGCTACTGAGTTCTCCTTTGTTCCACTCAGTGAACGTCGTTGCCAGTTCATTGTTGGATAGATTCAACCCATGCCTGAGTAATGAATAGGCTTCCGCGATAAGTTGCATATCACCGTATTCAATACCGTTATGCACCATTTTCACATAGTGGCCAGCGCCGTCTGAACCGATATACGTTACGCATGGCTCACCTTCTGCCACTGCAGCAATCTGCTTAAGAATAGGTGCAACCAACTCGTAGGCTTCTTTCTGGCCGCCAGGCATGATGGAAGGCCCTTTCAGCGCCCCTTCCTCCCCACCGGAGACACCAGTACCGATAAAGTTGAAACCTTCGGCTGACAGTTCACGGTTACGGCGGATGGTGTCCTGAAAGAAGGTATTACCACCATCAATCAGAATATCGCCTTTTTCCAGATAGGGCTTCAGGGAGTCGATAGTCTTGTCTGTCCCCTCACCGGCTTTCACCATTAACAGGATGCGACGCGGTTTCTCAAGCGATTCAACAAACTCCTGCACCGAGTAATGAGGAACCAGCTTTTTACCCGGGTTCTCGGCAATCACTTCGTCGGTTTTTTCACGGGAGCGGTTGAAAACGGAAACGGTATAGCCACGACTTTCGATGTTAAGCGCCAGGTTGCGCCCCATCACGGCCATACCAACAACGCCGATTTGCTGTTTGGACATTACATACTCCTGTCAGGTGTACTCGTTGTGCCAGTACGCACAACGTGGTTGTAGCTTTTATGTTAACTCAGCTTCAAGGTATGTGGATAGCCTTTGGTGCCACAACATAGCGTTACAATAATCAGTATTACGATTTCCAGTCAGGAAACGTCTTTGCATAAGCTATATTAAAAGGCCCTTCTTTGATCTCAAGCATCACAGCATGTTCTGATAAACACTCGACACTGTGAATTTCTCCCGGGAGAAATTCGACAAGAGAAACCTCATGCTCAGGACCAGCCAGGAACGAATTCTTCACCTTTCCAGTCGCTTCAAAGGTAGTGATGCGTATACTCCCCTCCATCACTACAAACATTTCCCATTGATGTGAAAGTTCATGATAATGTGGTTCTACATAACTACCTTGAATCAGAACAATTAACAGGCGCTGCACTTTATCCTGATGGCTATCGTGAAGTAGAAAATGAGCGCGTTTACGCTCTGAGTGAGCAGCCTCAGCCAATAGCTGCTGCATTTTCTGCTGTTTTATCAGGCGCATTTTTTTTCTCCAGCGCAGATTCGATTATGTCCGCAGCAGACTGGACAGAGAATTGTTCTTCGAGAAGGCGATACGAACACTGCCCTACCTTAATTCGTAATGCATTATTTTCATAAAGCCGCTGTGCCGATTGCAACAATCCACTGTCATCACCGTTGACATGTATAAATCCGGCATTATTACCATTTACTATATCCAGCAAATCGTTACCATAATTAACACTTCCGAGTATTGGCAAAGACTGAACCATATACCCTAGTAATTTACCCGGAAAGTTGTGCGCTGTATGATTAGCTGAAAGTGAAAATAACCCAATATCGACTTCAGCCAGGATTTTTTTAAATTCCTGTTGGTCAACAGAAGGGATATAGCTAAAATTAGTTAATGACCATTCTTGTGCCAGCTTATTGATAAGCGTTACCTCATCCCCCTGGCCCACGAAAAGGAAATGTGCATTTGAACAAGATTGCATCCCTCTGACCAGTCTCATCAAATTCGTCATATCCTGGGCATGCCCAATATTTCCTCCATAGAAATAAACAATCTTACCCTGTAGCCCTAACTTAACTCTTATAGAAGAAAATTTTTCATCTTGGGCGACAGGTTTTAGACTAGCCCAATTCCTGAGCACTTCCCCTGGCATATTTGATCTGTCACGCTGAAATATTTCAAGGTTTCGCTCTGACATAACGCCAATACGATCAGCCTGATTATAGGAGTAATTTTCAAAAAACCTGAAATACTTTGCAAAAAAAGAATCGGCATGCAACATACCAGCGTCAATGACCCATTGCGGGAACATGTCTCTGAGTACAAGATAAGAAGGACACTGACATCTTTTTTTAATACGCCTAACGAGCCCCCCCCAAAAAATTGATGGCGAATAGTAAGCAATACCATCAAAAGTGTTGTCATTGACATGTTTTTTTATTGCGTGCCATCCTCTTAGGGATAATAATGATTCATTAATTGCTCTAACAATCTTACCCACATCTTTAATTGGGCCGCTTTTGAAGCGCCAAACCTCGACGCCCTCCAGAAAACTACGTTCAAAGCTCTTATTAAGCCCAAAATCTGGGGTAATCACTGTAATAGAGTGCCCTCGACTCACGAGCTCTAGCGCCAATTCATGAAACATTTTTGCCCCTACACGTGTACTGTAGGGTAAATAATCATCAATGATTAATGCAAGTTTCATTAGTACTCTTTCCAGACCACTCGTTTAACATAGTCAGTATAGGAGTGAATAATCCTAACAACCTTGTCGGAGACATTAGGCATACTGTAATCATAAACCTGACGGAGAAGACGTTCTGCACCGCGTGGCTGTGTCTCAAGAATGTCCAGTGCTTGCATAACCCTGGTGATTTCCAGACCAACCATCATAACTGATGCCTCTTCAAAGCCTTCGGGACGCTCGTGTGCTTCACGAATATTCAATGCTGGAAAGTTCATGATTGAAGATTCTTCAGTGATAGTACCGCTATCAGAAAGCACAGCGCGGGCATGCTTTTGAAGATGATTGTAATCATGAAAACCCATTGGTTTAAGCATCTGAATGTTAGGATGGAATTGAATACCAGCCTCTTCAACACGATTACGCGTACGCGGATGTGCAGAGATAATCACCGGCAAATCATATTTTTCTGCAATTGTATTAAGAATATTTGCCAACTTCGCAAGCTGTTTAGGAGAGTCGACATTTTCTTCACGATGTGCGCTAACAACAAAAAACTCATTGCTTTTAATATTCAAACGAGATAACACATCTGAGCTATCAATCTGATTCATATAATAACTCAATACTTCAAACATCGGACTTCCGGTTTTAATTACTCGGTCAGGAGGGACTCCTTCACTGAGCAGATAATCGCGTGCAATCGTACTGTATGTCATATTGATATCAGCGGTATGGTCAACAATGCGCCGGTTCGTTTCTTCAGGAACGCGTTGATCGAAACAGCGATTGCCCGCCTCCATATGAAAAATAGGGATGCGACGACGCTTAGCCGGAAGTGCTGATATACAAGAGTTTGTATCGCCTAATACTAACATTGCCTCAGGCTGAACTTCTTCAAGTACTTCATCAACTTTAATAATAATTTGACCGATTGTTGCAGCAGCGTTTTTACCCGCTGCATTCAGAAAAAAATCAGGTTTTCTTACCCCTAAATCATTAAAAAAAACTTCGTTAAGCTCAAAGTCGTAGTTTTGTCCCGTATGAACCAGAATATGGTCACAATATTGATCTAGTTTTGCCAGCACACGTGAAAGACGAATTATTTCAGGGCGAGTGCCGACAACAGACATAACTTTCAGTTTTTTCACTTTAATGCTCTCGCTATTGTATCTGGTGCATTTTTGTCAAAAATTTCATTGGCCCAAAGCATCACAATTAGTTCATTTTCACCTGTATTTGTTACATCATGAGACCAACCAGGTACGGTCTCAATCACAGTATTATCTTCGGGCGAGACATTTATCTCATATTTTTCGCCAGTAATGACATGCTCAAACTTAAATCGAGCCGTACCTTGAATGACGAGAAATTTTTCATTTTTAGAATGATGATAATGCCCACCGCGAGTAATGCCAGGATGAGCAGTAAAAAATGAAAATTGCCCAGCGTCCTTCGTTTTCAGCATTTCACAGAAAACACCTCGCTGGTCTGCATAAGATGGAATTTTATATCCGAACTCTGTAGGAGGAAGATAACTTAACCAGGTTGAGTATAAGGCTCTAACGAATCCATTCCCTACTGCCTCAATCGTCAGATTTTCGCGGCTTTGTTTGAATGTCCGAATAAGGTCAGCCACTTGACCAACCGTTGCATTGTAAACAGGTGTTATACAACGGAAACCACTTGGCACATCATTATTAATAAGCGAAATTAATTCAGAGCAGACATCATCAATATAAACCAAATTTACGACTGCATTAGGCTCATTTATGATTATTTCTTTACCCTGTGCAATGTTATGACAGAAGGTAGCAACAAATGAATTATAGTTTGGCTTACACCATTTACCAAAAACATTAGGTAGGCGATAAATAAAATAACGAGCGTTGTTTTCACTTCCATAAATAACAACTGCTTGTTCAGCAGCAGCCTTACTAATACCGTATGGGTTATCTCGCTCAGCTTGCGTAGATGAACTTATCATTACAGGGGTATCAAGCCCAAACTCAACCAATTTATTAACAATTTTTTGAGTGAAATCAACATTACCCTCAGAAAATTCACTATCAGCTTTCGGACGATTAACGCCCGCCAGATGGAAAATAAAATCAGCAACCTTTAAAGACTCAAATAACTCTGCTTCTGAAGATGAACGATCTATTCGCAAAATATCGTTATAGCCAGCTTCATTAAGTCGTAAACAAAGATTTTTCCCTATAAATCCTTCAGAACCAGTCACAAGTATTTTCATAGAGTTACGCGTCCAATTCGAATTTTCTACCTTCACGCAGCGCATTAATAAATGGCAATTTTAGTAGTAATTTTTTCATCCCTTCAACATCCAAACGCTGAGTGTTGTGAGAGTTATAGTCTTGAATCTCGGAAATACGCTTATCTCCTTGCTCAACATATTTCCCGTAGTTAAGATCGCGCAAATCAGGCGGAACACGATAATAATCCCCCATATCGATAGCAGCAATCATTTCCTCACGACTGAGAAGTGCTTCATAAAGCTTCTCGCCGTGGCGTGTACCTATAATGTTAATTGGATGCTCAGTCGCATTTAAGTGTTCCTTCAACGCAATAGCTAAAGTCTCAATAGTAGCTGCAGGTGCTTTTTGAACAAAAATATCCCCATTGTTACCATGAGTAAACGCGTAAATAACCAAATCAACAGCATCCTCAAGGGTCATCATGAAACGCGTCATATTAGGATCTGTAATAGTCAGGGGCTTACCTTGTTTTATGAGATCAACAAATAGCGGGATAACTGAACCACGTGACGCCATTACATTGCCATAACGTGTACCACAAATAACAGTTTTAGAGCTATCCACATTGCGTGATTTGGCAACCATAACTTTTTCCATCATGGCTTTTGATATACCCATCGCATTTATTGGGTATACAGCCTTGTCAGTGCTTAAGCACACAACCCTGTTTACCTGATTAGCGATAGCAGCTTCAAGAACGTTTTCAGTGCCCAATACATTCGTTTTAACAGCCTCCATAGGATGAAATTCGCATGAAGGTACCTGTTTTAATGCAGCGGCATGGTATATATAATCTACACCACGTGTAGCATTAAGAATGCTTGAATAATCTCTGACATCACCTATATAAAACTTCAACTTTGGATTATTGTACTTTTTACGCATATCATCTTGTTTTTTCTCATCGCGACTATAAATTCTAATTTCACGAATATTAGTATCAAGAAAGCGTTTAAGCACAGCATTTCCGAATGATCCAGTACCACCAGTAATTAACAATACTTTATTATTAAACATTTTTAAGCCGCCTTAATTTTCTACAGAAGCAATGTATTACATATGACTTCATGCTTTTGATAAGATTTCGAAATATTTTATTGCTCTTTGTCTTGCATCGGGAAAAGAGCTTAGGACTTGCTTTCCAGATAAGGTTTTTTCAGTACGCAACGCTGAGTCCTCACCTACAATAAGGATTTTATCAATTATATCGTTTATATCATACGGATCGAAATAAATAGCTGAATCCTTACAGACTGCGCGAGCGAATGAAAGATCAGATGTCAGGATAATTTTATTTGTATACATCGCCTCAAGATATGAGGCACTAAAACACTCAAGCAAAGTTGGTAGGAAGAGAGCATCACAGGTTTGATAAAGAGGGGGACATTGAAATAATGTTACAGCCCCAAGTCGTATTATCCTCTCCCGGTGCTCACTTGATAATTCATCCGCGAAGCTTTCATCCAGAGTAGTCACAAATTTATAATTTGGTGGCAAGCGTTTAACCAATTCTTTTATCGTATCTAAATTTTTATGCGGATGGTTATGTGAAATAGTAAGAAGCCAAAAATCTTCTGCAGACTTTACAGGCAGTTTATCTATAGCAGAATAGTCATACTGTTTATCGTCTTTAAAGATATCATTAAGTGTATTGGATACTGTATAAACATCAATGTCAGGCTTTTTCAATAATTTTTTAACACGTAACGATACATCTTCTGTTTCAGTAATAATTGCATTTGCATTTTTGCGATAAAAAAATGGTTGTAAAAAACTTAATAATATAGTTTTTAATTTATTTTTCCATGTGAGTTTTTTAAAAACAGACTGAGTATCATAAATAAGCCATGGCAACGCAAAACCTACTATATGATGAACTTTTCGTGGACTCCAATAGCTAGGACCAAAAATAGTAAACACAGTAGTAATCTCACATGTAGAAACTATTTCATCCAATTTCCTTCGAGTACCAAAATTAAGCATGCCAGAAGGAGATTTATCTATTTGCACACAACTAGATTTTGCTATGTCAGAGAGTTGGGAATAAACAACAGGTGAAACAGCTGCACAAAAAGGCCGATTAATACGGACCGCTTCTTCAATATAAGAAACCGCAACCTGTACCCCACCACCAACATACAAATTTGAGGCATTAATCAGCAATTTCATTGCAATCTCTCCTTATTATCCCAATAATATATAACATCATGCTCTCTATATATTTCATCATTCCCGATGATGGCATCAATAACATAGTTGCGATATGGGACATACATATGGTGAAAATAATAGTTATCTGTAAACCTAATAAAATTAATCGAAAAATAAGCAATAACAAAAAGATAAAATATATTTTTACTGAACCCATTTTTAAATTCATTAAAAGCCAGAAGTATTCCAACGATAAAAACAGGAATCATATAAACATCAAGCCTTGTACTTATAGTGCCATATCGCCCCAAGTATATATCTATTAACAACATAAAATATGAAGCACCATAGATAAACACAACTGCTCGTTCATTTAAGGATCGTGAGAGCTTTTTGGTAATTTGTGAACTTCTCAATTCCATTAACCAAATAATTAAGAATTTGAAAAACAGGCTAAATGTCAGAATGGAATTCGCATTACCGCTATCCCCATACCAAAATATCTTTTCTACAAAAGCATTACTCGTCAAGCCGGCAAGTAATTTTAAAACCATATCAATAGGATAAACATTTATGAGTGAAAGAAAAACACCAACATAGCAGATAATTTTGATGATTCTTATTCGGGCTTGAGTGAGAATTAATAAAAAAGGGAATATGACTAATGCCGAGGCATGAAAAAAGACTGCCACAGTACAAAGAACAAAACAAAGTAATATTTTTTTATCCAAATATTTAGTGTAAGCAATCAAAACCAGTGATAAGCTTATTAACTGCCTTACCGCCTCAGCATTAAATCCAAACTGATAAATGAAAAACACTAAAATACAAAAAGTATAGCCTCTTGAGAATATTTTAAAAAATGAAGCTAATGCTAAAATCAAAACCAATGTAATAATATATTGAAAAACCCAATAATTTAAAAATAAGCTGAATAACCTAGAAATTAATAAATAACCTGGTTCTATTGCTAACGTAAAATCTGTACCATTGTATAGATCAGAATAAAAAAGCCAATCAAGACCTAATTTATAACGAAAGCCCATAAACAATGACAAAATAAATAAAACCGTCCACATAAATATTTTTTTTATATATGTGGTTTTAATATTTACGTCAAACCAACCAACTAAAAATGATAAAAAAATAAAAGAATAATATATGGCCATAGATGTATTAAACCTTAATCAGGTTGTAAATTTTAGATTTATAAAGCAACACCAATATAACAACGCTTATTATTATTTTAATTGTAACAGCATGGACAATATCAAGCTTATTAACTTCTATAGATACATACAAGGCAGTCATAAAAAACGTGCTGTATATGATAAGCAAAAGAATTGACAATGGATTTTCTTTAATAACATATTTAGATATTAAATATTGGAAAAATGCCAACAGAAAATAAGCCCCAACAGTAGCCCAAGCGGCTCCAGTGATACCGTAAATTGGTATAAGCATATAATTTAATACAATGTTGACTAAGAGAGCCATCAACGTACCTAACGATACCCACATTGTTTTTTTATGGAAAAATGTGAAATTTACATAACTTAGATAGACATGAATTAATGCATTACCAAAAATAATCACTGGAATAATATTTATGGCATCATGATAAGCACGATCTGCAAGTATAATCACGATTTCTTTGGAAAAAAGAATAGCAAAGAAACTTAATATTGCGACAATAACACTACTACTATATATCACTCTACAAATATCTTTTTTTGCATTGGCATTTATGAGCGAATAGAGTTTAGGTTGCCATGAAGAATTCCATGCAGTGATAATGATTATTACACACATTCCCAGATTATATGAAAAAGAATAAATTCCCGCTGAATAATCCCCCATGAGTTTGCTGATAATGAGCCTATCAGCCTGAGAAAGCAAAGAATTAGAAAGGACATGCACCATCAAAGGTACACTGAACATCATTGCCATTTTAAAATAAGCTTTATCGAATTCGAAAGTAGCAATTTCCCTTATCTTTCTGAAGATATAAATAAAAACAAAAATATTCACTATAATCTGTGCATACACTTTTGATAAATATTTGTTATGCAACAGCAAGTAAGCTATCAAAAAAATAAGAAATATTTCAATTATTTTACTAATAGCATTCAACTTTACAAACTCACTACTTAAACGAGCCCCTTGCAAGTAACTAGTATATATATATATATAACTGAGCATAATGCATATAGCTAATACCCAATAAAGATCAGCCACCGATATACTTAGTAAAGGAGCGATGTAAGGTGCATAAAATGGGCAAAGTAACACTAAAAAAAGCTGTGTCGGGACAAGTCCAATAATAATTGTCCCTAAATAGCGAGGAAAATCCACATCATTTTTCATGAAAGAATTAATGACAGCATTCTGTAAATTAAGGCTAATAAATACATACAGAATCATTATGGCCGCATTAAGTAATGACATTTTACCATAGTCATCAGGACTCATCACCCTTGAAAGTAATGGTAGGGATATAAACATAAACCCCTTTACAAAAAGATCTCCAGCAAAATATTTGAAAAAATCATTGAGCGTTTTATTTTTATCTGTCATTTTAAACTTCCAGATAAGCTGCTAGCTGCTTTTGTTGATTTTCTAAAGGTTCATATATAGCGGCACCAGCTTTAAAACTATCAATATTTTCCGCCATATTATTTATGGCCAGAAGCAATGAATTTGGATCTGTTGCATCAAAAATAATACCGTTGTGAACATTTACCATATCTTCATAACAGCCAACCTTATCACTTACAATGACAGGCAATCCCATAGATAATGCTTCTTCAA
Organism: Enterobacteriaceae bacterium 4M9; assembly: GCA_010092695.1. Classification (GTDB taxonomy): domain Bacteria; phylum Pseudomonadota; class Gammaproteobacteria; order Enterobacterales; family Enterobacteriaceae; genus Tenebrionibacter. The sequence goes on along the minus strand of JAADJJ010000001.1, from coordinate 2,092,385 downwards.
CAACTAATCCCCATGGTTCGGACAACGATGGCAATACAAAGCAATCGCACTCTGCATAGATTTCCACCAGAGATTTATTATCTACATAGCCTAAAAACGTAACGTTGTTTGTTGCTTTATCTTTTAATATAGCGAGTTCTTCGCCACTTCCAGCAATAATTAATCGGTGTTGAGTTTGGTTAAAAACCTCTATTAATATACTTAAATTCTTTTCTCTCGACAGACGACCGACATATAAAAACTTTAGATTTCCATTTTTTGCTATAACATTTTTTATCGCTGCTACATTTTTTTTTGAAAATTCGAAATACCTACGCCATGAGTAATAAGTACTTTGCCTTTAAAGCCTGCTTTATCTAAAATTTTATTCTGTAAGGAACCCGAAGGGAATGCATAACTCATTCTGTTAATGATGGACTTTTTTAAAATCCAGTAAATCCCTGTAGCCTTTGTTTCAAGAATACTACTCTCGATAACGATACTATTTTTACTTTTGGCCGTAATAAATGGAAAAAAAATAAGCTCTTTGCTTTCCCATCCTGAATATACAATTTTTTTATATTTTGTCGTGAAAATCGCTTTAAACAACCTAAATGCGACTAATAAATAATTTCTGCTTTCATAAGGTATAGTTGTAATAATTTCGTAATCAAATAACAACTCCTTACCATAAAAATCCTCATTTCTAATGATTGATTTATCTGATATAAACAATACCTTTATGTGTATTTTCTTACTTAATTCATTAAAAAGGTTTACTTTATAAAAGCTAGGAAGGTTAGTTATGAATAAAAATTCATACTTTTTATTTTTTTTAAATAACACTCAATAACTCCTCCCATTTTTTGACAACACCAGCTTCCAGATAGTCAGTAATAGAATTGCTGGCATCTTTTTCAAATTTAGTTAAAGTGTCTTCATTTTGCAATAATGATGTCAGTTCTCGAGACATTTGTTGAACATCATCTGCAGGTACAAGTATTCCATTATTTTTAGACAAAATAGTCGCGGGGCCAGCTGGACATGCAAAACTAATACATGCAAGACCATATGATAATGCTTCGAGCAGTACCATACCTAATCCTTCATATCTTGATGATAATATAAATACCCGTGACTCACTGAATTGTTGTGAAATTTTCTTCTGGAAGGGCACAAACGTTACATTTGAAATCTCAAGCTTTTCAGCCAGCTTAGTTAAAAATTCTTTATCCTCTCCATCACCAATTATCCTTAGTTCCCAACCATTGGTATTCGCACCCGACCATGCATGCAATAATAAGTCGAAACCTTTCTGGTGAGTAAGACGCCCGATAGCCAAAGCAACATTTTTTTTCTTGTTCGTGATATCTGTATCAGAAGGGGGAAGTACAATATTGGGTATAACCCAGTGCTTTTGTAAATCCATCCAACAATATTTATCATTATCCTCTGGAGTTAAAGACACAACAGCACTAATCTTGCGGTAAAGAACTTTCTTGAGCTTAATTAATAAAGGATTACCAATATCATGTTCGAAGTGTTCTATAGCAACCAATTTGGTCTGTTTTTCTTTGCTAAAACCATAAAGCAGGCATGTCATTTTCACATCACATGAAATGATAATATCATTATGATGAATATGATCTCTTAACTTTTTAGTTATTTGTCTTTTCTTTTTGCACAGATAATATAAATCAAACAGCACACCATTAATAAGCCCCAACTTTCTGTTGTACATGCTTATTTCATTGCTATCATTAATATAAATGACATTAACATTTCCATTAATATCAAATGCCTGATTTTTACCACTATTGTATAGACTTACTATAGTGACATCATAATGATGTGATAATGCGTTTGCCAGAGAAATAGTTACTCGCTCAATCCCACCATTTGATGCTAAGTCTCCCAGGAACAGGAAGAGCTTCATTTATTTTTCTCCAAAAAAAATTCGACAACACGTTTGCTACTGTTGCCATCCTGGTAATGATTAATAACCCTATTAATTTCCGTACGAAAGTTGATATATTCATCATCACCAAATATAGCTTCATTAATTGCAGCTATTAATTGATGCTGTGAACTTACTTTATTGCCTGGAGTCCAAAACTCAAATGGCTCAAGTGTAAAGCCTCCACGAGAATGCCCATAATCAATTAAGTCAGGAACAAGAAAAATCAGTGGTTTATTAAGAATTAGATAGTCAAAATATACTGAAGAATAATCGGTAATTAAACAATCAACAGATGGCAACAATTGATTAAGATCGATATTTTTAGAAGCCAAGTTTTCTGAATCAATAACAGTGATATTTGGGGTTAATGATTTTTTATTTTTGAAATACACTTCTTCATATGGATGAAGCTTTAAAAGCAAATGAATTTTATTTTCGCTCAGAAATTTATCAAGAGATTCGAGATCAAAATCATTTACTCGTAAGAAATTATTATGATCTATACCTTTTCCATCGGAGTATCTGCGATCCTCATTGTTTTGCCTGAAAGTTGGTATGTAAAGTAGTATTTTATCATCCTTTCGGGCCTCAATTGCTAATGATGATAGCGCAACAGGTGAAAAAAGATAATCGTTACGAGGTTGACCTGTAACATAGACATTATTCGCTTTTTCACGAAAACAAGCAGATATGACAGATCGCATTAACTCAGATGTTGCTATTCGCTTTGAGGAATAATCTTCCATACCCAAATAATCAAATTCGCCTAAATAACAGATTTTTTTCAGTGGCATACCATGCCAGAGACTTATATAAATTTGATTTTTTGCAGCAATTCCTATCATCTCATTATGAGTGGTCATTATAAACTTACTGGTTAAGTAGTAATATAAAGATTTAAACGAACCACTTTCTACACTAATGAACGTATTGCTTTTGTTTATTTCTTTAACAGACCAGATAATTTCATAATCAAGTTTATTTGCAACGATATAATCACTTACTGCCTTACAATTTCCTGAATAATCAGGTTTACTCTTAAAAAAAATGCGATTATTTTTTTTGGGTATAAGATAAGAAAAGAAAGACAATAACCGTTTAGCTAAGCGAGTTAAATATTTAATTAATCCCTTCATTTTATTGATTTGACAACCTCAATAATTTCAGTCGTTGATATCGATGGAGTTCTGGGTAAGTAAGCAACATCACAATCGGGTTTAACCCAATCAAAACGGCCCTCCCAGTCATTACCCATAACCAGCAAATCAGCCTCAAATTGCTTAATATATTCTAGTTTTAACTCTAAGGACTCTTCAATAAAAACGAGGTCGACAAACTTTAAAGAGGAAATTATTTTTACTCGATCTTGTTGATTGTAGATTGGGTAGCGATTCTTTTTATTATAATTTAGCTGGTCAGATGATACGCCTACTATCAAAAAATCACCAAGTTCTTTAGCTCTTTCAAGTATGTTAATGTGCCCAATATGAAACACATCAAAAGTACCAAACGTTATTATCCGCTTCATCTTTTACCCTTATTATTGAATACCCACGCTACCGCCCCTGGCTCCACAGCTACCAGTACACTGACAGTAAATCTGCACTACCCAGGAAACGGCTATCCTTCCTCATGTTGTGATACCAGTGGCAAAGGAAACGAGCCACTAAACATAGGTAAATTGCCCGCCGGCTCAACGAATTAATCTTCGTTTGCTATAGCCAACAATCTCAGTCCCTTGTATCCATATATGGCAAAACGGCAGCCCGCATCGGGTTTTCCCCGATCCGCGTCTGCCGTTTTGTCAGGCACAACAAGTACCGCCCTGGTACCTATTTTGCCAGTAGTTTCTCGATCCCTTCACGAAATTTCTGCCCTTCCTTGAGATTACGCAAACCGTAGTTCACAAATGCCTGCATGTAGCCCATTTTTTTGCCACAGTCATAGCTTTTACCGGTCATCAGCATGGCTTCTACAGGCTGTTTTTTGTTCAGCGCTGCAATCGCGTCGGTCAGCTGAATGCGCCCCCAGGCGCCCGGCTCGGTTTTCTCCAGCTCCTGCCAGATATCTGCCGATAAAACATAGCGGCCTACCGCCATTAAATCTGAGTCCAGCGTCTGCGGCTCATCAGGCTTTTCGATAAAGTCGATAATACGCTCTACCTGCCCTTCATTCTCTAGCGCTTGCCCGGTGGTAATGACCGAATACTCAGAGAGTTCACCCGGCATACGCTTTGCCAGCACCTGGCTACGCCCGGTTTCTTCAAAGCGGGCCACCATAGCAGCCAGATTGTAGCGCAACGGATCGGCGCTCGCACTATCCAAAATGATGTCAGGCAATACCACAACAAACGGATTATCACCCACGGACGGGCGCGCACACAAGATGGAATGCCCCAGCCCCAGTGGTTGCGCCTGGCGTACGTTCATAATCGTAACGCCGGGCGGGCAAATGCTTTTGACTTCTGCCAATAACTGACGTTTAACACGCTGCTCCAGCAGCGACTCCAGCTCATAAGATGTATCGAAGTGGTTTTCTACCGCATTCTTGGAAGAATGTGTCACCAGCACGATCTCTTTGATACCTGCAGCCACAATCTCATCGACGATGTACTGAATCATCGGTTTGTCGACTATCGGAAGCATCTCTTTGGGTATTGCCTTCGTCGCAGGCAACATATGCATACCGAGACCAGCGACCGGGATGACTGCTTTTAAATTAATCATGTTCAATCCCACCTCTCAATAATTGGTGAATTATAGCCTTTTCACGCACTGAAGCCAGCATGATTTGATAACCACAGTTTTATAAACGTTTTTATAAGTTAGCTAATAAGAAAAATCCGCAATATGACTACAGAATCCTCAGGAAAATGGGCGCAAAAACGTATCATAGGTTCATGGTTTATGCTGATAAGGCGCCGAAAAATTCACTTTTTCCATATTCACAATCTGCTGGCCGATATAATCCACATCCACTGAGCTTTGCCCATGTTCATTGACTGCGTTGATATTTTCCATTGACAAAAGTGTGTCTTTTTTCGCCATAAAATGACCACGGACATCGTTACGCAGATCAAAGTTCAGCTTCAGCGCAGGCCCACGCGCTGCTGTCTGCATCACGTCCACGTTGCGCAAGAACAGATGCTGCGGCCGGTTGTGCAACTCCAGGCTCGCGTGTCTCAGACGGATATTCGTAAGCGCAACAAACGAAGTCTGGTTACCGGCAGATATTTGCAACCCACGAATTTTATAAGGCAGTGTTTTATTATCCAGCACTACCTGGTTAATTCGGAAATTTTGCGGTATGGACAGATACTTCCCTTTTACCGTCCCATAACCGATCAACATTCCAGCACTATTAGTCATATTAACATTATCTATTACGAAATTATCACAACCATAAATTGCGACCGTAGCGTTATCAATTCCGGCGCTCTTGCTAAATTCTGGCGTAATATTGTGCGCCGTAATATTACGAATAATAAAATGCTTGCCGTTTTCGACGTGCACCAGTTGTCGGCAGTTACGCCCGGTGATGTTAGCCACCACAAAATTTTTTACCGTCTGCTGTTCCGGGTAGCAATTATCGTAAGTGCTGCCGGCAAGTCCAATACCGATACCCCAGTTAATCTTGCCGTTGGTGCAGTTGATATCTTCAATCACGTGGTCTGAGATGAGGATGTCTTTATCGTTGATTGCCACGTTCCACTCAATGGCATCGCCCTGCAGGCGGCTAAAGCGGCTGTTGGTGATGCGCACACCGTTAAGCTGGTTATGGAACCCCTGGCGCAGAATGGCGTAATTAGCATCATGGGCGGTAATATTATCTATGAGTAAATTGCGCATTACGCGCTTTTGCTTGCCCCCAATATAAATGAGCGTAACCGGGACGCTACCGCTGATATCAAGGTTGCGAATTTCACAGTCCGAGCCACGCACATCGAGGGTAATATTATTGATTCGCCCGCCGTTGGCACCCAGCACTTTACAGCCATCCTGTAAGACAAAGCGTCCACGCCCGTTGCCTTTAATGCCGCCGCTCACCTTCAGCGTTTTCCCCGCCGGGATAAAAATCCCGGTATTCACCTTATCGACCACCAGCCCGGCAGGGACCACCACCACGTCAGCCTCATTAAATGCCTGCTTAAATGCAGCTATCCAGTCACCCTGATAATAGGTGTTGATATTCACTTCACCACGGTGTTCCAGAGCGCGAGCAAGGGGAATAGTAAATAGCGGCAGAGCAGCCAGTGCGGACCCCAAACGCAACAAACCACGGCGAGAAATAGATGATGTTTTTTCGATATCGCGCATAAAACCTCTTTTGACGCGAACATGACGCCCGCGCGGCTTCAGTTTATGGGCGCTCAGGCCACAAGCTTTTGCAAAAGCCCAGCCAACTGGCGGTAGATATAGTGCTGGTTAAACTCACTTTCGACCTTGCTACGGGCACACCGCAGCATCGAGGCCAGTTCGCCCTGCTCCACCGTTGCGAAACTCTGCAGCCGTGAGGCCAACGCCTGCGCGTCATATTCTGGCACCAGCCACCCTTCGCGGTCGGCGTCAATTAACTCAGGGATACCGCTGTGCACGGTAGAAATGACCGGAATACCGACTGCCATGGCCTCCATCAACGCAACCGGAATGCCTTCCATATCACCGTCAGCACCGGTCACCGAGGGCAGCAAAAACAAGTCTGCGTCATCAAGCATTGCCTTGACCTCGTGGCTGGGCTTAAAACCTGGCATGACCACGCAATCTTCCAGCTGAAACTGTTCAATCATGGTACGTAAACGGCGCTCCCACGGCCCAATGCCCAGGATGTGATAGCGAAAGCTCACGCCACGCGTTTTCAACAGACGACAGGCTTCAATCGCCACGTGCAGTCCCTTCTTCTCAGTCAAACGCGCGACCGAAATCATATTCAGCGTCTCGCCTGCTGTTTTCTGGCGACGCATGGCGAACTTATCCATATCAACCCCCATACGCGATACCGCGATTTTCTCCGGCGGGCAGCCCATTTGCTGCAAACGACTGGCCCACAGTTCGCTAATCGGCAGCATGAGGTCGCCACGATTAAACAACTTTTGGTATTCCGGGGTGTAGCGTGCGAGCGCGTCGCGGTGAGAGACATCAATGCCGTGAAATACCGTGGCAATTTTGCCGTGCAGTAGCCCAAGTTCACGAAGCTTCGCCGCAGTGACGCCGGCCGGGCCAAAGTGAGCAATAAACACATCGGCGTGAAACGGCTTTGCATGCTGGGCACAAATAGCAGAAAGAATCAGGTTACGGGCTTCGTCGCCGTAGCGCGCCGCGTTCAGCGCGCGCCAGGTGCGGGCGCGCGTTAGCCCGCCGAGCGTGGCCCTGGCCCGTGAACGTAGTTTTGCTGCCCGACGTTCAGGTTCGTTCAGAAGCCAGGTGGTTTTTTGCGCCAGGTTGTACTGCTCAAATGCCTGGTGAGTATTATGCAAATCGCCCTTATGCAAGGCGACGATTTCCACCTCATACCCCATTTCGATGAATGCCACTATCTGGTTAAGCACAAAAGTTTCGGAAGCAAGCGGAAACTTCAGCAGGAAAAATCCAACCTTCATTTTCCCTCCCGGATGCGCGCCAGTACCGAGCTAACCATCTGGTAACCGTTCTCGCGCTCCTTAATCACCGCCAGCGCCAGTTTTTCGCGGATTTGCGGCAACGCGCCGAGGGTATCGGCAACGCTTCCCTGCAAAGAACCATCAAGGAGCTGGCGAATATCGACCGCCATTTCCGGCATGCCAAGCTGGCGCATAATGCCCGCAGATTTATGCTCATAATTCAGGGCCACGGCAGGCGTACCAAAGTTCATGGAAATAATGGCCGAATGCAGGCGGGTCCCCACCGTCAGCGCACACGCACCGAGAATTTTGCCCATTTCGAGGTCGTTCAGTTCATCCATCACCACATGAAACCGCTCCGGGCGTTCAATCAGCTTCGCCACTCTCAGCGCCACCATGCGGTCGTCTTTGTTATAGCTGTCGATGCCGGTACAGGTAGAAAGCGCCAGAACCTGGTAGCCTTCGTCAATAATGCGATTTATTACCGAGGCAAAGGCTTTTCCGTACGCCTGCTGTGTCGTGCCAAGTCGGCAGTCAAACGGCGCCAGTTCACGCAAAGTGATAGCAACGGTTTTCTCGCGTGCTGCGACCGTCAGCCAGTGCTGCACCGTAAAACTCGCGACAAAATCCTCATCGCGATGCGCCACCAGCCAGGCGGTATCCACACCATGCTCCACCTTTCTGGTATCAATACCGCTTACCTTCATTAACTCAAGACTCACCGACTCACGTAAAATCAGCGCCTCACAGCGGCCAAATACAAAGTTTGCGAGTTGATTAAACTGCGGTGCCTGAAATGGCCCCACGCTGTGGCCCACCATGTACACCGGCTTACTGGCCATAAAGCTGCACAGTGCGTGCTCAAACTGCGGTGCGCCGTAAAGATCGACAAAAAACGAACCACCGACCTGGATAACGGCATCATACTGTTGCAACTGCTGCGCAAAATCGCTGAACCCCTGCGGCAGCGACACATTGCGCAGGCGACCGCTGTCGCTCACCTTTGCCAGCAGCGCCTGATGCATGTAGCGCCGACGCAGCACTTTTTTTACCCGCCCGACCATGCCCGCCGCGCCATTGAGGCGTTGCATCTGGGTATACAGCGGGTCGGCCAGGACCTCGCGCCCAAGTAGCCAGGCAGAACTCACCGGGTAGCGGCTCATAACATCAATATCAGCCTGAGGCTCCAGCGCGCTAATGGCATCAATCAGACCGCGCAAAATGGCGCTGTCACCGCGGTTACCGCAGGTGTGGTTGCCAAGAATCAGTACTTTCATAGTGTCCTCTGAACAGGGCGTTACGGCGGGCATTCAGCCCGCTCTCAGTAATGTTTTCAGGCGATCGCTGCGGCAAAACTGGCGCTTAAGCTCCACCACCAGTGGATTACGCGAGACCACCAGCGCCAGGGCAAACGCCAGCCCCCCCGCTGCAATCTGCACTGCCAGCAGCGGGCCGAGCGCCATCCGCCCGCCGAGCGCAAGCCCCAGGCCATAGCTCACCGCAAGCGTTGGGATGGAGAGATAAAACGGCAGCCAGATGCTGCGCACATAGTCGTGATAGCTGGAGCCAAGCACCGGCTTAATCATCACGAAATAGCTCAACACGGTGTTAATCACCTGCACCGCCAGGAAGCCGAGCGTGACCCCAAGCGCTCCACCGAGCAGGCCGCCTGCAATAATCGCCGGAATGAACAGGAAGATTTTAAAAACGTTGAATTTGAAACTGATATCCACTCGCGCCTTTGCCATCAACAGCGAGCCAATAGGATTGCCGATAGCGCGCAATAGCCCAACCACGCACAGAAGCTGCAAAATCGGCACAATAAAGTCCCATTTCGGGCCAAATACCAGCGGTACGAAATGATTTGCCACCACCATCAGCCCCAGCAGCGCCGGGAAGTTAATAATGCCCACCAGCGACAGCAGTTTGTAGAAATTCACCCGTAGTTTTGCCGTGTCGTCCTGGATTTTGGCAAATGCCGGGAACAGCACGCGGGTGATGATGGGATTGAGCTTCATCGGCGGCACCACCGCCACGTTCCAGGCCAGTTGATAACCACCAGCGACGCTCGCACCGAGAATACGCGCCAGCACCAGCGTCGAGAGATTGGTATTCACATAATTGATAATGCTGTCTGCGGTAAGCCAGGCACCAAAGCGCAGGTTAGAAATCACGCCGCGCGGCGCGAAGTGCAGGCCAGGTCGGTAAATCCGGCGACCCAGCCAGCCAAACAGCAAGGTGCGCACCAGGCTGTTAACCAGATAGCCGAGGATTGCGGTCATCGCCAGCGGCCAGAACCAGGCGCTGATAACCGTAAACGTAAACCCTGCCATCACCGACAACGTCTCCACCGCACCAATTTTGTTAAACGCCAGCTCCTTTTGCAGCAGCGCACGGTACTGCTGGCCGTGCGGGATAATCACAAATGCCAGCGACAGGGTTTTAATCAGCGGTTCAAGGTCAGGGTTATGCAGCACTGCCGCAATCGCTCCACTTAGCGCAAACATCGCCCCGCATACCACAATCCCCAGCCCAACGTTGAGCCAGTACAATGTGGTCAGTTCGGCATGGCTGATGTCCCGACGCTGAATAATCGAATTGGCGATCCCGAAATCAGACAAGGTATCTGCCAGCGCGATTATCACCAGCGCCACGGTCAGCAGGCCAAACTGATGATTGTCGATAATGCGCGCCAGCACCGTCATCTGCGCCAGACCAAGGCCGATAATGATGACCGTGGATATCGCGGACCATTTGGCGCCGCTGATGGTTTTTTCTCTCAGGCTCATCATCAGTAGGCCGCTTTATTGACAAAGCCTTTGAACACCGTCAGAAACACGATGCGGATATCAAACCAGAGGCTCCATTCGCGGATGTACTCCAGGTCAAACTCCACCCGTTTTTCCATCTTTTCCAGCGTGTCGGTTTCACCGCGCCAGCCGTTAATCTGCGCCCAGCCGGTAATGCCGGGTTTGACTTTATGGCGCAGCATGTAGCCTTCAATGAGCGCACGATACTGCTCGTTATGGGCCACCGCATGCGGACGCGGGCCAACAATGGACATTTCCCCCATAAACACGTTGATAAACTGCGGCAGTTCATCAAGCGAGGTGCGGCGCAGGAAATTGCCGACTTTTGTCACGCGCGGATCGTTTTGTGTGGCCTGGGTGACCACCGCGTCATTTTCCATCACGCGCATTGAGCGGAATTTCCAGACCATAATCGGCTTACCGTCCATGCCGTAGCGCCTCTGGCGAAAAATAACCGGTCCCGCAGAGGTGGCTTTTACCGCCAGCGCGATGCAGGCCAGCACGGGAGAAATCAGCAGCAGGATCAGCGCGGACAGCACGATATCTTCCATCCGCTTAAGCACGCGGTTGATGCCGCTAAGCGGCGTATCAAACAGCGGCACCACCGGCACGCCGTTCACCTCGTCGGTGCGTGAGTGCAAAATATTGAAGGTAAAAACATCCGGAATGAGCATCACCGAGCAGGTGGTATCGCTCAAGTCGCGCACCAGGTTTTTAATCTGCACTTCGTCGCTCATCGCCATCGCGATATAAACGTTATGAATTTTCCCGGCGCGCGCGTCTTCCACTAGTTGTTCGAGGTTACCGGCCCAGAACGCCGGTACACCGCCGGGTTGCGGGTCGTGATAAATGCCTACCACCTCATAGCCCAGCCACGGCTCATTAAGGAAGCTCTGCGCCAGCTCGCGCCCTTGTGGCAGCGTCCCGGCAATCGCCACGCGCCGCGAGTTATAGCCGTGGTTACGCAGCCAGCCTGCCCCAATACGAATGCACGAGCGGCATATCACCAGCCCAACGCTTGAGAGCAGATACCAGCTCACCCAGGTCGCAAACGAGATTTCCACATAGCCGCTAAAGGTCAACAGCCCGGCACTGAACACCAGCGCCAGCGTCCAGTTCTGCAACAGCAGCAGTAGTTCGGTGGAAATCTTCACGCCGCGCCAGGAGCGATAGAAGTCGGTTATCCCGCCGGTCATCTGGAAGACCACCAGCGTGACCAGCGCCATCAGCAAATGGGTATAAAAGAATGGCAGCGCGACTATCCTGCAAATGACCCACAGTCCGACAAACATAATGGATATGTCAGAAAAACGTTGCACCATAGAGATTAACGATGCATTCGTTTTCGATCGCTCACGCTTTTTTAAGTTTGTCATCGTTGTTCCTGTCAGGCGCCCGCAGGCGCGTTTATCACGGCACGATGCGCAGGGCCGACAGCATCGGCCCTCGCCTGCCGTCACTGATTGAGCAGCGCCATAATTTCCCGGGTGCGTACCATCATCAGTTCGCGGTCACCTCGGGACTCCACGTTCAGGCGCACAACCGGCTCAGTGTTAGAACTGCGCAGGTTGAAGCGCCAGTCAGCAAACGCCATGCTCAATCCGTCTGTGCCGTCCACGGTTCCGGCCTTATCGGTGAAGTGCGCCTTCACCCTGGCGATAGCGCTCACGGGGTCGGCCAGCGTGCTGTTGATTTCGCCGCTTGCCGGAAACGCAGCGATACGCTCACGCACCATGTCACTGAGAGGCTTCCCCTTCACACACAGCAGTTCCGCTACCAGCAACCACGGGATCATGCCGCTGTCGCAGTAAGCAAAGTCGCGGAAATAGTGATGCGCACTCATCTCACCGCCGTATACCGCGTCCTCTTCACGCATCCGCTCTTTGATAAACGCATGCCCGGTTTTTGACATTACCGGCGTGCCACCCGCGCGCGTCACCACGTCTTCGGTGTTCCAGCTCAGGCGCGGGTCATGGATGATGCGCGATCCCGGTTGTTTTTCGAGAAACGCCTGCGCTAACAGACCCACGATGTAATAGCCCTCGATAAACTCGCCGTTTTCGTCAAACAAAAAGCAGCGGTCGAAATCACCGTCAAAAGCGATGCCCATATCGGCTGCGTGTTCAATGACGGCGTTGCGGGTATCGGCGCGGCATTCCGGTAACAGCGGGTTAGGGATGCCGTTAGGGAAATTGCCGTCCGGCGTGTTATGGACCTTCACAAAAGTAAGCGGCAGGCTAAGTGCCTTACAGCGGGCTTCTATCGCATCAACCACCGGCCCTGCGGCACCGTTGCCGGCATTAACCACCAGCTTCAGCGGCGTAAAGTTTGCGGTGTTGACGTAGGAGAACAGGTGCTCAAGATAAGCCTCACGAATATCAACCTGCCGGTAGCTGCCGCGCTCACTGTCTTTAACCGGTGGGAAGTCGTTGGCCTCGGCCAGGCGCTGCACGTCGCGCAGTCCTGTGTCGCCGCTTATCGGGCGAGCGCCCTGGCGAACCAGCTTCATGCCGTTGTAGTCCATCGGGTTGTGGCTGGCGGTTACCTCAATGCCGCCATCCACCTCCAGGTGCCAGGTCGCAAAGTAGATTTCTTCGGTGCCAGAAAGGCCGATATCCAGCACATTAACACCCGCATCGCGCAGCCCCTCGGCCAGCGCGCATTTCAGCGCTTCACTGGTCAGGCGCACATCGCCGCCTAGTACCACGGTTTGCGGGCGTAAATATTCACCGTAAGCGCGGCCAATACGGCGCGCGATTTCTTCGTTAAGCTCATCGCCAAGGCGACCGCGAATGTCGTAGGCTTTAAAACAGGTTAATGTTGTCATCGTTATTTCCCCTTCTTCAGGCGACACTCAGCCCTTCTCCCTTGCGGGAGAATCAGTGGTTATGTAATTCCCGGGTGTTGGATAAGTTGGCGTTCAGGGATTACCCTGCGCCATTACGTTGCCTGGGCGCGCCCGTAGCGATCGCGAAATCGCACGATATCGTCCTCTTCCAGATAGGCGCCGGAGCGTACTTCGATGAGTTCCAGCGGAATTTTGCCCGGGTTTTCCAGGCAGTGGGTTGCCCCCAGCGGAATGTAGATAGACTGGTTTTCGCCAAGCAGCGTTACATCGTCGTTGACCGTCACCTTCGCGGTGCCCGCCACCACAATCCAGTGCTCAGCGCGGTGATGATGCATCTGTAAAGACAGCCCTTCGCCCGCCTTGACCGTAATGCGTTTCACCTGGTAGCGCTCTCCGGCGTCGATGGAGTCATATTTGCCCCACGGACGGTAGACTTCGCGGTGTATGTGGTGCTCGTGGCGGCCTTCTGCTTTGATTTGCTCGACCACTTTTTTCACCTCCTGCACCCGGTTTTTGTCGGCGATGAGTACCGCGTCCTTCGTCTGCACTACCACAAGGTCTTTTACCCCAACGGTAGTGACCAGCCCCGATTCTGCCCATACATAGCTGTTAGCGCTGTCGTGGCTGATGACGTCGCCGTGATGGACGTTTCCCTCTGCGGTGCGGCTGCTGATATCCCACAGCGATGACCAGGAGCCTACGTCGCTCCAGCCTGCATCCATCGGCACCACCACCGCATCGGCGGTTTTTTCCATCACCGCGTAGTCGATAGATTCCTCCGGGCAGGCGAGAAATGCCTGTTCATCCACGCGCACAAAATCGAGATCCGGGTCCACCGCACTCATGGCCTGCTCACAGGCGTTGTAAATATCCGGGCGGAATTTCTGCAGTTCGTCGAGATAGCGCCCGGCGCGGAACAGAAACATACCGCTGTTCCAGTAGTATTCTCCGCTTGCTACATAGCCCTGCGCGGTTTCCAGGTTCGGCTTTTCTACAAACTGCGCCACGTTAAATGCCACAGCATCAATCTCAGGTGCGCACACCTCGCCGCGCCGGATATAGCCGTAGCCGGTTTCCGGCAGGTCCGGCACAATCCCAAACGTCACCAGCTTGCCGTCCACGGCAAACGGCATGGCCTCACGCACTGCGCTGCGAAACGCCTCTTCATTTTGAATCACATGGTCGGCCGCCAGCACCAGCATCAGCGGGTCGCCCTGCGGGCAGTTGCGCTTTGCCGCCAGCGCAGCCAGCGCAATGGCAGGTGCGGTGTTGCGCCCGGCCGGCTCCAGAATGATGTTTTCAGTAAGCTTATTAAGCGCACGCAGCTGTTCAGCCACGATAAAACGGTGCTGTTCGTTACAAATGACCACCGGGCTTTCACAGTTCACGCCGTTAAGGCGGCTGATTGTCGCCTGCAACATGGTCAGTTCCCCTTTCAGGCAGAGGAATTGCTTGGGGTACAGCACCCTGGACAGCGGCCAGAGGCGGCTACCGGAACCACCGGCCATAATCACCGGAAACAGTTGTGACTGACTCATGGTTATCCCCGAATATCAGCGATAAATTGACGTAACACGCTCTCTTTTTCGAGCGTCCGTTCGGCATATTCACGTGCCAGCGTGTTTTCTTTAGGCATGGACAGACTCTGCTCAATCCCTGCCGCCAGCGCGTCCACGGCCTCCGGCTCAACGCACACCGCGATGCCCGGATGCGCCTGGCACAACTGCCCCAGTTCGGTATCACGGTCGGCGGTAATCACCGCATTGCCACCCACCGCCAGAATGTTGGTGAGCTTTGAGGGCAGCACCGCATCTGCCGCACCGAGCCGCTGCACAACCAGATGGCAGTCGCCCATTTTCAGTAGCGCCGGCAGGTCGTCATACGGCTGGAGCGGTAAAAAGGTGACGTTGTTCAACCCAAGCCTGGCAGCCATGTCCTCCAGCCGCGCCCGCCCGCCGCCCTGACCGACAATCACAAACTGCCACGGCCGGTCGGTATAGCGCTGCGCCACTGCAATCACGTTCTCCAGCCCCTGCTTTTCACCAATATTGCCGGAGTAAAGAATGATGCGCCGCGTAGACGGCAGCCCAAGACGCGCGCGCAGTGCCTCGGCCTGCTGCGTGGTCACGTCACGAAAGCGCGCCACTTCCGACCAGTTGGGAAAGAAAATCACCTTGTGCGCCGCCACACCTTTATCGGTAGCGCGCTTCATCATGGAGCGTGAAATGGTGGAAACATGGTCAACGTTATGCAAGCCACTGCGCTCAAAGGCGCTCGCCAGCCGCGCCACCTTGCCGCCCTTACCTTTCCCTGCCATGCCAAGGCCCAACATCGCATCCACTTCATAGTCCTGGATGTGCAGCACGGTGCGCGCCCCGCTCAGTTTTGCCAGCAGCCGCATCCCCGGCGTGCAAAACAGCGTCGGCACCACGCCAATAATCCGGTCCGGCTTCCAGCGGCGCTGGGCCATCAGCGGGAAGAAAGAACTGAGGGCAAAGCTGCCCAGGTGAATCAGGCGTTTGAGCGTCGAGGGCTGCTTCGGTACGTACATCGGGCAGCGCCAGACCGTGGCCGCGCCCTGCTCTTTGGCATACTTCCATGTTGAGTAGTTGCCCTGTACCTGCCACTGCGGGTAGTACGGCGGTGCGGTGATCACTCGCACGTCATGCCCTTGCTCGGCCATCCAGGCCACCATTTCGCCGGTGTACTTGCCAATACCGGTCAACTCCGGCGAGTAATTAATGCCGTACACCAGAATCTTCATAGCCCTGGCACCTCACTAGCCCGCGGTTCGAGAAAATAGGCGCGGCTGTTGTCGTGCACGTCGTCGCTCGCACACAGCGCTGAGGGCAACTGCCAGCGGTATTCACTGTGCTGGTCATCTGGCAACGTCAGCCCACGCTCCTGTACCCTGAGGCGGAAACCCAGCACCACGTAATGGGTGCTGAAATCGTTGCCTGAGAAGTTGTCGTCATAGAAGTGTTGCCAGACGCCGTGAAACTGCCCTTGCGCCATTGCAAAACGCTGCCCCAGTTCTGCCTGAGTCAGGCGGGAAAAGGCCACGGCCAGCGTTTCGTTTTTCTGTACGCGCCCGCCAGGTACAAACCAGTAGCCCTGCGCCGGACGGTTGTTGCGCCGCCCAAGCAGGATTTCACCGCGCTCGTTCTCCACAATCAGGTCGATGGAGACCAGCGGCGTGGCACGCACGACGGTAGTAAAATCACGCTCGCTCAGGAACATGCCGTTACCCCCGAAAGCGCTGCTGGTTTTCAAGGAACCACTGGTAGGTACTGGCCAGGCCTTGCTCCAGTGCGATTTCGTGATACCAGCCGAGGCTGTGCAGCCTTGTCACATCCAGCAGCTTGCGCGGTGTGCCGTCAGGTTTAGTAGCATCAAACACCACGCGCCCGCGGTAGCCCACCACCTGAGCCATGGTCTGCGCCAGTTCACGAATGGTACAGTCCACTCCGGTGCCGACGTTGATATGCGAGAGCATCGGCTCGGTGTTTTCCTGCCACACTTCCTGGTCCAACTCCATCACATGAATACTGGCCGCGGCCATATCGTCCACGTGCAGGAACTCGCGCATCGGCGTCCCGCTGCCCCACACCACCACATCTGGTGCGTTTTGCGTGACCGCCTCGTGGAAGCGGCGCATCAGAGCCGGGATCACATGAGAATTACTGGGATGGAAGTTATCATTCGGGCCATACAGGTTGGTCGGCATTACCGAGCGATAATCACGCCCGTACTGGCGGTTGTAGGATTCAGACAGCTTAATCCCGGCGATTTTCGCCACGCCGTACGGCTCGTTGGTCGGCTCAAGCGCCCCCTGTAGCAGCTCGCTTTCTTTAATCGGCTGCGCGGCAAGCTTTGGGTAAATGCACGACGAGCCGAGGAACAGCAGCTTGTTCACATCATGCGTGTGCGCCACGTGCACGATGTTGCACTCCATCGCCATGTTCTGGTAAATAAAGTCCGCCGGATACGTGTTGTTGGCGTGAATACCGCCCACCTTTGCTGCCGCCAGATAGACCTGGTCCGGTTGGTATTGCTCAAAGAAGGCGTTGACCGCCGCTGCATCCAGCAGATCAAGCTCATCGCGCGTGCGCAGCAGCAGCTCCACGTCTTCGCGCCCTTCCAGCTGGCGCACAATCGCCGAACCCACCATGCCCCGGTGGCCGGCAACAAAAATGCGTTGCTTTCTCATCTCAGGACTCCAGCGCAATGGCAACCTCATAGCCGTGGGACTTCAGCAGTGAGTGTTTCTTCGCCGCTTCCAGATCTTTAGCCACCATTTCGGACACCATCTCCTGGAGCGTGATTTCCGGCTTCCAGCCCAGCTTCTCGTGCGCCTTGCTCGGGTCGCCGAGCAGGGTTTCTACCTCTGCCGGACGGAAGTAGCGCGGGTCGACCGCCACCATCACATCGCCTGGTTTCACGCCCGGTGCGTCGTGGCCGGTCACGGAGACCACTATGCCTTTCTCATCCACGCCCGTGCCTTCAAAGCGCAGTTTGATGCCAAGCTGGGCGGCGGCCATTTCTACAAACTGGCGCACCGAGTACTGCACGCCCGTCGCAATCACAAAGTCTTCTGGTTGTTCCTGTTGCAGCATCATCCACTGCATTTTCACGTAATCTTTGGCATGTCCCCAGTCGCGCAGCGAATCCATATTGCCCAGATACAGGCACTTCTCCAGCCCCTGGGCAATGTTGGCAATGGCGCGGGTGATTTTACGCGTCACGAAAGTCTCACCACGGCGCGGCGATTCGTGGTTAAACAGAATGCCGTTACAGGCATACATGCCGTAAGACTCGCGGTAGTTCACGGTAATCCAGTAGGCATACAGCTTGGCAACCGCATACGGCGAGCGTGGATAAAACGGCGTGGTTTCTTTCTGCGGTGTTTCCTGCACCAGTCCGTACAACTCAGAAGTCGATGCCTGGTAAAAACGGGTTTTCTTTTCAAGGCCGAGGAAGCGGATGGCTTCCAGCAGGCGCAGCGTGCCGATAGCGTCTACGTCGGCGGTGTATTCCGGGGACTCAAACGATACCGCTACGTGGCTCATCGCCCCCAGGTTATACACTTCATCCGGCTGCACTTCCTGCAAGATGCGCGTCAGGTTGGAGGTATCGGTCAGGTCACCATAGTGCAGATGAAACTTCGGGTTGCTGGTGTGCGGATCCTGGTAAATATGGTCCACGCGCTCGGTGTTGAATGACGAGGCGCGCCGCTTAATGCCGTGAACCTCGTAACCTTTCTCCAGCAAAAGCTCTGCCAGATAGGAGCCGTCTTGCCCGGTAACGCCAGTGATGAGAGCCACTTTACTCATGTTGTTTTCCTCTGATAAGCGCCTGTTATGTCGGGCCATCTTGTTTGTCATGCTGAATCCGGGTCGCACACTGATGTACACAGCCAACTGGTGCGCGGCCCATGTACAAGCCGATGATGCCCGGTGAACAGTCTTCAAGTCGGTGGCAATACCTGGTTGTCAGGCCTTGCACCGTTTAGTTATGTGCTCTTCGCTGACGCGAGAACAAACACCGCAAAGCCGCTGACCTTGCCTGTAGCCTCGTAAGGCCGCCCTTCCTGGAAGGGAAATCGTTATGCCGCCTGTGCCTGTACGCAGCGTCGGCGTACCGCTTTCGCCGGGTTGCCCCGGCAGATGCTGTCTGGCGGCAGTGAGCTAAAAACACTGCTGCGCGCGCCAACTACCGTGGAGTCACCCACCGTGACTCCTGGTGCTACAAAGACGTCAGTTGCCAGCCAGCATTTCTCGCCAATCACAATAGGTGCGGCGTTAATATCAAAATGCGCACTCATATAATCGTGGCTGCCGGTACACAAATAGCACTTCTGCGATACCACCGCGTTGGCACCAATGGAAATAGCGCCCAGGGTATAAAGCACCGCGTCATCGCCCACCCAGGCATAATCACCCACGGTTAATTTCCACGGATAAGTAATTTTTACCGATGGGCGAATCACCACGTTTTTTCCAATGCGCGCACCAAACAGCCGTAATAAGAAAGCACGCCAGCGGTAGGCTATTTGCGGCGACCAGGCAAATAATGTTGCCTGCACCGCCCACCACAGTTGAACTTTAATAGCACCCCCACCCCGAAAGCCTTTCGGCACCGAGAATCCGCGTAAATCCTGCATCATAATTCCTTATTACGGGCGTCAGACTTTGTTATATAACGACTTAGTTTTACCGGTCGTTCGCAACCTGAGTTGATAAGACAGTTCCGCAATAAAACCCGGCACACGCAATATGCGCCGCTGCACTCTTTTTGCATCACGACACAGTTCTTCATTATTGGTTGTAGAAATACCGCCCATTGAGAACTCAGACACCAGGCCTTTAATACGCTTAAACGGATAACCGGCTTTGTACATTCTGGCTGCCAGCGCGTAATCGGAAGACACTTTATATTGCAGGTCGTAAGGATATTGTCTTAATCCGGCCATGGGAAAAAAGATGGCCTGATGGCTTGCGGGCAAACTGTGATAAATATACCAGCCGTTTTTTGCGCCACGGCGCACTTTATGCCCCTCGCCAAAATCCAGCAGTGCATCGCCAATGACCATCGCATTGTCTTTTTTATACGTTGCCAGGGTGCGGACTACGCTCACCACATCCGGGTGAAAAATGTCGCCGGAATTCAGGAAAATCGCATAGCGCCCGTTTGCCATATTGATGCCTTTATTCATGGCGTCATAAATACCGCTGTCTTTTTCACTGACGTAGCGCAGGCGGTACTGGCCATTGCGCTCGGCCAGCCACTGCGCGGTGCCGTCAGGTGAGCCGCCGTCCACCACAATCCATTCAAATTCAATCTCCTGCGCCCGCGCCAGGTGAGCCAGAGACTGCCAGGTTTTCATTACGCCGTCACGGTTATTCCAGGCAACGGTGATCACGCTTAACAGAACCATATTTGACCTCATAGCGAATCCGTTATGTTCAACGCTTTGCGGAAAATAAACGGACAGACGATTAAAAACGCATACTCCGGACTAAATATCGAACCGGTAAAAAACAATGATACTGGCGTAAATAACCACAGCTGCACGCGGAAATTTTGGTTGTTACCAAACGCGCCCTTTGTCATTTTCACTATTCGCCACATATACCAGGCAGTGAGAATAACCGCAAACCATGAAAAATAAATAATCAGCAGATACAAACCATTGTCTATTGTTTTTCCGACATCCGCACCGTTAAAGATTCCGAATGATGCCACATATTCGTAAAGAGAACCGAAGCGCACCACGCCATCAATATGCGTTAATGAATAGCCCACCATCACCAGCGGCCCGATAATACGATAATATGATGACGAACCTTCAGTGCCGAGGTCACCCAGTCGTTCGGAAATATACGGAAAACCAATAGCCACACCCACAACAAACACGCCCAGCGAGATAATCGCCAGCGGCAGCCTTTTCTTAATGGCGCTTTTATTCAGATACTGAAATGCCCACTCCAGCAAATAAAAGAGGATAAAAGTCATTACCCCTGAAAACGACCCGGATAAAATAATCCCTGCCAGAATCATAGCATCTGTTTTTGGGGTTTTGATACCAAACTGCTTAATACAGAGCCAAATTGAGATTAACGCCAGAGCAAAAAATGCCGGTTCAAAATAAAGCGCAGTGGTGCGCTTACCTCCAAACTTAATAAAGTTCAGCACATAGCTATTGCTGTATATCAGATAGCTGGAAATTTTCTCCATCAGGCTGCTGTCGCCGGTGAGAATAATTTCTGCCATTTCCACCGCGGCCAGCATCACCACCAGCGCAACCACAACGTAAAAGAAACGCAGCAGTTTTTTATGGTTGCGCCGGGAAATGGTCTTAAACCGGATACTCCAGACCATGCCGATGATAATCACGATATACACAAACAGCATGGTCGAGGTCACGTACTTACTGGCATCCAGCGACTGACCAAAAATGTAGTTAAAGAGCGTCAACCCGGCACCGATGCCAAGCGCAATCATCAGTTTTTTTACGCTGATACGCGCCATGAACAGCAACAGTATCAACGGCAGGAAGGTGACGACGGTGACCGGAAAACTCTCACCAAGCGAGATGATTTTGACGTTAACCAGTAAATAGATAAGCGGCAGTAGCAGATAACTACAGACCCTGATAGAACCCGACATATTCCTCCAGCATCTGTTTCCCGCTATAGGCTTCGCGTGAGTGCGCTTTAAACGCCGCCAGTTCACGCCCAAACACCGCCTGCGACAGCTGTGCTTTTGGCAGCCCCACCAGCTGCAACGCCTCAGCTTCATCCACGGTGCGCCCGCCAATTTTTGCCAGCACTTCACGCGCGGCGTCGCTGTGGGTGGCAATCACCGGCACGCCAATCGACAGCGCTTCACACAGAATCAGCGGGTAGTTGTCCACCCGCGAACTAAACACCAGCGAGTCCATCTGGTTAAGCTCGCCCATTAGCTGGCGCTTGTCGGTCATAAAACCGTGGTTAACCACGTTCGCCGCGCTAAACGGTGAGTGTTTGCCAAAGGTATGCACTTCCACGCGCTTACCAAGCGCAATGATCTCCTGCACCAGCTTCTGGTTGGTTTTGCCGTCGTAGCGCAGGTCATGTGCCACCACTGCTACCTTTGTTACGCCTGTTGCGGGCGTCACGGTTGCGATATCTGCCAGCATGGCTTCGGTGGCGACATCAATTCCGTTATTAATTACCCGGCATTGCCCGGCACCGTACAGACTGTTAAAGGCCTCGGCCACGTGCTGGCTGGGAGAGATAAACCGGCATCCCAGCGCTAACATGTCGCGGAAATGCTGGCGTTTGTCGTCGACCAGCCGGGCAGCCCGGTCGACTTTTACCGGCGGATAGTTCGAGAGCGTCGGGCAGGCTTTGCAGCCCTGCTTCCAGCCATCGCAGCCGTCGGTAAAGGCACAGCGCCCGGTGACGCTCCAGTGATCGTGCAGCGTCCAGACCACGCGCACATCGGGTTTTACCGCTTTCAGCCGCTGGCAAAAACCCACCACGCTACCGAGGTTGAGCCAGTAGCTGTGCAGTACGTGAAAGTGCAGCACCAGCGGACCGTGAGTGAGCATCGCCCTGCTGAACAACGAATCAAGACTGCCGAAAGCATCGCGATTGAGAAAACGAAACAGCGCAATGTTCGCCACCGATGTCAGGCGTGGCGTGTGCTTCTCCACCGCCGCAATATCTGCATGGCTGGCGCTTTTTTTGCCGCCCTTGCCATAGCCATAAATAAAGCGTGAGTTGATGCCCGCCTGTCGCGCCCGCTGGTGCAAATCCAGCGCCACGCCTGCGGCACCGCCCTCGGCCAGGCGCACGTTAAATTGCATAATGTTCATTTGATAACCTTTACCCGCGCCTTTTCGCCTGTCACCAGCGCGTTATCAGGCACGCTGTCGAGCACCACGCTGCCTGCACCGATGGTGACATTGTTGCCAATAGTGATATCGCCAATCAGCACCACGTTTGCGCCCAGTTCAACGCCGTGGCCAATAACCGGGCACGCCAGGTTGTCCGGCCCACGGTTGCCAATAGTCACGCCGTGGCGAATCACAAAATCGTCTCCCGCCACGGTGTTTTTATTAATCACCACCGCGTAACCGTGATGGATGGTAAAGCGTCGCCCGATAGTGGCGGCGGCCTGGATTTCGTAGCCAAACAGGCACTCGGTCACCACGCGATAGCCCAGCAATACCGGCGCTGCCCACAGGTTATTGAGCACGCATTTTTTGCGCCATACCGAGCAAAAGTGGGCAAGACGATAAGCCAGCACCATGCAGCACGGGCGCAGGCTCCAGCCGTTAGCACGTATGTCTTCGAGCATCACTTCCCCCGCAGCCCGTCGGCCAGCCGCTTGCCGTTACGCAGCGACAGCAGCGTCAACAGCGTGCGCAGCGTCATGCGCTTGTTGCGAATCAGGTACAGCGTGAACAGTTGGTACTTCTTGCTGGCGCGGTCGAATTTGCCTTTGTGCTTGCGGTAAAACTGAAAATAACCGGAGAATTTTTTAGCCGATTTAGTTATCTGCATTTCACCGTGGTTGATATGCAGAATTTGAGTCGCCTCTTCAATCTTCCACGGCTCGCCGTATTCGGTGACCATGCGCAGGAATATGTCGTAATCCTGTGCTGCCATCAGTTTTTCGTCGAACAGGCTCTCTTTAAAGCGCCAGGCGTAAGTAAATACCTGGTTGCCAATGATGTTGCGCTTGAAAAACAACGTGCGTGTATACGGCGATTTGGGATACAGCGGCAGGCTGGCGGGTTGGGTGTAAACCTGCCCTTCACACACATAGTCATTGGCGTACAAAAATGCGTGGGTAATCAACTGACGCTTGTTTCTCAGAAACAGCGACAGGCGGTCGGGCGTCCATTCGTCGTCATCGTCAATGCCGGTAATAAACTCACCGCGCGCAAGCAAAATGGCCTGGTTGCGCACCGCGCAGGCACCGGAATTAACCTCATTGTGCACATAGCGTACGCGCGGATCGTTGAGGCCATCTACAAACTGCTGGAGCTGCTGCCAGTCGCGGGAGCAGTCATCGACGATGAACATCTCCCAGTTATCGTAATCCTGACGCAGCACCGACTTAATAGCCCGGATGGCCAGCTGCTGGCGATTCCACGTCGGCATGTAAACAGACACCAAAGGGCGCGAAGTCGTGGTCATTTTTCTTTCCTCAAATAACCATGGCGTGATGAAGGCCGCCGCGAAGGCGGCCAGGCCAGTCAGGGTTTTTCAGCTTTGTATTCGTACTGGTAGTAACCGTAATCCTGGTAGCCGGTGGCGCGGCGAAAGATGGAGTTCAGGATGACGCCGCGCACCGCGATGCCGTTTTGCTCAAAGCGGCTAAGGCTGGTTTGCACTTCTTTAAGCGTGTTCACCGCATAACGCGCCACCATCAGCGTGGTGCCAGCATGGCGGCCCGCAATGGCGGCATCGGTCACCGCCAGAATCGGCGGCGTATCAATCAGCACCATGTCGTAATGTGCGCTCGCCCACTGCACCAGTTCGCCAAAGCGCTCGCTCATCAGCAGTTCCGACGGATTTGGCGGCACCTGGCCGCGCGGCACCAGGTCAAAGCAAGGAATGGAGGTTTTCTGCACGCAACCGGCAATCTCCCCCTGGCCTGCCAGCACATCCGACAGGCCGTTGTGGTTGGTGGTCCCCAGCAGTTCGTGGGTATAGCCTTTGCGCATATCACAGTCGATAAGCAGCACGCGCTTGTTGGTCTGGCTGATAACCGCCGCCAGGTTGGCGCAGACAAAGGTTTTACCGATGGAGGGGCTGACGCCAGAGAGCATCAGTACGTTGTTGCTGGCCTGCATCATGGCGAAGTGCAGGCTGGTACGCAGACTGCGAATAGCTTCAATAGCAAGATCCGTGGGGTTCCCTACCGCCAGCAGCTGGCTTTGTTTGTAGCGCTTATCGCCGCCGCTCACCGTTTTGACGGTATCGCGTGCCTTCTGCCAGTCAGACAACGGTATGCTGGCGTACACGCTCACGCCCGCCTCTTCCAGCACCTGCGCACTTTCAATGCCGCGGTTAAACAGCGAGCGCAGCAGCACGCCAATAATCGACAGCATCAGACCGAGGATAATGCTGCCAAGCACAATCAGCACCTTTTTAGGCTTGAGCACGCCAGGCTGGGTGATAGCCGGGTCGACAATGCGCACGTCGCCCACGGTGCTGGCCTCGGTAATGCGCAGCTCCTGCTGCTTGTTCAGAAGCTGCATATACACCTGCTGGCCGGATTCCACATCACGCGTCAGGCGCACAATCTCCTGCTGGGTCTGCGGCATATCGCTGATGCGGCTATTAAGACGTGATTTCTCGTCTTCCAGCGCTTTGCGCTTTTCTAACAGTGTGCGGTAGGCCGGATGGCGTTTGGTGTACAGCTTGGAAATTTCGGCCTCTTTAAAGGTCAACTCATTAAGCTGGGCATCAATGTTAACCACCGAATCGAGTACCGATTTGGCCTCCAGCGGCAGATCCACCGAATCTTTCTGCTGGCGGTAGGCGTTGAGTTTATTTTCAGCCTCGTCCAGCGACGCGCGCACTTCTGGCAACTGCTTATCCAGGAATTTCAGGCTGTGCGACGCCTCGGCTGATTTACGCTCAATATTCTGCGCCTGGTAATTGCGGGTAATGGCGTTGAGGATGTCGCGAATCTGCTCCCGGTCTTCGCCGGTGAAGGCCAGTAACAGCACGCCGGTATCTTTACCGCTTTCAGTTACCGTCAGGTTGTTTTGCAGAAACTTGATCATGCCCAGGGTGGAAAATTTGCTCACCGTAAAACGGCTGCCGTCAGCGGCGTGAATGGCTGAGACCATGATGGACAACCCGCCCTGGGTCAGCATCTTGCCCACTTCACCGCGAGCGCTGAAACCGCCATCACTCTCAAGCGTATAATGCTGCGGGTCGATAACGTTGAGCGTGAAGGTGTCTTTTGCCATCCCTTTTGCCAGATTGAAGGTGGTCACTTTCACCGTGTCGTTCTGGCGACCCATCAGACGGTCCCATCCTGCGCCAAAAACCGGGAAGGTGTCTTTCTCAACGCCAATATCCAGGTCCAGGTCGTCAACCGTTTTACCCAGCACCAGGCGTGACTGAATCAGCTGCATCTCTGCCTCTGAGGCCGGTGGCTTATTGCTGAGCGCGCTGTTGAGGTCCTGCACCAGCGAACTACTGGTGTCCTGCTCTATCTGCACCAGCGCATCGGCACTGTAAATTGGCGTGGCGAAGGTCACATACACGATAGCCGCGGCGGCAAATACGGCAGTAATCCCGAGCACCCACCAGCGGGCCTCGATAACCGTCCCGAGCAGGCGGCCAATATCGATTTCATCATTGCCCTCAGTCGAGGCGGCAGAATGCCTTACATTTTCTGTCATTGTTATCCCTGCTGAGCTGTCAGTGCGTGCGCCCACGAGCGGGCAGAATGGTCGAGAAGGGTAAACACGGCTTCAAACGCCTCGCGGCTTTTGCGATACGGGTCGGGAATTTCCCGCTCGTCGTTCCAGTGGCCAAACAGCATGACCTTGCCGCGCATTTCCGGCGCGATATCGCAAAGGGCATGGATATGCCGTTTTTCCATCGTGAGAATCAGGTCGTAGCGGCGACACAGGCTGGCGGTTATCTGGCGGGCGCAATGGCCCGCCAGCGACAGTCCGTGCTCGTGTGCCACTTCAGCGGCGCGTGCATCAGCGCCCTTTCCCACCAGCGCGCCCAACCCGGCAGACTCCACCGTCAGCGCTGGTTGGTACTGGCGCAACAGGCGCTCTGCCGTTGGGGAACGGCAGATGTTCCCCACGCAAACCACGAGAATGTTGTTAAACATAAGCGTTACCAGTTGTTGTTGATATCAACGGCGGTGTCGGTCATGTAGCGCACGCCGCTGATGGTTGGCAGCAGCTGGCTCACCAGGCGGTTCCAGCGCGCGACTGGTGCGGTGGTGACGTAAACCACATCGTAAGGTTGCAGACGGAACTCGGTGGCCATGACCAGCGAGGTCGCATCCGACATATCCAGCTGATAGACGTTGGCAATCTTGCCGTTACGGTCGCCTTTGATCGGGCGCAACACGAAGATGCCGCTGGCGTTGGAGGTGGTCATATCGATACCTTCGGCCTGGCCCAGCGCCTCAGTGAGCGTCATACCGCTGAAGTCCATTTTGAGCGTGCTCTGTTTTTTCACTTCGCCCATCACGAACACTTTGAGGTCGTCATTGCGCGGCACAAACAGGATGTCGCCGGGGTACAGCAGGCGGTTCTGGCTCAGGTCACCGTTTTGCATCAATGCCTGAAGTGAGATGCGCTCCTCGCGGCCTTTGTGAGTCAACACCACGTTGCGCCAGTCGGCGTTGTCCGTCAGACCGCCGGCGGCATTAATCGCATCCAGCACCGTGAGCGGTACGTTGGTGATGGCCTGCTGACCTGACTTCTCGACCTGGCCGGAGACATAGGCTTTCTGTGAGCGGAAGGCGGCGATATTGACATCCACCTGCGGGTCAGCGATGTAGCTTGCCAGGCGCCCGGTGATGTCGCTGCGGATTTGCGACAGGGTTTTACCCTGAACGTTAACTTTGCCTATGTAGGGATAGAACACGCTGCCGTCGGCCTGCACCCAGTTACCGGCATCGCTGGAGCTACGGTACTGGCCCGCAGGCGTGGTCAGTTCCGGGTGATCCCAGACGGTGACGTTAAGCACATCGCCAGGACCGACGCGGTATTCGTAACTGGCGATTTCCTGGTCCAGCGACATATTTGGCTGGGCAACATTCGGGCGTGGACGAAGCTGTTCAACCAGCCGCGGCGTCAGTGGATAAACATTTACCATCCGGTTCAGGTCAACGTCTGAATCCTGCTGTTTAATCACATCTTTCCCGAACGTAGACATATTACTGCCGGGGAAAATGGTACATCCACTCATTAGCGTCACAGACACCAATAAGGGCATCAATTTTAGATTGGATTTCATCATTGATTATTTATCACTTTGGCAGAGTCATTATCCTGCAATTAAATAAACGCCTTGCATCAAGGGTCATAACAATGCAGACCTCAGCACGGAAATATAATGGCACCATTCCTAAAAGCAGCTTATTCGCACATGAGTGATTGACAGAACAGGCGGGCTACTTATTTAGCTGTAGATACGCTACCGCCCGTGGCTTTACAGCTACCAATTCACTGATATCAGATATTTTTTTGTTTATCCTGAGCAACTGCTTATTACCAGGATTATTCTCAGCAGCGCGCTGTCAATATTGTTATTGATACAGCCAGAATGAATAGCAAGGAGAAATAAATCCTCGTCATCACTTTATTCCCCGCTAGCTGGAAAGATTGTTACAGCTAACCGATAAGCAGGCAAGGCAGCAAATCCGAGAGCGGTTACTTTTAAGAATAGGATTAGCTGCAAATTTTATTTGTTTTAGGAATTTCTTTAGATTGACAATATTTATAAAACCTCTTAATCGCCGTGTATCGCTCAATATATTCAGGCCAATCCCCCCTGCAATTAAGACATTGCCCAATACCTTGCCGAAATACTGAACCAATTATCCTTATTAACCATCAGGAATATTATTCCCATGTTAATTCTGGCTGAGATTTTTATTTAGGAAAATCCTCAGGCTCGAATTGCATTTGCTGCTACCTTTTACCGCGCTTAAAATGGAGTATCTGTCTTTAGTCACAAGGTAGCGTTCGCTAATGGAATGGATAGCCGATCCGTCAATCTGGGCCGGACTGGTAACACTGGTGGTTATCGAACTGGTGCTTGGTATTGATAATCTGGTGTTTATCGCCATCCTCGCTGAAAAATTACCGCCCGCACAACGCGACCGGGCGCGCATCACTGGCCTGTTGCTGGCCATGGTAATGCGCCTGCTGCTGCTGGCCTCCATTTCCTGGCTGGTCACGCTTACCACCCCGCTTTTCTCTGTGCATACGCTAAGTTTCAGCGCTCGCGACCTGATTATGCTGTTCGGCGGCCTGTTTTTGCTGTTTAAAGCCACCGTTGAGCTTAACGAACGGCTGGAGGGCAAAGACCAGGACAACCCAACCCAGCGGCGCGGTGCGCGTTTCTGGGGCGTGGTGGCGCAGATTGTGGTGCTGGACGCCATTTTTTCTCTCGACTCGGTTATCACCGCCGTTGGTATGGTGGATCACCTCGGCGTGATGATGGCGGCGGTGATTATCGCCATCAGCCTGATGCTGCTGGCAAGTAAGGCGCTGACGCGCTTTGTAAATAGTCACCCGACGATTGTGATTCTGTGCCTGAGCTTCCTGCTGATGATTGGCTTTAGCCTGATTGCCGACGGCTTTGGCTTCCATATTCCTAAAGGTTATCTGTACGCGGCCATTGGTTTCTCGGTGATGATTGAGTCGCTCAACCAGCTTGCCAACTTTAACCGCCGCCGTTTCCTGTCTGCCAACCAGACGCTAAGAAGCCGCACCACCGAAGCAGTGATGCGGTTACTGAGCGGACGCAAAGAAGAAGCGGAGCTGGATGCCGACACCAACTCACTGATTGCCGACCACAATGGCGAAGCGGCGCTGTTTAACCCTCAGGAGCGGATGATGATTGAGCGGGTGCTCAACCTTAATCAGCGCACGGTAAGCAGCATCATGACCTCGCGTCACGATATTGAGCACGTAGATCTCAGTGCACCAGAGCAGCAGGTCCGCGCACTGCTGGAGAAAAACCAGCACACGCGCATTGTGGTGACCGGTGGCGATGACAACTTGCTCGGCGTGGTGCACGTTATCGACCTGCTGGCCCAGCAGCTACGTGGCGATGCACTCGACCTGCACGCGCTGGTGCGCCAGCCGCTGGTGTTCCCGGAAACGGTCACCCTACTCCCCGCGCTGGAGCAGTTTCGCAGCGCCCGTACCCACTTTGCGTTTGTGGTGGATGAGTTCGGTTCAGTGGAAGGCCTGGTGACACTCAGCGACGTGATGGAAACCATCGCCGGGAACCTGCCGAACGAGGTGGACGAAACCGATGCCCGCCACGATATTGCCAAAAATGACGACGGCAGCTGGACGGTGAACGGCCATATGCCGCTGGAAGATTTGGTGCAGTATGCCCCGCTGCCGCTCGACGAGCGACGCGACTATCACACCGTGGCCGGGCTGCTGATGGAACATCTGCAACATATTCCGGTTGAAGGGGAAGAGGTGAATGTTGAAGGCTGGCGGCTGAAAACGCTGGAAGTGGAGAATCACCGCGTGCAGAAGGTGCTGGTGATGCCGCCGGATGATGAGAATGGGATGTTGGATTATGAGGTTTGATTCTTAATTCAAATTGTGCACACTAAAATAGCAGTGGTATCAGCAACCACTGCTTTAGATATTTGAGAATTAAAAGAGACTGTAATTAAAATTGTGTAATTGCCTGTTTTTGATATGTTCACTCCAACAACGGAGACAGGCAAATTATGGACGAAAAGAAACTTAAAGCCCTTGCGGCTGAACTGGCTAAAGGCCTTAAAACCGAAGCCGATCTCAATCAGTTTTCCCGCATGTTGACGAAACTTACCGTCGAAACGGCGCTCAATGCTGAGCTGACAGACCACCTCGGACACGAGAAAAATGCGCCAAAATCAGGCTCGAATACCCGCAACGGCTATTCGTCCAAAACGCTGCTGTGCGACGAGGGTGAGATTGAACTCAGCACACCCCGTGACCGTGAAAACACCTTCGAGCCTCAGCTGATAAAGAAAAATCAGACCCGTATCACGCAGATGGACAGCCAGATTTTATCCCTGTACGCCAAAGGTATGACGACCCGGGAGATTGTCGCCACCTTCAAAGAGATGTACGACGCGGATGTGTCGCCCACCCTGATATCCAAAGTCACAGATGCGGTGAAAGAACAGGTGGCGGAGTGGCAAAACCGCCCTCTGGATACGCTGTATCCCATTGTTTATATGGACTGCATCGTCGTAAAAGTCCGTCAGAATGGCAGCGTAATAAACAAAGCCGTCTTCCTCGCACTGGGTATCAACACCGAAGGCCAGAAAGAATTACTGGGCATGTGGCTGGCCGAAAATGAAGGCGCAAAGTTCTGGCTGAATGTGCTGACGGAGCTGAAAAATCGTGGCCTTCAGGACATCCTGATTGCCTGCGTTGACGGCCTGAAGGGCTTCCCGGATGCGATAAACAGCGTGTACCCGCAGACACATATCCAGCTGTGTATCATCCATATGATGCGCAACAGCCTGAAATACGTGTCGTGGAAGGACTACAAAGCCGTGATCAGTGGGTTGAAAACAGTGTATCAGGCTTCGACGGAAGAAGCCGCGCTGATGGCGCTGGATACGTTCGCGGGAGTCTGGGACGATAAATATCCGCAAATCAGCAAAAGCTGGCGTGCACACTGGGAAAATCTCAATACGTTCTTCGGTTACCCGCCAGATATCCGCAAGGCAATCTACACGACGAATGCCATCGAGTCGCTGAACAGCGTTATCCGTACAGCCATCAAAAAGCGAAAGGTGTTCCCGACAGACGACTCTGTGCGAAAAGTTATTTATCTGGCGATCAAGGATGCGTCAAAAAAATGGAGTATGCCGATCCGGAACTGGCGGCTGGCAATGAGCCGCTTTATTATCGAGTTCGGTGACCGCCTGAGCGTTCACCTTTAATACGGTGGCAGTTACACAGAATTATTTACAGGCTCAATTAAAAATTAAACTCTGACTTATAGCATGTAATATTACATCACGCAGCGATTAAAATTGTAAATATAATTCCTTGCAAGCAATCAATGTCAGTTAATCTGGATAGGCAATTAATACCAACTACACCTCATCCTTCCAGTTGAAGTAAAAACGTCTTTTCACACCCATATCTTTCAAAATTTCGATTAGAGCAGGTTGATTGTCAATCCGATATCTTCTACCATTCCACAACACTGAGGGGTCTGCATTTGAATACCCCCCTCTGGACTTATCTAACAAAAACTCTACCCCATCTACCATGACAGTCAATCTTTTTTTGAAAACATTGTCGTTAGCATTACGCTCATCCTCTCTGTTTGCAAACTCACAGCTAATTAAAAAATTATTCCCACCTGATGGTCCATAAACACCATCTGAGTTAGCAATCATTCTAACCTTTATTACTTTAAATGTACTCTCAATGAAATCACACTTACCAACATAAACTTCTTCGTCTGGATCGATATAATAACTACTAACTGTACCGTTATATTTAACATCCTCCTCTCCTGGAGTCATGTCAGCAATCAGCATCCATTGTGATTCAGTATGAATATGCCAATCCATCGCCACCACATCTGCCTGCGAACTTACCCATGGCACAAAATTACCATCCGCATTACACATCTCAATATTCGGCAGGAAATCAAACTCGGTCCCTACTTCAACACCCGCCTAGGCGCGATAGTCACCTTCCTGCACTGACTGCGCCATCAGCCCCGGGTTGCGCAGCAAATACATGCCTTTCCCGTTCCAGCCTTCACGCGCTACGCGCTTGCCCTCTTTAAGCTGTAGCATGGCCCACTCAAATGAGCCTTCAATGGTAATTAAATCAGACATACTTCCTCTCTTTTTATATTCGTAATATGAGATATTTTCTAATTAGATAATCGCAGAGCCATAAAACACAGATAAAACTCCATCCGCAAATTTCACTCTGCAATATTTATTCTCTACTATTAATTGATAAACAATTTAAGACCAACTTCAGACAGGTGAAACTCACTCACCCCAGTTAAAGTAATAGCGGTGCGTCCCTTCTTTATCATTAAGCTTTTCAACCAGAACAGAATGCTCGCTGATGTCATATTCACGCCAGATAAGCGTATCGAAATAATCATCCAGGCCCACGGCACTACCCAGGCTATAAATTTCACCATCCACTTTAATCGTCAGCACCTGGTTCATCAGTTCTTTGGTTTCTTCAAAAGCATCTTCTTCAAAGCTGCTACCAAACTGAATAAGATGACGACCGCCTTCACTTTCCGGCAGCTTCACCGAGGTAAACATAAATACTTCAGTGGCGTTAACCTGGTTTTCAATAATTTCACAGGTGCCGCGTACGTCTTCATCATCAATCAAACTACGGCGGTAGCCGGAATAATTCGCGCCCGCAGCGGCTTTATCTTGTGCGTGAATATCCAGCACCAGCATCGAGTTTTCATCTTCATCACACAACAGCGCCCAGTCCATTGCCTCAATATCCATCTGCGAGGCAACCCACGGTACAAAATCACCGTCAACGGTGCAGATTTCAATGTTCGGCAAATAGTTAAATTCAGTGCCTGTTTCTACACCGGCATTATTGCGAAAATCGCCCTCTGCTACAGCCTGTTCCGGCAAACCCGGGTTACCCAGCAGGAACATGTTTTTACCGTTCCAGCCTGCGCGTGCAACGCGCTTGCCTTGCTTCAGGTTCAGCATGGCCCATTCAAATGAACCGGTTACTGCAATACTGCTCATAAAAAAATCCTCTTTGACGTTTAAAACCAGACTGTTTGTCTGGACGATTATCATATGAGGATTTTCTTATTGCGCATATGATTACCGACGTTTCTTTACATTTAAATATTATTTAAAATCAATTTGTTAAGCGAATCAATACGGTCCGCAGAGATAATGTATGCGGACCGCACCTTCTTCAGAGGCGTGATAACTAGCGTAATGAGTCAATAAAGATACGATGAAGACAACACAGGCAGGCAGCGGAAAAGCCAACGCGAAGAATGAGTAAAGTAAGAAGGTATCGATGAAGAGATTTATACGGTTTTCCTCCAGCATGGAGAGCCTTCACCGCCGAGGCATTTATATCTCGCTGCCGGTCAACGTGTTAAAACAACACATCAGGCAGGTTTTGAATACGCCACATCACTTATCGAGCGTTGCACAGCCCATAAAAAAAGCGTGAGGTGTTTATCCTCACGCTTTTTTTGTGCTCAATACGGTGGCGGGTTTACCTTAGTGGCTTTCGCGCTCCTCCAGCAACTGCTGCACGTCACGCGCTTTGCTGCTGTTGTCTTTATTGCGATCTGCCCATTCCTTAAGCCGGCGTTTCGCTTCATCCTGTAACTGATTGCGCAGCACGCGGTCTACGTCAAGGTTGTAATTAAGCTGGCTCCACGGGCCGTAGATGCGCAGCGGAATCGGCGTTTGCTTGATTCGCTCAACCAGGTCGCCCTTGCCTTCCCAACCGCCAATAACACGCACAGCAAAGTTCGCGTCGCACTGCTCGTTGACCAAATCCAGCGTTCCATCACCGGTTAACGCCAGTACCGCAGACTCACCGGCCATTTGCTGGAGTTGCAGCTTACCGCTATTGAGCGTTGCGCTGGCGCTAAAGCGCTCCATAATCGTTGCGTCGTCGTAGTCCTGCTGGGCCTGCACATCAGCATTGTTGCGTGTGACAGCGCGCTGCACCAGTTGCTGGAAATTCATGCCCTCAAGGCGCGAGTTCGCCATTTCTACGCTGGCTTTGCCCTGCCAGCTATGGCGAAATGCCTGCGCGTCAATGTTATCGCCGCTAAACTCACCGCTCATCGACAAGTTGCCTGACACCGCCAGCGGATAGTCAAATGCTTTGAGGATAGAGGCAATCTCAATGTTCGAAATTTGCGGCTGGAATACCGCGTGTACCGGTGTCCCGCTGGCATCGACACTGCCCGGCAACGAAATGCTCCCGGCACCCAGGTTACCCTGAAGACGCTCAACGCTAAGCTGCCCATTTTTATTCACCATGCGCGCATTAACGTTCGTGAACGCCAGGCCACGCCAGCGCAGGCTGGCAAACTGCAAGGTCGCACTGCCATCTGAGCTATCAAGCACACTCCAGGCCGGGAGATCGCCGCTGCCAGAAATAATTGGCCGCGGCACCGCCGCCGCTTGTGCGCCCTGACCATCGCCGCCGTTCTCATCGGCCAACGGCGTACGCACCAGCAGCGTATCAAGGTTAAGGTTGTCTGAGGCCAGGTCGAGCTGCCATTCTGGCTTGTCGTTCATGACCACCGAGAGTCCGCCGCGCAGCGAGCTTTCATTGGCCTTCAGGTTCAGGTTGCTGATGCTAAGGCGCTTGTTCAGATCTTCCCAGCGCGCGTTCAGAGAACCTTCGCCACGAATGCCTTGTTTTGGCAAATCCGCGCCCTGTAGCTGGTAATCAAGACGTGTAATATTGGCGCTGAAGCTGTCGCCGGTCTCATCAGCGTTAAGTACGGCCTCAATCGCCAGGCTTAAGTCACGCTGGTCGCGGTTAACGCGTCCACTAAGCGACACCTGCGCCTGGCGGTGGTTATTTTGCTCAAGCTGTAGCTGAATATTGCGCACGGTAATCTGCTCGTCGTCAGCGTGCTGGAACACCAGCACGCTGTCTGCCACGTCCAGACTACCAATATCAAACGACCAGTTGCGATGCTCGCGACCAGCAGGGCCAGACTCACCGGGAGCAACCGGTGCACCTTCAGGCCTGCGCGCTTCGCTTTGCGGCGTAAGCTGAATCACTGATTTTTTCAGCATCACCTGCTTAACCTGCAGGCGATGGGAAATCAACGGCAGTAAGGCCACATCAAGACGCATATTCTCAGCGCTGACCAGCGGTGCACTGGCACCGGGTGCCGTTAACGACATCCGTCCGGACAAAATGCTCAACTGCGGCCAGACGTGCCAGCGCAGCGGTCCATCCAGCGCCAGCTTATAGCCACTGCGCTGTTCCACCTCCCGCACCATATAGCTGCGGAAATCGTTGGGATTAATCAGCAGCACCAGTGCCGACAGTCCGGCAACCAATACAACCAGCAGAATCATCAGCGCAGTTAATAGTCGTCTCATAGCTCCCTCAGCCCAGCGGCGGCTCAGTCCTTGTCAATGCGGCTGGCAACCGCACCTTGCTGATCGCGATACTTCGCATCCTGGCGACGGTTATACGGGCGTGCAGCCGGGCCAGAGAGCGGCTCAAAGCTAAGTGCGCCAATCATCATGCCTGGGCGCAGCGCCAGCGGCAGTTTGCCGGAATTATAAAACTCCAGCACAATGCGCCCGTGCCAGCCCGGATCGATACGGTGCGCGGTCACGTGCACCATCAGCCCCAGGCGTGCCAGCGACGAGCGGCCATCCAGCCAGCCCACGAGGTCGTCAGGCAGCATCACCGATTCGTGCGTTACCGCCAGCGCCAGTTCGCCGGGGTGCAGATAAAACGCCTCGCCTTCCTTAAGCACAATTTCATCGCTCATGACGCGGTCGAGCGCGGCACTGACTTCATCCTTCGGGCCGCTGAGATCGATAAACGCCGCGGTGTGGCCGCTGAAGGTTCGAAACTCGTTACCAAGTCGCACATCAACAGTGGCACCGTTAATGCGCTCTGCGGGCGGGCGCGGGGTGATGGCTAAACGCCCGGTATCCAGCCAGGCTTCTATATCGCGGTCACACAGACGCATCGCACTTCTCCTTTTGGCT
Source organism: Enterobacteriaceae bacterium 4M9 (assembly GCA_010092695.1). GTDB lineage: Bacteria > Pseudomonadota > Gammaproteobacteria > Enterobacterales > Enterobacteriaceae > Tenebrionibacter. The sequence goes on along the minus strand of JAADJJ010000001.1, from coordinate 2,056,218 downwards.
TAACTTGATTCACCTTGCCACAGCGCAGCCGGAATAACCACGCCCTGCGGCTATAAACGCAAACGACGCCGGTATACGGCGTCGAGGACTATCACTCAAAGAACTGGCTTATCTTCGCTTTGAGAATATCAATAGCGATGCGGTTCTTACCGCCGCGCGGCACAATAATGTCGGCATATTGCTTTGACGGGTCAATAAACTGCAGGAACATCGGACGCACGGTTTTCTGATACTGCGCCATTACCGAGTCCATGGAGCGGCCGCGTTCGTTAACATCGCGTTTGATGCGGCGCATCAGGCAGATATCCAGCGGTGTGTCCACGAAGATAGAAAAATTCATTTCCTGGCGCAGACGCGCGTCGGTCAGCAGCAAAATGCCTTCCAGGATAATCACTTTTTTAGGTTCAACGTGCACCGTTTCGCTGGTGCGGGTATGTTCAGTGTAGCTGTAAACCGGCAATTCGACGCTCTTGCCCTGCTTGAGCATCTGTAAATGCTGAAACAGCAGGTTATGATCCATCGCGCTGGGGTGGTCGTAGTTGGTCTTAATCCTCTCTTCCATCGAGAGGTGACTCTGGTCTTTGTAATAGCAGTCTTCCGGGATGACACCAATGTGTTCATCTCCAACTTGTTCGCGTAGTTCACGATACAACGTGCTGGCAATGAGGCTTTTCCCTGAAGCTGATGCGCCGGCGATCCCGATGATGACGCACTGATGAGACTTGTCAGTCATAAAATAAACGACCTGAATTTACTGATAATTTAAGGAAGGGCGACGCCGGGGCGCCAGACGCCGCAATTATAGGGACTTCCCGCAATTGATACCAGAAAAACGCGCTACGTTGGCTGCCAGCTGCCGTTGTTCCAGATATGTAAGAGTGCATATGAGCGCCAGGGCTGCCAGCGTGCACTGTAGTGTCGCGTCTGGGCCACCGTCATACCAACAAATCGCTGTTTTACCGCATAATCATCTGGCAAAAAGATATCCGGTGCCTGCCAGCCGCGTAGCGCGTAATAACTGGCCGTCCAACGCCCAATGCCTGGCAGACCGACCAGCCATTTCACGCCCTGCTCCACATCCAGCGGCGGCGCAAGCGGAAACTCGCCCTGCACGCACAGCCTCGCAATATTAATGATGGCCTCAGCGCGCTTAAGCGGCATACCCAGCGGCTTGAGCATTTCCGGTGCCAGTTCCGCTAACTGTTCCGGGCGCGGGAACAACCACCAGCCAGGTGCCCCCGGCAGCGGTGTTCCCCACGTCTGCGCCACTTTTGCGGTGAGTTTGGCCGCCATCGCCACGCTTACCAGCTGACCAAGTACGGCACGCACGGCCTGCTCAAACGGGTCCATACAGCCCGGTAGCCGCAGACCGGGGTGAGAGGCAGCAAGTGTGCCAAGGTGGGCCAGCATATCTGAGGGATCGGTTGCGAGGTCAAAAAGCCGCGCAATGCGTGCCAGCACGTCATCCTTTACTGCCAGTAAATCGTCGCTAAGAGAGATGCGCACCTGACAGCGGCTCTCATCCGGTGTCACCGTCAACAGTCCGCAGTGACCATCCACAGCGAGGGTGCGCCGGTAAGCTGTAGCACTCACCTCCTCAACGCCCGCAACGGCACGTGCGCCAAGAAAACCCAGCATCCACGCCCAGTCGTAGGGGGGATGGTAATTCAGTGTCAGCATAGTGATTCCTTATTACGTTGCCACTGAGCATAACTGCCCGCGCCGGGTTGTGCCTTGCTTTTCAATTCTGTTTGCCGCAGACGGAACATTTCGCTAAAGTCGCCCCCCTTCTTCACCGGCATGGGGATGACGCATGTTTTTAGGTTTCGACTACGGCACAGCTAACTGCTCACTGGCAGTCATGCACAACGGCACACCGCAGATGTTAAAAATGGCGGGCGATTCGCCATTGCTGCCGTCAATGATTTGCGCACCCACTCGCGAAGGCATCAGTGAATGGCTGTGGCGCCATCACCAGGTGACACCCGGAGGTGACGAAGGTCAGGCGCTACTTAAGCGTGCGGTGAATGTTAACCGCGACGAAGACATCACTATCACGCCTGCCAGCGTGCAGTTTGGTCTGGCTGCCCTCGCGAGCTATATGGAAGAACCGGACGAAGTCTGGTTTGTGAAATCCCCAAAATCGTTTCTTGGCGCAACCGGCCTCAAACCACAGCAAATTGCGCTGTTTGAAGACCTGGTGTGCGCCATGATGCTGCATATTCGCCAGCAGGCCGAAACACAGCTTGACGCCCGCGTGGAGCAGGCAGTGATTGGTCGCCCGATTAACTTCCAGGGTCTCGGCAGCGATGACGCCAACGCCCAGGCGCTGGGCATTCTTGAACGAGCGGCTAACCGAGCCGGGTTTAGCGATGTGGTGTTTCAGTTTGAACCGGTGGCCGCTGGACTGGATTTTGAGGCCACATTAACTGAAGAACAGCGGGTGCTGGTCGTCGACATTGGCGGCGGCACCACCGACTGCTCACTGCTGTTGATGGGGCCGCAGTGGCGCGCGCGTCGCGACCGCGAGCACAGCCTGCTTGGCCACAGCGGCTGTCGCGTCGGCGGTAACGATCTGGATATCGCCGTGGCGTTTAAGCAGCTTTGCCCGCTGCTGGGTCTTGGCGGTGAAACACAAAAAGGCATCGCCCTGCCCGCGCTGCCGTGGTGGAACGCGGTGGCTATTAACGACGTGCCGGCACAGAGCGAGTTTTACAGCAGCGCCTGCGGCCGCCTGCTGGCAGATTTAGTGCGTGACGCCCGCGAGCCGGAAAAGGTCGCGCATTTACTGAAGGTGTGGCGTCAGCGCCTGAGCTACCGGCTGGTACGCTGCGCTGAAGAAGGCAAAATCGCTCTCTCGGAACATAACAGCACGACGCTGCGTCTGCCGTTTATTGCCGAGGCGCTGGCAACGGAGATGAACGGTGATGCGCTGGCAAGCGCGCTGGCCCAGCCGCTACAGCGCATTCTTGAGCAGGTCACCCTGGCACTGGAATCAAGCCAGACGTCGCCGGATGTGATTTACCTCACCGGCGGTAGCGCCCGTTCGCCGATTATCCGCCAGGCGCTGGCGGCACTGCTGCCACAAACGCGCATCGCCAGCGGCGATGACTTTGGCTCGGTAACCGCCGGGCTGGCGAGGTGGGCCAAAGTGGTATTTGACTGACAGGGTATTTTGCACGATGGCCCATCTTAAGATGGGCCTGTAGTAAAAGACTAATAACGACCCTGTCAGTATTCATGAATAGTAGGCAAATTCTTTATGCTGGATTACTTTAAATAGCTATAATCACTTTTGAATAAAATGGCTCTGCACCTGCTTTAAATTGTAATTATAATGCTTTCTATCTGGATGAAAACTTACCTCTTTAAGACTACTACTCTGGAAAAGTGGAGAAAGATCTCCGTCTATTACATCCCAGAATCTGAGCGACTTAAGGTTACTCATCTTAGATACAAACCTTAAAGAGTTCAACTCAGATAAAAACATATCTTTTATACTGGCATTACCAGATAAAGCAGAATAACCCCGTAAACTACTACATTTTTCCACATATAAATAGTTGAGATGTGGCAATTTAGTTATTCGCCGCAAACCGATACGGACTCAGCCCCCAACAGTCCTATCGGGTCTGGCTGCATAAACCGCCCACACTCCGGATCGTAATACCTGAATGTATTATAGTGAAGTCCAGTATTACTCGTCTCATCTTGAGACTAGCCCTTTGGCCAACGCTACGCGTTGTTCAAATTTGCGCTTGGCAAATTTGTCATCACCATAATACTGCCTAGCAAAACTTAAACTCTGCGTTGCTGAATTACTAAAATAATATTAAAACATATGATGTAACCAATATTCTTTATCAAAAGTTAGTTTCCCGGAGAGTAAATCATCTACATCTTTTTTCCATAAAATAACTTCAAGTGAACAACCTTCATCTTTTTGGTTGAGTAACTTCATGATTCTTATTCCTTCATTTTTATTAACACTTCCGTTGTTGTAATAGTTACCAACCAAGTAATACAATGCATGTATAAAAAAATCTCTTTTCTCACATAAATGATCATTGGCTAATTTAAAAATAAGCTCATCATTTTTGCCATTCGCCACATAATAGTCCCAATCACTAGCAGGCCAGCTTGCTTGTCCTGAATTAACCCACTCTAAAATGTCTTCATTGTCAGGTTCGTATACACTCTTCATATAATAACCCCCTTGCTATCTTGGGAAACCATCAAGATATTATATTTAATGACCAATATATTTAGAATTATAATCAGCATGAGTTTCGTCAATAGGAAACATATGTAACCCATCTTCTTTAGGTATCATGATTGCGCGATCCGCATCTACAACTAAGGGACCTTTTTCCCCGCTGGGATAAGAATCTACAGGATGGAAAACAACAATACCATCACCCTTTGGAATGTCAACAACTTGTATACCACCTTTATTTATATCGTATTTAGAGGCTGCTGTTGTAATTGCTTCTACTGAACTCCATTGCCCTTGAGGGGTTTTGGTATTTGCTGCACGTGAAAGAATTTGGTTCATTGTTCTATCGGGAGCATGCGGACCTCCTGATATATCAGTATCTCTAATTTTAGGGGTTAATCCTAACGGATCCACCCAACTCACCGGATTCGGCGCATACTGATACAGGTTTATCCCACCCAACAATCCTATAGGATCCTGGCTGATAAACATCCCCGTACCAGCATCATAATACCGATAGCGATTATAGTGTAGCCCACTTTCATCATCAAAATACTGCCCCTGCAAACGTAGCGGTTGATGAAACTGCGTTTTATCCAGGCGAACTGCTTTGCCCGTAGTGGCATAATACGCCGCCCACTTAATATCACCCTGCTCATCAAGCAGCTTCAGCGGCGCACCGTTGATTTCGTTCTGGTAAAAATAGAGCGCATTTGTCGCCGTTACCGTAGCCATTGTGGGCGACACAGACTCTGTACTGTCTGGCGCCCTTGCCTCGACATTCGTCAACAGCGCCAGCGGAACAAAGCTATAGAGGTAGTAGAAGTAGCTGTATGTTCTAAAACATTGGACGGCAGCCTGGCTCACCATATTCTCATCAAGAGGCTCTTCACCCTTCTGCGGTGTCACCTCCATCGCCAGTGCGTTACTTTCCCAGAGAAAATAGGTTTTCTCCTGTGTCTGCGGCTGTTTAAACACACGACGCCCCAGCGCATCATAGCCATAACAGTGCCCGTCAAGCGCTTCAAGCCTTCCAAAAGCATTCCAGCGAAGATGTTGTTGTTTATCACCCTGAGTGCGGGTGATGAGTGAACCTGCACGGTCAAGCTGGTACTGAGTCCCGCCTGGAAACGCCAGTGTTCTGCCTTCTGAGGATTCATTCTCAGACGTCATATCCCGATAACGATTACCACATAAATCGTAGATATGCTTTTCAACACCACCCAGTGGATCGACATGTTCAATAATCTGCCCCAGCATGTCGTAGCTGAAAAATTCGCTGCCGATCAGGCTGTCTTTCTTGCGGGTAAGGTTACCCTGCGGGTCGTAGTGATAGTCGATGCGGTTACGTTCGTGACCGTTGCAAGAAACCGCCTGAGAAAGCAGTCTGTCGCCAGCCGTATATTCAAATCGTTGGGATAATTTCTCAGATAATTGCTGATTTTTAAGCCGCCCCATTGCGTCGTATTCAAACAGCACAGCATCGTAATTATCTATTTTCTGCGTACTGACCTGCCCTGACGGGGAATAGGTATAGGCAACATCATGTTCAACCGCCGCTTTTTTCTGGCCATTCACACAGAACTGACGCCGTTGTGCCACCATCTGGCTCAGTACGTTATATTCACAGGTGATAACACCACTGGCATCCGGGAAAACCTGCTTTTCTTCCAACAAGTTTCCGCACTGATCGTAGCGCCGGGAAATTCGCGCGGCGGCATTCTCAGCCGCTAATAACTGCCCAACCTTACTGTAGCGATAGCTTTCAGCATTGGCCTCATCGCCGTTGGCGACTTTTTTCAACAACCGCCCCAGCGGATCGCGCTTAAGTTCAAGCTCATTTCCGAGTGGGTCAACCGCTTTTACCAGAAAGCCTGAGCGGTTATAGCTGTAGCGGTGCTCCTGGCCCCAGTAGTCACGCTCTTGCGCAATTCTGCCGAGTGGGTCACGCAATAGTTCCCACTTCTCCCTCTTCTGGTTATAAACGCCCGTAAGCTTACCGTTATTGTTATATTCAAAACGTACTTCGCTTTTATCCGGGTTAATGCGCCGAACCAGTTTATCCGGTCCCCAGTATTCAAAACAAAACTCGCGGTATTCATTTTCCAGATAGCGGACCAGGTTGCCCTGGCGGTCATAGTAATAACGATGCTGCTGGCCGTCCTTTTCCTGGGTAAAAATCAAACGGCCATTTTTATCATATTCATAGCGCGTTTTTTGTTTGTCAGGGGAAATCCGCGTAACACAGTTGCCTAAAAAATCGTATTCATAGTGCCTGCTGTGACCTTCTGCATCGCTAATTTGTGCGACAAAACCCCCTGCATTATAAAAAATGGTTGAGCTATTTTTTTGTCCATCCGTTATTCGGCAGAGCTGGTTTTTCTCATCATACTGATACTGCTGCTGCGCCCCAATGGGCGAAATTTGCTTAACGACATTACCTGCACTGTCGTATTCGCGCTGCCATTGGTTATATTCAGGGTCAGTCAGTGCAACTAGCTGGTTATCGTCATCAAACGTGCGGGTAATTTTAGCTCTGTCCGGGAAAACATCAGTCACAATATTGCCGCGCCTGTCGTACTTCCATTCAGTAGACAGACCTTCAGGGTCAACTTCAGAAATTAACCGACACTGACCGTCATAACCGTATGTCGTCACACCACCTTCAGCATCAATATACGCGATAGGGAGATTACGGTTGTCATATTGCAGAGTTTCTTTAAAACCCAATGGATCAATCGTGATGGTTTGCTGATGTTCCAGGTCATAAAAAAGCTGGAAGTGATAGCTGCCGTCTTCCGCCTTCACTTCCACCACGCGATCCAGGCCATCGGCAAAAGACGCGTAATGATACAGATAGCTAAACCCATTGCGGTTACGGTGTCTTACCAGCTGGTGCCTTGCATCATACGCATAGTGCCAGGGGTAGCCCTGCGCATTGATAGCGCTACGTAAATCCCCGGCCTCCTCGACATATTCATATCGAACCAACGTGTGGCGGTAGCGGCTATCTTCGTGTGAACACAGCGTTAGCGCCGAAAGACAGGCTGGTTTATCAATAATCTTTTGATATTCACACTCTATATACCGTGTGCCTGGCTGATGCAGGCAAACTTCCGTCAACCGCACCAGCTGCGCGGTGGACTCATCGCGCTCAAATATCCAGCCGTTACCCGCTCTGTCTAAAAGCTGCGTCAGCGGCAGGCTTATTTTTTCACCCTTTCTTTGCCGCTGGATAATCCCTAAAAGCTGTTGTTTAACCGCAGTAAAGTCCAGTGCAAAGTGATATTCCAGCCGCGGACTAAATCGCAAAACCAACGCAGAGTCACTCAGATATAGCGCATGCGCATTCTGGCCGTCATAGATACGGTGTTCCCAGCCTCGTTCCAAAGGCACACCGTCAAATACCGTTTCGTAATCTTTGAGCGTTGCAATAATTAATAGTTTATTATCTTCACAGACTATCTCCAGGCGTGTATCTGCGGGTGATTCCCAGTTATGCCCCAGATGCCCATAGACATTATACTGCCCGCCGTAGTAACGCTCCCATCGCAGAGGCACTCTGCCCTTCAGGACAAAGTCCGTATCAGCGATAACGACCTCTCCCGTTATCTTATTAACGGGATCGCCACAGCATTGTTTGTCCGTCGTATTCTGCTCATTCTTTTTTTGCGACTTTCTGTCTTCAATTGCACTTTGCGCCGCATTAGATGCAGCAGTTATCGCTGCAGAAGCAGCGGCCGTGGCCAGTGCCGCCACGATGGCATGCCAGTTAGGCACAGGCATGCCGCCAACGACCACGCGTTTACCAAAAGGAATAGGCAGTTGAATTGATGTGGGCAACGACAGGTGCCCCCTGTCCATATGCGGGGAGTTGCCGCCTAAAGGAGGCATCCCAACGAACCAACAGCTTAGCGAAGGCAACGCCATGTAAGAAAGTGGGTCACCATTCACTGAGACTGTTTTACTTCCCATGAGCGCGTTGGCATCCTGAGAGGGCATGATATCAGGCGGCGCAAAGCCGGCGCCTAGCGGGAAATGCAAACTAGGGAAATGAAAAGAGTGGGTTCCGACCGTACCACGCAATAACCCATGGGATTTAACTGGTGCGTTACTTCCAGCATTGGGTGCTCCCACCAACGCATCGGCAATTTTGCCACCGATTGAAGACGCCGCCATACTGGTTAATGCCCCCAGTGGATTTTTCATAACGCCTGCGGCCATACTCAAAAAATCGGCAGCCTGGCCAATTCCCGGACAAACAGAATCGGCTAATTCCCGAAAATCAAGCACAATACCTACATGGGGATGAGGTATTGGAACCGGTACAGGAGATGGCGGAATAAATACCGTATGAACGTCGACACCAACAACGGGCGTTAAATGCGTAACCATGTCAAACATAAATAAAATCCCTTTTTATGCGTTGTCAGGCTGATGTGTTCATGCTCTTCTGGCGAATGCTCAATACCTCTTCCCATTCATCACCAAACAGCACCGTTAATTTTTCATCCATTTCATCAAAATCCTGATGGTCTGGAGGCATCAACGTTGTTAATAACTGCGCAGCTTCTGGCAGGCTGCTATTCATACGCATTTCTTTTTCCAGCAATAAGCCGGCTTCCAGCGCCTGGAAGCCTGATTCACGCGCCTCTTTTTTATGCCCGCTTTTCTTAAAACACCACGTCACCATACGCCATGCTTCAACGGTCAAAATATAATCTTGCGCCTCTGCGGTATAGAACGGTATCTGTGAATAACAGCGTGCGGCCTTCTCATAATCTTTATCCACCAGATAAACACTTGCTTCGCCAAACAGCGCATTTGCCACAAGTTTGCCGCCGGCCGGGTGCTGATTTTCACGTGCCTGCTGTGCCTGTAATACACCCTGGCGGTAACATAACAGGGATTTGTCCTTGTCCTTCCAGTTGAGATAAGCCGCACCGGCTAGTAGGCTAACGACCACGCTTTGATCAAACCACTTTTGCTGCTCACAAATAGAGAAAGCTCGCGAGGTCAGCTGTTCAAGCTTTGCTGGATTTTTCTCTTTTACGATAGGTAGTAGGTCAACAAAGATACGCCGTAAATCTGCGCCTGCACTACGATCGGTACTTTCTGCCAAAAGCTCGGTCGCAATATTCTGTGTACGGTAATCATTAGCAATAAGCGCAATCTTTTGCGGATACTGTTCATGTAAATCATTTAACCAGGCATCCTCTTCTCCCCAGGTAACAAACATCAGATGTTCCTTGTGCCAGGGCATGCTCTCAATAATCGCAAACAGTTCATTAAACCAGGAGGAAAAATGCCGTTCAGCACTCACCTGGAAAGGCGTTAAGATGAAACTATAAAAAGGAAAGAGATCCGGATGATAATCAGATAATGATTTAAGTACCCGTAAAAACCAGAGCTGAACACTTTCATCTTCATCACGAAGCGGCAGCAGCCAATCGGCCTTAATCCCTTTTTGCCGGGACCCTTCTCTTCGTGAATCATAAAACTGACAGAGATGATTAATAAGTGCCAGGGTATATTGTTCGCCATCTCTGAACTCCCCAGAATATGCCCTGACACCATTCGCCGTTTCCGACTGAATCTGGAAAAACGTCTCAAGCACGGGGATATCTTCAGCTGGCACTTTCCAGAAGATGAATCGTACAGTTGCAGAGGAAATAGCCTGACGCCAGTCGTTATTCACTTTAAGTAAACGCCTTTCGACCGGATTTGATGCTTTATAAGGATCCATTATTCTCTCCGCCAGCATTATGCATTCAGTTTTACAGTACCGCCGGATACGATGTGTTCAGAGCTACCACTAGAGGAAATGGTTGTTGCCTCTACGGTAAAATCGGTCGCTGTTGAGGTAATGCTGTTACCATCGATATTTATTTTTGTCCCTTTAATATCAATGGTTCCGCTACTGTAAAGCGTAATGGTGGATGCACCACACTCAAGCGTAATATCTGAGCTTGCTTTCAGTAAAATGCTCTTCGCATCTGTCGTGTGCGTTGCCGTTACGGTAAAACCCTGGGCTCCGGTCACCGTCACGTCATGCCCGGAAGAATAGGTCGCGGTCATTAATCCGGTGACAGAATCCGTTTTAGCCGCATTAACCGTCAGCGTTTGCGGACCTGTCACCGTAATATCCTGAGTTGCAGAGAAGGTTTGCGTTGCAGCGCCGGTAATGGTCAGCGTCTGTGTTCCGGTAATGGCCTCTTCCTGATTCCCCGTAACGGTAATATTCTCGTTGCCTGTGACGCTTTTGGTTCTGTTGCCACCTACCGTAATAAGCTGATCGGCACCCACATCCGTAGTTTGATTACTCCCCACAGTTACAGACTGATTAACACCGATATTTTCCGAGTGGTTATTATCAACCTGGGTATTGCGATCATTGCGTACACTGGTATCCATATCCTTCTGCGCATGCATTGACAGCATTTCCTGTCCACCGGCATCTTCGAATTTAAGCTCGTTAAAACCTTCACCCTTGTGGGTTTTACTGCGAAACGCCATTTGTGTTTTTGCACCTGGCAAACCAATCGCTGGCAGATTATTTGCGTGATAAGTGCGCCCGATAATAATCGGTTGGTCAGGGTCACCATGCAGAAAATCAACAACGACTTCCTGACCGACGCGTGGTGTAGCAATCATCCCCCATCCCTGGCCTGCCCAGGGTTGCGATACCCTAATCCAGCATGAGCTTTTGTCATCGCCAGACGCATAGCGGTCCCAAAGAAATCTGACACGAACGCGAGCAAATTCATCACAATAGATTTCTTCACCTGGCGGGCCAACAACAATACCTATCTGCGCGCCATCTATCTTTGGCTTAGGTAAGGGCATAGGGCGCCATGTCTTATGGGCTGGCACAACGCTAAACTGATTGGACAGCGTCGTCCCTTGTTCGCTGTTCTCCTGTACCAGCGCCTGGGGCTGGTGTCCCTGGTGACTTATTGAAACGACCTGCCAACGGGTGTTGAGATCCTGGCGAGGATGATTCGCCAAACTGAACAACAGACCGGGATATAAGCGAAAATCATTACTTTGCACATCGCCGCCATCGGCATTATTACGCAGCCCATCAAGTACGTAGCGAGTAAAATCCTGGCCATGTTGATCGTCTTTAAAACGTCCAGGAAAATCATAATATTCGTAATCAGTACCCTGGCTTTGCACTTCCCGCGCCATTTCACTGAAACTGCCATGCCAGTCAGGATTTTTGAATGTGTAGTCTTTAAGCGCAACACTTGCAGGACGAATCTGCGCACCACGGCGAAAGGAGCTGATAAACAGCGTGTTGGATGATGATTCTTTGCCTGGATTCCACGGCAACGCTACCCCACCAGGCAAAGCACCAGCATCATCAGCAAATACCAGCGTTTCGTTCCCGTCTTGCAGCTCGAAGTAATAGAACATCCCTTCTTCGGCAGCCAGACGTTGAATAAAAGAAAAATCATCCTACTGATATTGAACACAAAATTCTCTCGCAGAGTGACTATGGCGTAACGCAAAAGCCACGCTGACTACGCTGTTTTCACGTAACAACGTCTCAATAATATCTTGCGGCTTTTGTTGCTGAAAAATTCGGGAATTTCGTCGCAGAGTGGCACGCCACAATTCAGGGCGCACAGTCATGCTGTAGTTGGTCTGTTGCTGCCCAGTATCTCCTTGCACAAACGCCGCAACCAGCCCTTTCACGCTGCGCTGTAGTTGAGTCCCCATCCACACACTGAGTGTCGCGTCTTTATCAAGTACAGCGGCAAAATCAACAGCCGGGTCGGCACTGACCAGCTCAACATTCAGGTGCCACGGTAAAGAGAGCGCTTCTGTCATCGAGAAACTCACCACAGCAAAACGCTGCGCTTCCAGCCCCTGAACGCTCAGGGTAAATTTCAGTCCCTCGTCTTTAAGACCTGCCATGGCTTCTGACACAACGCTATCCAACATAGACTCTGGGCTACCAGAACGTAAGCTATTAGTCTTCTGAATAACGCCTTGTGCAGATCTCAGGGTATCGACAGCTTGTGTAACACCTGCCACCGGGCGTAACACATCACCAGCAGTGCTGTTTTCCAGGGCCGACGTAATTGTAGAAGAAGATGATGTATTGAAATTTTTATGAAGCGCTGCTTTTTTACTATTATCAGAAAACATCACCAACTCCTTTTAGCTGTATTTTCCGTAACTGTCATAACCTGGATAAGTAACAGAAGCCGTTACTGTGAAATCGTTCCACCCAAAGATGAATATAACCCTAACTCTTGCATGATCAAATTTAATTACCTGTCACCTTTAAATTAGAAAAAACCAATAAATTCATTAATATAAAAGACAGCCCCATCACAAATCACATGAATAACAAGAAATAAGCAATAATTTGAGCAATTAATTCTGACGGGGCAGGAATTATAATTTATTTCACTACATCTAATTGATTAGGCAGCACGACTACAGCGTTTTCTCCAAAATTAGTGCAATCCAGTCTGATTTCAGATTATCTTTAATAGGGCATGATAGTTTTACATTCTTATCAGAGGAAAGAACTGTCATGTCTTAAGAAAGGAGGAACGCGGAGTGGCGTGTGATTACAATATTGGGATTGGTTTGACGGTGATTACAACATGGGCTCTATACTGACCAGAGAAGAACGCTCTTCTCTGGCCATACCCCTATTAAATCCTGAACTGTCTTACCACGCGCGCCAGATCCCGCGCATGGCCCTGTAACTCAGAAGACGCTCCGGAAGACTGCTCAACGAGCGCCGCATTCTGCTGCACCATGCCGTCAAGTTGCGCTACAGCCTTGTTGATTTCGCTAATGCCCCGCGTCTGTTCATCGGCAGTCTGAGTAATCTGCGCCATAATCGCGGTCACGGACGTCACGCTGGTTACAATTTCCTGCATGGTATCACCAGAGCGTTGAACCTGCTTCGCACCGGAATTAACGCTTGCGACCGTTGCATCAATCAATGTGCGAATCTCTTTGGCTGCCCCCGCGCTGCGGCTGGCAAGGTTTCTCACTTCGTTTGCCACAACGGCAAAACCGCGCCCTTGCTCACCGGCGCGCGCGGCTTCTACAGAGGCGTTAAGCGCAAGGATATTGGTCTGAAAGGCAATGCCGTCAATCACGCTGATGATGTTACCGATTTTTGCCGAGGCCTCTTCAATGCTTTTCATAGTGTGAATCACTTCACCGACAGACTCCCCTCCGCGACGCGCCACCACAGCCGCTGCTTGCACCGCCACATTGGCTTCCTGTGCCGAGCAGGCAGAGCTCTCAACCGTCGACGAAATCTGCTCCAGCGCCGCAGAGGTCTGCTGCAAGTTGGCCGCAGAGGCTTCGGTGCGCGTCGATAAATCCAGCGTGCCAGCCGCAATCTCTTCTGAGGCGGTGCGTACTGATTCACTGCTGGCGCGAATGGTTCTCATCAATACGGATAGTTTGTCGACAAAACGATTAAACGCACTGGCAATCTGTGCAACCTCATCGTTCCCGCTTATCACCAGTCGGCGGGTCAGGTCCTCATCGCCGCAGGCGATGGCTTCCATCGAACAGCGGATTTTATCCAGCGGCCCGAGACTGCGTCGGGTAATCAGGTTAATCACCAGGCCAGAGATAAGAATCAGCACCAGTAGCGACAGCGCCGACAAGCGCAGCAAATAGGTCATACCGGTATTCGCCTCGGCTTTATCCATCACCACCACAATAAACCAGGAGGTGCCCTCGACTGGCAGCGCCACCATGTAGGCCATATTGCCCGCCACCGACATCTGCAACGGTTTTTTCGCCACTAACAATGTGACAGGCTCAGGTTTTCCACCAGGCTGCTCAGGGGCTTGAGCGTCAGGTCATCGCGCGGGTGGGCGATAATGGTGCCGTTGGCATCAATCAGCATGCCGAAACTGCCCGGCGTAGGATGAATGGCGCGCACGTTGTTAATGACTTCCACCATTTCGATATCGCCAGCCACCACGCCATGCAGCAGGTTATCCTCAATGCGCGGTGCTGCCACCGTGACGGTCAGTTTACCGCTGGAAACGTCCATATAGGGATTGGTGACAATCGTTTTGCCTGCGCTGCTGGCCTGTAAATACCACGGGCGCACGGTGGGATCGTAGTCATCCGGTATACCGGAAGGATCGGAGGAGAGCGTGCGTTTGTCCGCGAGAGCAATATCCACATGCAGAAAGCCACCCGCCGCTTGCGTCGCCTTCAGCAGCGCCAGTGGCACTGCATCGCTGACATGAGGGCGCAGCGCATTAATCTGCGCCATGTGCATCCTCACCCACTGTTGCACCGTTTCGGCATGGCTTACCGCCAACGATGTCAGCGTTGCATCAACTGCGTTCTGATTCGCGCGGCTACTGACCATGTAGTTAATTAATGTATTGACCATCAACGAAAATACAACAAGCAGGGTCGACGCTATTAGCAGCCGGGTACGTATCGAGCTAAACATGCATTCTCCACCTTTTAACAGCCCATTTGATTTGCAGGGGACATCGCTCGGGCAGGAGAAAACTTTAAAGACTACGGGCGAAAAAAGGTCGCAGAGGCCACTATTGGGATGATTCCAACCCCCACGCCTACATTTGGCCCACAGAATGGCGATTTAATCGCCGTCTGAATCCGATAATAATCGTGCCGTAAAGGGAGGCTATCGCAGGTAAAAAAATGCCCGAAGGCATCTAAACTCTCTGTTTCATCAACAAATCCCTGGATTCTTCCATATTTCCTTCATCATTAGGCGAGCCAGGCTGGCTAAACTAGTATCATCTCGCCTAAATCGTTTCAGGAACAGAAGACATAATAACTATGAATGGCACGCAAAAATCCCGCTGGTTGTGGCTGTTTGGCGCTCTCGTTATCGCGCTCGCGGCTATTTTTTTCTGGCGCTCTCAGTCTGCAGATGACAAGAGCGGCGCACCCCAGGCCTCCGGTCAGCAGAAGCCGGGTGCGGGTGCAGGACGTCGCGGCATGCGCGGCCCTGCTCCTCCGGTGCAGGCAGCCAGCGCCACCAGCGAATCCGTGCCTCGATATTTAACCGGTCTTGGCACCATTACCGCCGCCAACACCGTCACCGTACGCAGCCGCGTTGACGGCCAGCTTATCGCCCTGCATTTTCAGGAAGGTCAGCAGGTGAAAGCCGGTGACCTGCTGGCAGAAATTGACCCCAGCCAGTTCAAAGTGGCGCTGGCCCAGGCTCAGGGCCAGTTGGCAAAAGATAAGGCAACGCTCGCCAACGCTCAGCGCGATCTCGCACGCTTCCAGCAACTTGCCAAAACCAGCCTCGTTTCCCGCCAGGAGCTGGATGCCCAGCAGGCGCTGGTAAACGAAACCGCAGGTACGATTAAAGCTGACGAAGCTGCCGTTGCCAGCGCTCAGTTACAGCTGGACTGGAGCCGCGTTACCGCGCCAATTGAAGGCCGCGTGGGTCTCAAGCAAGTGGATATTGGCAACCAGATCTCCAGCGGCGATACCACCGGCATTGTGGTGCTGACACAGACCCATCCTATCGACCTGGTGTTTACCCTGCCAGAGAGCGACATCGCCACTATCATGCAGGCGCAAAAAGCGGGTAAAACCCTCAGCGTTGAAGCCTGGGACCGCACCAACAAACAGAAACTCAGCACCGGTAAACTGCTGAGTCTGGACAACCAGATTGACACCACAACCGGCACCATCAAACTCAAAGCGCGCTTTGAAAACCTTGACGACACACTGTTCCCCAATCAGTTCGTTAACGCCCGCATGCTGGTTGACACCCAGCTTGATGCCGTGGTCATTCCTGCCGCGGCGCTGCAAATGGGCAATGACGGCCACTTTGTCTGGGTACTTAACGCCGACAACAAAGTCAGCAAACATCTGGTGACCACAGGCATTCAGGACAGCGCAAAAGTCGTGATTACCAGTGGGCTTTCTGCCGGTGACCGCGTGGTTACCGACGGCATCGACAGGCTGACCGAAGGCGCCAGCGTTGAAGTGGTGCAGGCTGCTGGCAGCGGTGAGGCTAAAACCGACGCCGCTACAGGCAAAGGCAATGACAACGCCGCTGAGCCGCGTGAGAAAGGCGGCGCGGGCCGCCCAGCCCAGGGAGCGCGTTCCTGATGCAGGTGTTACCTCCCAGCGCCACTGGCGGGCCATCGCGCCTGTTTATCCTGCGCCCGGTCGCCACCACGCTGATGATGGTGGCGATTATGCTGGCCGGGATAATCGGCTATCGCTTCCTGCCGGTCTCCGCTCTGCCGGAAGTGGATTACCCCACCATTCAGGTCACCACGCTCTATCCTGGTGCCAGCCCGGACGTAGTCACCTCGGCGATCACCGCACCGCTGGAGCGCCAGTTCGGGCAGATGTCGGGCTTAAAGCAAATGTCGTCCCAGAGCGCGGGTGGCGCGTCGGTGATTACGCTGCAGTTCCAGCTCACGCTGGCTCTGGACGTAGCCGAGCAGGAAGTGCAGGCCGCCATCAACGCCGCCACCAACCTGCTGCCGTCTGATTTGCCTAACCCACCGGTTTACAGCAAGGTCAACCCGGCGGATCCACCGATTATGACGCTCGCGGTCACTTCCACTGCCCTGCCGATGACTCAGGTGCAGGACATGGTGGAAACCCGCGTGGCGCAGAAGATTTCTCAGGTCTCCGGCGTTGGTCTGGTCACCCTTTCTGGCGGCCAGCGCCCGGCAGTGCGCGTTAAACTCAATGCTCCCGCGCTGGCAGCGCTCGGTTTAACCAGCGAAACGGTGCGCACGGCCATCAGCAGTGCGAACGTGAACTCCGCCAAAGGTAGCCTCGACGGCCCGGCGCGCGCCGTCACGCTTTCGGCCAACGACCAGATGAAGTCTGCCGAAGAGTACCGCCAGTTGATCATCGCGTATCAGAACGGTGCTCCCGTGCGCCTTGGCGATGTGGCAACCGTTGAACAGGGTGCTGAAAATAGCTGGCTCGGTGCCTGGGCTAATGGCCAACAGGCCATTGTGATGAACGTGCTGCGCCAGCCTGGCGCGAATATTATTGATACCGCTGACAGTATTCGTGCGCAGTTACCCGCACTGCGCGAGAGCCTGCCGAAATCGGTCAAGATTGAGCTTCTCACCGACCGCACCACCAACATCCGCGCCTCGGTCACGGACACCCAGTTTGAACTGATGCTCGCCATCGCGCTGGTGGTGATGATCATCTATCTGTTCCTGCGCAACATTCCGGCGACGATTATTCCCGGCGTGGCGGTGCCGCTGTCGCTGGTGGGTACCTTTGCCGTCATGGTGTTCCTTGATTTCTCCGTCAACAACCTGACGCTAATGGCGCTCACGATTGCCACCGGGTTTGTGGTGGACGATGCGATTGTGGTGATTGAAAACATCTCGCGTTATATCGAAAAAGGCGAGAAACCGCTGGCGGCAGCGCTTAAGGGCGCTGGCGAAATCGGCTTTACCATTATCTCGCTCACCTTCTCGCTGATTGCAGTTCTGATCCCGCTGTTGTTTATGGGCGATATTGTTGGGCGGCTGTTTCGCGAATTTGCCGTCACGCTGGCGGTGGCAATACTCATCTCGGCGGTGGTGTCACTCACGCTCACGCCAATGATGTGCGCGCGTATGCTGAGCCACGAATCGCTGCGTAAGCAAAACCGCTTCTCGGCGGCCAGCGAGCGCATGTTTGATAACATCATTGAGGTCTATGGCCGCTTCCTCAAACGCGTACTCAATCATCCGTGGCTGACGCTCAGTGTGGCTGTCGGCACGCTGCTGCTCACGGTGCTGTTGTGGGTGTTTATCCCAAAGGGCTTCTTCCCGGTGCAGGACAACGGCATTATTCAGGGCACGTTACAGGCTCCGCAGTCGGTGTCGTTCGCTAGCATGGCCCAGCGCCAGCAGCAGGTGGCGCAAATCATCCTCAAAGACCCGGCGGTAGAGAGCCTGACCTCGTTTGTTGGCGTAGATGGCACTAACCCCTCACTTAACAGCGGCCGTTTGCAAATCAACCTCAAACCGCTCAGCGAACGCGATGACCGGGTAGCGAAAGTGATTGAGCGCCTGCAAAACGACGTGGCGCAGGTGCCGGGCATTACGCTCTACCTGCAGCCAATTCAGGATTTGACCATTGATACTCAGGTCAGCCGCACCCAGTACCAGTTCACACTGCAGGCGACATCACTTGAAGAACTGAGCACCTGGGTGCCACAGCTGATGGAAAAACTGCAAACGCTGCCGCAGCTCTCTGATGTCAGCAGCGACTGGCAAGACCAGGGCATGGTGGCTTATGTCAACGTTGACCGTGATAGCGCCAGTCGGCTGGGCATCACCATGGCCGATGTTGATAACGCGCTGTATAACGCCTTCGGGCAGCGCCTTATCTCTACCATTTACACCCAGTCCAACCAGTACCGCGTGGTGCTGGAACACGACACCGCAGCCACGCCTGGTCTTGCCGGGCTTGATAACATTCGCCTTGCCAGCAGCGACGGCGGCAGCGTGCCGTTAAGCGCCATTGCGAAGGTGGAGCAACGCTTCGGCCCACTGGCGATTAACCATCTCGACCAGTTCCCGTCGACCACCATTTCATTTAACGTGCCGGATGACTACTCACTCGGTGACGCGGTAGACGCTATTACCAGTGCAGAGAAAGCACTTGAACTGCCGAGCGACATCACCACCGCGTTCCAGGGCAGCACGCTGGCGTTCCAGGCGGCGCTCGGCAGCACAGTCTGGCTGATTGTTGCCTCAGTCGTTGCGATGTATATCGTGCTCGGCGTGCTGTATGAGAGCTTTATTCACCCCATCACCATTCTCTCTACGCTGCCAACGGCGGGCGTGGGTGCGCTGCTGGCGCTGTGGATAGCAGGCAGTTCGCTGGATGTCATTGCGATTATCGGCATCATCCTGCTTATCGGCATTGTGAAAAAGAACGCCATCATGATGATCGACTTTGCGCTAGCGGCAGAGCGTGAACAGGGCATGGCACCGTATGAAGCCATTTACCAGGCTTGCCTGCTGCGTTTTCGCCCAATTCTGATGACCACACTTGCCGCCCTGCTCGGCGCGCTGCCGCTTATGCTCAGTACCGGCGTGGGCGCCGAGTTGCGCCGCCCGCTGGGTATTGCCATGGTCGGCGGCCTGATTTTAAGCCAGGTACTGACGCTCTTTACCACGCCGGTGATTTACCTGCTGTTTGACCGCCTGTCGCTGTGGACCCGCAGCCGCTTCCCGCGGCGCGAAGAGGAGGCGTAAGTGAAATTTTTTGCCCTCTTCATCCACCGCCCGGTGGCAACCATTTTACTGAGCATTGCGATTACGCTGTGCGGCGTGCTGGGCTTTCGGCTGCTGCCGGTGGCCCCGCTGCCGCAGGTGGATTACCCGGTGATTATGGTCAGCGCCTCGCTGCCCGGTGCGTCACCGGAAACCATGGCCACCTCAATAGCCACGCCGCTTGAGCGCTCCCTTGGAAGCATCGCCGGGGTCAACGAAATGACCTCGTCAAGTTCCCTTGGCAGCACGCGCATTATTTTGCAGTTTGATTTCAGCCGCGATATCAACGGCGCGGCGCGCGACGTGCAGGCGGCCATCAACGCCGCACAAAGCCTGCTGCCAAGCGGTATGCCAAGCCGCCCGACCTACCGTAAAGCTAACCCGTCGGACATGCCCATCATGATCCTGACGCTCACCTCAGACACTTACTCCCAGGGTCAGCTTTACGATTTTGCCTCTACCCAACTGGCACAATCCATCGCCCAGATTGACGGTGTGGGCGACGTCAGCGTGGGCGGTAGCTCCTTGCCCGCCGTGCGCGTGGCGCTCAACCCGCAAGCGCTGTTTAACCAGGGCGTGTCGCTGGACGCCGTGCGCACCGCCATCAGTAATGCCAACGTGCGCCGCCCGCAGGGCGCAGTGGAAGACGGCACTACCCGCTGGCAACTGCAAACTAACGACGAACTGAAAACCGCCAAAGCGTACGAACCGCTGATTGTGCACTATAACAACGGCTCGGCAGTGCGCCTGGGCGATGTGGCAACCGTTGTTGATTCGGTGCAGGACGTGCGCAACGCGGGCATGACCAACGCCAAACCGGCCATTTTGCTGATGGTGCGCAAAACGCCGGAAGCGAACATCATCCAGACGGTTAATCTTATTCGTGAAGAAATCCCCGAATTGCGCCAAACCATTCCCGCCGCCATCGATTTGCAGATAGCGATGGACCGCTCGCCCACCATCCGTGCCTCGCTAGAGGAAGTCGAACAAACGCTGATTATCTCGGTGGCGCTGGTGATTCTGGTGGTGTTTTTATTCCTGCGCTCCGGGCGCGCTACCTTTATTCCCGCCGTCGCCGTGCCGGTGTCGCTGATTGGCACCTTCGCCGCCATGTACCTGTGCGGCTTTAGCCTCAATAACCTGTCGCTGATGGCGCTCACCATCGCCACCGGCTTTGTGGTGGATGACGCCATTGTGGTGCTGGAGAATATCGCCCGCCACATTGAGGCAGGCATGAAGCCGATGCAGGCGGCGTTGCAGGGGGTGCGTGAAGTGGGCTTTACGGTGCTGTCCATGAGCGTGTCGCTGGTGGCCGTGTTCCTTCCGCTGCTGCTGATGAGCGGGCTGGTGGGCCGCCTGTTTCGCGAGTTTGCCGTCACGCTGTCGGTGTCTATCGGTATCTCGCTTCTGGTGTCGCTCACCCTTACGCCCATGATGTGCGGCTGGCTGTTACGCGCGCGCGGCAAAGACCGCCCGAACCGCGGTGCGGGCAAACTGTTTAACCGCATTCAGCAGGGCTACGCCCGCTCGCTGCGCTGGGCGCTGGACCATGCGAAACTCACCGGCATGGTGCTGCTTGCGACTATCGCGCTCAACGTCTGGATGTACATCGCTATCCCGAAAACCTTCTTCCCGGAGCAGGACACCGGTTCCCTGATGGGCGGTATTCAGGGCGACCAGAGCATCTCTTTCCAGGCGATGCGCGGTAAATTGCAGGACTTTATGAAAATTATCCGTGAAGATCCGGCAGTGGATAACGTCACTGGCTTTACCGGCGGCTCACGCGTGAACAGCGGCAACATGTTTATTACCTTAAAGCCGCTGTCAGAACGCAGCGAGAGCGCACAGCAGGTTATTGACCGCCTGCGCGGCAAGCTTGCCAAAGAACCGGGCGCGAGCCTGTTTCTGATGGCGGTGCAGGACATTCGCGTCGGCGGGCGCCAGTCCAGCGCCAGCTATCAGTACACGCTGCTGTCAGACGACCTGGCCGCGCTGCGCGAATGGGAACCGAAAATTCGCAAGGCGCTGGCGGCACTGCCTGAAATTGCGGATGTAAACTCAGACCAGCAGGACAACGGTGCGGAAATGGCGCTCATCTACGACCGTGAAACCATGTCGCGTCTCGGTATTGACGTTTCACAGGCCAACAGCCTGCTTAACAACGCCTTCGGCCAGCGCCAGATTTCCACCATTTACGAGGCACTCAACCAGTATAAAGTGGTGATGGAAGTTGACCCGCGCTACACCCAGGACATCAGCGCGCTGGATAAAATGTTTGTGATTAATAACGACGGCAAAGCCATCCCGCTGTCCTATTTCGCAAGCTGGGCACCCACCAACGCCCCGCTGTCGGTCAACCATCAGGGGCTGTCTGCCTCGTCCACTATCTCCTTTAACCTGCCGAGCGGCGTCTCCTTGTCAGAAGCCAGCGCGGCGATTGAACGCACCATGACTTCGCTTGGCGTGCCCACCAGCGTGCGCGGCAGCTGGTCCGGCACCGCGCAGTTGTTCCAGGAGACCATGAACTCGCAGGTCATTCTGATTCTGGCGGCCATTGCCACGGTGTATATCGTGCTGGGGATGCTGTATGAAAGCTACGTCCATCCGCTCACCATTCTCTCCACGCTGCCGTCGGCGGGTGTTGGTGCACTGCTGGCGCTGGAACTGTTTGGCGCGCCGTTCAGCCTGATTGCGCTCATCGGCATCATGCTGCTTATTGGCATTGTGAAAAAGAACGCCATCATGATGGTGGACTTTGCCATTGATGCCCAGCGGCGCGGCGACTTAAGCCCGCAAGAGGCTATTTTCCAGGCCTGCCTGCTGCGCTTTCGCCCGATAATGATGACCACGCTCGCCGCCCTGTTTGGTGCGCTGCCGCTGGTGATTTCCAGCGGCGACGGCGCGGAGTTGCGCCAGCCGCTTGGTATTACTATCGTCGGCGGTCTGGCAGTCAGTCAGCTGTTGACGCTCTACACCACGCCAGTAGTCTATTTGTTTTTTGACCGCCTGCGGCTGCGCTTTAGCCGCAATAAGGTACAGGCGCTGGAGGAAGGCCAGTAGACAATGAATGATTTACCCAACAACGTGCGCTGGCAATTGTGGATAGTGGCATTTGGCTTTTTTATGCAGTCGCTCGATACCACGATTGTGAACACCGCCCTGCCCTCAATGGCGCAAAGTCTCGGGGAAAACCCGCTGCATATGCACATGGTGGTGGTGGCCTATGTGCTGACGGTGGCGGTAATGCTGCCCGCCAGCGGCTGGCTCGCAGACCGCGTTGGGGTGCGCAACATCTTCTGTAGCGCGATTGTGATTTTCACCCTTGGCTCATTGCTGTGCGCCCAGGCCCCCACGCTTGACTGGCTGATTGCCGCCCGCGTGGTGCAGGGCATTGGTGGCGCCATGATGGTGCCGGTTGGCAGACTGACCGTGATGAAAATCGTGCCGCGCGCGCAATACATGGCAGCCATGACCTTTGTCACTCTGCCAGGCCAGGTCGGCCCGCTGCTCGGCCCGGCGCTCGGCGGGCTGCTGGTGGAATACGCCTCCTGGCACTGGATATTCCTGATTAACCTGCCGGTGGGTATTGTGGGTTGTATTGCCACGCTGCTTTTGATGCCTAACTACACCATGCAGACCCGGCGCTTTGATTTTTCCGGTTTTCTGCTGCTGGCATTCGGCATGGCGGCGCTAACAGTGGCGCTCGACGGCGCTAAAGGCCTGGGGATATATCCCGGCTGGTTGTGGGCACTGGTGGTAACTGGCGTGAGCGCACTGCTGCTGTATATTCGCCACGCCCGCAGTAACGAAGCCGCGCTGTTCAGCCTCGATTTATTTAAAACCCGTACCTATTCACTGGGGCTTACCGGCAGCCTGTTTGCTCGCATCGGCAGCGGCATGCTGCCGTTTATGACGCCTGTTTTTCTGCAAATCGGCCTTGGCTTTTCGCCATTTCACGCCGGTCTGATGATGATCCCGATGGTGCTTGGCAGCATGGGTATGAAGCGCATTGTGGTACAGGTGGTTAACCGCTTTGGCTATCGCTCAGTGCTGGTGAGCGCCACACTGGGGCTTGCCCTGGTCAACATTCTGTTTATGGCGGTCGGCCTGCTCGGCTGGACGCTGCTGCTGCCCGTTGTGCTGTTTGTGCTTGGCATGATTAACGCCATGCGTTTCTCATCCATGAATACCTTAACGCTTAAAGACCTGCCAGACCTGCATGCCAGCAGCGGCAACAGCCTGCTGTCGATGGTGATGCAGCTGTCGATGAGCATCGGCGTCACCGTTGCCGGGATATTGCTTGGCATGTTTGGTCACCAGCAGGTGTCTGTTGACAGCGACGTGACGCACAGCGTCTTTATCTATACCTATCTGACTATGGCAGCGGTTATTGCCTTGCCCGCGCTGTTGTTTATGCGGGTGCCACCGGACAGCAGTAAAAATATCACCATTGCGCGACGCAAAAGGAGTCAGTCATGAAGCTTTGGCGGCCCGGCATTACCGGCAAACTGTTTCTCGCCATTCTCGCCACCTGCATTCTGGTGTTAGTCCTGATGCACTGGGCGGTACGCCTGAGCTTTGAGCGTGGTTTTATCGGCTACATCAAACACGGCAACGAGCAGCGGCTGGCGCTGTTGAGCGAGGCGCTGTCCGAGCAGTACGCGATGCACGGCAGCTGGCGTTTTTTGCGCCACAACGAAAAGTACATGTTCCAGCTACTGCGCTCGGTTGACCGCGACCCTGGCTCCAGCACCGGCCCGGACCTGCCGCCACACGGCTGGCGCACCCAGTTCTGGGTCACCGACCTGCGTTCGATGCGCCTGGTCGGGCCGCCTGGCCCCATTCCACAAGACGGCTCACGCCGCCAGATTATCTCCAACGGCCAGCAGGTGGGCTGGGTGGTGGCCTCGCCGGTAGAGCGCCTCACGCGCAGCACCGATATCAACTTTGACCGCCAACAAAGGCGCACCAGTTGGCTGATTGTCGGCCTGTCTATTCTGCTGGCGGCGGGCGCGACCTTCCCGCTGGCGCGCGGGCTGCTGCGTCCGGTTAAACGGCTGGTGGAAGGCACGCATCGCCTCGCCGCCGGGGATTTCTCCACCCGCGTCGCCTCACCGGGACGCGACGAACTGGGCCGCCTGGCACAGGACTTTAACCAACTCGCCAGCACGCTCGAAAAAAACCAGCAGATGCGGCGCGATTTTATGGCCGATATTTCCCATGAGCTACGCACGCCGCTGGCAGTGCTGCGCGGCGAGCTGGAGGCAATCCAGGACGGGGTGCGCCATTTTACCCCGGAGACCCTCGCCTCGCTGCTAATGGAAGTCGGCACGCTCTCCAAGCTGGTAGACGACCTGCATCAACTGTCGCTGTCTGATGAAGGCGCGCTGGCCTATCAGAAAAAATCACTGGATATTGTGGCTCTGCTTGAAGTGGCGGCCGGGGCATTCAAGGAACGTTTTCGCAGCCGTGAACTGACCATCAGGCTGGCGCTGCCGGAACAGGTCACCGCGTTTGGCGACCGCGACAGACTGTCGCAACTGTTTAATAACCTGCTGGAGAACAGCCTGCGCTATACCGACGCAGGCGGCGAGTTGCTGATTAGCGGTGAAGTGCAAGCCAGAACGCTGACGCTGACCTTTGCCGACAGCGCCCCCGGTGTGAGCGATGAGCAGCTGGCTAAGATTTTTGAGCGTTTTTATCGCACCGAAGGCTCACGTAACCGCGCCAGCGGCGGCTCCGGCCTGGGGCTGGCGATTTGCCATAATATTGTGACCGCCCACGGTGGACGCCTGAGTGCCGCTCACTCGCCTTCTGGCGGTGTGAGTATTAAAGTAGAGTTACCGCTGGATCCCGAATTACAGAGGAACGTATGACCGAATTCCCGCTTGATGACAACGCCCCGCGCATTCTGATTGTTGAGGATGAGCCCAAACTTGGGCAGTTGTTAATAGACTATCTGCGCGCGGCAAGCTATGCACCAACGCATATTACTCACGGTAACGAGGTGCTGGATTACGTTAAGCAAACGCCGCCGGACCTGATTTTGCTCGACCTGATGCTGCCTGGCACCGACGGGCTGACGCTGTGCCGGGAAATCCGCCGCTTCTCAGAAGTGCCCATCGTGATGGTCACCGCCAAAGTAGAAGAAATCGACAGGCTGCTGGGGCTGGAGATCGGCGCAGACGACTATATCTGTAAGCCTTATAGCCCCCGAGAAGTAGTGGCGCGCGTCAAAACGATTCTGCGCCGCTGCCGACCGCTGCGCGAAGCCCAGGCCGCAATAGAAGAACAGCCGCTGATTATTGATGAAGGCCGTTTCCAGGCAAGCTGGCGCGGGAACGTGCTCGATTTAACCCCGGCCGAATTCCGCTTGCTGAAAACGCTCTCCAGCGAGCCGGGAAAGGTGTTTTCACGCGAGCATCTGCTGAACCATCTGTATGACGATTACCGGGTCGTTACCGACCGCACTATCGACAGCCATATCAAAAACCTCAGGCGCAAGCTTGAGGCGCACGATGCAGAGCAGCCGTTTATCCGCGCGGTGTACGGCGTGGGCTACCGCTGGGAGGCAGAGGCAAGCCGGGTGGTATAAACCCGGCGGCATCATTGTCGTCTGAGGTCATATTTTTATCGACTTGT
Source organism: Enterobacteriaceae bacterium 4M9 (assembly GCA_010092695.1). Lineage (GTDB taxonomy): Bacteria > Pseudomonadota > Gammaproteobacteria > Enterobacterales > Enterobacteriaceae > Tenebrionibacter. The sequence continues at coordinate 2,030,109 of JAADJJ010000001.1, read as the reverse complement.
GTGCTCTCCTTCTTTTGCCGGGTTCGGCACAGGATTATTGTATGAGAAACGCACAGCGTTCTCTCATACGCGGCGGTGAACACAGCATGACAAGGAGAGCACTATGCAGACGTTCGTATTCTGGTCGAAGGGCGATAGCATTAATGTCTACCCGAAATCGGCGTTTAACCGCACAGACAAAACGGCGCTAACAGCCGCCGGGTTCCAACGGGTGGCGTTTGAAACCAAAGCAGAAAATGAAGAACAGGCGCTTGAGGCGTATCTTACTCATTTTAATGCTAACACCTCGGCGTTGGGTGAGTTCGCACACAGCCATCTGTTTTTGATACTGGTTGCTGTGGTGATGTTTCTGGCGACCTTGCTGGCGCAGGCTGTGGGCTGAAGCGGCGCTGCCCGCTGTGTAACAGCCGCTCACTAATACCGCATTATGCGGCCAGCCGGTTTACTCCCCTGCCCGCTAGCGCTACAATTCCCGCCCTTAATTTGTGGTAATCCACTCGCTTATTGCCGCCTCATCAGGTGAGGCGGATCTGACCTGTCATCAGACGAGACCATCATGTTTAAACCAGAATTGCTTTCCCCGGCCGGGACGCTGAAAAATATGCGTTACGCCTTTGCCTACGGCGCGGATGCCGTGTACGCGGGCCAGCCGCGCTACAGCCTGCGCGTGCGTAACAATGAATTCAACCACGAAAACCTGGCGCTCGGCATCCAGGAAGCCCATAGCCTGGGCAAAAAGTTTTACGTGGTAGTGAACATCGCGCCGCATAACGCCAAACTCAAAACCTTTATCCGCGACCTGAAGCCGGTGGTTGATATGGGCCCGGATGCGCTCATCATGTCTGACCCAGGCCTTATTATGATGGTGCGTGAGGCGTTCCCGCAGATGGACATTCACCTGTCGGTACAGGCCAACGCCGTTAACTGGGCGACAGTGAAGTTCTGGAAACAAATGGGCCTCACGCGCGTTATCCTCTCGCGCGAGCTGTCAATTGACGAAATTGCCGAAATCCGCGAGCAGGTGCCGGATATGGAGATTGAAATCTTCGTACACGGTGCGCTGTGCATGGCCTACTCCGGGCGCTGCCTGCTGTCTGGCTACATCAACAAACGCGACCCGAACCAGGGCACCTGCACCAACGCCTGCCGCTGGGAATACAACGTGCAGGAAGGTAAAGAGGACGACACCGGTAACATCGTGCACATCCATGAGCCTATCCCGGTGCAGAATGTTGAACCCACGCTCGGAGAAGGCGAACCCACCAGTAAAGTCTTTATGATTGAAGAAGCCCAGCGCCCGGGCGAGTACATGAGCGCATTTGAAGACGAGCACGGCACCTACATCATGAACTCCAAAGACCTGCGCGCTATCCAGCACGTAGAGCGCCTGACTCAGCTTGGCGTGCATTCGCTCAAAATCGAAGGCCGTACCAAATCGTTCTATTACTGCGCCCGCACCGCACAGGTGTACCGTCAGGCCATTGACGACGCGGCTGCCGGTAAGCCGTTTGACACAACCCTGCTCACCACGCTTGAGAGCCTCGCCCACCGCGGCTACACCGAAGGTTTTCTGCGCCGCCACACTCACGATAGCTATCAGAACTACGACTACGGCTATTCCTTGTCTGAGCGCCAGCAGTTTGTGGGAGAGTTCACCGGCGAGCGCCGTGGTGACCTTGCCGCAGTAGACGTGAAGAACAAGTTCAGCGTGGGTGACAGCCTGGAGATGATGACACCTCAGGGCAATATCACCTTTACACTGGAACACATGGAGAACGCCAAAGCCCAGCCAACCGAGGTAGCGCCAGGTAACGGTCACACCGTCTGGCTGCCGGTGCCGCAGGATATTGCGCTGGAATACGGTCTGCTGATGCGTAACCTGGCCGGGCAAACAACCCGCAACCCGCACGGCCAGTAGTTTACCGACGTTATTTTTACACTGAAGTCAATTTTTAAGAAAGTGATCACAGTCAACACAGGTTGTCTGAAAGTAATATTGTAACGCTGAGAAACAAAACACAGAATTAATCACAACGGCAGCACCAGCAAATCACCTCCTTCGCCTGTGCGGGTAGCCTCGCACAGGCGCATTTTTATTCGTTTCCTTCTCCTGTGCTTCAGTTACACTCTGTTTATCTTCGCGAAAACGGGGTCAGTCATGGATAAAAACACGCTCTCTTTCATCGTCATCAACGGCAAAGGTGCCAATAACGACGTGCTGCGTACTGCGGTTACTGCGATGCGCGAAGAAGGCTACAGTCTGGCCGTGCGCGTGACATGGGAGCACGGCGATGCGGCACGCTACGTAAAAGAAGCCATCGCGCAAGGCGCGCAGACGGTTATTGCAGGCGGTGGCGACGGCACCATTAACGAAGTGGCAACCGCACTGGCGCAGGTAGAAGCCGCCAGCCGACCCGCGCTGGGTATTATACCGCTCGGTACGGCAAACGACTTTGCCACCAGCGCCGGGGTTCCAGAGGAAATTGACCGGGCACTTCAGCTTGCCGTTGTGGGTCGCGCCTTTCCCGTGGACCTGGTACGGGTGAACGACGAAGCCTGGTTTATTAATATGGCAACCGGTGGCTTTGGCACACGCATCACTACGCAAACGCCGGAAAAACTCAAGGCTGCGCTGGGCGGTATCTCCTATTTTATTCACGGTATGCTGCGCCTTGATACGCTCAAGCCGGACCGCTGCGACATTCGTGGAGAGAACTTTCACTGGCAGGGCAACGCGCTGGTTATCGGCATCGGTAATGGTCGCCAGGCGGGCGGCGGCCAGGAATTGTGCCCACAGGCACTTATCGACGACGGGCTGTTGCAGCTGCGTATTTTTACCGGCGAGGAGTTGCTGCCCGCGCTGTTTAATACCCTCACCCGCAGCGGTGAAAATCCGAATGTGGTGGATGCCGAATCAGCCTGGTTTGAAATCACCTCGCCGCATGACATTGTGTTTAATCTCGACGGTGAACCGCTAAGCGGGCGCGCATTTCGCATTGAAGTAGAGCCTGGTGCGCTGAGTTGTCGGCTGCCGCCAGACTGTCCGCTGCTGAAGTAACCGGCGTTATCTTTGCCACACCATAAAAAATGCCGGTAAGCGAAGCGCTCACCGGCATCATTTTTGCCAATACCATCTCTTATCAGGCGATGGTGACTTTGTGGTCCAGGTACACATCCTGCACCGCATTAATAAGGCGCACACCATCAGCCATGGATTTCTTAAACGCTTTACGCCCCAGAATCAGCCCCATCCCGCCTGCACGTTTGTTAATAACCGCCGTGCGTACGGCATCAGCAAGGTCTGTTTCACCGCCAGAGGCACCGCCTGAGTTGATAAGCCCTGCCCGTCCCATGTAGCAGTTAGCCAACTGATAGCGCACGAGGTCGATAGGGTTATCGCTGGTCAAGGTGTTATAAACGCGATCGTCGGTATAGCCAAAGCCAATTGCCTTATAGCCGCCGTTATTTTCCGCCATTTTCTGCTTCACAATATCGGCACCGATGGTGGCCGCAAGGTGGTTGGCCTGCCCGGTCAGGTCAGCGCTGGCGTGATAGTCCACCCCATCTTTCTTAAAGCCAGCATTACGCAGATAGGCCCACAGCACCGTTACCATGCCCAGCTCATGCGCGCGCTCAAAGGCAGCAGAGATCTCCTCAATCTGGCGACGGGATTCTTCAGAGCCAAAATAGATAGTCGCACCGACGGCTACTGCGCCCATATTAAAGGCCTGTTCCACACTGGCGTACAATGTCTGATCGTACTGAGTGGGATAGCTCAGCGTTTCGTTGTGGTTAAGTTTTACCAAAAACGGAATGCGGTGGGCATAACGGCGCGCCACCGAAGCCAGCACGCCGTAGGTGGATGCCACGCAGTTACAACCAGCCTCAATAGCCAGTTCAACAATATTCTTCGGGTCAAAATAGAGCGGGTTAGCTGCAAAAGAGGCACCCGCTGAGTGCTCCACGCCCTGGTCTACCGGCAGGATGGACAGATAACCGGTGCCTGCCAGGCGCCCGGTGTTGTAGAGCGTTTGCATGTTGCGAAGCACCGTTGGAGAACGGTTATTGTCCACCATCACGCGCGACACATAGTCGCCACCTGGCAGATAGAGCTGGTCGGCCGGAATAGTCATACAACGATGCTGTAACAGCGTGTCAGCGTCTTTACCCAGCAACTGCGCAATATCAGTCATAATAAACTCCCGTCTCGGCGGCAGGCACAACGCCTGCCGCTCCAGTTTAGTCCTTGCCCGCCTGTCATGGCGGGCCTCCTAATCCTGGTCTTCTGCGACACGGATTACCAGCCTTGCGCCTGTTTTCAGTTAATTCCGCTGGCACGCTTCACCGCCAAGGGCTACACGGGCTGACGCGTTTCACCACCATGCATGAAAATGATGCACCGGTCCGTTTCCATGCCCCACTTCCAGGCTGTCGGCCTGCGCCAGCGCCCGGGAAAGCCAGCTTTTCGCTTCGGCAACGGTGTGTGCCCAATCCGTGTGACGCGGTCTGAGTGCCGCCAGTGCGGCAGAGAGTGTACAGCCGGTGCCGTGGGTGTTTTTAGTCTGAATGCGCGGCGCGGTAAAACGCTGGCTGCCCTCGCGGGTGAACAGCCAGTCCGGGCTTTCCCCGTTATCCAGATGCCCGCCCTTCATCAGCACTGCCTCGCAGCCAAGCGCCATCAGCGCCTTGCCCTGCTCGTGCATTTCGCGCTCGCTGGTCGCAACAGGACCATCAAGCAGTGCAGCGGCTTCCGGCAGGTTTGGCGTTATCAGCGACACCTGCGGTAACAGGCGCTCGCGCAATGTTGATACCGCCGACGGTGAGAGCAGCGGATCGCCGCTTTTGGCCAGCATAACGGTATCCAGCACCACCGTTTTCACCTGCCAGTAGGCCAGACGCTCTGCCACCGCTTCAACAATATCAGTTTCAGCCAGCATGCCGATTTTGGTGGTATCAATGCGTACATCGCTGAATACCGAGTCGAGCTGTGCGGCAACAAAATCGGGTTCAATGCGGTATACCGACTGAACGCCAAGCGTGTTCTGCGCCACCAGCGCGGTAATCACGCTGGTGCCATAGGCACCGAGCGCCGAAAAGGTTTTCAGGTCGGCCTGGATACCCGCGCCGCCACTGGGATCGGTGCCAGCAATAGTCATTGCGTTAATGCGCTTCATGACTGTACCTCCGTAGTGCGTTGCCACAGGGCATCCAGGAAAGCCGGGATAAAACTGCCCGGCCCACGGCTTTCTGCCACCGCGCGTTCCCCCGCGCGCGCCATCAGCCCACAGGCGGCGGCCACCGCGGTCAGTCTGTCCCCCGGCAGCGCACAACTGGCAGCCACGACGGCTGAGAGCGCGCAGCCAGTACCTACCACGCGCGTCATCATGGCATGACCGCCCGTTACGTTATAAACGCGCTCGCCATCGGTCACATAATCCACTTCGCCGGTAACAGCCACTGCCGTTGAATAGCGGCGTGCCAGCATATTAGCCGCAGGCAGCGCAGCGGCGGCGCTGTTGGTGCTATCCACCCCGCGCCCGCCGTGGCTCTCGCCCGCCAGCGCCATAATTTCTGAGGCGTTGCCACGTACTGCCGCGGGATGTAACGCCAGAACCTCCTGGGCAAACTCTGTACGCAACGTCAGTGCGCCCACCGCCACCGGGTCAAGCACCCACGGGACGCCAGCGGCGTTTGCGCTGCCAATAGCCGCACGCATTGCACGAGCGCGCTCCTGCGTCAGCGTGCCAACATTAACCAGCAACGCGCTGGCAATCGCGCTGAACTGCGCGGCTTCGTCTTCATCAATCACCATGGCCGGAGAGGCGCCGAGCGCCAGCAGCACGTTGGCCGTAAAGGGTTGTACAACATCGTTGGTCATGCAGTGCACAAGCGGGGAATGGCTTCGCAGCAGCGCTGCGGTGAGCGCAATTTGCGCGTCAGAGAGGGATTCGGTTAGCACGGTTCAGTCTCCTGCCCGGCGTGAAAGAAGGGATGCCGGGCAGGCATCTGACTTCCCTACGCTGGCATAATCCAGATCAGGTAATACGGGTGTTTCTCAGCCCTTTTGATAAAAAAGGCACCCCGAGTCATGTCTGCGCCAGATTAGGGGAACTGTGGGGATGATGCAAGGACACCCGGGTAGTTTATTGCAACAGGCAAAAAGGCAAAGGTAGGCCATGCAGGCAGTAACTAACGTGCAATATAAAACCGCAAATGGCGTGTTATTAACGATAGGTTTTTTCTCAGGCTCGCGGTTTGCCCGACACGTCGGTAACCCATTTATCAGAAAATAACTCTTGTGCCCCTCACCTTCATTTTTTTCTTACGACATTCATGTAACCAGTGAAAATCATCACATTGTTTAACGGCGCGCTTCAGGCAAAATTGTGATAAATAGATTACTTGCGCACTACCTCAGCGGGAGAAATCAACAATGTCCAAAGCGCTATTGATTATCGATATGCAAAAATTTGTCGAAGAGCGAATTAATCAGGGCATTAACTATTATCCGCTAAATGCTATCAGCAATATGGAGCTCGTCTTACAACGCTTCAGAGCAAATAACGACGTTGTTTTGCACGTGCGCCACCGCACAGAGCAGCCAGACAGTTCGCTTCATCCGTCATCACCGCTTTATCCCGCCATTGATGCCTTCAGAGAAAGAGCGAACGAGCCGGTTTTTTTCAAAAATACCAGTTCTGCGTTTGCTTCAACCCATCTCAAAGCCTGGCTGGACAGTCATTTCATCTCAGAGGTGTTTGTCATAGGGGCCGTCGCCGGGTTTTGCGTTCACTCCACGGTGAGAGAGGGTTCAGACCTGGGGGTGAAAATGACGGTGTTAAAGGATGCGGTGCTTAGTTTTGACATCCCTGCACTCAAAAAAGAGGCACGAAATATTCACGCAGTCACCCTGGCGCTGCTCGAAACCGATTTCGCGACGGTAAGATCCGTTCGCAATTCTGAGAATATTTCTGGCTGATGGCGCTCGCCTGAGCATCACGCCTTACCGTTAACCCGATCAGGCTGACGGCAACGTTGCCTCACTGATGAAGGACAGTGCCACACCTGACTCAACGCAAACCCCAAATGCACGCAACGACACCGCAGCCGTGCGACAATACGCGCAAACATGACGCCTGCGCGACAGACATAAAAATCAGTTACAGCCCAGCCACAGCAAGCATCATGGTTTGGCCAGAGTCGGCGGTTTCAAAGTGATTAAGCAGAAAGAGCGCACCTGCCCACACGGTTTTACTCATCGCGTCACCACTGAGTTCGCCTTACCTCCTTTTTCAACAACTCAATGAACAGTTTGGCAGGTGCTGTAAGCAGCATTTTCTCCGACCAGACGATGTAGTAGCTGGCTGAAGGCACGTTGTTAATTGGGATAACCGTAAAGCGGTCACTGAGGATTGCCGAATCGCAGGTGCCGGAGGCAACCACCGTCAGGTAGTCGGCATGCAGCATCATATTGAGCGCGCAAATCAGCGAGTCGGTGCGAATCAGGTTTGGCAGCCGGGTATAGATGGCCTGAAAATCTACCATCAGGCGTCGGTAATAACCCATCGTCGATTCCGGCAGCAGCCACTTTGCTTTACCAAGCTGCTCCAGCGTTTGCGCCTGTTCCAGCGGATGCCCACGGCGGCAGAGAATGGAAAATGAGGCCGTCATCAGTGGCTCGGTAATCAAGTCATCTACCAGCGACGAGGGCTCAATGGTGCCCACGGCAAAATCCAGTTCGCCGCTGCGAATCATTGGCAGCAGCGCAGAGAGCTGGCCCTCTTTTACCGTCATCTGTACGTGCGGACTGCGCACCAGAAAAGCGTCGGTCACCGTTGGCAGCACGGTCATTAACATCAGCGATGAAAAACCCATATTCAGCACGCCGTGGGAGTAGTTGTTTATCTGCTCAACCTCATGACTGGCGCGCAGCAACTCTTCAAGAATCAACTGTGCGCGCTGGGAAAATGCCTCCCCGGCCTCAGTTAAGCGTGTGCCGTCACTGTCGCGCAAAAAAAGCTGCGCCCCCAGAGTTTGCTCAAGATCACGTATCGTGCGGCTCACTGTCGGCTGCGCCAGCCCCAGTTCCCTGGCAGCAGCGCGGATGCTGCCGCTTCGTAAAATCTGGCGAAACACCTGTAACTGGCGCGTTTTTGGCAGCCTGTTCATCTCACCCCCTATAGCAAAAAAGTATCACCCTGATAAAAACATTATCTTTTTAGGAAAATATCAACAAGTTAGTATTTCCTCTGGCATTCTATGGAGGGCCGCATAATGAGCAAAAGATTGCAGATGATTGGGTTGCTGCTGTTTGGCTATACCATTGTATTTATCGACAAGACGGTCATCGGTTTCGCGCTGCTGCCCATCGAAAAGGAATTTGATCTCTCCCCGCAACAGCTGGGCTACCTTACCGGGTTGTTTTTCCTCACCTATTCCTGTTTCCAGATCCCCGCCGGTTGGCTGAATGACCGCATCGGTTATAAAAAGATGCTGATAATGTCGCTGGTGCTGCTCGGCGTGTTCGCGCTGTGCTTTGGCCTGCTGGGTGCAAGCCTGGGTTTGCTGCTGCTGTTTCGTGCGCTCTCCGGCATTGGTCACGCAGGCTATCCCGCGTCCTGTGCTAAAGCGGTGGTCAGTAACTTCCAGCCCGCACAGCGCACGTTTGCTCAGTCGATTTTGCTGTCCTCTGCCGGGCTTGCGATGACAATCGGTCCGGTACTGGCCGTGTGGGCATTGAGCCAGTTTGGCTGGCGTCATTCGTTTATCACACTGGGCGTTGTGGCCTGTCTGGTGGCACTGCTGATTGTGGTGATGATTCCCGGCCAGACTATCAGCCGCACCAGCATCCAGGCGGCAAAACAGCAGGGAGTGTTTAAAAACAAAGCCCTGTTACTGATGTTTTTATCCATCTTTTGCGTCAATATTCCCAACTACGGCATGATGGCCTGGCTACCGAAATTTCTGGTGCAGCATATGGATATGCCGGTCAGTATCTCCGGCTATATCATCGCGTTTGGCGGCTTTGGCATCTGGCTGTCGTCACTGGCGACCGGCTGGCTGGTGGGGAAATACTTTGACGGCAAAGAAGCGCGCGTCATCATGACCTGTGCGGCCATTGGCGCTGTGTGCATTCTCGCAATTTACTATATGACATCGCCGCTTAGCGCCGCGCTGTTCCTGTTTGTCGGCCAGGTGTGCCTGATGGCAACCTTCGTCACCGTGTTCACGCTGCCGATGAAGCGCCTGCCGGAGAACATTATGGGTTCAGCGATGGGTTTTATTAATACCGGCGGCACGCTGGGCGGGTTTGTCTCCCCTATCGTCATTGGTTATCTGGTTAACGCCACCGGCTCTTTCCATTCGGCGTTTATTTTCTTGTCCGTGGCGATGCTCTGCGCAGGGCTTGCTATCCTGCCGTTATACGCCAGGACAGCCGCCACCCCGCGGGCAGCAATTTAAGCAAGGAGTCTTCATGAAAAATGAACTGACAGCGCAGATTGATACCGTATTTGATGACGTCGTCGCCTGGCGTCGCCATATCCACGCGAACCCGGATCTCTCTTTTCACGAGAAACCGACCGCCGACTATGTCGCCCAGGCGCTCTGTGCTATTGAGGGTATCGAGATTTCCCGCCCGGTGGAAAACAGCGTCATTGCCGTGCTGAAAGGTGAATACGCCGGCCCGACGTGGGCGCTGCGCGCAGATATTGACGCCCTGCCGCTACAGGAAAAAAGCGGTGAGAGTTTTACCTCGCAAAAAAGCGGTGTGATGCACGCGTGCGGCCACGATGCCCACACGGCCATGCTGATGGGTGCAGTTAAAATTCTCGCGGGCTTTCGCCATCGCCTGCATGGCGCGGTGAAATTTATCTTCCAGCCCGCAGAAGAAGTGCCGCCGGGTGGAGCAAAGGATTTGATTGAGCTTGGCGTGATTGACGATGTGGAGCGCATCTTTGCGCTGCACGTCTACCCGGATTTACCGTCTGGCAAACTGATGCTCAAAGAAGGTCCGTACGTCGCCTCCAGTGATAACTTTGATATCACCATTAACGGCAAAGGCGGCCACGGCTCCACGCCGCACCAGTCCATTGACCCGATTGTGATTGGCGCTGAAGTGGTGTCCACACTGCAAACCATTGTTTCGCGCAGCACCAATCCGCTACACACGCCAGTGGTCACAGTCGCCACCTTCCGCGCGGGCGACAGCTACAACGTTATCCCCGACAGCGCGCACCTGGCAGGTACGGTGCGCACCCACGATAACGAAGTGCGTAAAAATGTTCCGGCGCTGTTTGCGCGCATTCTTGATGGCGTGACCCGCGCCCACGGCGCGAGTTTTGAGATTACCTGGCAGCGTGGTTACACGGTTGGCATCAACCACCCGGATGCCTGCCGCCTGGCGCGCGAGAAAGTGGCAGAATTTTTCCCACAAGGGACGCTACAGGAGAGCCAATACCCCATTTTCAGCAGCGAGGACTTTTCGTCCTACCAGGAAAGGGTGCCAGGCTGTTTTATGTTTGTCGGCACCGGCAACCCGAACATTGGCGCAGTGTGGAGCGTACATAATCCGCACTTTGTGCTGGATGAAGCGGCAATGAAAAACGGCATTCGTGCCCACCTGGCGATCATCAGTTCACTGATGGAATAAGGGTAACGTAATTAAGCAGTAAAGGCGCTGCGGGCAACCACAGCGCCTTTGTTTTATCCAACGGGTGCTTTAGTGCAGTAAATCGCCATCGTTAGCAGCAGCCAACCGCGGCTGGGGGGCATGTTCGGCGTAAAACGCGTTATAACGTTGCTGAAACGCCTTCATTTCATCCATTTCTGGCTCCATCTCACGCAGCAAGCTGAACGCAAGGCGAATCTGAGCGTCACTCAACGGCGAGGCCAGTCGCGCACGCTGGAGAATGCGGTGCCAGGTCACCAGATTGCTGTCGCTGACGTCAATGATGAAGAGTTGCCAGATGAGCAATGTCTGCGCACCGTGCGCAAGCGCGGTTTCGCCCGGGCGGGCAAGCAGTGCAAGAAATTCACTGCTGGCGACCTTCCCCATCTGGTCCATCATTGATTCCACCGCCACCGGCGTAATCGCCAGCCTTTCGCTCAGGCGCTTGACCGCACGGCGCGAGTCCGAGGTCAGCACGCGAAAACCAACAATAAACACCACCACCAGCGTCAACAGCATCAACCAAATCATGGGCATATCCGTTTATTAACAGGATGCTTATCATACGGGGAAATAGCGCGGCGGGCACAATGAAAAACGGCCCTTACGGGCCGAAAGCGTCAGAACATGGTATTACTGTTGGCTGCCTTCTCCGGCACCTCCTGAATCACATCCCAGTGCTCAACAATCTTCCCGCCCTGCACGCGGAAAATATCCACCACCGCCTGTCCACGGTCTTTCGGCCCGCTGGCAGAGTGAACGTGCAGATAGACCAGGTCGCCATCGGTGGCGCTACGGACAATACGTGCACGCGACTGCGGGTTCTCTTTAAAGTAACCAGCAAAATAGGACACAAACGGCGCTTTGCCATCCGGCACCTGCGGGTTGTGTTGTTTGTAATTGTCTGCCACCACTTCAGCAGCCTGCGTAACTTCATGTTTATTAAAAAAGCGGTCATAGAAATTGAGCACCAGCGTGCGGTTTGCCTCTTCTGCCGCGACATCGCGCGTAACGTTTTGTGCCGCACCTACACCAAACACCATTCCAGCGCTCAGCCACAGAGCGGCCATCATTTTGATTCCAGCCTGCATTGTTATGTCCTCTTTGGATAACTACGGGTTCGTTCTACCAGCAGGGTTATCTAGCCAGCAAGCCCACTCACTCTACGCCTTTAGTGGGGCTGTCGTTTCCAGCGCTGTCTTCACGGTCAACACAGCCGCCAAATGCAAATGAGAAATATAATTATTTTACCTCATATTACAACGGATGAACGCCAGGGGCATTCCGTAATGACAGTGGGTAAAAAGTAAATGAATTGTTTCGCAAATTGCGAAATGACACCTTTTCACACACAATCAAACTTGCCGCACTTTTCAAAGGAGTGAATCATAAACGGCGCATGACAGCGTTCCTGGAAGATAAATGCTGTCCCGATATCAGTGCGGGTAAGCCAAAAAGCGGAGTGATTATGGGTAGAAAAGTTGTGTTACTGGCAGCAGCGCTGCTGCTGGGAAACGCCAGCCAGGTACTGGCCGCGCAGGGCAGCGTGGATGAACAGGCAGAAGCTTTAACGCAGCCACAGGCACAACGCGGCGATGCGTCGTTCGAGCTCAAAGAATTCAGTGCTGATTTCCGTACCTTTAAACCTGGCGATATCGTCCCGGAATTATATCGCTCAAAGCAATATGAAATCGGCCAGTGGAACCAGCGCCACCTGCCCGCGCCTGATGCCGACAGCCACTGGACCTACATGGGCGGCAACTATGTACTCATCACCAATACCGAAGGCAAGGTGCTGCGCGCCATGTCGGGCGATATTTTTTATCAGCACTGATACGTACTGAGCGTTCATTTCCCTGAACCATAAAAAAGCCGCTTCACAGGAAGCGGCTTTACGCGGGTCACGTCTGAACTATCACAGCGCGCGAAACGCAATCTCCCCCGGAATGACCTCGCCCTGCCAGTAAAGCTGCGCGGCAACGCGGCCTGCAAGCTGGCGGTACATGGCGGTAAATTCGCTGTCCGGGCGGCTTACTACCGTCGGCTGCCCACGGTCGAGATCTTCACGCAAGGTAATGTGCAGCGGCATCTGCCCCAGTAGCGCAGTGTGGTATGTCGCCGCCAGCTTCTCAGCGCCGCCGGTGCCGAAAATCGGCTCATGGTGGCCGCAGTTGCTGCAAATATGCATGCTCATATTCTCAACAATGCCCAGTACCGGCACGTCAACTTTGCGGAACATCACGATGCCTTTTTTGGCATCCAGCAGCGCCACATCCTGCGGCGTGGTCACCACCACCGCACCGGTCACCGGAATGTTCTGCGCCAGCGTCAGCTGAATGTCACCGGTACCTGGCGGCATGTCGAGCACCAGATAGTCCAGCTCCGGCCACAGGGTTTCCTGCAACATTTGCATCAGCGCTTTGCTCGCCATCGGCCCACGCCAGACCATGGCGTTATCGTCGGTCACGAGATAGCCAATGGAGTTAGTGGCCAACCCATGGGCCAGAATCGGGGCCATGTGGGTGCCATCCGGCGAGGTTGGGCGCTCGCCTTCGGCGCCAAGCATCGTCGGGATAGAGGGACCGTAGATATCGGCATCCAGAATACCGACCTTTGCCCCTTCCGCGGCCAGCGCCAGCGCCAGGTTCACGGCGGTGGAAGATTTACCCACACCGCCCTTGCCGGAACTGACGGCAATGATGTTCTTCACGCCATTGATGCCAGCTTGATCCTTCACGCGCTTGAGCGTGGCGATGTTGTGGCTGAGCTTCCAGTCAATGGCTTTTGCGCCAGTCAGGCGCAGCAAATCCGCGCTGCACTGCTCTTTAAGTTCTTCAAACGCGCTCTTCCAGGCAAACGGCATTTGCAATTCAATGTGCACGGTCTCATCAAGCCAGGCAACGTGATGCAGCGCTTTCAGGGCGGTGAGGTTATGCGTTAACGTTGGGTGCTGAAAATTGACCAGCGTCCCGGCAACCGTGGCGCGCAGGGCTTCCGGGGATCTGGACGGGGATTGCGAGTTCATCCCGACTCCTTTGTTAGGGTAATGACATTGCTTGTCCTTAAGCATACCAGAGAGCGAATAATTCCCCCATCACTCGCTTTTGGCTTACCAAACTATTCCCCATTTGTTACTATCGAACCCCTTTTTTTATTCATGAAAACTGAACGATAACTATGGCTCACGTCGCGAAGAAAATACTGGTTACCTGCGCCCTTCCCTATGCGAATGGCTCCATTCATCTCGGCCACATGCTGGAGCATATCCAGGCGGATGTCTGGGTTCGGTATCAGCGAATGCGCGGCCACAACGTCAACTTCATCTGCGCCGACGATGCCCACGGCACGCCGATTATGCTTAAAGCACAGCAGCTTGGCATCACGCCAGAGCAGATGATTGGTGAAATGAGCCAGGAACATCAGACCGATTTTGCCGGTTTTGATATCAGCTATGACAACTATCACTCCACGCACAGCGAGGAGAACCGCGAGCTGTCTGAGCTTATCTACACGCGCCTGAAAGAAAACGGCTTTATCAAAAACCGCACCATCTCCCAGCTTTACGATCCGGAAAAAGGCATGTTCCTGCCGGACCGTTTTGTGAAAGGCACCTGCCCGAAATGTAAATCCCCGGACCAGTACGGCGACAACTGCGAAGTGTGTGGCGCAACCTACAGCCCAACTGAGCTGATTGACCCGAAATCCGTGGTGTCTGGCGCCACCCCGGTGATGCGCGAATCCGAGCACTTCTTCTTTGACCTGCCGTCGTTTAGCGAAATGCTGAAAGCCTGGACGCGCTCTGGTGCGCTGCAGGAGCAGGTTGCGAACAAAATGCAGGAGTGGTTCGACGCCGGTTTGCAGCAGTGGGATATCTCCCGCGACGCGCCGTACTTCGGTTTTGAAATCCCGAACGCGCCGGGCAAATACTTCTACGTCTGGCTGGACGCGCCGATTGGCTACATGGGTTCGTTCAAAAACCTGTGCGACAAGCGCGACGACCTGAACTTTGACGAGTGGTGGAAAAAAGATTCTGACGCCGAGCTGTATCACTTTATCGGCAAAGACATCGTGTACTTCCACAGCCTGTTCTGGCCGGCCATGCTGGAAGGCAGCGGCTACCGCAAGCCGACCAACCTGTTCGTACATGGCTACGTAACGGTAAACGGCGCCAAGATGTCAAAATCCCGCGGCACCTTCATCAAAGCCAGCACCTGGCTTAAGCATTTTGATGCTGACAGTCTGCGTTACTACTACACCGCCAAACTGTCACCGCGCATCGACGATATCGACCTTAACCTCGAAGACTTCGTGCAGCGCGTGAACGCCGATATCGTCAACAAAGTGGTTAACCTGGCCTCCCGTAACGCGGGCTTCATTGCCAAACGTTTTGATGGCGAACTCGCCGCAGAGCTTGCTGACCCGGCGCTGTACCAGACCTTTACCGACGCGGCAAAAAGCATTGGCGATGCGTGGGAGAGCCGTGAATTTGGCCGCGCGGTGCGTGAAATCATGGCGCTGGCTGACCTCGCTAACCGTTATGTGGACGAACAAGCGCCGTGGGTGGTCGCGAAAGAAGAAGGCCGTGACGCTGACCTTCAGGCTATCTGCTCTATGGGCATCAACCTGTTCCGCGTGCTGATGACCTGGCTTAAGCCGGTACTGCCTTCGCTTGCCGAACGCACCGAAACGTTCCTCAATACCACCCTGACCTGGGACGGTATTGCCCAGCCGCTGCTGAGTCACAAGGTCAATACCTTCAAGGCGCTGTATAACCGTATCGACATGAAGCAGGTCGAAGCACTGGTTGAGGCATCAAAAGAAGAAGTGAAGGCCACCGCAGCACAGCCAGTGAGCGGCCCGCTTGCCGATGAACCGATTGCTGAGACCATCACCTTTGACGACTTCGCCAAAGTGGATATGCGCATTGCACTCATTGAAAACGCTGAGTTTGTGGACGGCTCCGACAAGCTGCTGCGCCTGACGCTCGATCTCGGCGGCGAGAAGCGCAACGTGTTCTCCGGCATCCGCTCCGCGTATCCGGACCCGCAGGCGCTGATTGGTCGCCTGACGGTGATGGTCGCGAACCTGGCGCCGCGTAAAATGCGCTTTGGCATGTCTGAAGGCATGGTAATGGCAGCCGGCCCTGGCGGGAAAGATATCTTCCTGTTAAGCCCGGACAGCGGCGCACAGCCAGGCCAGCGCGTCAGCTAAACACAGCTGAGATGCACACAAAACCCCACGCAACGCCGTGGGGTTTTGCTTTTCTACCGGTTTTACCTGGGCGTCGTTCAGAAAGCATGTGGTTGTCGCGTGGCAAAACAGCGCCTGCCATACCCCGACAGGCAGAAAATCGCGTTGGATGTGCACCGCTTCACCCATCCGGCACATAATGCTTCGTTAACAGCTTTTCTTCACCGTATAATCCTTTTGCTAACAAAAGGAACACATCATGAAACCAGGTAAAATCGCGATAATCGCCGGCATGATCCTCATGGCGCTCGGTGGTATCGGTGGCGTTATGCTGATGGGCTACAGCATTATCGTGCGTATGGGGTAAAGCGACGCTGTAAATGCGCAAAAGCGCTGTCAACCACAATGGCCATCAGCGCGACCGTCACCGCTCCCTGAATAACCCACGCGGTATTAAACCCACTCAGGCCGATAATAATTGGCGTGCCAAGCGAGCGTACGCCCACGGTCGAGGCAATCGCTGCCGTGCCAATATTAATAATCACCGATGTTCTGAGACCTGCCAGCATTACCGGTGCGGCAAGCGGCAATTCCACCTGCCACAGTCGCTGCCAGTGGCTCATCCCTACGCCGTTTGCCACCTCGCGGGCATCCGCTGGCACTGCCGCCATTCCTGCGAGGGTACCCTGTAATATCGGCAATAACCCATACAGCACCAGCGCAATCAGCGCAGGGGTTTGCCCAAACCCCAGCACCGGTACCGCAATCGCCAGCACAGCAACGGGAGGAAACGTCTGCCCCACCGCAGCCAGGGTTTCCGCCAGCGGGCGAAACTCGCGCCCGCCAGGGCGCGTTACGGCAATCCCCACGCTAATGCCGATAACCGCCGCCAGCAGGCTGGAGGCCAGCACCAGCAGCAGATGCACCAACGCCAGCGCGGCAAAGCTGTCCTGTTGATAGAGCGGCCGGTCAAGCGCTGGAAACCACCTGGCCCACAGTGCTTCGCTGTGCGGCAGCGCCATCAGCAATGCAATAAACAGCGCCAGCAACCAGAATAACGATGAGCGTAACATGACCATGACGCTGCTCACGACGTTTCAACCAGGTCATTGAAATGCAGCACGCCGCAGGGCTGGCCGGTGGCATCGGTGACGCCAAGTGTGGTCACGCCAGACTCCACAAAACGTGACAGCGCCTCGCGCAGCGTTAAATCATGAGGCACCGACTCACCGCGACAGCGCTCCCCAGAGCGCATACGCTGCGCCACTGTGTGCAGCGACAGCAACCGCACGCCAGGCTCGTGGCTGCCAAAAAACGCGCGCACAAACGGACTGGCAGGCTGGCTGAGAAGTTCATGCGGCGTGCCCTGCTGTATTACCTTGCCGCCGTCCATCAGCACCACGCGGTCGGCCAGCCGCAGCGCTTCATCCACATCGTGCGTGACCAGCACAATGGTGCGCCCCTGCAATTGGTGAATGCGGCGAATTTCCTGCTGCATTGCCGTGCGCGTTACCGGGTCGAGCGCACCAAACGGCTCATCCATCAACAACACTTCAGGGTCTGCGGCCAGCGCCCGCGCCACGCCCACCCGCTGCTGTTGCCCACCTGAAAGCTGGTGCGGATAGCGCTCGCGAAAAAGCGCAGGCTCCAGCCCCAGCAAATCCAGAAGCTCGTCTACCCGCGCGTTGATTTTTTGCTTCGGCCAGTGCAGCAACTGCGGTACGGTGGCAATGTTGCGCGCCACCGTCCAGTGTGGGAACAGCCCCACGGACTGAATGGCATAACCAATACGCTGGCGCAACTGGCGCGGGTCAGTTTCGTTGATATCACGCCCGGCAAAGCGAATCTGCCCGGCGTCGTGCTCCACCAGCCGGTTTATCATCTTGAGCGTGGTGGACTTTCCTGAACCGGACGTGCCCACCAGCACGGTAAATGCCCCTTGCGGACAGTTCAGCGACAGTCCATCTACCGCCGCGCGTCCCTGGTAATATTTACTGACGCCAATAAATTCAATCATGATTTGCCGCCTCCAGCCCGACAATCAGCAGGTTAAACAGCGCATCTGCCAGTACCGCCAGCGCGATAACCGGGATAACCCCCAGCAGCACCAGATCCAGCGCGCTACTGAGCAGCCCCTGAAACACCAGTGCGCCAAAGCCGCCTGCACCAATTAGCGCCGCCACGACCGCCAGGCCGAACGTCTGTACCGCCACCACCTTCAGGCCACGCAGCAGTACCGGTAGCGCCAGCGGCACTTCCACCTGAAAAAAGATTTGCCACGCCGACATGCCCATACCGCGCGCGCTTTCGCGTACCTCCGCGGGCACCTGCTCCAGCCCCGCCACCACGCTTCTGACCAGCGGTAACAGGGCATACAGCACCAGCGCCAGCAGCGCAGGCGTCAACCCGGTACCGCTGATCCCCGTCACACCCAGCCCGGACAACCAGCGCCCAAGGTCAGCCAGCGGCGCTATCAGCAAACCAAACAGCGCCACGGCAGGCACTGTCTGAATAATATTCAGTACGGTAAAGAGCGGGCCACGCAGCGCAGCACGGCGATAGCTCCACACGCCCAGCGGCACGCCAATGAGCAGCGCAGGCAGCAGCGTCGCGCCAAGCAGCAGCAAATGTCGGCCCAGCGCATCGTCAAATACGTCTTGTCGGTTGGCATATTCTTTAAGAAGGGAAAGGTTGGCAAACTGCCCGTGTGCCAGCAGCAGTAGCGGGATAACCCACACCTGCGCCTGCAACAACCAGCGCCAGGTGCCGCGCCGGGTAAGCCGCCCTGCCGCATCACTGCACAACAGCAGGCATAAAGACACTAACAACCACAGCCCGCTGCCCGGCGAGGTGCGCGCAGCCGGGCTGGCGTCTGCGGCAAGCGCGTTAGCACTGCGCGCCAGCAGTAACAACAGCACTACCAGCAACCCCTGGCTTATCACCAGCGTGACGATGGACGATGCCCGTGGATACGGAATAAACGCCAGTGTGAGCAGAAGAAGAAAAGGAATGAGCAACAGCCAGAATGCCGCGCCCAGTAGCGCAGGCAAGGAAACCGGCTCGCCGGAAAGCAGCCGGTTAGGCGCATGGCTGAGGAACGGCAGTCCCGCCGCCAGCGCCATCAGTATCACCAGCAGCAGTGCGACACGATTGTGGCAATGCAGTCTCACCCTTATCGCTCCGCGTTGAGAAGACCTTTTTGCCTGAGCCAGTCGCCTGCCACTTTACGCGCATCCAGCCCATCCACGGCAATGCTGGCGTTAAGCTGCTGTAAGGTTTTTTCATCCAGTGCGCTGAAAACCGGCTTCAGCCAGTCGCCCATTTGTGGATATGCCTTAAGTACGGCCTCACGCACCACCGGTGTAGGCGCGTAAATCGGCTGTACCGCCTTTGGGTCACTCAGCGTCACCAGCCCCAGTGCCGCCACCGGGCCGTCGGTGCCATAAGCCATTGCGGCATTGACGCCGGAGGTCTGCTGCGCAGCGGCACGCAGCGTTACCGCAGTATCACCGCCCGCCAGCGACAGAAGCTGGGATTGCTCCAGTTTAAAACCGTAGGCTTTTTCAAACGCGGGCAGCGCATCGGTGCGCTCGATAAACTCCGCCGATGCTGCAAGCTTAAACTGACCGCCCTCTTTCAGGTAACGGCTCAAGTCGGCAAGGGTGGTCAGCTTGCCCTGCTGCGCCAGCTCCTTACGCATCGCAATAGTCCAGGTGTTGTTAGCTGGCGCAGGCGTGAGCCAGACCAGGTGATTTTGCTGCGCATCCAGGGTTTTTACCGTGTCATAGCCCTGCTGCGCGTTTTTCCACACTGGCGATTTCTCTTCTTTAAAAAAGAACGCGCCGTTGCCGGTATATTCCGGGTAGATGTCCAGCTCACCGGCAGTAATTGCACTGCGCACGACCGAGGTGGTGCCAAGCTGGATTTTGTTGACGGTTTTCACGCCATAGCTTTCCAGCACCTGCAAAATAATATTACCGAGCAGCGAACCTTCGGTGTCGATTTTAGAGCCAACCTTCACCGGCTCAGCCGCCTGTGCACCTGCCACCGCCAGCGTCAGCGCTGCCGCAAGCGTGAATTTTTTCCACGGTCCCGTCATGGTGACCTCTCCATTTTTATTGATTTATTCAAGCGTTAACGAAGAAAGAGTGTAGTCGGGAATCGCAGATTTGGCCGAAGTGGTTGAGAATTCGGAGGATTCAGTGATAAAAAAAGGCCGGTTGCCCGGCCTTGTTGCTTATTTCAATTCAAACTCGCTCTGCTTCACGCGGGCAGAATCCAGCCCGATGAAGACATTGAACTTGCCGGGTTCGGCGGCGTATTCCATTTTCTGGTTCCAGAACTTAAGCGCGTTGACATCAATCGGGAAGCTCACAGTCGTGGACTCTCCCGGCTTGAGCGTCACTTTCTTAAACGCTTTCAACTCTTTTACCGGGCGGCTCATGGAGGCGGTCACGTCCTGCAAATACAGTTGCACCGCCGTGGCCCCTTCACGCTCGCCGGTGTTGCTGACGGTAACGCTGGCGTTCACCGAGCCATCCTGCGTCATGCTCGGTGCCGACATCTTCACGTCGGACACGCTGAACGTGGTGTAGCTCAGGCCGTAACCAAACGGATACAGCGGGCCGTTGGCCTCGTCAAAGTAGCGCGAGGTGTACTATTCGGCTTCTCAGGGTTATACGGACGCCCGGTGTTGAGGTGGCTGTAGTACACCGGAATTTGACCGACCGAGCGCGGGAACGACATAGGCAGTTTGCCGGAGGGTTGTAGTCGCCAAAGAGTACGTCGGCAATGGCATTGCCCCCTTCAGTGCCGGCAAACCAGGGTCTCCAGAATGGCATCGGCCTGCTGGTCTTCTTTTACTATTGCCAGCGGACGGCCATTCATTAGCACCAGCACCAGCGGTTTACCGGTGCTTTGAGCGCAGCTATCAGGTCGCGCTGGCTCTGCGGAATGGTAATGTCAGTGCGGCTGAGGCTTCATGCGCCATGCCCTGGGCTTCACCCACGACGGCCACCACCACATCAGACTGTTTTGCCGCCTCAACCGCTTCATCATCATCTGCTGTGGCGTGCGCGAATCGACGGCAACCGCTTTTTCATACTGGTTAAGGAAGTCGATTATGCCTTTATGATTGGTGACGTTGGCCCCTTTGGGCGTAAATGATCTTCGCATTGTCACCCACCGCGCTACGAATGCCCTGCAGCGCCGTCACGGTCTGTGCAATCACGCCCTGCGCCGGACCAGCTGCCCATCATATCGCGCTGGCTGTCGGCAAGCGGCCCTACCACGGCAATGGTGCCGGATTTTTTCAGCGGCAGCGTTTGCTGGCGGTTTTTTCAACAGCACCAGACTTTCACGCGCCACCTTGCGGGCATCGTCACGGTGCAGACGCGCTTCGGCAAAGGTATCTTTCGGATCGGAGCCTTTTGGCCCCAGGTGACGATACGATCGTTAAACAGACCCATATCGTATTTCACGTTGAGCACGTGGCGCGCGGCATCATCCAGCTCAGCCATGGTCACGTCGCCGTTTTTCACCAGCTCCGGCAGGTACTTGCTGTAATATTCATCGCTCATGCTCATGTTGATGCCGGACTTGATTGCCACGCGCACTGCGTCTTTCGGGTCGCTGGCGGTGCCGTGTTTAATAAGCTCTTTAATTGCACCGTGATCCGACACCGTATACCGGTAAAGCCCCACTTGTCGCGCAGAATTTCTTTAAGCAACCATGAGTCAGAAGACGCTGGCGTGCCGTTAAGCGAGTTCAGGCCCACCATCACCGCACCGCTGCCCGCATCCAGCCCGGCTTTATACGGCGGCATATAATCGTAAACAGACGCTGCAGGCTCATGTCGACGCTGTTGTACTCTTTACCGCCTTCCACGGCGCCGTAAGCCGCGAAGTGCTTGACGCTGGTCATCACCGAATAGCGGTCAGCCGGGCTTTTGCCCTGCATGGCCTCTACCATTGTGCGCCCCATCACTGACGTCAGATAGGTGTCCTCACCAAAGCCTTCGGACACTCGGCCCCAGCGCGGATCGCGCGACACATCCACCATCGGCGCCCATGTCATGTTCAGGCCGTCGTCGGCAGCTTCATGCGCCGACACGCGGCCCACGGTTTTTACCGCTTCCAGGTTAAAGCTGGAAGCCAGCCCCAGGCTTATCGGGAACACGGTGCGCTGACCGTGCACCACGTCAAAGGCAAAAAACAACGGGATTTTCAGGCGGCTGAGTTCCATCACCTGATCCTGCATGGCGCGAATGTCCGGGCGGGTAACGGTATTAAAAATCGCACCAACCTGACCTTCTTTAATCATCTCGCGGATAGCTTCTTTCGGGTTATCCGGACCAACGCTGATAAGACGCAACTGACCAATTTTTTCATCAACGGTCATTTTCTTGAGCAGGTCGCTCACGAATACATCGCGGGCCTGCGGCGTCAGCGGATGGTCGCCAAACAGCTCTTCTGCCAGCGCCGGTTGCAGCGCCAGGCTTGCGGTGATGCCTGCTACATAAAGCCATTTCATTAGAGTCACTCTCACGTTGCGCGACCGGGCTGCAGGTCGCCTCTTCCTTTGATAAGACACGCAGTGTGCCACAAGCAAAACTGCGTATGAAACGAAACAGACTGATATATCGGTTATTTCCATCGCACTGTGGTGCTTTTCAGAGCTATGCTTATAGCCGCCCAGCCCTGGCAGCACACCAACCCGCATCGCGCTTTGGGGTGAATGTGCGCCCGGCAACAGCCCATAAAGCCAAAACCTGCCGCTGTAAGCCAGGCCATCATTATTCGCATCTTGCTCACCACAAGGAGTGGACCATGTCCCATAACATGAATGACAACAGTGTAGCGCTGCTTAACGAACTTACCCGCCTCGTCGGTGCGGCCCATATACTGACTGAGGCTGCCAAAACGGCGCGCTATCGCCGCGGCTTTCGTTCTGGCGAAGGTGATGCGCTGGCGGTCGTGTTCCCGGGTTCACTGCTGGAACTGTGGCGTGTGTTAAGCGCCTGCGTTGCGGCCGATAAAATTATTTTGATGCAGGCGGCAAACACCGGCCTGACAGAAGGTTCTACTCCTAACGGGCGCGACTACGATCGCGAGATTGTCATTATCAGCACGCTGCGCCTTGATAAACTCCAGTTGCTCGGCAAAGGAGAGCAGGTGCTGGCCTTCCCCGGCACTACGCTGTATACGCTGGAAAAAGCGCTTAAGCCGCTCGGTCGTGAACCACACTCCGTGATTGGCTCATCGTGCATTGGCGCATCGGTGGTCGGTGGCATCTGTAATAACTCCGGCGGTTCGCTGGTACAGCGAGGTCCGGCGTATACCGAAATGGCGCTGTTTGCGCGCATTAACGAAAATGGCACGCTACAGCTGGTCAATCATCTCGGCATTGAACTTGGCAGCACACCGGAGCAAATCCTCGGCAGGCTCGACGACGAGCGCGTGCGCCCCTGAAGATATTCGCCACGACGAGCGTCTGGCCTCTGCCCATGATTACGTCGAGCGCGTGCGCGACGTGGAAGCCGACACGCCGTCGCGCTACAACGCCGACCCAACGCGACTGTTTGAAGCCTCCGGTTGTGCGGGCAAGCTGGCCGTGTTCGCCGTGCGTCTGGATACCTTCGTGGCCGAAAAACAGCAAGGCGTGTTTTACATTGGCACCAACCAACCGCAGGTGCTCACGGAAATTCGCCGCCACATCCTGGCGAACTTTAAAAATGTGCCGGTCGCGGGCGAATACATGCACCGTGATATCTATGACATTGCCGAAAAATACGGCAAAGATACCTTCCTGATGATAGACAAACTCGGCACCGACAAAATGCCGTTCTTCTTCACGCTTAAAGGCCGTGCCGACGCGCTGCTTGAACGCGTACCGTTTGTGAAGCCGCACTTCAGCGACCGCGTCATGCAAAAGCTCGGCGCACTGTTCCCCTCTCACCTGCCGCCGCGCATGAAAAGCTGGCGTGAGAAGTATGAACATCACCTGCTGCTGAAGATGTCCGGCGATGGCATTGCCGAGGCACGCGACTGGCTAAGCACCTATTTTAAAGACGCAGAAGGCGATTTCTTTGCCTGCACCGCCGAAGAAGGCAGTAAAGCGTTCCTGCATCGTTTCGCTGCTGCCGGTGCCGCCGTGCGCTATCACGCCGTGCATGCCGAGGACGTCGAAGATATTCTGGCACTGGATATTGCGCTGCGGCGCAATGACCGTGACTGGTTTGAAACGCTGCCTGCCAGCATCAGCGATAAGCTGACGCATAAGCTCTATTACGGGCACTTTTTATGCCATGTTTTCCATCAGGACTATATCGTGAAAAAAGGCGTGGACGTCCATGCGCTCAAAGAGGAGATGCTCGCGCTGCTGCGTGAGCGCGGCGCACAATATCCCGCCGAGCATAACGTTGGCCATTTATATGAAGCGCCGCAGCCGCTACGCGCGTTTTATAAGCAGAACGATCCGACCAACAGCATGAACCCGGGCATTGGCAAAACCAGTAAGCTGAAGCACTGGGGCGAATGTGACTGTGGCAAACCGCACGAGAACAACGTGGCGTAATCTGCCTGTCTTAACATCCGCCTTCTGCGTAAGGCGGATGTCAGTAAAATTCAAACGGCTGTTTGTTTGAATCTATTGCCTCGTACAGTCACAACCCCACGCAAAGGCAACCTGACCGTCGGCTATAATAAAGGGGCGCATCGTGCGCCCCTTATTTACGTCATTTCCCAGATTACCGGGATACTAAGAAAATTACTTCTCAGTCACGTTAATATCAATACGACGGTTACGCGCCCGGTTTTCAGCGGAATCATTAGGCACTACCGGATGCGCCGATCCATAACCTTCTGCGGTGACACGCTCCGGTGACACACCGCGTTCAATTAAGGACAGACGCACTGAATCCGCACGCTGCTGAGATAATTTCATATTAAATTCCTCAGTGCCGGTGTTATCGGTATAGCCACCCAGTTTAATTTTCACTTTATCCCATGCGCGCAGGATATTAGCGATATTGTTGAGCTGCTCTTCAGACTGCGGTTCCAGCTGCGCACTGTTGGTTTTAAATACCAGACGGTCAAAGGAGAACCACAGGTCTTTACTGACCGGGTCACCGCTTTCAATGTGGGCAATCAGGTGGTTCTCAATACCGTTTTGCGGGATATCCAGCGTCACATCGTTCGGCAACTGCTTTTTGAAAAACTCACCAAGCTGCAGCTTTGGCAGTGACCAGGTACTTGCGTCATCTGCAGGCTGTGCCGATGGCGCTGGGGCCGATGCCTGAGTCGCAGGCGCAGAGCTACCGCAACTGCGAAGTAACAGGAATGCCAACAACAACAGAACAATCAGCAGGATCCACGGCCAGATTTTACGGCGTTTTGCTGGCGCTGCCGCGCTTGTGGCAGCACCAGTCGTGGCAGCCACGGTGGCGGTAGCGGCAGGTGCCGCCTTGCCCTGACCCAGGGTACCCGGTGCCGCAGCACGCAGTTCAGGCAACTGTGTTTCCAGCCAACCCACCAGCGAAATCGACTGCGCCGTTCTGTTGCGCAGATATTTACCGGCAATACCCAGGACAATGCTTCCCGCGACACTCAGAAGCGAAATGGCTTTCTCTTTATTAATATTTAATGAAGAGGCAATGGCCTCAATGGTTTCGCTGGTGTGGTTATTCAAAATAGCAGAAAGTAACTGCGGCAGGCCGCCCGCTGAAATATCACCCAGACGAGATACAGAAAATTCGGGAGTATTATATAATTTTCTTAAAAAATCTGCAGAATAATTCCCGCTCTTAAGATAGCTATAAAGCTGCGCGACTAATATTGGGCACAGCTGAGGTAAAGAACCAGCCGCACCATTGCCCAGTTCTGTGGCGAGAGTTTCTTTTGTTTGCGTAGTGAAAAAATCCGCGAGTTGTGTTAATGCACCGTCCATGTTAGCTCCACAATTAATAAAACCGGCATGCCGGCGAATATTCACCGGCGGCAGGATAATATCATCGGATTATTTAATCACAAAACCACTAAATATAATCTGGCGTGCGAACAGAATAAAATAACGTTATTTAACCTTAATGACTGGCGCGCAGCACAGGCGCGCCCGGTCACGCTCCATTAATCTGCGCTGGCGGTGACCTGCCCGGCAGCGCGTTCGCGCTTGTAGGCCAGTGCGGCAGCAGGTACGGGCTTAATTTCGCCCGTTTCAAGCCAGGTGCGCAGGCGGCTGGCATCAGCAAAATGGGTGTACTTGCCAAAGGCATCCATCACCACCAGCGCCACTGGACGGTTGTTAATCAGCGTACGCATCACCAGGCAGTGGCCCGCCGCGTTGGTAAAACCAGTTTTAGTGAGCTGGATATTCCAGTTGTCGCGGTAAACCAGATGGTTTGTGTTGCGAAACGGCAGCGTGTAGGCGGGCTTACTGAATGTCGCCATATCTTCACGCGTGGTGCTGAGTTGGCCGAGCAGCGGATACTGTTTGCTGGCAATAAGCAGTTTGATGAGATCGCGTGCGGTAGAGACGTTTTCTATCGACAGGCCCGTCGGTTCAACAAAGCGGGTCTGGGTCATGCCCAGCGCTTTCGCCTTCTCGTTCATTGCGCGGATAAACGCACTGTACCCACCCGGATAATGATGCGCCAGGCTTGCCGCTGCACGGTTTTCTGATGACATCAGCGCCAGCAGCAGCATATCGCGACGGCTGATTTCGCTGTTCAGACGCACCCGTGAATAGATGCCTTTCATTTCCGGCGTGTTGCTGATATCCACCGTCAGCTTTTCATCAAGCGGCAAACTCGCGTCCAGCACCACCATCGCCGTCATAAGCTTAGTGATAGACGCGATAGGACGCACAAGGTCGGGATGGCTGGAATAAAGCACCTGGTTAGTATTGAGGTCAATAATCATGGCGCTGCCCGAGGCAATCTGGGGCTGGTTGACGCTGGATTGCACGGTTTTAGCAACAGCAGCGCCGGGAGCGAACGGCAGCGCGCACAACAGCGCCAGGCTCAACAAAGAAACGCGGATTTTCGGCATAGCGGGGTCTTAATCCATTCACTAAAATAATAACAATTGTCGCTACCGTGTACCAAAAAAGCGAGCGGAAGCAGACGCCTGCGCATCATACTCCGCGACAAGACCCTATCGCTACTGGATAATCGTGACGAAATGCTGCGGCGCTGCTCATAAGTACAGCGCCGCCGTGCATTCAGAACAATCTGTATCCATAGCCCCAGAGCACCACCGTGAGCGCCAGCAGCACCTCAAGCACCAGCACGCCAATAGCAAGCGTTGAACTGGAGAAGCTCAGGCCTTCATCACGGGTGATATTCAGGAAGGTCGGAATGCCCACATACAGCAGGTAACCGGTATAAAACAACGCCAGCGTTCCCGCGAGTGCACACAGCCACACCAGCGGATACAGCGCCACCAGACCACTTAAAAACAGCGGTGTTGCCACATAGCCCGCAAATACCATACACATCCCGAGCGACGGTCGTTGCGGATAATTACGCGCCATCCAGCGAATGACGTAGCCCATTACCGCCACACCGGTCAGCATCAGCGCGTAAAACAGCACCGCCAGACCCAGCCCGGTCATCAGTGACAGTTTAACCACGGTTCCGTCGCCAAAGTTCCAGCCAATTTGTGTTGTACCAATAAACGCACAAATCACCGGGATGGCCGCCATGAGTAAGACATGGTGCATATAATGGTGAGAAACCGTTTCGTTTTCGCGTTTGATCGCCTGCATTTCACTGCTGGGATGAGAGAACAGTCCCCATACATGGTTCATACAACCTCCTCATCAGCCACGCTGCGTAAGAGCCTCACACGCTAAGTATAATTCACCGTTACCGTTCAGCTGTGAAAGTGGTGATATTTTATCCAGACAGTTACACCTTGCTGGCCCTCCTCCCCCTCATGGGGTGTATGCTTAATGGGTTAACGCGACAAGAGAACGTTCTGGCCAATGGATATCACAAGCTTAATTGAGCATTACGGCTACGGCGCACTGATGGTTGGGAGCATCGCCGAAGGTGAAACCATTACGCTGCTGGGCGGCGTGGCCGCACACCAGGGACTATTGAAATTCCCGTTGGTGATTGCCGCGGTCGCACTCGGCGGCATGATTGGCGACCAGGTGCTGTACTTTATCGGCAGGCGTTTTGGCGACTCGCTGCTGCGCCGTTTCAGCCGCCATCAAAAGCAAATCACCAAAGCGCGCCGTATGATTAACCGCCGCCCGTGGCTGTTTGTTATTGGCACACGCTTTATGTACGGCTTTCGCATCATCGGCCCCATTCTTATCGGTGCCAGTCACCTGCCGCCAAAAATATTTTTGCCGCTCAATATTCTGGGGGCCATTGTCTGGGCAACGCTGTTCTCCACGCTGGGCTATATGGGAGGCGAGTTGATTGCACCGTGGCTACACAGCGTGGATAAGCACCTTAAGCAGATTATCTGGCTGGCGCTGGCCGTGGGGCTGGTACTGGCAGTGCGCTTCTGGCTCAAACGCCGGGCCAGTAAGAAAGAGGATTCAGAGGACTAATATGGCAAACAGCCACAAAACACAGAATATCTACGACGACCCGCAATTTTTTGCCGGTTACGCCACCCTTCCACGTTCTCAGCACGGGCTGGACGGTGCGCCAGAATGGCCCGCCCTGCGTGCCATGCTGCCAGAGCTTAACGGTAAGCGGGTGGTTGACCTGGGCTGCGGCTACGGTTGGTTTTGCCGCTTTGCCGCAGAGGAAGGTGCGGCAAAGGTAACCGGGATTGATGTCTCACATAAAATGTTAGAGAAAGCGCGTGAGATGACAATGCACAGCGATATCGTCTGGCAGCACGCCGACCTGGAAACACTGACCTTGCCCGCAAACTCAGCCGATCTGGTTTACAGTTCGCTGGCGCTGCACTATCTGACACGCATTGATACGCTATTTCACACGCTTTTTGAGGCGCTGGCGCCAGGCGGCATGCTGGTGTTTTCGGCCGAGCACCCTATTTACACCGCTCCCCTGCGTCAGGGCTGGCTACACGACCCGGACGGTCACCCGTCCTGGCCAGTCAATCACTATCAGCAGGAAGGTGTGCGCATCAGCAACTGGTTTGCCGAGGGTGTGCGCAAACAGCACCGTAAGCTGGCAACGTGGATTAATGCGCTTATCGCCAGCGGGTTTGAACTGGTGCAGATAGACGAATGGGGACCGAGTGCCGCGCAGATTGCGGACAACCCGGGACTGGCGGAAGAAGCCGAGCGCCCCATGCTGTTTCTGCTGGCAGCGCGGCGGCCCGCTGCGTAAAACATCGCGACAAAAAAGGCCTGCGTGAGGCAGGCCATTATAGCGATATAACATTGGCCGTTTCACCGCGGCCTGCGCCACCCCATCCCCCAGGTGCAAGCCGCGGCGAAAACGGACTTACTCTTTCAGGCTTGAGCCATTACTGGCAATCACTTCACGATACCAGTTAAAACTCTTCTTACGCGTGCGTGCCAGCGTGCCGTTGCCGCTGTCGTCACGGTCAACGTAGATAAAGCCATAGCGCTTGGCCATTTCCGCTTTCGATGCACTTACCAGGTCTATCGGCCCCCAACTGGTATAGCCGAGTACCTCCACGCCATCCTCAATGGCTTCACGCACCTGCACCAGGTGATCGTTCATATACGCAATGCGATAATCGTCCTGAACACTGCCATCTGCTTCAACTTTATCAACGGCACCCAGCCCGTTCTCAACAATAAACAGCGGTTTTTGCCAGCGATCCCACATATCGTTCATCAATGTGCGCAGACCCAGCGGGTCAATCTGCCAGCCCCACTCTGAGCTTTTCAGATGTGGGTTAGGGATCATGCTCAGGATGTTACCGCGCGTCTTCTCAAACAGTTCGGCATCGGCGGTGCAGCAACCGGTCATGTAGTAGCTAAACGAGATAAAGTCGATTTCTGCCTTCAGCGCTGCACGGTCAGCCTCGGTAATATCAAGCGTGATACCGTTGTCGCGTAACCAGCGCTTCATATAGCCCGGATAATCACCACGACACTGCACATCACCAAAGAACTGCCAGGCGCGGTTTTGCTGCATTGCTTCATAAATGTCGTCCGGCTTGCACGACAGCGGATACATCAGCCCGCCGAGCAACATGTTGCCGATTTTGGCATCAGGGATCATGTCGTGGCAGGCCTGCACGGTGAGCGCACTGGCAACCAGTTGGTGGTGAATCGCCTGGTACACCGCCGCCTTGCTGCTGCCTTCCGGCAGACCCACGCCCGTAAGCGGCGCATGCAGTGACATGTTGATTTCGTTAAACGTCAGCCACAGCTTGACCTTGTCTTTATAGCGGGCAAACACCGTGCGTGCGTAGCGTTCAAAGAAGCCGATCACCTCGCGGCAACCCCAACCGCCGTAGTTTTCCACCAGGCCCCAGGGCATTTCATAGTGAGAAAGCGTCACCATAGGCTGGATACCGTGTTTGAGCATTTCGTCAAACAGGCGGTCGTAAAACGCCAGTCCTTCTTCGTTAGGCTGGGTCTCATCACCCTGTGGGAAAATGCGCGCCCAGGCAATAGAAGTGCGCAGACACGTGAATCCCATTTCCGCGAACAGCGCGATATCTTCCGGGTAGCGATGATAAAAATCGATTGCCACATCTTTAATCGCCGAATCACCCGCTTTGCGCTCCACCAGCGCACCAAAAATACCGTTGGGTAGCATGTCGGAGGTGGTCAATCCTTTACCACCTTCACGGTACGCGCCTTCGACCTGGTTTGCCGCCATTGCGCCGCCCCAAAGGAAATGTTGTGGAAATGCTTTCATTCAATACTCCTTATTTTTAACGGCGCACCGTGAGGAATGCGCCACCTGCCTGCACCTTGCCAGCATCATCCGTGCGGGCAACGACAG
Source organism: Enterobacteriaceae bacterium 4M9 (assembly GCA_010092695.1). GTDB lineage: Bacteria > Pseudomonadota > Gammaproteobacteria > Enterobacterales > Enterobacteriaceae > Tenebrionibacter. The sequence goes on along the minus strand of JAADJJ010000001.1, from coordinate 1,999,336 downwards.
AAAAATCATCACTGTTACTAATAATCACCGGCGTGGTCAGCGAGAAGCCGGCACCCAGAATGGCCTCGCGGTCAAAACTCAGCAGCACTTCGCCTGCGCGAACGTGCGCGCCGGGCGTCACGTGAGCCGTAAAATGCTGACCGTTGAGCTTTACCGTATCGATACCTACGTGGATGAGCACCTCCACGCCGTCGTTATTCACAAGGCCAATGGCGTGACGCGTGGCAAACAGCGACGCCACTTCGCCGTCAAAGGGGGCAACCACCTGATTTGCGCTGGGTACAATGGCGGCACCTTTCCCCAACAGGCCGCTGGCAAAGGTGGCATCGTCCACCTGCTCAAGGGCAATGACCTCACCGGCAAGCGGTGCCAGGACGGCAACATCGCCCTCAGCCAGAACGGGGGCTGCCACAGACGCAGCAACCGGGGTTTTCGCACCAGCCTCACCGGCAACAAAGGTCATCACACAGGCCAATACCAGCGCCAGGAAAGTACCGATAATCACGCCCCAGACGGTGGCATCCACGCCACCTGGCGGGATGGTCTGCGCGAGCGTAAAGATGCTCGCCAGGCCAAAAGAATAGGTATGTGTATTGCTAAAGCCCACGATGATGCCGCCAATCGCCCCGGCTACGCAGCCGAAGATAAACGGGCGGCGCATCGGTAACGTCACGCCATACACCGCCGGTTCGGTCACGCCAAACACACCGGCGGTCACCGCCGAGCCTGCCAGTGTTTTACGCTGGGCATCGCGGGTGCGCAGGAACACGCCCAGGCACGCGCCGACCTGGCCCATAATGGCGGGCAGCAGCAGCGGCATCAGCGTGTCGTAGCCCAGCACCGACATGTTGTTGATCATGAGCGGCACCAGTCCCCAGTGCAGACCGAAAATCACACACACCTGCCAGATAGCGCCCATCACGCCACCTGCCAGCCACGGGGCAAAGGCATAGATTGCCTGGTAGCCGTTTGCCAGCATCTGGCTAAGCCAGGTTGCCGCCGGGCCAATCAGCAGGAAGGTAAGCGGCACCACCACCATCAGGCAAACCAGCGGCGTGAAGAAGTTTTTCACCGCCGACGGCATCACTTTATTGCACTGGCGCTCCAGCCAGCAGCTCAGCCAGGCAGCGAAAATAATCGGAATAACTGAAGAGCTGTAGTTAATAAAGGTGACCGGGATACCGAAAAAGTGCTCAGTTGCCGCCCCCGGCTGACTGGCCGCCTCAAACGCTTTGATCATCAGCGGATGGGTTAACGCCCCGCCAATGGTCATGGTCAAAAACGGGCTACCGCCAAATTTTTTACCGGCGGTATAGCCCAACACCAGCGGGAAGAAGTAGAACAGCGAGTCGCTGGCGGCAAACCAGATTTGATAGGTGCCCTCATTGGGTGCCAACCAGCCCATTACCACGCATAGCGCCAGCAATCCCTTGAGAATACCGGACGCGGCCAGCACGCCGAGAAACGGCGTAAAAATCGATGACACAATGTCGATGAAGCGTGCCAGCAGCGAGCCCTGGTTCTGTGGCGCAACCGCAGGCTGTGGGCTGTCATCGTTCAGCCCTGCTTCAGCGCGCACCGCCTGGAAAACGTCGCCGACGTGATTACCAATCACCACCTGAAACTGACCGCCGCTTTCCACCACGGTAATAATGCCGGGGCGTTTTTTCAGTCCTTCGGCGTCGGCGGCGCTGCTGTCCTGTAGCTTAAAGCGCAGGCGCGTGGCGCAATGTACCAGGCTTACAATATTTTGCCGCCCACCCACGTGATGCAATATGTCCTTTGCCAGCTCACGGTTATCCATGAATATTTCCTTTTACTGTCGCCCGCAGGCGCGTGTGACCATTTATGAGTAAAAAAAAACCTGAGCGCCGACCGGTAAAAGTCGACAAACTCAGGTTTTGCCTGCCGAAGCAGTAACAATCCGTTTTTATTGTGCCGCCTGGCGTTAACTCACGCCGGTTGTGCGGCTCTCTTTTCTGACTCGCTCAATATGTATCGCGAGAAACATCACTTCTTCTGTGGTCAGCTCACAGCGGTAGCGCTGTACCAGGTGCTCACCAATTTTCAGCGCACAACGCCACGCCTGTGGGTAGTTCTCCTTTACGGCGGCGTGCAGCGTCACGTCATCATCCACTACTGCGCTACGGTTAAGCATACGCTGGGCAAAGAACTTCAGGTGCGTGACAAAACGTTGATAGCTGAGCGTGTCTTCATCATACTCAAGCCGCAGCTGGTACTTCACCAGATGCAAAATCTCCTGCATCACGCGAGTGATGTGCATCACCTCTGGCATCTCGTTTTTAAGCTGCCCGGTCACCAGATGCAGTGCGATAAACCCCGCTTCATCCTCAGAAAGGCGCACGCCCAGGCGCTTGTCGATAATATCCAGTGCCTCCAGCCCAAGCTGAAACTCTTTCGGGTAGAGCCGTTTAATTTCCCACAACAGCACGTTACGCAGCGCCAGCCCTTGCTTTTGCCGCTCAATGGCAAAGTTACAGTGATCGGTGAGCGTAATGTAGAGATTCTCCTGCAACGCACCGAGCCGCCCACGCGCCAGCTCAATGATGCGGTCACAGGTGATCATCACCTCCGGCGGGATCTGATTGAGTAGCTCCGTCAGATGTGCCACCAGGTGGTCGTTTTGCAGCGCAAACACTTTCTCAATGCGCGTATTATCCAGCGTGTCTCCCGGCTTTTTTTGAAACGCCAGCCCACACCCCATCACCACCTGTTCGCGCTGGCGTTCGTCCAGAACCACCACCACGTTATTGTTAAGTATTTTTGCGATCTTCACGGTGGCGTATCCCTGTAAACCCTGAAAACAAAAAAACCTGACCCCCGGCAGACGCCAGAAACCAGGTTTTGCCTGCCAGTGCAGTAACAATCCAATGCAGCCAATCTATCAAATTAGCGCGCTGACTCAACGCAGCACATCAAGAAACGTGATGAAGATCGCTTCGGTTCAGAAAGTCAGCACCGTTTTTAAACCCAGCACCCATGCGTCCTGCGTCTCTTTTATGCCTGCCGGGCGGTGCCAGTATTGCAGCCCTGGCTGTAGCTCAAGCCAGGATAGCGGGCGAAAACGGTAATACAGTTCAGCGTTCACGGAGTGGCCCGGCAGCGGGCTGTAAAGCGGGTTGCCGTAGTCGCCCACGCCCAACACCTCGTTGTGTGCCGCCTGGTTGCGCGCGTAATGATTACTCATGTCCATATAGCTCACGCCAAGGCCAATCCAGTCCTCAGGGCGTGCATCAAACAGGCCACGGTAGCGTAGCGAACCGGCAATAACGTGGTGCATGTAGTTACTGCGCTGGTCTGCCACGCTGGTGTTAAGCGAAACGCTCAGGCCACGCTGGGCGTCATCCTGATGGCGCGTCACCTGCTGGTTTACGCCCGCGTACATAAACCAGGTGCGGTCATAGGTTTTATAACCATGCGGGTCGTTCACGCCCGCCTGCTGGCTGCGCCCGCTGTACATATCCTGCTGCGGCGCGTTGGTGAACAGCACGCCCAGGTTATAAGCACCCGGCAGGTCGTTAACCCAGGTTCTTACCTCCACTTCTGCCGGTACCAGCACGCCACGACTGCCTTTGGTTGACCAGCTCCAGGCCTGGCTGCGGCTTGACGCCCGCGGGTTTTGTTCCATCAGCCCCAGTTTGAAGGTTACCTCTGGCGTGGCCTGCCAGGCAAACGCGGTGCCCCAGGTGTGCACGTTCCAGTTGTTCCAGGTGAGCGAGTTGGCCGATTTACCCCCGCACAGCATCAGCATCTGGAAATCACACGGCACAATCTGGTCGAAGGTCTGCACTTTGTTCATCAGGCCAACCCGCCAGGTCAGGCGGCGGTCATCGAAGCTGCGCGCAAACGTCAACCAGCCCAGGCGGGTAATCGACTGGCCACCCCAGCTTTCCTGTGAGAGATCGTTAAAGCTCACGCGCGGGTCCTGCAACCGTTTTGTGGTGAGGTTATCGTTATGGTTACGGTTGACAATATTGCCTTCGATACGCGCATCCGGGATGCCGGTCCAGCGCTCCAGGTCCTGGTTAAACGTCAGCGCGAACTGGTCAATATACGCCGCGTGGCCGTCGCTGTTATAACCGCCGCCCGCGTTATACGCCGTCTGGGTCAGCCAGCCAAGGTTATAGCTAAAGCCATGCTCGCTGAGAATCGGGCGAATACCCAGCATATCGCCCAGCAGCCCGGCCTGTGGCGCTTCAAAACCCAGTACGGTGCCATCCCAGCTCTGTGCGCCTGCCAGCGGTGCTAACAGCATGGCAGCGGCAGCCCATCCTTTTGCTTTCATCATGTGTGCTTTCTCATTAACTAAAATTTAAGGCAAAGCGCTCCCGCCGACCCCGCAGGGCCAGAAAAAGTGACTGAAGGAGAGTTTCGCCGTCAGCGCGCTTGCGCGCGGTGTACTGACTCGTTGTACCTGCACCAAACAACAGGCAAAAAAAAACCTGAGCCAGCGCCAGGGGCGCATTGCTCAGGTTTTGCCTGTAGGTACAGTAACAATCCAGTTGCGGCCAATGTAGCCAGCCGCACGCGTTGACTCAATATATCAGGCTATAAAACGTG